>CAYUQT010000051.1:0-74129 GCA_964446835.1 uncultured Planctomycetales bacterium | reverse complement strand
AGGGTGGTTTCAACATTGCGGGTATCGCTACAGTCAATCGTGAAATGCTCTAGGCTTCAATCGCCATGTGCGGCGGATCAGCCCGTTCATCATCGTGATGTCGTTCTTCTGCTTACCTCGGTAGACCGTCGCCCGATCCTTCATCGGCATGACCAGCCAGTCTCCCTCGACAGCGGCGAGGTCCCGCGTGTCCACGCTCGGCAGGTCGGTCAGCCTGATGTCGATCGGGTCGGCGCAGGCGATAGAACCAAGGGAGCAGAGTACAGGCAGAAGCAGAACGGAGCTTCGCCATGTGATCGTCTGACTTCTCTGAATATCCTTCATGCGGCAGCCTTTCGATGATCTGTGCGCAAAACCGAAGGTCGTTTGTGGGGGTAACCCCAAAGAAGCGAAGATCGCACGATACACGTGATGACGCCGGCGTCTCGCCAGCTACTCGATGACCAATCGGCGTTCATGCGGTTGCCCCATGGCTGGCACAAGAACGTAAACGTTCTTGCTGCCCTCGGAAACGGGCTCCACCTTCCATCCCTTGCCTTCGGGCACGATCGAAATGCGTTCCATTGTGGGACGGAAAGCTCCCGGAACAAAGAAGCGGGTCACCGACCTGGAATCGGCTTCCTCCTTCCAAACACATTCGAACGTGAGCCGATCCGGATCGGCGCGATATCTCTCGATGTTTCCCACCACGCACATGGGATAGGGCCGGACCAGCGCGGGTCCGAGCGTCTGCTCGAGATTCTTCTCATACGACCAGTAGGTGTCGGAGCAGAGAAGCCCTTCAAACTGGCGGCAGACGAACTGGGCTGCGGGCAGCGCCCTGGGGTTGCCGCCGTAGGCACCCCATTCGCCGACCAGCATCGGCATCTGCAGCCGTTTCGCCGTCTCTCCGTGCCGGGCGAAGATGAGCCTGACGCGTTCGTTGGACGGGTCCGCGACGTCGGGGGTATCCGTTACCAGGTCGTAGCCGTGGGGCGCGTAGGCCTGCAGCGGATCGCGATGGCCGTCGGTGTCCTTCAGGGGCTCGATTCCGCTGTAGACACCCATGTTCGCCGATCCGCTGGTCTCCAGGAAAATGATGTGGTTTCTGTCGACCTGACGAATGGCGTTCGTCACTCGCTGGAACATGGCCGTCAGCTTCGTCCGTTCGAACTGGCCAAAGATCGGTCCGGCGGCGTCCAGGACGCGCCCGTAAACCCTGGCATCACTCAGGTTCTTGAGAATGCCGGACCGCCCATCCGACGAACCCCACTGGGACATGATCGCCTCCGTGTCCGCCGGTCCGCTGGTGGCAGGATCCCGTGTCTCCTCGGCCAACTTGCGCACAACCAGGAGCATGCCCAGTGGGACCAGGCTCCCAGCGAAGGGTTCGTTCATCAGGTCGTATCCGATGACCGTCGTGTTCGTCGCGAACCGCTCGGCAACGTATCGCCACGCACGGGCGTAGTGGTCCTGCAGGCCGACGCCATCCGGTCCGGGCTTGTTCGCATAGAAGTTATCGAAGGCCGCCTGCACCGCCAGGCTCGAGAAGTAGGCGTCGCTCCAGACCGCACCTGGGGCCACGTGCGGCTTGCCGTCGGTCAGTGTGGCCCATTCCGGAGCCCCATCGCTGAACTTCATACTGAAGAGGTCCTGATGCATGTCGAGGAACACGTAGAGGCCGTTCCTGGCCGCCCAGGCGACTCGTTTCTCGATCTCGGCAAGGCACTTGTCACTGTAGCGGCCTGGCTCAGGTTCAAGGCTTGCCCACGTGAAGCCGAGGCGGATGCAATTGAATCCCCAGTCCTTCATGGCGGCGTAACCCGACTCGTCCAACCAGCGGTTATGGCTCCAGTCGGCGCTCTTGTCGACGATGTTCAGCCCGTGCAACAGGAGATGGCGGCCGGCAGGATCGATGAACTTCTCGCCCTTGATCGACACGAAGCGTCGAGACGGCGATGCCTCTTGGGCCCACGCAACCTGGCCGCAGGCCATCACACTGAGTACCAGCAGCAGCGATGTTCGATTCACGGCTTTCGTTGGCTTCATGGGGACTCTCCGCAAATCCAGCACACAGGTTCCAGTAGTATACCTGGTGCGGATAGACGGGTCAGGTTCACCTGCGCACAGACCAGAAGCGGCCCAGTAGTCGTCACATCCGAGCCGGTACGGCCGCGGCGGCACGAAGCCGTTCTGGGGGTCCCTGTGATTCCCAAGTTGATTGGCCTGCAGGTGCCATTTGCCGATGTATCTGGCTTGATAGCCATGCCGGGTCAATCAGGCAACGGCTTGTCCGGGCGCGTTGCGGGTCTTCTCGGTGTGCGTCCGGATTGTTTCTGGGCTTTGCCCGGCCAGGGGTAAGCATCCTGGCCGGCAGTGGGGTCCATAGGTCCGGGCGGCAGTGTCTTCTGCCACGCCAGCACCTTCTCGGCCAACTGTTCCACCAGGTCCGGGTGCCGGTCGGCGGCATTGTTCAGTTGCGTCGGATCGCGCGGAATGTCGTACAGCTCGATACGGCTTCGGTCCGGGTTCATCAGCAGCTTCCAATCACCCTCGCGGATGGCCAGGATCGGACTGCGATGGAACGGTTCGCCGAAGATGTGGAAGCGCCATTCCCACATCAGCGGTGTCTTGCGAGCCCGCGAATGCCCCTGCAGGATGTCGGCGACATCCTCACCGTCCAGGGCATGTCCGTCCGGCAGTTGTGCTCCAACCAGACCGCACACGGTCGGCAGGAGGTCCACGCCGGCGACGACGGAACTGTCATCCACGCGTCCCGTCGGTACGTGCCCCGGCCATCGGACGATAAAGGGCATACGGATTCCGCCTTCATACAGGCTGCGTTTGCGTCCGCGGAAGGGGCCTGCCGACCCCACACCGCTGTGGCCGGCGTTGATGATGTGAATGTCCTCCGGCCCGTTGTCGCTCGAGAAGAAGATCAGCGTGTTGCGTGCGAGATTGAGCGTATCGAGCTCGTCGAGGAGATGCCCCACCTGCTGATCGAGGTCGCTCACCGATGCGTAGAAGATGGTCTCGGCGCTCTTGTGATGAACGCCGTGACCCCAACTGAAGCGTTCGTACGGCTTCATCTGCTCATCGGTTGGGTTGAGCGGGGCATGAGGAACAAGCGTCCAGATATTCACGTAGAATGGCCGCCCCTTGTTGGCGCGGATGAAGCGGATAGCCTCATCCACAAAAGCCGCCGTCGATTTGGCCCAGAAGGTGTCCGGCGGTTCGCTCCAACCGGGATCGACGGAGACCATGGTTCGCTCCTCGTCGAATCCGTACGCGGTCGGCTTGGGCGCGCCGGAGCCGCTGCCCAGGTGCCACTTACCGAAATGTGCGGTCGCGTAGCCGGCAGATTTCAGAAGTGAGGCCATATTCGGGACGTTCGGATCGAGCCAGTTGGACATGCCACGGTCGGCGTTCAGCTTCGCATCGGCATAGTGCCCATGGATTCGATGACGAGCCGGATACTGGCCGGTCATGAAAGCGCAACGGCTGGGCGAGCACACGGAGGCATTGGAGTAGAACTGCGTAAACAGGGCCCCCTCACGCGCAAGCCGGTCGAGTCGGGGGGTCTTGAGGCGTGTGTGACCATAACAGCTCAGATCGCCCCAGCCCAGATCGTCTGCGAGGATGAACACGATGTTGGGCTTTGGAGATGTCGCTACGGCCGTTTCTCCATGCGCAACAGAGACCCATCCGGACAGGATCACGATGGCCGTGAGATATGCCGTCAGTCTCATCGCATTGCTCCATAGACTACTCGTTCCGATGGGTCCATTGTGGCACGACGTCGCTCAGAAGAAGGGGTAACTCGGGACATTCTACCCTTCCAGAGAAGTAAGTGTTCCATTTTCCAGTCCGAACGCGTCGCGTGCCACGTAATCAAGACGCCTCGGCACGGGCGGCCCTCTCAGTCTGTAGGGGGAGACGCCGCTTGGCCTGCCTTGTTGCGGCTTGCGCAAACGATGAAGTATCATCCACTTGCACCCGGATACCCGTATGGGCGTCTTCAGCACCCGTACGGCCATGTGGGGTGCGCTCTCATATCGAGCCGAGGCAGGCCGATTGCGCGTTACCGTGCCTCGGTGAAAGGTGGACCCATGCCTCAGCGTGAAGAACGACAGGTTGGACGGCGCGATGTATTGCGAATGGCCGCCGCACCGATCGTATCGGCCCTTCTTCCCGAGCATCTCTGCGGAGCGCCGCCGACCGGGTCTGACAGGCGTCCGAATATTCTCATCATGCACTGTCACGATCTGGGGCGGTTTCTGCACTGCTACGGGGTAAAGACCGTCCAGACTCCGAATCTCGATCGTCTGGCGTCGGAGGGTGTTACGTTTCTGAACACCTTCTGCTCGGCCCCCCAGTGCAGCCCCTCGCGGGCGTCGATCTTCACCGGGCGATACCCGCACAACAACGGTGTCATGGGTCTGTGCCATGCCGAGTTCGCGTGGGACCTCCATTCGGACGAGCAACATCTCGGGCAGATCCTGGGTGGGGCAGGCTACGAGACGGCCGGCGTGGGTGTGATCCATGAAACCCGTGGCGGTCCGCGGCGGTGCGGTCTCCAACAGTACACCCCCGCGTCGAACGCGGAGCGGGCTGCCGATGAAGCGATCGCGCTCCTGAAGCGTCTTGCCGGCCGGAGCGATCGACCGTTCTACATGCAGGTGGGGTGTATCGAGCCGCATCGTCTCGGCGGCCGAGACAAGGCAGACAGCGACCACATGGGCTTCCTGGGCGACCATCTTCAGGAGGACCGTTCGCAGGGCGTCACGGTTCCCGGGTATCTGCGCGACACGGAAGGGACACGTACGGAGATTGCCGAGCTTCAGGGTGCCGTCCGCCACATGGACAGGCATATGGGCCGCGTGCTGGAGGGTCTGCGCGAGCTCGGGCTCGAAGCGAACACCCTGACGATCTTCACCACCGACCACGGCATCGCAATGCCGCGGGCGAAGTGTTCGCTGTACGATCCGGGGTTGGGCGTGGCCTTTATGCTCCGTTGGCCTTCGCGAGCGGGTTGGCATGGCGGGATGCGGCGATCCGAGATGGTCTCCAATATTGACATTCTACCCACGATTCTGGATGCCGTCGGAGTGGCGGTTCCCGGCCGTGTGCAGGGTCGATCGTTTGCGCCCTTGCTCGACGGGCGGTCGTATGCCTCGCGTACCGAAATCTTCGGCGAGATCACGTATCACGACTACTACGATCCGCGCCGCTGTATCCGCACAGAGACTCACAAGCTGATCGTCAACTTCAGTTCCGCTCCGTTCTTCATGGATCCGTCACAGTCGTGGCGCCCACGGTCGGACACGAAGGTGCCGCTGAATCATGCCGTGGCGTACCATCCGGCGGTGGAGCTGTACGACCTTCGCGAGGATCCCCATGAGTTGCGGAATCTGGCCGACAACCCAACACACGCATCGGTTCGAAAGGAGTTGCTGGGGCGTCTGAATCGTCATCTTGAAGCAACCCAGGACCCGATTCTGACCGAAGGGGTTGTCTCGCCGATCCAACGAAAGGCATGGTCGCTGTTGAAGGGCGCCGGCTGATGGATCGGGGTATATCCGGCAACCGTGGATACCCCGGAAGGTGTCCACTCTTCACACGGACAAGATGGGAGGGGTCCCAGTTCGAGAAGAGCAGCGAGTCCCTTTTCACTCCTGCTGCCCTGCGTTGGTTAATATGCATCACACCATCGCATCCTCCCGCCCCATGCTTCACATGGGGCGTGTGAGACGATTGCACCGGAGAACAGTCTGCGGCTAATGGCCCTCTGTGAGTAGATGGGGGCAGGGGGCCGTAGGCGGCGGATCGGGAGTAGCGCATCCGGTGTTGGGTTTGCGCTTCCATGTCTGTAATGGGTTCTTCATTGAGATTCTGATCTGGTGTATCTGGGAATGTCACACTTTCGACACGTAATATGCGCGCTTGGGCCTTGAGGGTATCGGGCGCGTCGGGACGTGGGACTGGAAGCATGGTGCGTCTTCGGGGTGCGTGTGTCGACGAACGTCTCAGTGTGTCCCGAAATGTCACACAATCTGAGGGGGAGGGTATCGGGCCGCGGGCATAACAAACAAAGGTCAGGGGGGCTGTCCGACAACTCCGGGGTTTGGGTTGGTATGTAGCGGGAAGAAGGAGGGCGTGTCATGTGGCTGGCAGGCGGTGGCTCGATTGGGTCGTGCTGCGGTGAGGCCGCAGCGGCATTGGGTTGTGAGATCTTCGTTGTTGGACTCGCCAATCCGGTGGATCCACCCATTCACAAGTGACAAGGGGGGCGGTGATCTGTGTGGAGGCAGGAAAGAAGGGCAGCAGGGTTACGAAGCATGCGCGGCCTCCGTTCTCCCACTATGTGCCAGCCATCTTGTCCAACTCTTCGAGCTTCAACCTTACGCTGAGTATGTAAGGCATTTGTCCGCTTTCCCAGTGGCCGTAGGTCGTGGCTATGAAGGTTCCGTCGGGCAGGACCTCGACACCCGGATACGCACAGTCCGCCCCCTTGTGGTTCTTTTTCAACCGGACGTTGTACTGGCCGGGGCGACTCTGGACCAGATCGTCATACGTTCCCACCCAGGCGACCCAGTCGCCCTGGGTGGGATTCGCCTTTCCCTTCGGTGACACGCTGCGAAATGAGATGAAGAGTCGTCCATCCGGAGCATATTTGCCCGTGTGCCGGTCTCCGTTCAACGAATCGGGCATCTCTCGCGGCGCCGACCACGTCTTCCCTTCGTCATTGGAGAAGATGATCTGCGAGTTGTGTCGTCTGCTGTTCTCGCGTAAGAGCACGGCGAGTTGTTTACCATCCGGCGAACGGACGATGCCCGGTTCGCAGATGTGGATATCCGCCGACTTGCAAATGATCTCAGGGAACGACCACGTCAGGCCGCCGTCACGGGACAGGGTCTGGTAGAGTGTCATCACCATGGGATTCTGTTGTTGCGCCTTGCTCGTGAAGAATCGTCCGTCGTCATGGAACATGGCCATGTAGTGGCCCTTGCCCGTCCGCAACGGCTCGACGCAGCCCATCGTTACGATTCCGCCCCAATCCCCGACGGGTTTCAGCTCGGACCATGTCTTCCCGTCGTCCTCCGTGAGGGCCATGCGAACGGGATACAGGCCGGAGAACATGATGATTCGTTTCTTGCCCTGTGCGTCTATCACGCGGTGCAGGGTCGGTACCTCCTTCGAGGTGGCCCAGGACGCCGGTGTCGGCAAGCGATCGGTCCAGGTCAGCCCCGTGTCCGTGCTCCGCTTATAGACGATCGCTCCTCGCCCGTGTCCCTTCGGATAGACGCAGAGCATCGTTCTGTTATCCTCCAGCAGGACCGTCGTTGGGTGGCCCAGGTACTGCCCTTTCTCCCTGTCGACGACGACCTGCCGATGCGTCTGATCGGACAGATCGAGCTGTGGGATGGTCTGCCCAGGTGCCGCAGCAGCGCACAAGAGTGCCGTCAATCCCAATTCTGTCCAGAACGCCGTGTGTGTGAGGACCATTGGCAATCTCCATCCTGCATGCCCCATTGGTGTGCAATCGGTCGGGGTCCACAGATGCCCAGTTTCGTGGGCAGGACGTCCCGGCTCACACTATTGCATATTCCTCGCTCTTCCCGCCTTCTTCTGGGCGGGCGGGTCGGGCATCTGGCCGGGCTTGTCCGCGTAGTCTGGGATCACGAATCCTGTCAGCTTCACCTGCCGATCGAACTCGTCGCTCATCTGCTTGTGCAGATCCTTGTGCTTTGGTTCGCCGACGAGGTTCTTTGTTTCGTACGGATCGCTGGCGAGATCGAACAACTCCGTCCACTCATCGTGGCCGGGATACTTGATGAGCTTGGCGGTTTCGGTACGAACGGCGACCACCGTCGGTGTGGTGGGGAACCCTTTCTCGAAGAAGTATTCTGCGAGAAACGCTTTCCGCCAATCCGTGACCTTGCCCGTAAGCAACGGCACCCAGCTTCGGCCCTGCATCTCGCGTGGCGCCGTCAGGCCTGCCAGTTCGAGGAACGTCGGGGCCAGATCGATGTTCAGCACCAGTTCGTCGCGCACTTTGCCTTTCGGCAGCCGTTTCGGGTACCGGATGATCAGGGGGATGCGAAGCGATTCGTCGTAGGCGGACCGCTTGTCGCCCAGCCCGTGTTCGCCCTTGTAGTAGCCGTTGTCGCTGGCGAAAACAACCACGGTGTCGTCCGCAACGCCGAGGTCTTCGAGTGCCTTCAGCAACCGGCCGAGATTATCGTCCGCAGCCGAGATGCACCGGAAGTAGTTGGGATTCGTCCCGGCCGGGCCGGCGGATGCGCCGGACGTCGCGCCCGCCTTCCTGTTCGGCTCCGAAAGGGAATTCCGATAGATGGCCTGAACGTCGAGGTTCGGAACCGGCCGGGCCACGGCGTCGGGGAAACGGTCTTTGGCGCGCTCCGGCGGGAGGCACGGACCGTGGCAAGCCTTATACCCAACGACTACGGAAAATGGCTCGTTGCGGTGCTGTTTCATAAACGCGATGGCGAAATCGGTTGAAACATCATCCACCCAGCCGCTGGTCGGGGTGGTCTGGCCGTTGATCTCAAACGGGCAATCAACATACCTACCCTGGCCGACGAAGCTTGCGGAATAGTCAAAGCCCGGACGCTGGCCGCGCTGCCCATCCATGTGCCACTTGCCGATGTAGGCGGTCGCGTAGCCGGCCGCGCGTAGCAGGCTTGCATGGGTGACGCTGCTGTCTGGAAACGGTGTGTGGTTATTGGCGATGCCGTTCAGGTGGTTGTAGCGACCGGTGAGAAACGCCGCGCGGCTCGGTGCACACAATGGGAGCGTGACGAATGCGTTGCGAAACCTCACGCCATCGGTCGCCAGGCGGTCCATGTTCGGCGTCTGGAACCACGGGAATCGGGCACGTTCACCCTGTTCGCGCTGCACGACTCCCATCGCGTCCCATCGCTGGTCGTCTGTGTAGACGAACAGGAAGTTCGGCTTTCGCTCGGCGGCTTGCGCGGACGAGAGGGCAAACGGGCTTACGGCGGCCAGCATCAGGAGCACGATATGGAAGCCATGTGAGGTGAGGCAGTGACGAATGGTTGGGGTCATGATTTCATCCTTCATTGTCTGAAGTGCTGAGGTCCTTCCGGCATTCTACTTGCCATCGCCCGGTCTGGTGAAGCTTCGATCACGGGGCCTCGGCAAGGACCGCAGACCGAACCCGGCGTGTGCGGGTGCGTGATGCACTGGTCTGGGTTGGCGAGCCGGTCGAGGCACGGCGTCTTGAACGCAGTGGGGGTCATATGGCAGCCGACGTCCCTTCGCCGTCGAAGGCACATCGCAGCAGCAATCTGGTGGAACATTATAATGCAGCGCATGTTCAATTGACGCAGGTTCCTCGCTGCCTGTTCCCACCGGGGCCCGGAGCATCTATCCTGGATCATGGAAGAGATGGTGATTCGTGACGGGACCCAAGCTGATGCAACTGATCGCAGGAATCTTCCAGTGGCTTGCGATTGCCCAGCCGAGCACAACGAGTGCTCCCGAAGTGTGGCAGATCCGTTCCGCACCTGAGGTTCGTATTGCTCAACAAGGGGACGGTTCATGGACGATCACTTCGCTGACCAACGGCGAATTCACGCTGGAGTCAGCCAAGTCCTACGTGTCGCGGCCCGGTGACTGTTTTGAAGTCAATCTGCGAGTTCGCGTCGGACTTCATACCCGAGCCCTGCCTGAACTGGCCTGCTACGACGTTTCGGGGCATGAGATCCCGGTGCGTTCATCCCTGCTTTCCGGTCCGGTTCAGACAACCACCAACTGGCAGCACTTCCGCCGCGTATTCCCAGTTCGTCCCGGTACAGACTCGGTCCGCGCTCGTCTACGTGCGAGCGGACAGGGCGAGGTGCACATTGCCAGCCTGGAGTTTCGGCCCGTCAATGTGGACTCGTACCAGACGGGGGCGCTCATTTCCCAGCTTTCTCCGCAGTTGCGAAGGGGGCTGGTGCTCGAGTCGAATCTCGGCATCATCAACACCGATCACGTGTCGTCGGAGGATCGCGATGGCGACGGCAAATGGGCCCTTGTCTGCGTCGACCTCGACAAGCTGTCGGAGCGTCCGGCAGATGCCGTCGATTGGCGTACGAGCTTCGGGTATCAGCCGAACGCGTTCTACTGGTCGGACGGTGCCGTGCTCAAATCGGATTCCGTACGAGAAGACCGCTCGCCCGACCAGCGGAAGGCACTTCATTTCCGTATGCGTGCCCATATGGGTCCCTATCGTGCCCACTTGAACGACCCGGGCCGGGCCGTTGCGGTCTCCCTGGACGGGAAGAACTGGAAGCGTTTCGAGGGCGGCAGCGAAGCCGATCTGGGAACGATTCAGGCGCGAGACAGCATGATCGAGCTTTGGATGGATGCATGCTATTGCGACCCCGTGTCCGTCGGCCCGGTCTACTTCGACTATGTGCGTTTGCTTCCAAGGGACGATGTTCCATCGGCCGAGAGGCTGTTCGAGGCGGCATCTCGAAGACCGCCCCGATTGGCTCACGGAACGGTTGATCAGAAGCGGGTTGCCGTGACAGTGAGCAGTCCGCGATTCGCCCACGGGACCAATTGGCCGGTGCGGTGCGGCCTGCCGATTCCCCTGGGTCAACTGGCGCAGCCGGAACAGGCCACTGTGTTGAACGGTCAGGAGGTTGCGTTGCCTTCGCAGAACCGGGCCATGGCGACGTGGCCGGACGGCAGCGTGAAATGGCTCCAACTTGACTTCGCGAGTGACTTGTCCAAGGGCGGTGAGGGACGATACACCGTCGCCTATGGAAATCGCGTTCGGTCGGTTCCCTCGTCGCTCTCGGTCCAGACGCGATCTGGAGCCGAGGGAGTGGAGGTGGACACGGGGGCGCTTCACTTCCGCGTACCGAAGACACACTTCGGGATCATTGAGGACGTGCGGCTAGTATCGGGCCGAGTTGTCCAACGAGCCCCGATCGATTTCGAGGTTACCGAGACGAACGGCAAGACGTGGCGGGTCCTTGATCTGCCCGTTGAGACGATAGAGGTCGAGCAGTTCGGTCCCCTCCACGCCGTTATTCGGGCTGCTACGAAACGTGCGAAGTCCGGAGAGCCCTCGTCGGGATTCTATCACTGTGTCCGTGTTCACGCGTATGCGGGGAGTCCTCTGATTGACGTTGAGTACTTCGTGGCCAACACCGATGAGCGCAAGAAGGTGGAAACGCGTTCCATCAGCCTGAAGATAAGACCCAGCGGTCGAGCAAGTACCGGTGGGAGCGTGATCCAAGCCACCGCCGAGGCGAACGGACGCGGATGGGTCAGCCTGGATGGACAGGCGTTTGTGGGGGTAGGCCTTCAGGCGTTCCGCGAGCAGTACCCCAAGGCGATTCGATGGAGGCCTGATGAGGTGCAGGTCGATCTCTGGGCACCTGAAGGCGGAGCCTACGAGTGGTTCCAGGGCGTCGGGAAGACGCACCAGTTCTCGTTGTTCTACGGCCCTCCCGCCGATGACGCCTCTGTATTGGCCCATGGCAGAGTCTTTGCCATGGCAGACCCCGCCTGGTACGCGCACTCCGGCGTTTTCGGCCCCTTGCTGACCGCCCAAGAGGGCGTCCTGCCCGCCGTTGAAGACACTCTGACGAAGCATATGGCCAGCGAGGTCATCGGAAAGGTGGGGCTCGGCTTCGAGAACTATGGCGATCACTCTTCCGGCGGATATGTCAAAGGCAGCAGCCTCTGGGACAACAACGAATACGACCTGCCGGCTGCGGCCATGGTGCACTTCGTGCGCACTGGAGATCGTGAGGCATTGCGAGTGGGAGTTGCGTCGGCCCGGCACTACCTCGACGTCGATACGATTCATTACTCGCGTCGCCGTTCCGAGTGGGCAGGGGCGCCCTGGACCCACAGTCACGGGACATTCGGCCACCACACCGCTGAACCGCCCGGCATGTCCCACGCCGGTTATGTGCAGGGTCTGATCTGGTACAGCTATTTCACGGGCGATCCGGCAGGCATTCAGGGAGCCAGGGGAATTGCGGATTGGGTGCTTCGCACCATGAAGCCGGAGGCCAATGTCGGACATATGGAACGTGCGTTGGGACACCCCTTGATGACCTTGACCGACGTCTACGAGGCAACCTGGGACAAGGTCTATTTGCGAGGTGCCGCCCGCCTGGTGGACTGGGCATTCAAATGGGAGCAGCCGGAGCGAAGCGGTTTTCCGGCGCCGATTACTGAACGACCCGCCTACTATGCCGGCTCGCCTTTCTGCGGCGGCCTGCTCACCTCGGCACTGATGAAATTCAACTCATGGGCCGGGCTGTCCGAGATCGACGGTCTGCTGGAGCGCAATGCTCGCTACGTGCTGACCGACATGTGGCGACCTCCGGCCTCCATCATGTTCAAGGGCGGATTGCCGCCGGAGCACTCTGCTGCGCGGAACATCTCCACCCATCTCCGCCTGATGGGGTATGTTTATGAGCGGACTCACGATCCGCTGTTTCTGGTTGTTCCGCGTGAATTGCTGGTGACAGGCTATGGCGAGAGGGTGGACCCCTTCGGCACTCGTTCCACGGGTTTGGTCTTCAACTACCTACCGTGGTTTCTGACAACGCTGAGCCATTGCGACAACCCCGTCCCAGATTCGCATCTTCAGGTCGTTGCACGGCGGAATTCCGTTGCAGTGGCGAAGGGTGACAAGGCCGGCTTATCGATCGTCGTAAGGAACACCGGGACTACGCCGGTAGAGGATTTCGCAGTGTCCTTTCAGCCTCGGCTGGATCTGAAGGTCACCAAACAGACGGTTCCTCCGGCCATTCTGCAACCTGGACAGAAGGTTGAACTTCGCTACGAGGTCCAAGCTCCCGAGCGGATCAACCTCACTTCAATGGCGGCTACGAAGGCCTACGCCCACTGGAGCGCGGTCTACAGACGTGAAGGGACACCGCATGTGGCTCATGTCTGGGTGGAAAACCCGATTCAGGAAAGGACACGCTGAAGCCATTCCGAGATGCTTCACCGCAGCGAGGAACGCTCCGTCACTCGTGGTTCGCAGTTGCCGTACCGTGCCCTGTCCGACCGGCCAGCGTTCCGAGTGTGCCCGTTGTGTACATTTCTTGTGCAGAGCCAGTCCGCGGCAATAGTGCCCGGCGGCGGGTGGTCCTGGCAGGTGGCTGGGCCCTGAACGACGCATCCAATCGGCTTGACACGCATGGGGCCATATACGAGTCTGCGACGTACGGATGGCGTGATGGTCATCACCGAGTTCAGGGAAAGGCGGTAGAGAGATGAACCGAATGGTCGCCAAACCACCATGCTACATATCCTGGCCTTGCGCGCTGGCGTTGCTGCCGGTTGTGTTTGGCATGAGTCGGTGTGGCGCGTCCTTCGCACAGCAGACCCACGGGGGCGCGCCGGTGCCCAAGGGCAGCTTGGTCCACGCGGGCGACTACTCGTTTGGCTTTTATCCATATGGTTGGCGCCGACCGCAGGAAAACGCTCCCATTCACTTCGCCGTTCAGACGAACCACTACGCCCTGCTGTTGAATGCTTCCCGGGCACGGGTTGAACGGCTGGGCCCTATCGCTGCCCCGCCGGACGGCGCTCGGGCTGCGGCTCAGGGCAACGAGGTGCTCACGTCGCTGCCGGCAGCGGAACTGTCATTCTCGGCCGTCTGGAACGGCCACGCGTTTCCGGTTGGCCTCGGCGCGGGCAGTCCGGAGCAGGTGCGGCTCTATCGAGTGGGGAAGTACCTTCAGCATTTCGACATTCAGACCGTACAGCTGGGAGGGAATGTATCCGGCCCGGGACTTGAAGGCGTTAATGCGTGGATGGAGGCGTACTGTTGGACCGATCGGCTCACGATGCAGTTGCACGTGTCGACATACCGGAATCACCTCACTCCGCCGCACAAACTCGATGGCGTTGTGCTTACCGCTTCACTCAAGGTCCCGGCCGAGTACCCCCTTGTCGAAGTGCTCGGGGCGGACGGTGCGTGGCGACCCGCCAAGCCAGGTGATCGTTCCGAGTTGGCTCTGTCGATCCGGAATCCAGCGGGTGCCGGCGTGGCACTGATAGGCGTTCCCGGTGCAGGGCAACACCTCCGACTTTCGAAAGACGGCTTCATTCGGCTGGAGACAGATCCGCTATCGCTTCCGGTTGAAGGGTTGAAGACGTTTCCATGCCTCGTGGTTCCCTCAACCGATGTCCGCCGGGCCGCTCTCCGTGAGGTCAGGCAGATGCGCACGGCGTTGGACTCTCGTATTCGCGTCTCAGCCGTGGGACTTGCTCCGTACACACAAGGACTCGACACCCAGTACGACCCCGTAAGGGGCTGGCACCAGATCAGGCTGGGCGAGAATGCCGACCCGACAAAGATGGAGCGGGTGCGCGTTACGCTCGACAACCCCGATCGTGAGCCGCATACCCTCCGCCTCAACTTTGCGAAGATCGGCGGGGCCTTCTCGATTACGGGCATGTCGCCGGTCCTGCGAGATGCGGACGGGTATCCCATCGGGCTGCCGGTTCAGATATCCAAGAACTGGCACTGCGCCCCGCCATGGTTCAGCGGCCTCACCATGATCGATCTGGAGCCGGGCCAGCACCTCGAAATGGAATTCGACCTGGCCTACGCCTTCTGGGGTAGCGTTCCCGCGGTGTCGCACGCGCAGCTCTGCCTGTTCGGCTATGCGAGCAACCAGTTGTGGGATGAGATGGCGATTGGATCGTTCGGTGAAAGCATCTGCTACGATCCGGACGTCAACC
The DNA here is from genome assembly GCA_964446835.1 of uncultured Planctomycetales bacterium. GTDB lineage: Bacteria > Planctomycetota > Phycisphaerae > UBA1845 > JAFGLZ01 > CAYUQT01. The sequence goes on along the minus strand of CAYUQT010000051.1, from coordinate 59,393 downwards.
TGAACCGGTCGATGGTGGACGACATGCGACCGCTGATGGTCTGGGCCATGGGGCCAACCGCCAAGACGAAGTGGAGTTGGACGCACAACCTCGGCGGGTGCGACTTCCTGACGCTGTTCCGCAAGGGGACGCCTCGTCGGCAGTACCTCGTACGTCAGAAGACACTCTACGCCGGCTACGGCCCAGTGCTGAGCGACGTGACCTATGCCGGACAGACACCAGACGGTACCATCCAATCGCAGGTTCGTACACAGAGCTGGCGATCCGACGATTACGTGCGGGCGCTGTACACGATTCGCTACGACGTGGTGAAGACCGCTGTCGATATCGATCGTCTGGCGTTCTTTCAACTCGGCGCCGACCACTACAACGGACTTCAATACCGCAAGGCAGCCCGTGGGTCCGCACAAGGGCTGCTTGAGGTGTGGGACCCCGTGATGGGGGGGCGGAAGTACAGCCGTCGCAGCGAGAAGCTGGACGGTGACATGCCGTGGATCGGGCTGTACGACGTGCAGAAGAGGCCGGAGACCGGCTTCGACAAGGCCGATCAGGGTGCCCTTGCCAACAAGGCCATGATCGTCCGCAGATGGAAGGCTCGGCTGAATGGTGTCGAATGCCCTTTGCCGCACTATTCCGTATATGGTTCAACCGACGGGATCGCAAGCGCTCTGGTTGAACTTTCACCGCCGGGAGGTGTGCAGTCTCTGAAGCCCGGCGACTTCGTGGATACGCAGGTGGAAGTACTTGTCCTTCCCCAGCGGGCGGAGGACTACTACGGCCCCAATCGCAATCTGATTGCCGCACTCCAGGGGCGCCCGGAGTCGTGGGCCCTGACGCACCGGGAGGCCGCTTGTTCGAACGTCGAGCTGAAGGCCCGGGCGGGGACGGTCGAACAGACATGGCCTGTTCGCATTCGTGCCGAGGGGGGCCGGCAAGCGGAGTTCACGATCACCGGTGGTGTTGGCTACACACCCGTTACGATCACCGGAGCGGCCGATCGCCGACCGTTCACTCTCCAGCGGTTGCACGATGACGGAACTGCCAAGACGATCGACGAGTCCTCTGCGGTTGGCAGGGATTGGTGGCAAGCTCGGTTCGATCCAGCGACGTCCCTCTGGGAGCTGACCTTCACGCTGTGTCTTGATACCCCCGGCGATAAACGGGCACCGCAGACGTTCCGGTGGACGCTGGCACCCGCTTCATCCTCCGCCGCCGCGATCGGAGAGCTGTGGCACGGCGTCGATCCCCGCCGGGAGCCTCTTGAAACGGACCCCGTCCGCAAGTGGACCGAAGACGGCCTACAACTGGAGCAACTCTACTTCACCGGCGAGACCTGGCAAGGCCAGAAGACGCGCATCTATGCGATTCAGGGTGCGCCGGTCGGCGGTCAGAGGCTGCCGGGCATCCTGCATATTCACGGAGGCGGCCAGACGGCCTCGCTGGACTGGGTACGATTCTGGGCCAAGCGAGGCTACGTCTGTGCGAGCTTCGACTTCTGTGGCGACTGGCGCAAACAGGCACCCGATCGCCAGGAGTTCACAAAATGGGGCAAGGTTCCCGGCGACATGGCCACGAACAACGGGATGTCCGTTCAGGGGGATCCGCGGGAGAATTCATGGTTTCATTGGGCGTTGACGGCCCGCCGCGCGCTGACGCTTCTGGAACAACATCCGCAGGTGGACCGGGATCGATTGGGGATCTTCGGAATCTCGGTGGGCGGCTCGCTGACGTGGCTGGTGGCCGGTACGGACAGCCGTGTGAAAGCGGCGGCCCCCATCTACGGGTGCGGGTGGAATACTTATGTCCGCCCGGATCAGGTCGCTGCGGATCCTGTCGACCAGGCCACTCGGGCCTGGCGGGAGCTTCTTTCGTCGGAATCGTATGCTCCGCTGGTCAAGTGCCCTGTTCTCTTCCTGAACGCGACCAACGATTTCCACGGCAATATGGACCGCTCGTTTGCGACACTGGCGATGGTTCCCACAGCCGAAAAGCGTCATGTGTACACGCCTCGCTACAACCATCACATCGAACCTTCAGAGGGGGCAGACCTTTCGCTCTGGATGGATCGTCATCTGAAGGGCGTCGTGGGGCCTTGGCCGCAGACACCCCGCGTTGTGCTGCAGGGCGGGCAGGAGCGACCGGAAATACACGTGGTTCCAGACCAATCCAAACTCGTCAGGCAAGTGCAGATCTACTACGCCTTGAGCAACGTGTGGCCTCAGAGCCGGTTTTGGCGATCGACGTCGACGCGGAGGCGGGAGGATGGCGTCTTTGTGGCCGATGCCCCGTTCATCGCTGCGGACGACGTGATCCATGCATTCGCGAACGTGACATACGCCTCCGGTGTCCGGCTCAGCTCTTCGCTGATCAAGGTGGTGGCGAGGGACCTGCCCGGTGTGAAACCGACGCTGACATGGGAGCCTCTCATCGACGACATGAGCGACGGCGAAGACTGGCGCTATGGGCCCGCGTACACCGACCCCACGAGCGACGCAAGTTACTTCGTGACCTGGCAGGGTCCGACCGGCGAGAAGGGATTCACCCTCAATCCGGCCTTGTGGGGTGGTGGTGAGATCGCGTTCGATATCGGGACGCACAAGATCGGCGATCCTCAGTGGCGCGGGCAGGGCCGGGAGACGCTCCTTCTGGATTATGACGCCGGCCGCCCCCTGAAAGGACTGACCATCAAAGCCATCCAGCGCGACTGGCAGCCGACCCGTCAGGAATATGTGTTCATTCCAGGGCTCCCTCGCGATAAGGGCGATTCAGACCGGCCGAACTGGTTTACCATTCGCATCTCTCCGGACGAACTCAAGGACCCGAAAGGCAACTCGCTGCCGGATTGGCGCGAGGTGAATTGCCTCACGTTGATCGGAACGGCCAAGGCCAATCGGCCTCCCGTGTTTCGCAACCTCAGGTGGGGGACGTGAGGCCCCCTGTTGCGCTCATAGGTGTCGTATCACTTCAGCAACTGGTTGGGGGCGTTGGTTGTGCCCTTTGCGGGGCGCTGGCTGAACCACTTCAGGAACTCGGCCCTGGGGACGCTTGCCTGGGGCGCGAATGCAGGGCTGTGCGCATACTCCGTCAGGCAACGCAGCAGATGGTCGGCCTCGGTCCGCTTTCCCACATTGGGTAACACCCCGAGTGTCGTTGCGAGAACCTTGCCGCCGCCGACCTTGAACTCAAGCAGGTAGGCGTTGTTCATGTTCTCACGATACCAGTCGATCGCTCGGATGATGGGCGATACGCCATAGGTCTTCAAGGGCCCGAATTCCATCGGGAGGACGCCTCGTATCATCCATATGAATTGCAGATCGCACATCTCGTCGTGAGGAAAGCCTTTCAGAGCGGGATGGTTCGCGATCACCGTGCCCGAGTTTCCCGGTCCGGCATTCCATGGAATGGACCTGAACAACGGGTAGAACGTAGTGGTCTGGTAGTAACACGCGGTGTTTTCTATCGCCGATCCGCGGCTGAACAACAGGCATTTGCCACCGGTCTGTACGTAGTCCGCCAGGGGCTCATCGATGGAGTCGGCGACCACCAGCGCGGTGTTCGCGGGAATCGCGGTGCCCGCGTTGGTTCCCGTACGGAGGAGGACTGCCTCAGTCGTCGCGCCGGGTGTCTTCCGGGCGACCGCTTCAACCCATGGGTCCGTCACCTGAGGAAACGCCCAGAAGGACCAGTTGTTGGTGTTCACGACACTGCCGTCGTGACGGAGTGCCACTTCCAGCTCAAAGCCAAAGGCGGAATCGCCGTGTGGCACGTCGAGTTCAACGGCACCGGCCTGCGTCAGTTCGCCATGCTTGAGAGCCGGGACGCGGATCTCGCCCGCTCCTGCTATCGGTCCCTTGCTGAGCTTCCATTGCAGGCGGCTGCTGCTCAGATCGTTCTCGCCGTAGTGGCTGATTGCCAGCGGAATGCTCGACCGTGCGCCTCTGCGCAGGCACCGATTGCCTTCCCTGGCCAGAACGATGACCGTATCACCGGTGGACTTGAGCATTTCGGCGGCCGAGACGTTCTTCGGTTCCCAGAAATCATCCAGTAGTCCCTCCGCATACTGGTGGAAATCGATCAGCGACCAAAGGATGTAGCCTTCCACATTCGGGCATCGCCGGGCGTACTCCAACCCGTCCTTCCTGCACAGTGCCTGCAGGCGCAGGGAGATGCGACGGTAGGCAGGAATGAGTTCTTCCTGGCCGTTGGCCCGTGCCGTCTGAACAGCCACATCGAACCACGACGCGAGCATCTGGGTATCGGCGTACTTCGGTTTGTCGAGCGGGTCGGGATAGCAGCTCCACCAGTTGAACTCGTGCAACACGGTTGGATGCTTGCGGTCGGAGTTGACCGGGGTCTCGTCGAGGACTTCCTTGCACCAGGTCGGGATAATGGATGCATAGAAGTCGGTGATTCGCGCACCCTTGGTCGTGGTTTCGGTGTCCAGATAGCCGGTACAGTCTATGACCAGGGCGTGCGGGGCGAGCTTTCTCGTCTTTCGGCACAAGTCCCGGCTGAAGAAGTTGAAGGACTCCTGCGTCTGGTTCGCGAACTCCAACTCACTGGACATGCTGTAGGCGATGACGGAAGGATGGCTCCGAGTCTCCTTCACCATTCCCACAAGCTCGGAAGAGAAGTACTTCTTGAACGGCTCGGCGATCTTGTACCGGTTCGCCCGCAGCGGCCCCACTCCGAATGGGAACTCCTGGATGATCATGATGCCCGCCTCATCCGCCGCCTCGACAAAGTCCTGAGAGAACACCTCGACACAGCTCTTGGCCATGTTGAACCCGTACGCCTGCGCGCGTTTGAGCCGAGGCAGATACCAGTTCTTGTCGGCAGGGGGGGCGATTGTGTCCAGATACAGTTGCATATCGCCGAAGCATCTGACATAGAGCGGCGTGCCGTTGAGGTAAAACTTGTCGTGTGTGGTGTGTACCTCGCGCATTCCAAACCGGATCGGCACCCGATCGATCTGCGGGGCGTTCTCATTCTGTCGCACGGTAACATCGAGCGTGTACAGCTTGGGATGGTTTGGAGTCCAGGCCGTGAAGCCGGACAGCGTCACATCTGTCTCAAGTCCGGTCTGATGGGCCGACAGACGGATCGCGGCTGACCCAAGGCGGTCGCCATTGTCTCTTGCGTCCATAGTCACGAGCACAGGTTCCGCCGACGGCTGAGACAGTTCCGCCGTCACGTGAACCGACTTCGATGCCAGCTTCGGTTGGACATAGACATCCAAGACGGACACACGATCTGTGATTTCGAGCGCCAGCGAGCGGTACACGCCCGACCATACCATGCTCAATTCGCGCCATTCGAACATGCCGTCAAGGCGGATCTCAGGCAAATCGCAAACCTTGATTGCGATGAGGTTCGCCTCGCCCGACTTAAGGAAGCGTGTGACATTGCCCCGTTGCTGTGTGCGCGAGCTCTGTGTGGTGCCGACGTGTCGGCCGTTCAGGTATATCTCCGCGGCGGGGAATATTCCGCCGATCCTCAGCCAGCCCTGCTGACTGGCGGTGAGGGCCGGCATGTCAAACGTCCGGCGGATCCAGAAAGGTTCCCAGAACGAGTGTTTCTGGCGACCGTCGGGCTGCCCAATGCCCTGGGCTTGGGGCACTCCGGGTATCCGGATCGTAGCCTCGGACCGATCCTTACCTTCGTGCCACCCTCGCTTCTTCCCGCTGCCTTCCTTGTCGCGTCGGAACTCCCACATGCCATCCAGGTCGATCTTCTTTCGATAGCCTTCCCTCAGGGAGAACACATCCGGCAGGAACACGGCTCCGTCGTTGCCTGGTCCGGTTGTGGCCGGGCCGCGATCAGACGACACACCCCAGGCCATGACGTCACAGGACACCATGAACGCGACCAGGACAAGGCAGGTACGCATATCACATTTCTCGCAAGGGTTCGCCGCGGGTGATGAGGGTAATGGCCCCTCGTGGATGCGGGCCGGGCATCGGCTCCGCCTTGAATGTGATGCCGTTGCTGCCCGGCTGAAGTTCAGGCCAGTCGCCGATCGGTGCGATCTTGGCGACCGTGTTGCCCTCGGCATCATAGACCTCACAGTCGCTAGCCGAGCGGCACTCCAGGTATTGCCCGCTCTTCAACTGCACCGGGAATGTGAGCGTCTTGCCGTTCAGCGTGATCGATGGATTTCGCATGGTGCCGAGTCTGAGCGGAATGGCCTTGATCGGGCTGATGTCGCAGGAAACGCCTTCGGCGGGCAGGTCGCCGAGCCACAGATTGAGTTCCTCGATCGTGTCATATGAGACCCAGATGTGGAACAGAGGATAGGTGCCACCCGGCACGTAGGGCCAGTTGTGTTTGGGAATATCGTCCGATTCGGGCTCGATCAGCTCGATGTACTTCCAACCCGTAAAGTCGATCCTCGCGTAGCGCTCGCACAGTCCGCCATGGGCGAAGGGCGGGCTCTTCATCTGCAGGTTCAGCACTTGGCCCTTGCCGTCGCCGTAGACCCAGAACCCCAGGCCCCTATTGGCTACGTTGATGCACGGCGAGAACTTGCGCCCCAGCATCGCCCACGGCGGGTTACCGGCCGGTCGGCTGGTTACGGCCAAGCGACCGCTGGCCGCGCCCACCTTGATGCGATCCGTCGTCTTGGTCACCGCGGCAACCGTTCCGCTCGGAATTCGCCGCTCCGAGAAGGCCGTCGGATCGCCGAAATCCTCGACCACCGTTGCTTTGGGTGAGTCGTAGTCGAGCATCGACAGTAGTGCCTCGATCCGAACGGCCAAGGGCTGTGCGCCGAAGCGGTTTGTAGCCGTCAATGTGTTGCCGGTCGGTGCGATCCGGCCGATCTTATGCTTGTCGTAATGCACAGGCCGGAAGTGGAATCCCGGGCCGTCCGGTGTTCTCTCGAGCGTGTATTCTTCACCGGACTCACCCAGCCGTCGTCGCATCTCGGCCGAGATCTTGTCGGACCGGCGGAGATCCTCATACCGACGGATGATCTGACCGAACCGGCGATTCGCTTTGCCGAACGTTTCGGGAGGAGACGACGCCAGGAACGACAGTCCGCAGCCGTCGGCGATGCAGCGGCTGCACAGGTATTCGATCGTCTCCGGGAACGTCCGTTCGGGTTGGATGCCTTGCCAGCCGAATACGGCCCACCAGCCGAGGTGCGCGGGCAGGAAGAAGCGACCGCACTCCCGGTTGGCCTGGCGGTGTGTCTCTATGAATGGCCGATGCCCTCTCGTGGGCGCATCCCAGGCGCCCATGCGGGACCTCACGTACCACAGGTGATGGTGGAACGTACTCATCTCAAACAGGGCCGGCTTGTTCAGCCGCTTGGCCAACTCGAACACGAACTTCGATCCGTAGTACCAGGCGTATTGACCGCCGCCCAGGATGTCTGACCCGTCGAGGGCATCGAGGTAGATCATGTCGAAGCCGCCCTCGTTGTACGCCTTGGCTGTACGGGCGATCACTTCCGTGAACAGCGGGGAGGCCGGATCGGGTACGAAGAGGCCAAAACACTCCTTAAGGTGCATTACGCCGGCGCCTGCGGCATGGGCAGCAGGCCGCGTGCCGTGCGCGCCGCGCTGACATTCAAGGAATCCGAAGGGAGGCTCCTTGCTCACCGTTGTGTAGGTGATCAACTCGTCGTCGATGCGAAGCGTTACGCTATTGCGGATTTGGAACCCGGTTATGGTTGAGACGGTCTTCGTCGACTCGACGACGGGAACGACAGCGGCATTCGCGGTCAGCGGTTGGGCCAATGTGTATGTGGCATCGGCAGCGAGGCCGCGGTCGGGCACGGGTGTAACGAACGGCGAATCTTTGGCGATGAAGAACGCGTACGTGTGCAGGCCTGCAAGCATCCCTGCAGCATGCAGCCTATCATTCATCGCACGCACGCTCGCCATGCCGCGCGGATGCACATTGGGATCGGGCGTGTAGTCGCCGAACCGCAGGCACGTTCCGGTGTGAAAATCGAGCTGGCTGATCCCCATTGTCCGAAGCAGATCGACCCATGCATCGATCTGCCCTTCGCCTGTCTTGCCGGTGCAGTCGATGATGTAGGACCCGCGGTTGGCGGGTGCATCCAGTGCCCATGGCCCGCCCATGGGCGAGTGGGGCAGGGCGTCGGAGGCCAGCACGACCTGCTTCATCACCTCCCGCAGCCGCGGCTGCGGGCAGACGATCACCGCTGCCTTGGCCCCGGGCATCCCGAATTTCGCGTAGCAGGTGGCCTGCAAACGCCGGCTCGCCTGGGGAATCGTGACAACATTGGTCTGCAGATTGAGCGCCAGGACACAAGCGGCCACCGGCTCGTCAGGTTCGGCCTTCAGCGTCAGGGGTAGGTCGATCAGATCGAGGGACTTGACGGATTCCGCTGCGCTGACTGCCAGCACATGAATGATGTGCCAGTATGGCCCCGTTTCGATCCGCAGTTCGGCCGTCCGGCCTTCGCCAAATGCGAGTCGAAGCCGATCGTCCTTCGCGACCGCCGCCGTGACCGGGTAGGTGGCCGTTTCCGATCGCATCATGGCGAACATGGTGGGCCCGGCGTGGTCGGCATAGTCCACGCCCGATCGTCGGTCGATCAGGCCAAGCACCTCGCCGGTACCGCTCAGCGTCAATCGCACGGCCTGGGTCTCGAATGCGATCACGTGTCCAGGGGCCGCCGGTTGCGTGGCCTCGACGACCACCGCATCTGCCACCGTGCATCCGCCGAGTATCAGAGTCATGAAGACAAGTGATCTCATTCAACCGCTCCTGTATCGGTCCCCGTTGGCGCAAGGCAGGCGATCAGACGGATTCGTTCTTGCTCCGGGACGTCAGGGCACACGGATTCGACCCGAGCGTGAACCCGCCAGGCGATTCATTTTGTCCGTTGTGCTGTCTCTCTCGCATAAGCAATAGTGATGACATCATCCAGCGAGTGGAAAATGCACTCCTTCAGTCGCCGGGCCCTTTCCCTGTCGGCACACTGATCCTCGATCTCGTGGACAGTCTTCAGGCAGGACTCCAGCCCCTTGGCATACAGCGTTCTGCCCTTGTCTGAAAGATTGGGCTCCAAGAGATGTACGGGGACGGCTGAAACCCCTCCCGCCAACCCAATGCCAAATCCGATGTGCAACTCTCCGGGGCCTGGATACGCCGGCAGTCCCTTGAGGTGCACGCCATCCGTATCGTAATTCATATTGGCACAGTAGGCATCTTCGGCAAGCTGGAATACGCCCACGAGTTTCTTGTGTGCTTCAGGGGACCGCGGCTTGTAGAGTTCGTCCACGACCTCGGCCAGGACATCTTCCACGCTCCGTGTCGCGTCCGACATGATCCGGCCGCCGAAGGCAATATTCACCTCGACCCCCGGATTGGTGATGGGGCCCTGGTAATACAGCACCGTGCGTCCGCCATCGGCATACAACTCCTTGATGTGGGTCCCCGTCTTCTTTGTGTACGGAAGGAACCATCGAAGACGATGGCACCTGAACGGCGGATACACCCAGAACCCTCCGGACGTTCCAAATCTGCAGTGAAGTCGCTGGATGAACGCCTTTCGGTCGGGAGCCTTGATGTATGTACCGTGGTGCCCCTGATCCAGGATGCTGTCGACCTTCCTGCTCAGATCGACCAGACCCTTCCTCTCCTCTTCAGTGAAGCCTTTGTTCCAGTCGGCCCAACTGATCGTAATTGCGGCGAGGTATTTGTCGGGGGCCTGGCTGCGAATGTACTCGGCGCACCGCGCGGTGATCACGTTGTAGTACGTAGACTGTAGCGGCCAGCGTCTCATGCATTCATTGCAGGTACAGCGTCCGAGGTCGGAGGCCTCCAGGTGATAGCCATCGAATTCGTACCGCATGATGAAGTCGATGACCTTCTTCTGCCACTGCCACGATTCCTCTCTCGAGCCGCACATCGCGTGGATATTGGGGCCTTTAACCGCCGGGTCATGCTGGATGATCTTGTCAAATCCCCAACTGTAGACGCCAAGGCCATAGACGATCTTGATGCCGCGCTGCCGAGCGGCCTTGAGAATCCGTCGTACCCGCCGATCCCGATCCGTGTCGACGGCACTGACAATATCGACAGGCCAGCCAAAGGTGGCGAACAGTCCGAACAGGTCGAACATGTTGTATCCCGATCGCGCCTGCAGCTCCATCGTGGCGATGATGCTCTTCTCCGCGACATCGTCCAGCACAACGGGCGGCCAGGAATCGAACGGCAACGGTTCGGTCCTGACGTCATTGATCCAGGCGCCGAATCCGATTCGATCGGGGAACGCCTGCTTGCCGGGAACCGATAGCGCACGCCCCGGCTGATCGCCGGAGACCTCCGCCCGCACGAGCGAGCCCGCGCCGGTCACGGCCGCTGCCTTGAGAAAATCGCGGCGATTGATGCTCATGTGTTCACTCCCTTCTGAGTGTGAGTGTCGGGGCGGGTCTCGGGTGCCCCGTCATGGTCATGTCCTGCCGTCTCCGTATGTCGCCATCTGCCATGCAGAGTGTCTGCACGGTCGAGCGAAAGGCCAGACCTAATAATCACCTGCCGGCCGGCGTCGCGCGAGTTGTCGAAGCATGGGATGCTCCAAGGACGTTCACATAGCCGTCTGAAGTCACCACTGCGATTTCGCTCCGCCCATCACCGTCAAGGTCGGTGAGAATCGGGGAACCGACGGCCGCGCCGAGGTTCGCCTTCCACAACAGACGCGGGGCTCCGTCCTTGTCGCCCACAGCGTAGAGCCCTCCGTGGCTCGTGCCAAACAGGAATTCGCAGCAACCATCGCCGTCGATGTCGCAGGTGACGATGTCGGATGCGGACGCCTGGAGGTCCAGTTCCCATCGCAGCGTTCCGTTCGCGACGTTCACGCAGGCGAACTTGCCGTTCTGACGGCCGAAGCCCATGAGCCAGTTGCCGTCCTTGAGTCGGAGGAACCCTTCCATTCCCGTGCGGTTGTCTCCGGTGGCCGGCAACGTGTACCAGTATGGCTCGGCTCGGAGCGACATGGCGGCCTGGAAGTAGTGGCCGGCCACGAGGCAGACCGTGGGCAGCGTGTCCTTCTGGTCGAGAATGACCGGACAGGTGTACAGTCCCTGGCTGGGCTGCCGGAAGATGTCCCTGGGAAGGAGCGGGCCGAGCAACATATTTCCGGTTGGGCCGTCGGCCACGCAATAGAAGTCAGGGTTTGTGAAGACCAGGTCTTCCTTCCCATCCTTGTTGAAGTCGCATGCAGATGCGTAATTCACACTCGGTCCGTAGTACCGCTCGTTCTGGAGTTCTCCCTTCTCCCAGAGAATCCTGCCGGTGCGCCCGTCGAGGCCTACGCTTCGAACCAGCGGGGTTCCCGCCCAGACATACAGATCCGGGCTTGTCTTGCCTGTGAGGCGAATGGGTCGTACATAGGCCCTGCGTGGGGCGGGCAAGCCGAGCCGATCGGCCTTGGGGAACGCACTGCGCCAAAGTGTTCTGTTTCCATTGGTCGGAGTGATCGCCTCCACCACCGGTGTGTCGGTAGGACTGACCGCTATCAGGACGATCTCGGTCTTGCCGTCTCCATCGAGATCGGCAAACACCGGCGCGGCATCCGACTTGTAGGTTGCGATACGCTGAAGATCGTTCCCGGCAAGTCCAAGCATCTGAACAGCCGAGCCGCCATGAAGCACGAGTTCATTCCTGTGGTCGCCCGTCAGGTCGGCGGCCAGAAGCACAGGCGTCTCCAGACCGACCACGGCCGGAACCGCCTTGAAGTCATAGGTTGGCTTCGGCGCCGGGGTTGGGCAGGGATTGAGGCGGAATCCCCCTTGCCGGTTTCCGGTTAGCGCAAAGACTTCCTTGTCTTTGGCAATGCGAGCGGGCTGGTCAACCGGCAGGCGATCCTCGGCGACGAGTCTCTTGCGTCGCTTGATCCGCGGCGGGGGCATGTCCAGAGCACGGGCTTGACGATCCTCCCACAGCACCTTCAGATTGCCTTGGGTCACCCCGAGCAACTCGGCACCTTCGAGCTTGGTCTGGCTCGGATCGTTGGATCGGTTGACCAGGATCTCGGCGACTCCGTCACCATCCACGTCGACACACCGTGCTGCGATCGCGCCCGGACAGCGGTATTTCCACTTGCCCGTGGCGGCGTCGTAAACCCGTACCATCCAGGCGTTGTCGTGTTCGGAATTGAACATGGAGACAACGATTTCCAATTTCCCATCGCCATCCACATCCGCTTGAGGCGGTTCGGGCCAGGTGGTCACGATCTTGCCCGTCGTAACGCTCTCCGGCCAGCCGTGATGCCAGGCTTTTTCCATCTTTCCCTGGCGGTTGATCAGCACCTCGTGATGTTGGGCAAAATCAGCGATGCACAGGAAGTCTTCCCGTCCGTCGCCATTGAGATCCAGAAATCTGACCAGACCGTAGCTGCGGACATTGGCCGGCGAGACGTCCCACTGGACGTAGTGCTTCACACTCCCGGTGATCGCGTCGAGGAACCACATATGGCTGTGGCACTCGACGACCAGTTCGTCAACGCCGTCACCGTCCAGATCGCTCTGCAGAAACGAGGGAAAGCATGTGTAGTTGCTGAAGTTGTATCGCCATTTCTGTCTGGGAGAACTTCCGCCGGAAGGCCAGTCAAACAGGGCGATGTACCCGTTGTCCTTCTCAGGCGGGTACCCCTGCATGATGACCACAATCTGCTTGGATGTGACACCCGGCAAGTACTGCCCCAGGTACAGATACCAGGCATACGACATGGGTTCCACGTCATAGCGCCAGAGCACGCGGCCACTCTCCAATGCGACCAGGACTGCCGCACCATAGGGGTCCGCCGGCCGGCCGGCCTTGAGCAGGATCTCGACCTGGCCGTCGCCGTTGATGTCCTCTGTCGTCACGATATTCGTGTAGTTCAATCCGGGTGGGTGCGATTCCCAGAGCATAGCCCCCTTCGTGTCGTAGCATCGCAATGCCCCCGAGACGATGCACAGCCCCAGCGGTTCGCCGCGATCAGGTCGAGGGACCGCGGTTATCGGAGGTTGTGAACGTCCCAGATCGAACCGGGCGAGCCGCTGGGGAGGCGCCCCAATCGCACCGGGCAGCGGCTGGATAGCGGTGAGGCAGGCATTCTGTCGGGGTTCCGGCCAATCACCCGGGTTGGCCTGGGCGATGGACAGCAGACTGCCAAGTACCCACAAGGATGTTCTGACGACACCTCGGTTCAGGCCGCTGATGGCGGTTCGAGCGTGCCCCTGCCGTGTTGGTGTGCTTCGCATCGGGTACCTCCGGCTCACCCCCGTATCCGCCGGTCGGGCCGGTAGGGGCGGTTTGCGACCGAGGGTTCTTGACGAAATCACCGCCGGTGTTATATTCGAACATGTTCGAACAAGCAATACGAGACATACGAATCGTGATAAGGTTATTATTCAAACGAGGTTATAGTCTCATGTTCCTCGGCCATCTGTGCCGTGCTGATGAAGTGACGAGCTAATGCCTTCTCGATCATCCCACACCGTTCTTCGCCCGAGGGCCTCTCGGCAACAGGTGCGAAACGCATTGCGCGATCTGATCCTGGCGGGCCGCTGGGGACCGGGCTGCCAGTTGAATCAGCACGAGCTGGCCGGCGAACTGGGCGCATCGCTCGGTATGGTCCGCGAGGTGCTCCTGGAGCTTCGGGGGGCCGGCCTGATCGAGATGAGGGACAATCTGGGCTTCTTCGTCTCTGAGCTGAATCCAAAGCGGCTGATGGAGATCTACGGGCTACGGGTCCTGCACGAAGGGTATGCCGCGCGGTTGTGCTGCGATTGTGCCGGCCCGAGGGATATTCGCGAGTTGCGCGACTTGGCGGAACGTTCGCACGCTCATCGGTGTTCGGGCGAGCCGGAACAGGTCAAGGAAGGGCTGCTGCTGGATCGCCAGATGCACAACCGCGTCATCGAGATGACCGGAAACCAGACGTTGATTCAGGTGACGCGCAGCTATTGGGCCCCGCTGATTGTGTGCGACGAGTCTCAACTGGAGCGGGCGGAGGAGACTTATCGCGACCACCTCGCTGTCATCGAGGCGATCGAGAAGAACAGGCCGGAGGATGCCGAGCAACTCATGCGGAGACACGTGGGTCTTGCCCTGCAATATGCTCAGCAGCAGGCGGCGGAGGGGCGATTGGTCTTGAAGTGGTGGGTCTGACCGGAGACCGGCAGATGGCGTGGAAGAACGGGAAGCGTTGGGTCTACTCGATCAGCTACGATGAAGGCTGCGCCGAGCTGTTGCAGCATGCCTTGCCTGTTCACCACGATTACGGAATTCCGGGGCATGTTGCCCTGGTAGCTTCTCAGGTCGGTGTCCCGCGGAACGTGCCGGGCAGCAGCTATCACGGCATGATGATTCTGTCGAAAGAACAGATCCACGAGCTGTGCGCCGAGGGGTGGGGGGTCTCCTGCCACAGCATGACCCACGCCGCCATCACCGGCGCAAACGCCGATAGCGAGGTGGTGCAGAGTCGCAAGGTGCTGGAGGCCGCACTGGACATGCCGGTGACCCTCTTCTGTGTTCCAGGCGACAACGACGGCTACCCGGCTTCGCGTGCCGTCGCCGGAGCGGCGGGCTACCAGGCGATCTTGACCATCTTCGACCAGGTCAATCCCCCTGACGTCGATCTGTTCCGGCTGGGTCGATGTCCGCTGCACACCGAGTATCCGCCGCCGTTCTACTCGGCGTTCGATCCTTACAAGCGGATCCACCAGGCGATTGACTGCGGCGGGTGGATCATCGACTACTGCCATTGCCCCATGCCGGACCGGCCGGTTCACCCCTGGAAAGATTGCACGACCCAGGAGCTGGCCCAACGTTTTGAGACGGTCGTGCGTGTAGGCGGCGACGATGTGTGGCTGGCGGAACCCAACGAGGTTGTAGAGTATCTGCTCGGTGGGCGGAGCTGAGAAGCAGGGAGCGATTGTCGGATGGCCAAGCTCGAACGCGCAACATACGGACCTGCCGCTTTCCAGAAATACATCGGCGGCGTGTTGCCCACCCAGTATCCCCGGACCCTGGGATCGAACACGATGAAGTACCTGCAGGAGGTCGTCGAGAGCGGCTTGGGGCGGGGCACCGGTGAAGGCACCATGGTCGAGCGGTTCGAGCGTGCTTTCGCCGGGGAATATGGCGTCAAGCACTTCATCGCCACGCCCGGTTGCACGCCCGCATTGGCGATTCTGGCGGCGGCCTTCAAGTTCGAACCCGGCGACGAGATTATCGTCAGCCCGATCACAGACTACGGCACCCTGCAGGGGCTGGTTCGTGAGAACTACATCCCCGTGTTTCCAGATACCTTGCCGGGTACCGTGAACATGGGTGCCGAGACCATCGAACCCTGCATCACGGATCGAACCCGGGCCATCCTCGTCGTCCACAAGACGGGCACGATCTGCGACATGGACTCGATCAACGCCCTGGCCGAAAAGCACGGCCTGATCGTTTACGAAGATGCGTGCCAGGCGGTCTTCGGAGAATACAAAGGGCGATTCGCCGGCACCCTCGGTCGCGCGGCCGGCTTCTCCTTCGATTCCGAAAAGACCCTGGGCTCCGATGTCGGAGGCGGCATCGCCACGAATGACGACGATCTGGCCGAGAGGATTCGGTTCATCGGGCAGAGCCGCGGGGCGGTGCAGGTCCCCGGATTCGGCCGAGAGCATTCCGAAGCCGGTTATGCGATGCGGATGCCCCTTTGCACGGCTGCCATATGCCTGGCGCAACTGGAAATCATCCGCGAACAGGTGGCCCATCGGGACCGGATGATCCGCCTGCTGTCCCGCAAGATCGCGGAGATTCCAGGGGTCACACCCTTGCCCATACCGGATTACATGAACGTCTATTCGGCGTGGATGTTCAGCATGAGTATCGACGCCGCACAGTTCAATTGCACCGTGGACGAGTTCGCCGACCAACTGCTCAAGGCGGGAATTCCCGGTGCGGGGACCGGCAGGTATTACCTGATGCCCGTTGCGGCCACCTTTCTACAACGGAGCGCCGGCGAGAGGCGATATCCCTATTCGATGCCGCCGGCGTCGCGCGAATATCGCTATGACACGAACACCTGCCCGAGGGCGTGGGAGTTCGTCCAGAGCTGGATTCGCTGGGCGACATTCTGTGAGAAATACACCGAGGAACACTGCGATCTGGCCGCCCGTATCGTGCAAGAGGTGGCGGATCGGAACCGACGTTGAAATCACGAGGTGCGGAGTTTCCCCTCATGCTGAAGCTGACCGGACGCGGTGTCGCCCCATTCCGCTCGACGCTTCCGGGCACGAAACCGACCCACTGGCCCTCGATCTCCGCCGCACCGTCCCGATCGCGATGCATTGTTGGAATATGGGGTGCAAAGACGTCATGACTCAGTCAGGGTGTTGAGGTGTTCTCGACCTGTCTCGGAAAACATGATCCTGGCGGCATGGGCCATTCGTCTGCCGAGGAGTGTCGACGGGCCGCAATGGCGGGCAGCGCATGAGTATCCTCGACTGGTCCATCGTGGTGGTCGTCTTGCTGTGCTCGGCAACCACGGTTCTCGTGGTGACCCGATATACGCGTAGTGTTGCAGATTTCCTTGCGGCCAACCGCTGTGCGGGACGATACCTCATTGCCGTGTCCGCCGGCAGCATCGGTATGGGGGCATTTACCTTCATCGGCTTCTTCGAGATCTTCTACAAGAGCGGCTTCACGGCGGCGTGGTGGCAGCTCATCTATACCGTTCAGTTCGCCATCGTCGCCATTTCGGGCTGGGTCGCTTATCGATACCGACAGACCCGCGCCATGACCCTGGCTCAGTTTCTGGAAATGCGTTACAGCCGGCGACTGAGGATCTTCGCGGGGCTCATCGCCTGGATGGCCGGTGTTGTCGCGTTTGGCATCTACCCCGCGATCACTGCGCGATTCGTAGTCTATTTCTGCGGCCTCCCGCATTCGGACCTGCTCTTCGGCTCAATCATGGCGGTCTTGCTCTCGATGAGTCTGTTGTTCACGTTCTGCGGCGGCCAGATCGCGGTGATCGTCGCCGAGTTCCTTAATGGTGTCTTTGCGAACATCGTCGTGCTGGTCGTCGTGCTGTTTCTCCTGGCGACCCTCGGCTGGTCACGGATCGTTGAGGCCCTGAGCCTCGCGCCGCCGAATCATTCTCTTCTGAATCCCTTCCAGGCCCGCGAGATGGAAGACTTCAATCTGTGGTTCTTCCTGATCATCGCCCTCATCAGCGTCTATGGTATGGGGGCAACGCAGTCCGCACAGGGGTTCAGCTCTTGCGCACTGAGTGCCCACGAGGCGAGGATGGCCAACGTGTTGGCCACCTGGCGTGTACCCGGCCTGTTTCTGACCATGATGCTGATAGCCGCGAGTGCCTATACGTTGATGCACCACGCCGACTATGCCGCCGTTGCCGATACCGCACGAGGAATCATTGGTGGCATTTCCAATCCGCAGATCCAGAGGCAGATGACCACCTCCGTTGCCATGGGATGTTACATGCCTCGGGGGCTCCGGGGCGCATTTGCAGCGATGATCGTGACGGCCTCCGTCGGCTGCCAGGCCACCTACCTGCAGTGTTGGGGAAGTGTGTTCGTTCAGGATGTTGTTGGTCCTCTGCGATCGCAGCCGTTCTCGCCTCGACAGCACATGACCTTCCTGAGAAGCGCCATACTCGGCGTGGCGGTCCTCGTGTTCCTCTTTAGCCTCTTGTTCAGGCAGACCGAATATGTGCACATGTTTCTCGCCATCGCCAATGCCATCTTCACGGCCGGAGCCGGAGCCGTGGTGATCGGCGGCCTGTATTGGAAGCGAGGAACCACCGAGGCGGCGTGGGCGGCCATTATCACGGGTGCCGTCCTTTCCATGGCGGCTGTTGCCATTCGCCAGATCAACAACACCCCCAACCACGCCTTCGTACAGCCCTTCTGGAGCTTCATCGCTTCATGGAATCCCGCCGTCCTCAGCCTGGCCGTTTCGACCATCGCCGTCAGCGTGTATGTCCTGGTGTCTCTGCTCTATCGCCGAAGGGTATTCAATTTGGACAGAATGCTGCATCGGGGACAATATGTCATTCAGGAGCACGAAGGCGTCAGTGCCGTCGCCCCCATCCGCGGCTGGCGATCCCTCATCGCAATGGGCAATGAATTCAGCCGCAGAGACCAGATCTTCTACCTGGCCACCATGTCATTCACCGGATCGCTGATCATGGTGTTTGCTGTCGGAACGATCTACAACGCTCTGGTCGATGTGCCCACGGAGAGTTGGGTGCGGTTCTGGGGCATCTACGTCAAGGTCATTCTGACCATATCCGTGGGGACGGCCGTTTGGTTCACCGTTGGCGGGTTGCGCGATCTCGGACATATGTTCCGTCTGCTTGCCCGCGTCAAGCGGAACGACCTCGACGATGGTTGGGTGGTGAAAGATCGGAACGGGAATGAGGCTTCGGCTGAACGCCCGCCGCGGCCTCGGTGAACGATGCCTGGGACCCCATCGCCTGCCATGGAATCACTGACAAACACCCGAGGGTACTTCCAACGAGATTCGATAGGGCCCTGCTCCGGCATCTACTCGTCTTTCCGGCCGGCTCCCATTCAGGGGTTTGCCTCGTTGTGCGTACGGCGTCCGGCCTCAGGAATCGTATAGGAGTGAGCCACCGTTCCGGTTCCTTGATCTTTGCCCTCCTGCGCGTGGCGATCGACCCGAACGTACTCGATCACCACCTGTGAGCGCGAAACCCCCGCGCGCACGTAGCCAGACCCGCCCAGAATGTCGCCGCGTACATAGCCATATTCGGCAGCGCTGCGGACCGAGTTTCCGCTCGTGTGTCCCGGCTGGGGCACAAGCTGGTAGACCATCCCATCCAGGTCCTGCTTGGCAAAGAAGTGGTCGTGGCCGTGAAAGACGACGGATACGCTATTCCGGACGAGCAGTTGGTGGATCGGCATCGTCCACCCGGGACGGCGCTCGGTGAAGGCAAAGCGACCGTCCGGATCGTGGCCACCCCATTCGAAGTACTTCGCGACCTCCGCGCCGCCGCGGGCGTTGTCGTCTCGGCCGCCGACCAGATGGTGAATGAACACAAACTTGAATCGAGCCTTGCTGCCAGTCAGCGTTCGCTGCAACCACCGATATTGTACATCGCCAAGCGTCCAAGCCCATCCATTACGAGACTGCCGCGACCCTCGCGAAGTGTACCAATAGGGATCGAGCACGATGAAGAGGGCGTCGCCCCATTCCCAGGCGTAGTAGTCTTCCAGGAGCCCGACGCCTTCTTGTTCGGCGCTGTTGCCGGAATAGATGCCTCCTGGCCTTGGGTTGGGGAAGTACTTCTTGCGTGTCAGGTTGGACCAACCCGCCATGTCGTCCGTCCCACGGTTGTCGCGTCCGCCTCGTTCGCCGTCGTGATTGCCGAGCACGAGGAAGAGCGGTGCCGAACGGCACAGCAACCCGAAGTAGTACCGCTGTGCGAGATACTGCCTGGCCGATGCACGGTAGTCGTCGCGGTACTTGTCGACCATGAATGTATCGCCCAGATCGATGTGGAAGTCCGGCTTGTCGGAGAGGGCGCTTGTCAGGGTGCGTTCGTACGTCGCCGGGCTTGTCCCTTCATCCAGGTGGGGGTCGGCCTGGACGGTGAACGTGAAGGTGCTTCCCGGTGGACGCTGCGTATGGAAACGACCTGCGGCGCCGGCCCCCAGCACCTTGTTCGACGTGGCGTCTCGGAGTTCGTAGTAGTACTGGGTATCTGCCCTGAGCGAGTCGATCAGGATTTCAACCGGCTCTTCCGCCCTGCACTTGCGCTCTCCAGAGCGATCTGTCAGGTCTTGGGGGTGTGTGCCGTAGGCCACATAACACGGCTTGTCGACATAAGAGAGAACGCTCACCACAACGCTCCTGTCCGTCGGCCGACCCAGCACCAGTGAGAGCGTGCGGGGGGCTGCGAACTCGGAGTGAAGCGTAGCGGCGTTGGCTTTCCGGCCCCGTCCGGCACGGCGTCCCTCCGGCGATTGCATCGTCTCCGCACCGGCCCACGAGGCAGCCAGCGCCAGAGACAGGGACATGGCGGTTAATGGCAGGATACGGTTCATGGTCATCTCCGTTAGGCGCACTCTCGCATCCGGCGAGAAGTCCGGTGCCCTGGGGTACGGCCATCATGGATGCGGCTTCCGCCCGCCCTCTTCCGATACCACGTGGCCAGACTGAGAATGTGACCCTTCCATGCTCTCATGGGTGGCTCACTGAAGGTATTGCAGGTGACGGAGGATGTTGAGTTTTTCGGATTCCTGGCGGTTCCCGCCGGGCCGATCTCGCTCCTGAGCCGGAGCGTCGGCTTTGTCCATGCCGGTCTTACCCTTCTTCGATGCGGGCAGCTCGACGACGCCTTTGGGGGTCAGATCGCGCCCGGCCAGGCCCGGATAATCCGGTGCGTAGCGGTGGACCTTGAAGACGGCGTTGAACAGGTGGCCGCGGACGTCTTTGCCGGGGACTTCGCCCTGGGCGAGGATACCGCTGCGGACCATCGGATTGACGTATTGCCAGACCATCTCACCGGTCGGGGTGACCTCGAACAGGTGACCGAGAACGCCGGCACAGATCAGCGTGTTGCCGTTGGGTAAGCGGTGCGCGCCCGAGATTTCAGAAGAGAAGAAGTTCTTACGGTTCTTGGCTTCGTAGTGCCAGACCGGCTTGTCGGGGCCGTAGGCCTTGCCGGGTTCCAGAAGGTAGCGGCCGTTGGCGTCCGTTGGTGGGACGATCTCTTCGATGCTGGAGTAACCTCGGTCGTATCCGTTGTTGAAGATCGTAATGTGTCCGGCGCCGGGATAGCCATCGGGGACCCACTGGGCGTCGTGTTGCTGGACGAGCTGCTTGTCGCGCGTAGTGCCTCGCTTATAAGCAGCGGGATTTCCCCAGCGGTAGATGAGGTCTCCGCCCTTGCCGTGCTTGCCGCCGGTGTGTCCGGTGGCTTCCTGGGCTGTTGTGCTGTGGTCGAGGATCCAGATTTCGTTGCAGCCGCGGACGCTGAGCATGATCTGGTCGAGCGTCGCGTTATAGGCGATGGAGTTCATGTGGTTCCAGAATGCGGGCGCCCCACGCCCATTGCAGTGCACGTCGATCCGTTCGGGGTGCGCCGCCACGTCGCCGTAGTTCGCCTTCGTGCGGTCGAAGTCCTGAATCAGGTGATCCCAGACTCGCCATGTCCATAGGATCTTGCCGCCCTTGGGGTAGGTCGGCTGCACTTCAACGACGGAATCGGGATACAGCAACCGATCGCGCAGCATCTCCGGGTTGAACCCGGCCGCGACACATTCGTCATGGGATTTCTTTTCGACGACAAGCATTAGCAGGTTGCCGTTGGGCAGCAGCGCGATGTCGTGGTGCGAGAGGTATCGGTCGGTCGAATAGGCGAATTCCCAGACGAGGTTGCCGTCCCAATCGAACTCCTCGATCCGGCCGCCCTCGCCGCCGCCCGTGAAGCCGCGGTTCCGCGTGAAGGCGCAGTGCAGCAGGTTGCCATTGGGCTTCAGGTACACCGATTGCCCCGGTTCGTACTCGCTCTTCCATTGGTGCACGACGCGGCCTGCGTTGTCAGTCAGGTAGATGACGGTGTTGTGCTTCGGCGCGAACAGGGTGTAGCCGGTGAATGACTTCGGCGTGTTGAGGAACAGGCCGACAGTCTGGCCGGGATTCGGCGACGTCGGGGTCTTGTTCTCCTCCATGATTCGACCGTCACGACCTCCGCTGCGCGGCGGTCGACCGGCCGCATCGCCCTGCCGTCCACTACCGCGGGCTGATCGGTCTTCTCCTCGCCCTTCCCGACCGTCATCCTGACGCCGACGAGGCTCGCGCCCTTCACGACTGTCCGGCCCACCCGGACGGGGAGGTCGGTACTCGTCGGGCGTGAGCGTGCCGTCGCCATTCTTGTCGAGCTTCTTCAGGGCTTGTGGAGCGTTGGCGATCTCCTGGGCGTCGATCATGTCGTCACCGTTTGCATCCAGAGCCGTCTCGATGGGAGGTGGCGGGCGATTGCCCTCGCCTCCCCGACCTTCCGGTGGGTCTTGCCGGTTCCCTTCGCGATCGCGCCGACGATCGTCGCGGGTGTCACCGCCGTCTCCGCGGTCGCGCCGGTCATCGCCGCCGGTTCGGCGGCCTTCACCACGACCCTGCCGGTCATCATCTCGACGTCGACGAGGCTCGCGCCCTTCCGGACCATTCGGCCCACCGGGACGCGAAGGACGGTACTCGTCGGGTGTGAGCGTTCTGTCCCCGTTCTTGTCGAGCTTCTTCAAGGCTGCCGGAGCGTTGGCGATCTCCTGGGCGTCAATCACCTCGTCGCTATTGGCATCGAGAACCGTATCGATGGGTGGTTGTGGTGGGCCGCCCTCCTTGCCAGGACCTGCCGGCAGGCCCTGACGATTCCCTTGGCGATCGCGTGGATCATCTCCGCTTCCCCCACGCCCCTCGCGCCCTTCTGTGTCTCGGTTGCGGTCACGGGGCGGTCGTGCTTCTTCACCGTCGTCCGATCCCTCGGTCGTGAACCGCGTGTAGACAACGCTTAGCTCTGCCTTGGCAAGGATGAGGCCCTTCATGGCATGCAGCAGGACATCGCGATTGACTCGGTCCGCCCGGATGGAGAGTTGCGGCGAGGCAGACAGGGCATAGACCGTGTAAACATAGGTCTTCTCTCCGGGTCCCTTGGAGTGCGGCGGAGCATACTCCGTTCGCTGGTTGACGCTGTTGTTTCCCAACGTCCCGACTCCCTTCACATTCTTGGGGAGGCTTTGGACGTTCGCCGGGATGTTGTAGAGGATCCAGTACCACTTCGTCTGGTCGGGCGCCACGTGGTGCATGATGACTGCGAAGCTCTTTGTGCCCTCCGGGGTGCCGCTCCATTCCAGCGGCAGGGTGGCCCCGGTGCCATCGCCCGTGAACGCCTTCGGCAGCGTGCCGCCGTCGGCTACCTGGGGGCTGCGCAGAACGAACGAGCCCTCGCGGGCCGGTCGTGGTGCTTCGGGACGTGAGAGTTGATGGGAACCTCGCGGAGGCCGACGGCCGGTCATTCCGTTGCCGCGATCCATGCCCTGGGCTGGCGTTAGCTCCACAGCCGGTCGGCTCTCGGCATCGATGGGAAGCACGACGCGGAAGCTGATGTGGTAGTAAGGATGATCCGGGTCCTGTGGGCCGCGCCAGTAGGATGGGTTTCGGTTGGACACGCGGCTGTGGCCGTACTCGCCGTTGTACCAGTTGCCGCCGCGCATACCGCGGTACGGCTTGCCGTCGGGCATCCGACTTCCGCGGTCGGGGCCGGGCGGATTCTCGGCCGGGCTGTAGCCGTAGTAGTCGCGCCCATACCAGTCGTTGACGAACTGCCAGACATTGCCGGCCATGTCGTAGAGACCGTAGCCGTTCGCGCCGTCGCTGGTTCGGTACGTGTCTTCCTTGCCCGGCCAGTTGAAGTCGGCCTTGCGATGCGTCTGTCCGTTGAAGAATCCGACCGGCGTCGTCCAGGGCAGGGGGCCGGCTCGAAACGGATTCCTCGACTCCGGCCAGTTGGCCTTCGTCGCATCCGGCTTATCGCCCCATGGGAAGTTCCGGTAGGCATTCCTAGGGCCGCCGCGAGCGGCGTACTCCCACTCCGCCTCGGTGGGCAGACGGAAGCTGCTCTTATTGAAGTCGCAATCCCATGTGGTCGTGTTGTAGCACGGGGGCAGCGTCTTCTGTGCGCTCAGCCAGTTGCAGTAGACCGCGGCACCCGGCCAGCGAATGCAGATGATCGGATGATCCTCCTTGCGGTCGAGAACCGTGAACCGTGCGCCGTCCCAGCCGATGCGGCTGTATGACGACATCGCGCGCGTCTCGCAGAGCAGATCGTTCCCTGCGACGAGGTACACCCCGCCCTGGCGTACCTCGATCATTTGCTTCGCCATCGCCGAGTTGAGGAACTCGGCATACTGCAGGGTGGTGATGTCATGGATGCCCATGTAGAACGCATCCAGCTTCACCGTATGGATCGGCGTCTCGTCCCCGCCGTGTTTGGGGTCCACGAATCCGTGATGATCGCCCATCTCGAAGGTGCCTGCCGGAATCAGTGCAAATCCGGGGACCTTCTCCTGCGCCAAGGCATACACCAGTGACACAGCGACTATCGGCGTGAAGATGCACAGGGCCCTTTTCATGGTGTCTCCGTTCTCTGACCGCCTCGCACGAGGCGGACGTAGTTGTAGATGCGGATGACGTCGCCTTGCGGCCCACGTCCATGCGGATAGTCCGAAGGGTTGCCGGTCTTGGGGTCGCTGCGCTGCGCACCGGCGCCGTGCACATCGAGCAATTGCATCTCGCCACGATTCGGTGGCATTTGCATATGCCCCAGGGCGCGGCCGAAGGCGATGTAGACGGCAGCGGCCCCCTGTTTGTCGAGAGGGCCATCCAGGTGGGTTGTGCCGGTCCAGAAGAACGGGTGCTCGCCATCATCACGTTCGGAGATCTCGAAGACCGGGTCGATCGCCGGTCCCCTCTGGGCCGCCTTGGTGGCTTGGGGGGCACGGCCGTAGTGGACGATACTCTGCAACTCCTTGGCATTCGGTAGCCGCCAGTCGTTATGTCCAAGGTAGTTCTGGGCGTTTCTCTTCTGGACCCAGGCCAGCGCGTCCTCCCAGTTCATCCCCACCTTGCTGTCGGCTTTGGACCACATCAGGCCCGTGGCGCGATCTGTGATGGTTCCATATCCGGTGTCTTGGAAGTCGTTAGTGCCGTAGCTTGGATTGCCCCGGACGTACCGCACGTACAGCATGTTCATCATCCCACGGGGCCCGCGGTGCTTCGGGTATCCCTTGATCCGACCGTCGGCGAAGTTGACGCCGAACACCGTGGGGTTGCCGTTCATCGTCGTAGCGAGGTACTCCGTGGCAGACCAATCCTGACAATCGATCGGACGCTCACCGACCGAGGTGTCGCCATACCTGAAGCCAAAGTAGCGAGTGTCAATGTAGGGAATGGAGTGGCCTTCCGGATGGAATCCCCCGTTGAAGTTGATCAGGGAGTACAGCTCCTTGATCGTCGGCATTCGCCAGTCGGTGTGGCCGCCAACACGGCAGGCGGCAATGCCGGCTTTGGCACCGTCCCAGGTGACCTTGGAGCCCCTGGTCTTGACCCACATCAGCCCCGTGTTCAGATCCGTGATCGTCCCGTCCCCGTTGTCCTCATAGGAGGGCTGGATGCCCCCGTTCTGGGCGTCCTGGCCGTAGAAGGGTTGGCCGGGTTTCGGTGGGGCTATCTCTTTCCGGTTGTCGTAACACTTCGTCTGACCGGTATCGACGATGGTGTAGCTCATCCTTAGTTCACCGGCGTAGGCCGAACCGCTGAGGATGAAGCACAGGATCAGGGAGTGTTTCATGGTAGGTCTCCTCAGCGGGTGAAGGTTACGTTGTCCTGTTGCCTTTCACAACAGGAATGGTTCTGCATCACGGTTCAAAGAACAGGTAGTCGGTGTCGGCCAGATACGGATCGAGAACGGTCGTGTTGGTAATGGCGCTTGAATACAGGAAATACGTGGTGCAGTCCGAGAAATCGAACGGAGTCCCGTCCGAATAGGTGCCGGACATGATGGACTGCCTGAGTCCTGCGAGCTTCGTCTTCTGCTCGGTGCTCAACGTCTGGTAGACCTGGGCGAAGACCGTGGCATAGAGGTAGTTGTTCTCACCGTCCAGGTCGCCGTAGGCAGCCGACAGGGCGAGCACCTGGGTCTCGACGGTATCACTTGACGCCATTGAGGTCAGGAGGCCGCGAAGTAATGTGGCAATGTCCGTTCTTACCTTGACGATGTTGATAGCTCCAGCGTAGAGGTTATTCTTCTGGGCGTCCACCAGGCTCGATATCGCTGCGGCCTGGTTCTGCGTGACGTACCCCTTCGAGCTGTCGCAGAGAGCGGCCCCTGCGGTGGCGGTGAGTTGCTCGTCGATGCCGTATCCTTCGTGGCCCATGGCAGGAGCGTCCTTCATGTAGAAGGAGCCGAAGTAGGTCCCCTGGCGCTCGGGACAGAAGTACACATCGGCATCTACCGAACCGGCATACCAGCTGAACAGGTCGCCCGCATAGGTCATGACGGCCACGGCCGTACCCTGGGGTAACCCTTTCATCCTGCTCGCCACCTGGTCGCTCGTGATGTCGGGCCAGGAGGTCCAGCCCTTGCCCTTCATGGCCTCCAGGTTGGCCTTCTGGGTGGAATCCATGGAGCTGAGGATATTGGCATAGAGGAGGGCACGATCGAAGCTGATCTGGCCGTCCAGGATGTAGAGTTCCCGGGATGCCTTCTTCACGGCGTTGAGGTTCAGGCCGGTAGAACCCGAAGGGATGTTGCCGTCCAGGAGACGACGGAACGCCTTCATCAACGGGAATCGCTTGTAGCCGTAGAGATTGATCTGGTCGATCTGGGCGGTGGCAAGGGTCTTCAATTGGTTGAACTGGGTGTCGTTCAGGAGGTAGATCACATTGTTGGCGACCCGGGTCAGGAAGCTGGTGTTGTGACCCATGCTGTCGGGGTCGTTGTCTCGCAGGTACTGGAATCCGGTGTAGTCAGCCACCTTGCCCGGCGGGAAGAACGACTGGGCTTGCAGGTTTCCGGTCATCATCGCGAGGCCGGAGAAGGCCAGGGTCGTGCGCTGAGCCCCATCAGAGATGGTCTGAGCGATGGTCATGGCGCCGCCATTGGGGGGGGAGTTTCCATCGGGCGGGGGCGGCCTATTGGGATCGCCACCGTTGCCGTCCGGCGGGGGCGGCGGCCGGTTCGGGTCCCCGCCATTCCCGTCGGGCGGAGGGAGGATAGGGCTGTTGGGATCTTCGCCGCGCGTATAGGTTACGCTCAACTGGCTGCTCGTCAGCGTCAACCGGCTGATGGCACCGGTGAGGACCAGCCCGTTGACCTGGTTGGCGGGCACGGCAAACGTCGGGGTCCCTGAGAGGGCATAGACGGTGAAGGTGTACGTCTTGGCGCCGGGGCCCTGGGAACAGGGGGGGTAGTACGCCAGGTTGGGGCCGTCGCTGGTCAGGCCGAAGGTGCCGACACCCACGGCGTTTTCCGCGAGCGACGTCACATCGCCCGGAATGTTGTAGAGAACCCAATTCCACTTCAGGCCGTCATTGGCGAGTGTGGTCATCATGATCGCGAAACCAACGGTACCTGCCGGCGCGCCCGTCCACGCCAGCGGCGGGCTGGAGCCTGCCCCGTCGCACGTGTACACGACGGGAAGCACACCCCCGTTCTGAAAGGCCGTACTCGTAAGCGTGAAGTTCGATGGAAACGTCGCCTCGTCGTTCGGGTCGGGGCTTGGAATCGGGTTGGGCAGGTTTGCGATCCCGCATCCAACGGCAAGGACGTGACCTGCGATCACGAGGCCAAGGACATAGCGTTTGCTGGTGGGAATGATGGTGTTCACTTTCTTGCTCCCTTCAACGCGGCGACGACACTGAAGACACTGCCGCTACGGGTCCGATAGTAAGTGGCGTGCTTCATCCTCTTGCTGAATCTGAACGGCACGACAGTCGTTTCCACCGTTCATGTGGCGGCTTCCACCACTTGACCCAGGGTACTGAAACGAACCCCCTCGCCGATTTTCTACAGGTGGGTGTGGCCATCATGCAGATCGCCAGAAGAAGAAGCTCATCTGTCGATGGGGAGATGCCGTCTGCTGCCCTTCTCGACGGAACCCGGCAGCGTTTGCTTGTCCGCAGGACGGGGGGTACCGATAATAACTCCAGACGTGCAGCTCTTGTAGAAAGCACTCGCTTTCAACCGTTTCTCAGAAGAGGTGCCTGTGATGGCCCATGCCGAGGGGCAGCCCGATAACCTGTTGCTCCGATTGAAGGATGGCGACGAGCAGGCATTAGCGGAGTTGTTCTCGCAGCATCGGGAACGCTTATGGCGCATGGTGAACTTCCGGATCGACCCGAGGTTGAGGGGGCGGGTGGACGCGGACGACATCCTGCAAGAGGCGTACCTGGACGCTGTTCAGCGTATCGAGCACTACGGGGGGGACAGTGCCACATCGTTCTTTGTCTGGCTGCGGATGGTGGTTGGCCAGACACTGATTGACGTTCATCGTCGACACGTGGGTGCACAGATGCGTGATGCCGGTCGGGAGATATCCATTCATGGTCGAGGCTACCCACAGGCGACCTCGGCGTCACTGACGTTTCAGTTACTAGGACCTCTGACGTCGCCAAGCCAGGCGGCGGTCAGGGCCGAGGCGGCCGGTCGCCTCGAAAAGGCCCTTGAGGACATGGACCCGATCGATCGCGAGGTGTTGGCCCTGCGGCATTTCGAAGAACTGACCAACAGCGAGGTCGCCGAGGTGCTCGGCATTCAGCAGAAGGCCGCCAGCATCCGATATGTTCGGGCCGTGCAGCGGCTGAAGGCGATCCTGTCGCTGGTCCCAGGGTTTGCAGACGAGACAAAGGATGTCTGATCCGGATACAGAACGCGATCCACTCGATGCCTTGGCCGCGGAGTTCGTTGAAAGGCAACGACGCGGCGAGGATCCGTCGGTGTCTGAGTACGCCGCGAACCACCCCGAACTGGCCGATGCGATCCGAGACCTCTTTCCCACAATCGCCGCAATGGAGCGGCTGAAGGTACAGAGAGAGCAGTCTCCGACTGGGCGTGCCTCTCTGGGAGGGATTACGCTCGAGCGATTGGGTGACTTTCGCATCATCCGCGAACTAGGCCGCGGCGGCATGGGGATCGTCTATGAGGCCGAGCAGGAATCGCTCGGCCGTCGCGTGGCCGTCAAGGTGCTGCCCAGGCAAGCGCTGCTTGAACCGAAGCACGTCCATCGATTCCAGCGAGAAGCACAGGCGGCCGCCAGACTGCATCACACCAACATCGTTCCCGTCTTCGGTGTAGGCGAGCAGGGGGGATTTCACTACTACGTCATGCAGCTCATTCGAGGGATCGGCCTGGACGAGGTCCTGTCTCACATGAGGCACGAGGCCTTTGGGGATGGGATCGCCTGTGAAGGCGGGTCCGGTCGCACCCGGCATCGCGAGGGCCTCACCGCTCGCATAGCCGAGTCGCTGCTCAGCGGAAGCGTTGGACGGCCCCGAACAGACCGAATCGTCGCGACGGATTCGGAGCCTGCTGGAGAACCGCCGATTCAAGGGGAGGCTTCTTCGGGCGACGTGCGCCCTTGTGCGCCCGGTGACGCGGGTGCCGAAGGCGCGGCGGCACATCCTGACAACGCAGAACTTGCCTTTCGTTCAGGGCCCGCCTCCGACCACCTTTCCGTTCAGGTCCACCGCGGCCTGAAGTCGCTGATGGGTCCGGCCTATTGGATCAGCGTTGTCCGTATCGGCATCCAGGCGGCCGACGCCCTTGACTACGCCCACCGTCAGGGCACCCTGCATCGCGACATCAAGCCGGGAAACCTGCTGCTCGATTCCCAAGGCGTTACCTGGGTGGCAGACTTCGGCCTGGCCAAGATCCTGCAACCGCATGATGCGAGCCAGACGGCCGATCTCACGGGTACGTTGCCCTATATGGCACCGGAGCAGTTCTCAGGGCAGACCGACGCCCGGAGTGACATCTACAGCCTGGGACTGACGCTGTACGAACTGGTAACACTGCAACGGGCCTACGACGATTCCGACCGAGGCCGGTTGATCCGGCGAATTACGGGGGGTGAACTCGTCCATCCCAAGAAGCTGAATCCCCAGGTTCCGGCGGACCTCGAAACCATCATCGTCAAGGCCGTTGCGCATGAACCGGGGGATCGGTATCAGTCGGCCAGGGAGCTGGCCGTCGATCTGCAGTGCTTCCTTGAGGATCGGCCGATTCGCGCGCGGCAGGCCACCGCTATCGAGCGTCTCTGGCGGTGGTATCGTCGTAACCGTGCCGTGGCCAGCCTGGCTACGTTGGCCTTGACGCTGCTGATTCTGGTGGCTGTCGTCGCGACGGCCGGCTTCGTGCAGACCCGAAAGGCCTTGGAGGGGCAAGCCCGACAGCGCCAGAAGGCCGAGGCGAATGCCGACCTGGCGCTGCAGGCCCTGGACCGAATCTTCGAACGATTCTCTCCGAAACAGTCCGCACCCACCTCTGAGATGATGTTGAAAGGTGCTGCAGGCATTTCCGTTCAGGTCGCCAATCCGCCCGTCTTGTCGAGAGAGGCCGCTGCCCTGCTTGAGGAGATGCTGCCGTTCTACGATCGACTGGCAAAGCAAGTAACGAACGAGGCCGAAGTCCTCGAGAAAGTGGCCAGGGCAAACCGCCGCGTGGGGGATATCCGCCAGCGTCTGGGCCAATACGACGAGGCCGTCACCGCATATTCCAGGGCCATCGAGGTCTACGAGCAACTCGGCAGACAGAGGAAGAACGGAGCAGGCTTCGAAACCGAAATCGCTAGGATTCGAAACGAACTTGGAGGACTATACCGTTCCACCCAACGGTTCATGGACGCACAGCGCTCACACGTCATGGCCCTGGCGATGCTGGAGTCTGTTTCCAGCGAGCGCCAAAACACTCCAGAAGTCCGATACGAACTGGCACGGACCTGCTACTTCCTCGGCATGAGGCCTCGACCAGAGCCCGGTGCCGAACCGCCGAGATCTCCACCGGGCCGACCGTTCCCGGCTTCCAGGCGATCCGGTCGGGCAGGAGGAGGCTCTGAGAGAGCCTCCGAGGAACGCATCCCCGACGGCGATGACCGGCCACCTCCTCCGCCTCCGCCGGCATTGCTTCTTTCGCAGGAGGAGCGACGCCGGCAGGACGAGTGCATGGACAAGGCCGTTGACCTTCTCAACAGGTTGGTTGAGGAGTATCCATCAAAACCCGACTACCGGCACATGCTCGCCCTGTGCCATCGCGACTTGTCCACCGAACTCGAACGTCGCGATCCTGTTGCGGCGAAACGCGAGCTCGACCAGGCGACGGAGTTGCTCGAACGGCTCGTGGAGGAATGTCCTCGGGTTCAGGACTACTGCTACGATTTGAGCGAGACCTACGCCGCCGTGGATCCTCGTCATCCCCCGTCTTCCAAGCGTGACGACGCAGAGACGGCGGAGCGGCTTCGCAAGGCATTGCGCCTCTCTGAGAGGCTGGTCGCGGAGAACCCGTACATTCCGCAATACATGGCCTCTCAAGGACACATCCATCACACACTCTCAGCCGTCCTGTCGCGTATGCGCGAATGGGACAAGGCGGAGCAGAGCCACCGCAAGGCCATCGAAGTCCAATCCTCGCTGGTCGAACAGTTCCCCGAGGTCCCCTCGTACCGGCTCTGGCTGGGTCAATTTCGCAACTCGTTTGCGATGCTGTTGCTCCAACGCAATCGACTCCAAGAGGCGAGCAGCTTCCTGGAGGATACCGCTTCAATGCTGACCCGCCTGTTGGAAAGAAACGCTGATATGTGGTACGTCCACGGGCTGCTCGACCAGACCTACATGACGCTCGCGAGCGCACGGCGTCGCGACGGGAAACAGGACTTGGCTGCCGACGCCGAGCGTCGCGCTGCCGAACACCGCCGAAGCATGCCGCGCGGCACTGATTCTTCTCCTCGCGCCCTCCGGACGGGTTCGGATGGGTGACGTTCCAGGTGGCGCAAGAAAGCGGCTGCCGCTGGTGGAGCGCAGACATGCGTGGTGACCTATGCGGAGAACGAAGGATCGCACTGGGGAGCGGGTCTGGAGGCCGCTCCGCGACGAGGCGCGGTTGTTTAAAGAGTGTTATGGCCGTGGGCGCCGTGCTACTGGGCGGGTGCATGGCCATATCGCAGGCTTCGGAGATCGCCCGTAAGAGCAATCCCAGCATCGTCTACATCCTGGCTGACGACATGGGCTACGGCGACGTAGGTTGCCTGAATCCTGAATCCAAGATACTCACACCCAACATGGATCGCTTGGGCCGCGAAGGGATTGTTTTCACTGACGCCCATTCCGGCTCCGCCGTCTGCACGCCCACTCGCTACGGTATGCTGACCGGCCGATACTGTTGGCGCAGCCGCCTGAAGAGCAGCGTGCTCGATGGATACTCACCCGCCTTAATCGACGAGGGCCGTCTGACAGTGGCATCGTTCCTGAAATCTCATGGCTACCGCACGGCCTGCGTTGGCAAGTGGCATTTGGGTGTGAACTGGGCCGCGCTCGAGGGAAGAGTCGCCGGGCCCAACCGCGTGGATTATGCGAAACCTGTTCGTGGCGGTCCTACGGCGCTCGGATTCGACTACTTCTACGGGATTCCGGCTTCGCTCGACATGGCCCCGTACGTCTACGTGGAGAATGACAGGGTCGTAGAGGCGCCCACGCAACAGATCCGCGAAAAGCCAGGGTATTACCGTGGAGGTCCCATCGCGCCCGGATTCAAGCACATCGATGTCCTGCCGACGCTGACGCGCAAGGCCGTCGAGGTGATTGACCGGCACACGAAGGAACACCCCCAAGAGCCCCTCTTCCTCTACTTCCCCCTCAGCGCACCCCACACACCCATCATGCCGACCCGCCAGTTCCAGGGAAGGAGCATCGCGGGTGCTTATGGCGATTTCGTGTGCGAGGTCGACTGGGCCGTGGGCCAGGTCGTCGATGCGATTGCACGGAGCGGGATGTTGGAGAACACGTTGGTCATCGTGACGAGCGACAATGGGTGTTCACCCGCGGCGGGCTTCGACAAACTGCTCGCCGTGGGCCACAGGCCGAGCTACCTCTTCCGTGGACACAAGGCAGATATCTTCGAAGGCGGTCACCGCATCCCGTTCATTGCCCACTGGCCCCGGCAGATCAAGCCGGGCACAACGTGCGATCATACGATCTGCCTTACCGACCTCATGGCCACCGTGGCCGAAATCACCGGCGGTTCATTGCCGGACAACGCCGGTGAGGACAGCGTCAGCATGTTGGCCGCGCTGCTGGGCCGGGCAAAGCAGCCCGCACGCGAGGCTGTCGTTCATCATTCCATCAATGGCTCGTTCTCCATCCGAAGCGGGCGATGGAAACTTGAATTGTGTGCAGGCTCGGGCGGATGGAGCCACCCCAGACCGGCCGAGACGGCGAAGCTAGGTTTGCCTCCTGTCCAGTTGTATGACCTCATCGCGGACATCGGCGAGCAGAAGAACCTCCAGGACAGACACCCGGAGGTCGTTCAGCGCCTCACGAAGCTCATGGAACGCTACATTGCCGAGGGCCGCAGCACCCCCGGCACACCACAGAAGAACGATGGAACGACGCACCTGTGGGGACCAGGGGGCGGCAGGTCGTAGGGGAAAGACCTGGCCAGTTCTTCCCGTCCCCATAGGCCCGCCTTCAGCTTATTATGGCACGTCGAGTGTGGAACGGAATTGTGGGTGTTTCTATCATTCGCCTATTGTCGCGGCTGTGGGAGATTCGAACGAGCGTCATGATGATTATAGCGGATCAGGCAAGGTACCAGCGGCATCGCGAAGTGAGGGCGACACACCCTCTGACCCGACCGTGTGTGCAGGAGCTATGGCCTGCTTTAGTGCTGTTCGGAAGCGTGGGCGCGATAACCTGGGCGATCCGGGGCACGAACGGGTGGGGTGGTGTGGATGGAACCATCGTCCCGGGAATGACATGGGGCCTGCTGTGGTACTACCTGTGCTGCCGAAAGGGTATCGATGCCCGCGGGATTCCATTGTGGTTGGGCCTGGGCATCTCCATCGGCGGCGAGCTGGGTTATGGCCAATACGTCTCTTGGATACAGGGCCGGTTCAACGTGGGGGGTGATATCATTCCCATCGCCCCTTGGATCGGCTACGTCTGGCTCCTGATCTGCGGCATCGGCTGGGGTGCTACAGGCGGAGTCGCTCTGGGCTGGGCGCTCAGTGGAAGGGCGTCGTTTCGCCGGTGGCTGGGCCGGATACTGATTCCCGTGGGGGTCGGGTTCATCGGGTGGGTCTTGGTCCGGTTGTGTCCCGGATTGTTCTTCCCGAATTACAGCCTGGGTATATACGCCAGCGAACTCGATCGCCACCTCGCACGAACTGTCTACACGAACACGCAGAATTTCACGGTTCTGGCATGGTGGATCGGTGCGATGCTTGTCGCGGCCGTTCAGAAGGACAAGGCTACCTTCGTCATCGGCACGCTGATCGGGGGTGGGTTCGGGTGCGGGTTCACGTTGGGCGCAGTGTGGTGCCTGGGCTTCTCGTACACCCCGGCCGCCATCGACTGGTGGAAGATGTGGGAGTTGAACGCGGGATTCAACCTGGGCTTGCTCTATGTGCTGGCCCTCTATTGGGCTATACGACAAGTCGACGAACGGCACCGTTCCGATGGGATGTCTCTTGTGGCGTCCGAGGCGCCGTCCATCGTGCCGGATGGTCGCAAAGATCTATCCCTGACGGTCTGCATATGCTTGCTGCTGCTTATCACGTTTCGCGGGGCCTCGCTGACCGTGGGCGGCATGATCGGGCTCTACGATGTTCATGCGATGGATCAATACGAATGGCCGGCGGCGCGTATTGCCGTCTTCGCGCCTGCCGCCCTCCTGATCACCGGTGTGACGCTGCGTAGGTTGTGGCGGATCGCATGGCCGTCGCCGCCTGCCTTGAGGCTTTGCGGTCGGGCTCGCCTTCCCGAACGCATTGCCGATCTCATCACCGGACTCGGTGTCATCGGCGTGGTGACAATATGGCCCTCGAAGATCGCTGTGATGTATACGGTATTCGTCTTTCTGGCCATCTTCTCGTTGAATCGGCTGAACCGTCGTCTCGACAGCATTGACAGCCCACAGGAATAGATGGGCAACCGGCGACCGCTTCCGGCCCAGGATCACAAGCCAATAGGGCCTTGTGGGATTCTCCGGGACAGCTCAAACACGTCACCGATTGCTCATCGCTGGTTGATCAGGACCTGTGATTCCTTCGTGCAGTCGGTGAGCGTTCGACATCCCTTCCCACGCCTTCGCGCCTGTGTAACTTGCCTCTTCTTCCCGCCACGAGCTAGCATCACCACGGCGATTTCCCAAGAGGGGACGGGGAAAGTGACCCCGAAAATGACGAACAGAAGTTGAAACATGAAGCGGAAATCCTGTCGAGACATTCCCGGAGCATGGGGCCTTGGAATCGGGTTGGCCCTTGAGGCCGCACGGCCGCTTCAACTTGCCGCAGCGGATTCCTCCATTACGACGTCGAATTCGAAGATGGCCGGAAGCTGAGCCGATGTTCCACTCGGCCCCGGCGGTTCACCTATTTCATCGGGACGGTCGGGGACCCTTTCGTGCCAGACATCCGTTGGAGCGATGAGCAACTGGAGTCGATCAGGTCTCTGGGCGTCAATGTCGTCCAGCTCAGCATCGCATGGGGACGCAAGCCCGCTGACGAGGTTTCAAACCTGGAGGACCTGGATGTGGGTCAGCGAGAGAAACTCGCCTTCCGCAGCAAACTGGCTAAGAAGCATGCCGCGTGGCCCCGATACCCCTTCTCTTACCCATGAGCCCCAACGGGTTGTTGGATACTCATCCTAATTGTCGTTTAACCTGCAGTGAGCTTCAGAGCATTGGGGAGGCCGCTGGATGATGCCCACAAATGCTCCGCTTGCAGTAGAAGTTGAACGATTCCGTCCGTTTCTTGCGGAAGGTAGGTTCGAGGGCGCACGTCAAGAGGCATCGCCATGACCTCGATCACAGTGGTCAAATCGCAAAGCAATGCGAAAAGGATTCATTGTCTCTCTAGCAAGAACCTGATAGTCTCATTTGTGGTTGTTCACGTCCAAGAACATATCTGGGGAGCCCAACGACACGGTGGGCGTTTGACAAAAGGAGAAGGGACATGAGGAACGGTCTGGCATTGGCCGTGGTACTGGCAGTCGCCCTGTGTTTCGCCTTGCCGCAAGTGACACTCGCCGACTTCTACGACAACTTCAACGACGGACATTATTGGCAGAATCCGAACGACGAGCCATTCAACGCTTCGATCGGTGTGTGGCCCTACTTCAACACGCCAACGTTCGATCCCAACGCGTACGACATCGATAACACGCATTGGGCGATCGTTGCGCTGATGGGGGATGCCTATCTGGCCGATGCCAGCGATGGCTGGCTTCGGCTCTATGCGCAGATGGGCTGGCTACCCAACTACTTCATCGGTGCGACCGCCGTTGATGCCAGCGAAGATCCGAACACGAGCACCACGTTCTTCGACGACCGTGCATCACACTATATTCTAGCCAGGATGAAGGCTTATGACACCACGAAGGGCGAGCTCATGCTGTTCGTTCATGCGAACCCGACCGACTGGACGGGCTACAGCTGCACGGTCGAACTCGGTGACCGCGGCGATCCCACCAAGAAAGCCTTGTTCATGTCCTATTGGTTCGAGGCGCTGACGTGGCAACGCTGCAAAGGATCGCAATACCGTCCGTGGCTCAACTTCGGCACCGGTTTCTGGATGCTCTGTCAGTTTGAGAGCGATGGGGATCCGAACCACAGCCACCTTCGGATTTCGGCATGGAATGGCGGCAAGTATGATCGCGATCCGAACATGGATCGGTACATCCACATATTCACGGACTGGGATCCGAACAAGTATGCTTATTGGGGCGAGGGTAGAAGTGGTTTTGCGACGTTGTCCAGCGAAATGAACGGCAGCCCCCTCGACCTCGACGCCAAGTTCGACGAGATCGAGTGCCGGTGGGGGACGTTCACCAACGTCTCTCGCAACCTCCAGCTCTACGTGGTCAAGCCGAACTACGGTTCGGTCAACGTTGACCCGATGC
The DNA here is from genome assembly GCA_964446835.1 of uncultured Planctomycetales bacterium. Classification (GTDB taxonomy): domain Bacteria; phylum Planctomycetota; class Phycisphaerae; order UBA1845; family JAFGLZ01; genus CAYUQT01. Next base: position 22,721 of record CAYUQT010000051.1, on the reverse strand, counting down.
TGTCGGATCCGAATGATCCGAACCTGCCCGACCAGCGATTGCTGAGATACACAGATGGGACGGCAATCGTCCTGACGGCCACACCGATCAGCGGCAAGGCTTTCGATTCTTGGGCGATCTGGGAGGATCCGAATCGCTATCCTGATTCCAACTATGTGGTCACGGACGCCAACGCGACCCTCTTTCTGACAATGGACAAGCACTACCTGGTAGAGGCCACATTCAAGTGTGGCAGCGGGCTGGAGCCATTCGCGGCTGTCGGCTTGTTGGCCCTGATGCTGGGTGCGTTTGTCCGCCGGTTGTTGAACTAGTCGGGATCCCGAGCGACCGGGGGGGAAACTGAACAGAGAAGGGGTGGCATCTTTCGGACGAGGATCGGTGCGGTCAGATGACCGGCGTTACGAGGGAATGCAGAGGCGGCCCAGTCCACTCGGGCAGATCCAGGAGATCGACCGCTTCTCTTTGAAAGGGAGGTTCGTAACGATGTCGTGTCATAAGAGAGTTGTATTGCGCAATGCGCAAGGATTCACGCTCATTGAACTGCTTGTGGTGGTGGCCGGCGATTTGCAGAGTGTCCTATGTGCTTCAAGATGACGGTTGTTGGGACAGGCTCTTTGCTGCCGCACGCCTACGCGACCTCATCTGATGGCCTTGACTGGACCGCGGGAAACCCGAACATCTTCGTTAGGTAGGACGGCAGCATGAAGATGACCTATTGTCGGAACATCCCGGGAGCATGGAGCCTTGGAATCGGGTTGGCCCTGGCGGCAGCGCTGTCGCCGCAGACGCTCGCAGGTGTTCCGTTTGCCCCCGGCGGGTTCAAGTACTTCGTGGGAATCGTCGGGAATCCGTCCGTTCCCGACATACGCTGGAACGACGAGCAACTCGAACAGATAAAGGCGCTGGGTGTAAACGTCGTCCAACTCAGTATCGCCTGGGGACACAAGCCCGCCGGCGAGGTGTTGAACCTGGAGGACCTGGACACGGGTCAGCGAGAGAAATTCACCTTCCGCATCAAACAGGCGAAGAAGCACGGGCTGAGGACGATGGCCCAGTTCGGCATCCCGCGGATGATCAACGGTCGGCCAGCCTGCATCATGGACCCGGCGTTACGGAAGAAGTACCAGGACCTGCTGACGGACTTCATGATGTCTTTTCCAGAGGTGGATGACGTTCTGGTTTACACGTTTGATCAGGGAGCGTGGCTGTGCAGTGAGTTCGGGCCGTGCCTGCGGTGCAGCGGCCTGCCGTTGGACGAGCGGCTTTCGGGCTTCCTCAATCTGCTCAACGAGACGATGCAGAAATGCCGCCCCAATACCCGTCTCTGGTGGAAGCCTTGGGAACTGTCCAAAGGCCAGGTCGTAGCGATTCTCGACAAGGTCACACCGGCTCACTTCGGGTTGGTGTTGAATCCTTCGACCAGCAATGAGGTGTATCCGTTCAACGATCGCTCGTTCAAATCCGACCTCGGTGTCAAGCGTCTTGTGCGAATGTCCTTCGAACGGCACATTCCGGTGCTCGGCGAGTTCGATCACACGCTGTACAAGCCGCTCTATCTCATAGAAGACTTCTTCCCGCGTTTGATTTACGAGCAGATGAACAGCTGGAAGGAGATGGAAGGCGTGGTCGGCGTGAAGGAGTATTACGGTTTCGCGCCGTCCACGTTTTCCGTGAACGCGGCCATGCTCAAGGCATGGATGACATCACCCCAGGCGCCGCTCGATGCGTTGCTCCGAGAAATTGCCGCACCATATGGACCCAAAGCTGGGCCGCTGATGATTCAGGCCTGGGAATACGTGGCGCAGTCGGTGGAGGCGTTTCCCTGGGACACTACCTATATGATCGGGATGATGGGCCTCGATCGTGGTCGGGATGGCTCGCATGGCTGGGAGCCGGCATCCATCGTGAACGCCACCTGGGATACGCCGATCTGGAAGGCCAACCGGCGGGCGAACTTCATGCTGACAGAGGAGAATAAGGCACACCCCTGGCTCTTCGAGGATGCCGGCTTACGGCTGGAAGATTGCGCTGTGTTCGGTTTCAAGGCCGTTGCCGTCTACGACCAGGCCATTAAGGAAGGGGGGAGCAAGATCGACGACATTCGTACACAACGGGACGTTGTATGGAAGACGGCTCGCGCCGTGCGGGGAAAGTCTCTGCACTTGCTGGAAACGTTGGCGGCGCAGGATGCACGCATGGTTCAGCCGGATGAGAGACAATTCGGTCTGGTCACCCGGCGCCTCGAAATGCTTCTCAAGAAGGACGTGGAGAACCAGGGCGGCAATGCGGCGGTCGCACAGAAGCTCGCCGAATTTCAGCGCGACCCGAAGGCGTGGCTGAGTGCCAATCTCAATCCGCGTCTGGGCGAGCAGAAGCCCAAGGGCTATGAAGCATTCTTCAACGCCACGATGGAATGGAACACCTGGGTACCGCCGCAGAAGCAATGAGGTGGAAGCGGGATACGTCCGATTCTTCGGTGAAATGTGTCATGGCCGTGTAATCTAGAGAAGATGATGCGCTGCTAGCGCGAAACCCGTAAGCCGTTCGTCCGCAGCATCAGTGGCGCGAGCCAGACGGGCAACAGGGCCCGCTCACTCGCCGGCGCCCAGTCGACGGTATCTACAGAGGAATCGGCCTTCCTCGCAATCTGTGAAAATGGGCAACCGATGCCCTCGCACACCTGGTACTCTTGTCATTCTGAGATGATGTGCAGAACGACATGATTCCTTGGTTCAGGCAAGTTCATGGCAGTGAGTGTGTTAGAGATAATCGTGCCATTGGTTCCTACTGTGGTACAAGGTGTTAAGAATCCGCAGATTCTTCTTGATGCCTCCGCAGAGATAGGGTACGCTAACACACGTGAGATTCTGTGCTACGCTGTTCAGGGGTCTTCAGACTCTTGCGGTGGAGGCGCACATGTCTTTTCCTGTGTGGGTCCGACAGATCAGAGTCAATTCCCCGGTCTGTCACTTGGGTCCGAGTCCAAGAAAAGGAGGAATGCAAATGAGGCCGATTCCCAAAGTCCTGGTCGTGCTCACCCTGGCCGTTCTTGCGGCCGCCTCTCCTGTCTATGCGGGCAACGCTTTCTTTGACCCTATCTATGGATACACCGTCACCAGGGACGTCGTCTACGGGTACGGAAAGCGCCTTTTCCAGTCGGACAAAGCCCTCAAGTGCGACATCTACCAGCCGGTGGATATCGGCCTGGGTCCGGTGCCGCAGAATCGGCCGGCGATTGTGATTCAGGACGGCGGCGCATGGACCTCGTGCAGTAAGGACAATGGCCGCGTAGTCACCCCAGCCATCTACCAGGCTCAACGCGGGTTTACGGTAGTAGTGACCGATTTTCGGCTCATCGAAGACTTTGGGATCCCTGGCAGGGGTCCTTTTGGCGATGAACCTTACGACGGCCTTAGCCTATTCTGTAATTTCGTACTCTACCCCGGCTTTACCATCGTCCAATGTGCCATCGAAGACTTTGCGGTAGCCATCGCCTGGACGCGATCCAACGCTGCGTCACTGGGGATTAACCCGGGCCTGATCTGCGCTTGTGGCGGCTCGTCGGGCGGCATCGATGTCCTTTTGCTTCAGTACAACCACAACCCGATCAACCCAGCCTACGCTGCGCAGGCCGTCGTCGCCCTCGTCTCGACGATGTGCCTCGACCGTAACAGGATTAATCCAGGCGGGCCGCCGGTATTTCTGTTGAACAACAAAGAAGACCCGCTCATCTGGTACTGGGACATCCCGCCCATGGTGGACCGGTTCAATGAATGTGGAATCTACTGCGAACCGTGGTTGCAGGAGACCCGACTGAACCACGACGTTGACCTGTACGAAAACATAGGCGGCGAGACTGTGCTGGAGCGCATGAGGGACTTCTTCTGTAATCACTTTGCGGGCGGTCCCTTGCCGGTTGGCTATACGCTGGCGCTCGGCGCGAACCCGTCGGCCGCCGGTTCGATTATCGCCGATCCTTTGCCGGATGGTAGCGGCAAGTACGCGGGTGGAACGGTCGTGACGCTGACGGCCAACCCCGCCACCGGATACGAGTTCACCAACTGGAGTGGTGATGCGTCCGGATCGGGCTGTTCTGTTCAGGTAACCATGTCGGCCAACAGGAGCGTTTCCGCCAACTTCGTCCAGCTTCGCTACGCATTGTCACTGAGCTCGAATCCGCCAGGGGGCGGGACCGTCAATGCCGTTCCTCCGCCCGGTGGTGATGGAAAGTACGCCTACGGGACTGTCGTGACATTGACGGCTAGTCCGGCCACCGACTACGGGTTCAGCGTCTGGAGCGGCGATGCGTCCGGTTCGAGCAACCCCGTTCAGGTGACCATGACGGCCGACAGGAGCGTCACCGCGAGCTTCATTCTGCTCCGATACGCTTTGGCGCTGGCCGTGAATCCTTCGGGCAGCGGCTCGATCGACGCGACCCCGCCACCCGATGGCGACGGCAAGTATGCCAACGGAACGATCGTCACTCTGACGGCCAGTCCGGCCGCGGGATACCTCTTCGGCTCCTGGTCGGGTGATGCGTCGGGCACTGACAACCCCACACAGGTAACGATGAACGGCAACAAGAGTGTCACCGCTGGTTCTGTCAGAGGCTTCACGCTCGGTCTCGTATTGCCGCACGACACCTGGGGCACGGTGACCGTCGAACCGAATCTGACGATGTATCCGGAGGGATCGGCCGTGACGCTGACGGCCGTGCCGATCTCCGGCAAGTCGTTTGCGGGTTGGACGATCGACGATCCAAACTATCCGCAGAGCGATCCTCGATACCTCAACCCGGTGGATGCCAATACGCTCGCGGATCCGCTCGTGTTGCCGCTCACCATGACCGGCAACATGCAGGTTGAGGCTGACTTCAAGTGCGGCAGCGGCATCGGGTCGGTGCTTCCGCTTGGGCTGATCGGCCTGCTGGCCGTGGCCGGACTCCGACGGAGGTCTTAGTCGTTCGCCATCAAGAGAAACCTCAACGGCCCCCGTCCGCTTTGGCGGATAGGGGGCCGTTGTATTGGGGAAGCATGCAAGGTGCGTCGTGGCGCACCTTCTGCTATTTGGGGGACAGAATGGTGCATCCGCGGGCGTATGGCACACGCTTGGACACACCCTACGACCTGCTTATCAGGTTCGCCGGTGTCATACCTTTCGGATGACATCACCAACGTCGACGACGTACACCTGCCGTGTCGGCCCTTCGTGCCAGGCGTCCACGCACACCTGTGTGCCATTGCGATTCCATCGAGGGTGCAGGTCGACTCGGAAGGGCTTGCCGTGAACCTTCGGCGGCAGATAGAACTCGCCGATGTCGATACGCTTCCCGTCGCATGGCCGGTAGAGCATCAGCGTCTGAATGGCCTGCTTGTTCGGATAGGTGTCATTGAGCACCCATTTCCGATCGGGTGAGTATGAGCAATGCCCGTCGGAGGTCAGCACGCCCTCGCCCACCGTCTCCATATCTCCACTGAGGGCGTCGATCAGATAGAATCTCGCCTTCTTGTTCTTGTTGAGGGCAAACGCAAGGATTCGGTCGTCACCGCGCCAGTCGAAGTGTGACACCATGCCCGTGTCGGCAATCAGCCGCAGGTCGCTTCCGTCGGCCTTGGCGGTGTAGGCCCGCGTGCCCCATCGTTTGCCGGGGATGCCCCACCGGTGCAGGAAGATGAATCGTGTGGCCGATCGGTTGAACTGAAGGTGGTTGAACCAGTGATGCTGCCCCTCGAAATCACTCCGCGGTTGGTTCGCCACCGCCTGAGCGATCGAGATGATCAGGCGGTTCTCACCGGTCTTCAGGTCCATCCAGTAGATCCCTGCCTTGGCGGGGGCCGGATCGTCCTTGTAGGTCTCCGGACCGGCGATGTAGCCGTAGCCGGGCCGCGTTCGCCCAAGCCGGTCGAAATCGAGCGTCACCGCCTGTGTGGCGTCGCCGCTGACAGCGTAGATGGGGCGCGGCAGCCTTCGCGTCTTGCCACTGTGGACGTCCCGGATGATTGACAGGTATCGGTTGTCCTCGTACGCGTTGTAAATGATCTCGCGGTCGGGTGCCGAACCGAGCCACTGAAGCATCGTGCCCTGCTGCCAGCACCATGCGAGCGTTCGGTCCAGCGCGATGTAGCGGTTGTTCTCATGCAGGTCCACCATGCCGATCGTCAGCCGCTCGCCGGGCTCCGGTTGGCGATCGTTAAAGCCGACTTCCATTGCCAACAGGTATCGCCCCGTGGCGTCCCAGGGGCACTTGTCGTAGTAGCCGAAGAAGTGATTCATCGGTCCGAAGGTAACGGGGTGGGCCGGCGGATAGGAGGTCTTGCGGGAGGTCGTACCGCCCGTTCGCTGCTCGGCCACAACGATGGCTCCGCCCGAGGCGGTCAGGGCGGCTACGGCCCTCTTCAGAAACGTGCGGCGGTTCTCTGCGGGCTCATACGGATGTCTTCGCGGTGGTTGCTGATTCATGACGGAACCTCCGGGATGCTTCGTGGAATGTCCGATCTAACCCTCGCTTCCTCCAGCTCAGCAGATGAACGGGAGCGGGACTTGGCTGCATGATGATCCAGGATCATCACTGGAGACCATAATCGAAAGCCGGCGCTGCGGAAAGCCGTAGGTCGACACGCGGCCGGCGGGCGGGTACTGTGCGGAAAGACACGATCCGCAGGTTACACCGATTGGGCGTGGCGGCGGCTTGATTTCCCTGAGGGGGCGGTCTTCTCCGAGAGTGGCCGACGAGGATCGACGCTTCGGTGCGATGGGGTCCGTAGCGCCGTCAGGCAAGGTACGGGGTGACGATGCGACATGTTCTGTTGACAAATGACGATGGGTTCGACGCCCCAGGATTGGCGGCGCTCTACCGCTGCCTGGACGGCTTTGCCAGGGTTAGTGTTGTGGCACCGGCCAGCCCGGCCAGTTCTGCTGGGCATGGCGTGACCGATCGCGGAACCATTCAGGTGGATCGTCGACGGGGCGAGCCCTTCGGCGACATCTACGTCGTGAAGGGGACGCCGGCCGACTGCGTTCGTCTGGGTGTGATGGAGCTGTTGGATTCCCGTCCGGATTGGGTCCTGGCCGGGATCAATCGGGGGGGAAACATGGGTGTTGACGTTTACTACTCAGGCACCGTCGCCGCAGCTCGTGAGGCGGCCTTTCTCGGCCTGCCCGCGATCGCCGTATCCCAATACATCCGTCGGGACGTTCCGCTCGATTGGGATCGTGCTGCGGCGTGGGTTCGTCCGGTCATCGCACGGCTGATTGCCGACGAGACGGCCCATCGCCCGCCCATATGGAGCGTCAATCTGCCCGCGCTGCCGACGGGCCAGGAACCCAAGGGCGTCGCCGTAACTCCAATGGCGCTCGAGCCGCTGAAGATCGTTTATCGGCGGGCGGAGGCCTCCTCGACCGACGGTGGGATGGTCTTTGAGTATGTCGGGGAGTACTCCAAACGTCCTGCCCCGTCGGGCACCGACGTGGGAATGACCTTTGGCGGTCACATCACGCTCACACCCCTATCGCTCGACCTGACGTTCCGAGGGACAACCGGCGGATAGGTACACCTCTTCCGGTGGCATTCAGCAGGTGGATTGAGTCTCGCGAGTGAGGCCTCAGATCTCTTCGAGTTCCTTGGTCTTGGCCTCCAGCAGCTTGTCGACTTCCTTTTCGTACTTGTCGGTAAGCTCCTGGATATTGCCGCGGCATCGCTCGGCGTCGTCCTCGTTGATGGAGCCTTCTTTCTCCTGACCGTCGATCAGCTTCTTGGCGTCGCGTCGGGCGTTTCGGATCGCCACACGCTGCGCCTCGGCCAGCTTGCGGATCTGCTGGATCAACTGTTGCCGCCGTTCTCCCGAAAGCGGTGGAACCGGCAGGCGAATGATCCGTCCGTCGCTGATCGGCGTGATGCCGATGTTGCACGCCTCGATACCCCGCTCGATATCCTTCAACGTGGTCGGGTCGAACGGCTTGATGACGATCAATGTGGGTTCCGGCGTCGAGAGCGTCGCCAGCTCCCGCAGCGACATGGCGGTCCCATAGGCCGCCACCTGCACCTTCAGGTGCTCGACCAGTCCCGTGCTCGCCCGACCGGTGCGCACCGTCCGCAGCTCGGCGCGGAAGTACTCCAGCGACTTCTCCATCTTCTCTTCACACTCAAATTCGATCTCTTCCATCTCCATGGCGTGTCACCTCGAGAAGAAATAGGTGTCGTATTTTAGGGGTCGCTACCACGCTCAACAAGCCCCTGGTAGACCCTCACCCAAGGGGTCATGTACCGAGAGGGCATCGCAGGGTCACAACACGGCCGGCACACTGCCCACCGAAGGGGGGAATCGGTTCCGGGCGTCGGGTCGTGTCCACTTGGGGGTTCGTGCCAGAGGACCCCCACATGTTCTCATCAGGGCTCAGACCGGAACCTGCGGAAGAATGAAGTCGAGAATCGTGTACAGGATATCGCTCCAGATCGCCGCGATCGTGCTGGCCAGCATGTCGCTGCCAAATCCCGACGGCAGGCAGGCACCCACACCGAATGTCATTCCCGTCATCGGGGCCAGAAACCACAGCTTTCGCCACACCGCATCCATCCTCGTCATCGCCAAGTCTCCCGCACCCTTGCCGAATCCGTGTCGAGTGGCAGATTACACCAGAATGCACCCAATGAAAAGTGCAGACCCTCGTCGCGCCGGATTAGTCCGGGCCCGGAGGCTTGACGGTAGGGGAGGCACGCCGTAGCTTCAGGAGTCGTAGCACAAGGCGACGGACATCTTTCGACGGTTGAGTGGTGAACAGGTTCTGACGGGCGGAGGTTCAATCGATGATAAGGCAATGGACAGCCGGTGTGGCACTCCTGATTCTGATTGGAATGATGGGCGGCTGTCTGCCGGCTCCGTCGGACAGCACCGATGTGATCCGCATCTACCTGGTCAACGACAGCAACACCCATTATGTGTCCCCCAATCTGGGTGTGTGTCCGAACGGAATGGGCTTCACCCCTCATTACTTCGTCAATCCTCCGCCGGTCATCGCTCCGGGCAGGGCGGTCTGCTATACGACAACCGATCTGGCCGGCACTCAGGGCAACTGTTCCTCCACCAACCCCTTGTTCGCGATCGGTTTGTGTGGATGGAGCTATGGTCCCACCGCTGAGGGATTGAGCTCCCACAGCCAGAAGTACGGCGGGCAGATCGGCGTGCAGTTCCACTGCCGGGATACGGTCATCCTGCGATGGACCGACGGCCTGCTGACCGGCGGCACGTGGAATTCTGAGATTCTGACAAGCCCCGGAAATCCCAAACCGAGCGCAAGCTTTCAGATCGTCCCCTGACAGTCCTGAAGGGACCGACGGAAGAAGATCAGGTCGCTTTCTGGTCCCGCTGTCGTCGGGCCGGCGAGCCAGCGGAGGCTGTTTGCCAACAACGTCCGATCCCCACAAAGGCCATAATTCGTCGATCGCCCGCCGGGGCAGCGATTCAAATCCGCCGACGACTGTGGCATAATACCCCCGCTCCGACGGAAACCGTGGTGGTTTGCGGGACGGGGCGCAGGAGCGTGCGGCGTGAACGACCGGCAGCGTTTCAACAACCAGATGCACTACCGTCCTGTCGATCGGTGCCCGATCTGGGATTTCGGGTTCTGGACCGAGACCATCCAGGTCTGGGAGCACTACGGCCTGCCCGAGGGTGTGAACACCGATGAGTTCTTCGGTATGGACCAGCAGTGGCGGGTGATGAATGTCGATCTCGGGTTGAGCCCGTGTTTCGAAGACAAGCAGCTTTCCGATGAAGGCGAGACCGAAGTCATCATGGACGCCTCGGGCGTGACCATGCGAAGGAACAAGCGGCACGCGACGATCCCACACTACATCGACTGGACGCTCAAGGATCGTGCGAGCTGGCAATGGCAGTTTCGCAGTCGCCTCGATCCGCAGACGCCGGGGCGGATTCCCGAATCGTGGGCCCAGGACTGTGCCCGCCAGGCCGACGACCGCCGGGACTATCCCCTGGGCATCTTCGCGGGCAGCCTCTACGGCTGGTTGCGGAACTGGATGGGCATGGAGAACCTGTCGCTGCTGCTCTACGACGATTCCTCGCTGTTCCCTGAAATGGTCGAGACCCTGGGCAACCTCTTTCACACCGTGCTCGAACGAGCACTTCGCGAGGCGAAGGGAGTCGGCTGTACCTTCGACTACGCCACGATGTGGGAGGACATGTGCTACAACCACGGCCCGCTCATCTCTCCCCGTATCGTCAGGGATGTGATGGGGCCGCAGTACAAGCGGATCACCACGTTGCTCCGCCAATACGGCTGCGACGTCGTGGTGCTCGATTGCGACGGCAGGTCGGACGACCTGCTGCCGATCTGGCTGGAAAACGGGGTCAACACGGCGTTTCCTCTGGAAGTCGGCACGTGGGGCGCCGACCCCGTCGAATACCGCCGGCGATTCGGCAGGGAACTGCTCATCATGGGCGGATTCGATAAGCGAATCCTGGCCCGATCGAAGGACGACATCCTTCGAGAGATCGAACGTCTGGCGCCGCTGGCCGAAGAGGGTGGCTTCCTGCCCTTCTGCGATCATCGCGTGCCGGCGGATGTCCCGTTGGAGAACTACCTGCACTACCTCGATAACGTCAAGATGATCTGGGGCAGAGGCGTCGATGTCCGACCGACGGGGCAGGTGAATTCCCGTGCGTTTGAGGGCAGGTCGTATCGTTGGGATCTGCCGACATGACCTTGTGCCGACGGCCGCAGAGATTCGAACCAGAATGGAATGGATAGTCACAGCGGTGCCCGTCGATGGGGACAGACGCCGCCTTGTATGGAGTGTGAAACATGGCCAAAGTGGCAGTGATCTTTCCGGCCGCCGGTGCCGGCAAGCGGTTCGGTGGAAACGAGAACAAGGTCTTCGCCAAGATCAACGACAGTCCGCTGTTCGTCAAGACACTCGAGGCCTTCGTCAAACGCCCGGACGTCTGCCAGACAATCCTGGCCGTGTCGGCCCAGGATATGGACATGGTCAAGACCAAGTACGGTGCCCACATCATGTTGATGGGCGTCAAGGTGGTCGAGGGCGGTGCTGAACGGCACGAGACGGTCAAGAGGGCCCTCGACGTTGTGGTTGAAGAGGCTGATCTCGTGGCCATCCACGATGCCGTGCGTCCCTGCATCGCCCAGGACTGGATCGACAAGGTCTTCGCCAAAGCGGAAAAGACCGGCGCAGCCATCCTGGCCATCGCTTTGCACGGCACGCTCAAGCGAGTAGGCAAGGACGGTACGATCGCCGAAACCGTCAGCCGGCATGGACTCTGGGAGGCTCAAACCCCGCAGGTCTTCCGGCGTCAGCTCCTCATCGATGCGTATGCGAATATCGCCAACGTTCCGACTCCCGTCACCGACGATGCCCAGGTGGTTGAGGCCGCCGGCCACCCCGTGACGATCGTCGAGGGCGATGCGAGGAATCTCAAGATCACTACCAGGGGCGACCTGGCGCTGGCCGCGTCGCTGATCAAGACCCTGCCCAAGCCCAAAGTGGCCAGTCCCAGAGGGCCATTCGAGGAGGCTCAGTGGTAGCTGCCGAATCCCCTCGACAATTACCACTTGTCGCGGGCAGCTCTATGCCGTGCCGAAGAGCCGAAACCCCACATCGCCGAGCCCCGGGCTGATCCGCCCGTCGGTCGTGACAATGGGGTCTACCGCCGCCGCATAGATCGGAATATCCGGGTGTTCGCTCGCCAGGCGGTCGATTGCCAGCGGTGTCGTGATCAGACAGATCACCCGCGCCTTCTTCACCCCGCATCGCTTGAGGATATCGATGCCCGCACTGCACGAGGCCCCCGTCGCCAGCATGGCATCGAGCATCAGCACCGTCGATGTGTCCACGTCCAGCGGGAGCTTGTTGTAATAGATCACCGGCTCGAAGGTGGTTGGGTCGCGGTACACGCCCAGATGGCCGATGCGGGCCGACGGAATCACATGCATCGCCCCGTCGAGCATCCCCAGACCCGACCGCAGGATCGGTACCAGCGTGAAGGGCTCGACAAGGGCCCGGCCGCCGGCCCAATCGATCGGACTGGGCACTTCGACGATTTCCGATTCGGCGTCGGACAGGGCATGGTACGTCAGCAGCTCCGTAATCTCGTGCAGGAGCGATCGGAATTGCGGACGGTCTGTCGTTCGGTCCCGTGCGAGCGTCAGCTTGTGATGGATGACCGGATGATCGACCAGGTGAAGGTTTTCCGACATGCCTTCTTTCCTCTCAGGCCGGGTACGCACGGCGGGCCGCCAGGCTTGTCCACCCCAGACACGCCAGTCCGACTACCAGATGCACCGATCCAACCCAACTCACCCAGAGCTGCTCCGCGTTGGCCCCGACGAAGTACGCCGCCTGGCAGAACAGCAACCCATAGACGAACATCAACCCCGGGACGACGATCCAGCGCCGCCGCATCTGCGGATGCGACCAGAGCCCCAGCACGGCGAAGGCCACGATGATCTCCCGTACCAAAGGAAACACCGCCAGTCCAAACGTCAGATCACGCGGCAGGTACTTCAAGGCCATCCAGTTCATCTTGGGGCCCTGGGCAGTATGGATCGTGAGTTTGGCCTTATCGGGGCCCATGAGTTCGTTCTTGCCCACCGCGACCCACATGTGACGCATGCTGCTGACGAGTTGAGCATCCTGCCCGAGCCGTCTCAGCAGAGAGGCGGCCAGAATGGCCCGTCCATCGCAGTCCTCTCGCCCCTTCGCCAGCAACTCCTCGATCGTGGGCGTATAGTCCACCACTCCCCATGTGTTCCAATCCCAATCGTACGGGATCTTTCGGAGTACGAACGCCTCGACGCTACGCCGAAGTTGCGCGGGCGTGGGATTCTTGGGTAGCCCGGCACGAAACTCTTTCTCCAATGGGGTCAGGGCGGGCGAATTCGGGTCGATCAGCCGGTCGATGTGTCTGATCCTCACCATCTGTCGCGCAAAAAGTCTCGGATAAGGAAACAGGACTCCGAGAAGCACGAGGGCGAAGAGGATCGCCTTTGCGGGAACGCGCCGAGTCCACCGCAGCTCGTTCAACCGAACCCACGGTCGTTTCAGGAAGGCCAAGGAGCCGAGGGATGGATGGGTCTCCGTCATCGCCGTGTTCGCTGAATTCTCCCGTGAGCGGTTGCTGTGAGACTGCGCCCAGCATAGCGGAATGTCCCACCGAATGCACCGAGAGAAAAATGCCGTGGTCAAGCGAAACGCCGTGGTGTATAAAGAGGGGTACCCTGCGTGCTCAAATGGGGGAGTCCAGGGTGCAGAAGGGTAGCGCATGCGCGCTGAAGAGCTGTTCGAGTAGGCACAGACATGCGGAATCAGAATCCGGGAACGGTCCAAGTGAAGTCCGGTCGTATTACGTCTCCTTTGCTGGTGTTGGCTGTGATCGTGGGCCTCTCCACCGTGGTCGGTGTGGGGTGGATGGTCGACCATTTCATCCAGGCCGGGCGTGCCGCAGCGCCGGCGAACATCTTCATGGTTCTGGCGCTCCTGATGGGCGGGCTCAGCGTCGTGGCGATCCTCGTGGGGTTGGCCGTCGGAATTCACTACGCCCACCGCCTGACGGTCAGCGTTCGACGAATCGAGTATCGCGAAGAGACGGAACCTTCCTCCAACGATACGGTCATGGGCATGGTCTCGCCGTCGGTCGCTACACACAGTCAGGCCCTGCAAACCGAGCCGCGGTCCGCGGTGCTGGACGAGATGCTGAAGCTGCTGCGAGAAGTGGCCGAAAACTCGCTTCTGACCGACGACCAGAAGCGGTTGAAGCTCGAACGCATCCTCACGTCTGAGCGGAGGCACTTCAACGCGCGAATCGATCAATTCCTTACAGCCGGCGAATACCATCGTGCCCGTGAGTTGTGGCAGGAGATGGCCGATCGTCTGGGACAGGACGACGAGATCCGAGGCGTCGGCGAACGGATCGAACAGACGAGATCGGCCGCCGAGGCCGGAGACCTTGCCGAGGCCAAACGCAAGGTGCAGGACCTGATGAGCATTTCGGCCTGGGATCGCGCCAAAGAGGTGGCCGAAGAGGTCGCCGCCAAACACCCCGAGAGCCCCAAGACCCGGGATTTGCGTGCGCTGGTCGATCGAGAGCACGAACTTTTCGAACAGCAGCAGTTGCGCCGGATTTACGGCGATCTCCAGAAGTTCGTCGGGCGGCGGCAATGGAAGGAAGCCCTGGCGGCGGCGCACAGCCTGCTCGAACACTACGGCCAATCCAAGGAGGCCGACCTCGTGCGTTCCCAGATCGAAACGCTGGAAGCCAACGCCGAAATCCAGGAGCGCCAGACCCTCGAAAACGACATCAAAGAGCTGATCCGCAAGCATCGATTCTCCGAAGCGGCGGAAATCGCCCGGCATGTTATCGAAACCTATCCCGACTCTCCCCAGGCCGAGATGCTCAGGAGCCAGTTGAGCCGTCTCGAGGAGAAGGCCACTGTGGGACCGCCGAAGGGGCAGGCCTGAGCCGTTGCGCGAACGCTTGGCACGCGGCGAGTTGACCCCTCCCAGGATTCTGTGCAGACTACCCCCAGTACGTACCGACAACTGCGAACCCCCAACCGTCGAGAGGCAGCCATGCGTGCAAGATTCACACTGTTGCTTGTGACTATCGTTCTGTTTCACTTGGGGAGCGTCGCCGGTGGAGAGGCCGTCGCGGCGCCGACCCTCACGTCGGCAGACCCGACGGCCCGCCTGGGCCGCCCGGTCGACATCGCCCCCAGCGCCTACGTCTATCGCGCCGATCGCAAGCCCGACGAGAACCCGCCGGAAGCCTGGGTCCTGCTCATGCAGTACGCGCAACAGCCGTTCAACAAGCCGTTGGACGTCAACGTCCCGGCGATCAGACAGGCCCTCTGCGGGCTGCTGTGGGAAGAAGTTCGGCCCTTGCGGCGGATCGAGCTTTCCTGGACGGGCGATGCCAAACAGCGGCCGTCGGTCGACGACCTGGTCGTGTCGATCTTCGACGGCACCGATCAGACGGCGCACACATGGTGGAACCCCCGGACGATCAAGCAGGCCGCCAAGCCCGAAGTGTCCGCCGACGGGCAAACTTACGTCTACACCATCCCCGTCGACACATGGGGCGTGGTGGTCTCGGTGCGAGGGCAGCAAGAGGCCTCGGCCTGCCCGGTCCCCACGATCCGCGCATTCGTGCCGGAGGTCTGGAAGAAGATGGACGTGGAGATCGAGTGGGGGTTTGAGGAAAAGCGTGCCGCCCTGGCCTACGACGGGCGGCTTGAGGCTTACGACGGGGTTCTGGCCGATGTCAGGCCGCTCGACGGTGATTCGGGTACCGCGATGGTCGCCCCGACCGCCTGGCGATCCGCTCCGAAGGCCGATGCCCGCCGAGGCATCCGGTTCAGCATGCTCTACATGGGCACTTCGCCCTGGCGGCGCATCTGGCCCTATGCGGCTCAAAAGGAAGATGTCGCTCGCACCATCCTGACAGTCTGGACCCAGTCGGGTAACGTCTCGTTTCTGGCCGCCGACCTGGAGAACGGCCCGATCCTGGCCCCTGAATACGGCTTCTTCGTTCGTTGCACGGCCAGACAGGAACCTTCGCCTGCCGCAACAGACGCATCCCTCTCGCAAGTACCGCCGGACATGCTGGCCACCAAGATGGATGCGATCCCCGGCGTACCGCTGGTCCGCGGTTGGGCCAACAACGTCATTCCATGGCTGGGCGTCAATCCGACCGACCAGCCCGGACTCGCGGGCACCCTTCGCCTGCCGGCACGGTGCGTGGCGATGCACCCGGCGACCGATCGCGATGTGGCCGTCGGATGGCGCAGCCCCATCCAGGGGCGCGTCAGTGTCAAAGCAAACGTCGCCATGGGCGATTCCACGGGCGGCAACGGTATCGATTGGTCCGTCGTGGTCGTGGGCAAGGCCGGTCGAAAGGTGCTCGCCAACGGAGCGATCGGCACGGGCGGATCGCAGGCCATCCCCGCCGAGGGCGATGCCAAGGCACTGGGCGATCTGGCCGTCCAGAGCGGCGACATGGTGTCCCTGGTCGTCGGCCCCCGGGGCGGCAACTACGTCTGCGACACGACCGTCGTCGAATTGGCCGTTACCGCTCTCGGCGGCAGCCGCGCGACGTGGACGCTGACGAAAGACGTGGTAGACAGCATTCACGCGGGTAATCCGCATGCGGATTCGGCCGGCAACGCGGGCGTATGGCACTTCTACTCGGTCCCACCGCTGGAATCGCCTCCGGCCCCGTCCGAGCCGCCGTTTGTGATGGCCTCGAACGCCGCCACCGCCCGGGAGTTCCTCAAGGAGCTGGCCCAGCGAAACCTCAAGGGCATCCGCCGGCGAACTCGCGAGCACGCCGAACAGACCTGGCAGGGGGCGGTCGAGGCGATGAGGGGGGCCAACCTGCCGCCGCATCCCCAACCGGCGACGGAACCGGCGATGCGGGTTGAGGTCCCCTGCGAACGGCTCACCGCGCAGTGGAAGCTCGGGGCATGGCACATCCTGCGCCGATCCGTGCGGAACGAGAGCGGACAGTGGCGGTTTCTGGACTACCCCTTCGGTATCCTCGCTTCGGAAACGTATCTGATCCTGCGGGCGCTCGACCTTCAAGGCATGCACAAAGAGGCCGCCGACGGCCTGGACCAGTGGCTGTCGCTTCCGATCGAACACAAGGTGGTCGCGGGGCAGGGGGGGTATCATGAGTATTCGCTGCCCGACCGACCCCTCGGCCACTTCTCCGACGGAACGGGGTGCCTGACCCACGCTCAGGGGCCGCCGGGTGTCGGCGGACACATGGACGGCGTTCACTGCATGGGCCCCGGCGCCATCATGTTCACCCTGACCGAGCACTATCTGCTCACGGGGGACAAGGATTGGCTGAAGGCCGCCGCCCCGCGCATCAAGGCCAACGTCGAGTGGATACTCCGCCAGAGGCAGTTCCTCACCGGTGCCATACCCGGTGGCCAGCGCCTTTGGAGCAAGGGCTTGCAGCCGGCGCATGTCGTCACGCCCGACAGTCATTGCATGCACATGCAATTCTACGAGTCGGAGGCCTACTACTGGCTCGGTGTGCGGCGCATGGCCGACCTGCTGGCCGAGATCGACCCGCAGGAGGGCGCACGATTGGCGAACGAGGCCGAGGCCTACCGCAAGGACCTGGTGGCGGCCATCGACCGTTCGATCGCCCTGACGCCGGTGGTGGCCGTTCGAGATGGGACCTATCGCTCGTTCGTGCCCTTTGCCCCGTATGTGCGAGGCTTTGCCGCCGGGGCCTGGGGCTGGCGGCGTTGCCAGGGGCACGTCGGCGCGATCTACTGGGACACCGTGCAATCGGCCGATCCGCTGATCGACCCCTCGGGGCTGCTGTCTCCGGCCGACCCGCGGGTGCAGGGGCACCTCGATGTGCTCGAAGATCGCCTGCTGCTCGAGAACTCCAAACTGCGGGACAGGACCCCGGGCTACGATCCGGAGAAGCACTGGTTCTCGCACGCCAGTTGGCAGTATCAGTGCGGCCTCGAGCGGCACGCCAATATCCACCTGGCCGCGGACGATGTCCCGAACTTTCTCCGCTCGTGGCTGAACCAGTACGCCGTGGACATCCTGCCCGGTGAGTACACCTTCCGCGAGCACACCACCGGCGGTCCGCCCGACAAGTCCTTCGAGGAGTCGGCGTTCCTCGAACGTTTCCGGCTGATGCTGGTGATGGAAGACGCCCAGCGGCTCTGGCTGGCGCGGGCCACGCCTCGGGCATGGCTGGCGCAGGGCAAGCGGATCGCGATCGCAAACGCACCGTCGTATTTCGGCCCGGTGAGCTACCAGATCGTCTCCGATGCAGACAACGGCAAGATCACGGCCACGATCGACATGCCCTCCCGTCGGCCACCGAAGGAGGTGCTCCTCCGCCTGCGTCATCCCAAGGCCGCTCCGATCCAGGGCGTTACCGTGAACGGCAAGCAATGGACGGACTTCGATCGCGACAGCGAGGTCGTCAGACTGCACGACCTGAACGATCGCGTAACGGTCGAAGCCCGTTACGCTCCGTAGGGCGGATAGGGAGCGATCGCCAAGCAAGTCTGTGACCGGTGTTTCTTCCGATGCACCGTGCAAGGAAATTGACGCAGCCCGCTTCTCAGAGAAGAACTGCGTCAATTTCTGTCAGGTGGCCCGCCGGAGTCCTTCAGCGATGAGGCCTCCTGAGACCGCACAATAACCCCGCCCCCGACGCCAGGAGTAGCATCGTCGTCGGCTCGGGGATGTGCGCGACCCAGCCGGTGAGCGCGGTACCGCCAGGTTTACCATCCAGGGTCTTGTATGCGTTGCCTGCGAGCGTCAGGCCGTCGTCCGAAATGCCCATAACGCTCGTGAGTGTCCAGCCCATCAGGTCGAAGCCATACTCATTAACGAGAACATCATTCAGATTCTGCATGCCCGTTTCGGCACTCCAGATGAAGGCTCTGGAGGATGAGCTGGACAGGTAATCCTCACCCACAATAACTGACCCGTCGGCCGAAACGTCTCGGGCAATCCCCCCGACATGGCCGGCCGCGATGTGTCCCAGGCCGGTTACAGCACTGTTCTCCCATCGCCAAGCTTCTGTAGACTCACTACCGCCGATGATGACGCTTCCATCATCAGAGATCCCTAGGGCAAGAGAGGTCACGGCACTACCCAGCGGAGACTTCACGCCGTTCCGCCAATAACAGACGGCGTTGTCGAATCCGACAATCGTATTGCCGTCACCGGAGATCCCAGTAGCCCATGCAAGCTGACCGAGACCGCCTCCGGAGGCGACTAGGGTTGTCGCGCCATCCCTCCAACAGACAATTCCCGTACCAACACCGGACACGAGATCGCAGTTCATCGGGATGACGGAACCGTCTCCGGATACGCTCACTGCCGAAGTGCTGCGATATCCCGAGACTGCCCCCAGGGTCGTCATGACACCGTTTTCCCATCGGAAGGCTTCTCCATCGCTCTGACCCACGATGACCGATCCGTCCCCAGATACCCCGAGAGGATTAACACTGTGGCCCTCCTCGTCTGGGAAATCGGATGGTGTACCTCCGAGTGACGTCATGACGCCATTGCACCATCGAAGGCCCTCGTATTCATACCAGGGCAATGTGCCTCCAGGTCCAGGAGGGTACACAAGCCATTTATCATGTCCAATAACAACTGAGCCGTCACTCGAAATCCCGGTGACCTCATGCATCCCGATCGTCTGGAAGCTTGGCGTTGCCGCCAGAAGGGGAGCGACCGTCGCGAGAACGACGACTGTAGCGCCAACACATCCGCGTGTGCTCATCAATGTAGTCCTCGTAACATCAATAGGCTGAATCTATGTGTCCGGCAGAATCCGTTTGAGCGAACGGCCGAAGATGCGGAATTGCCGCCCCTCCACGGGATTGCCGGTGTATCCCGAATTCATTAAGTGTTAGTACTGTGTCGGGTCAAAAGTCAACCGCTGGGCCCAACAAAGTCTTTGCGAGCCGCAGAGGGCCGGCCGTGTTTCGGATTCGGCGTTCAATTCCCATGTGATTCCGTCGTATGTTGTCCCCATCCTTCCGTGAGGAGATGGGGGCCGAGCGGGAGAGACGGGGGACACCCTGTCGGGCATCTGACGCTTGGGGTGCGGCGTCATGCCTATTCGTGGCTGTTTGATGAGATTGCGATCTTGATTGTCGTTGAATGTCACACATTTGACACTTGTTTCACACTTTTCATCTGGGCCAGGGTCTGCGGGATGGGGTTTGGCGGGTCGTGAGTCTGTCGCCCGACAGTGTACTTCAGTCTGATTACGATCCGTTACGTCGTCCAATGTCTCACTTTCGACTCGTTTTTACACGCTTCAAGGCAGGGAGGGTGTCGTGAGGGGGTAAGCGGCTTGTCTTCTATGGTGGATTCGTGTGTGTGCGATCTGATGTGTCGTCGAATGTCCCACATTGTCTCATACTGTCACAGATACGAAGGGTGGCAGAGTGGTCGCGATAAGGTTTGGAGGGCGTATGGATCAGGAGTCTCATGATGAGAGGCAGTGTTGGGGCACGACAGGGTCCAGGGGCACGGTCCGGTGGCTGGGAGCTGATATTCGGATTGGTCGTATCGCCCAATGTCTCACTTTGTCCCATGGCGCGAGACGTTTGGGGGACGGTAGAGCGGCATCGAGGAGTATCCAGAGTAACACAAGTTAGGAGTTCCAAGATGTCAGACGTCTTGGGTGGGGCAGAGGTTGCGAGATGGGGGCCGGGGGAAGGGGCGTTGGTCGGGGTGGCGGAATCTGGTTTTGATGATGACATTGCTGGGGTCCTTCTGCACGAGGTTTCTGTTGAGCAGATTGCTGCGTCACGATGCAGGCCGCGCTGCGATTTGTCCCTGTGTGAGAAGGGTGAGGGTGATTGGTGTTGATGATGGGGCGGGTGGGCATGTCAGGGGACCAGATCCGGCTTCGGTTGCTGCCGATAGGAATGGCCTTGAGGATTGTTCATCGCGATCCACCCCCCGGTCGTCTTCGGATGTTCGTTGGTGCGCCTGTCACCCGTAAACTGGCTGAGACCCCGTTTAGGGGGGGCCGTTGCACCTCCGCATACTCCGCCCTGCTCCGTAGGAGATGGGCATTGAGACCTTGTCGCCTCGCCGTACACCGCGTAGAATTCCATTACCGGAAGTATGGCTCAGTGACAGGTCACATGTTGTTGAAGCTGTACGGGAAAACCAAGGAACAATTCGCTCAGGCGCGTCACTCGACGCGATGGAAAAGCGCCCTATTCGGTCGGGGCAAGTCACGTTGGGCCGATTAGAACCGGGACAAGGAGGAATCACATGAAGGACGATCGAAGGTCCGTTCGGTGGGGAATCCGCGCTTTCACTCTGATCGAGCTGCTGGTGGTGGTGGCGATCATCGCCTTGCTCATATCGATCCTGCTGCCGTCGCTGGGGCAGGCCCGCGGGCAGGCCAGGGCGACGCTCTGTTCCTCCCGAATAGGGCAGTTGACCCGATGCCACTTGCTCTACGCCGACGACTACAATGAGACGCCGCAGTTCATCGGTATTGGTTACGGCAATCGGATGAACAAGACATACCCAAAGCTGGATCCCGACCCGACACACGACGAAGCATGGTTCCTGAACCAAGAAACCTGGCTGCTGCCGAACATGGCTGCGCTGTCGGTGGACACGGATTGGTCAGACAACGTTCCACAACCGAGGGTTGAATCCGGGACACTCTTC
Source organism: uncultured Planctomycetales bacterium (assembly GCA_964446835.1). Classification (GTDB taxonomy): domain Bacteria; phylum Planctomycetota; class Phycisphaerae; order UBA1845; family JAFGLZ01; genus CAYUQT01. Next base: position 1,495 of record CAYUQT010000051.1, on the reverse strand, counting down.
CAATACGCCCGCCACCCGGGGCTATACAGATGTCCGGAGTTCGAACGAGTCTCGCCGGGTTCGGTCGGCCAAACCGGTGGGGCGAAATGCCAGGACCTTTTCAACTACACGCGGACCTTGCTCGGTCGTAAGCTGCTCTCGAATCTACCCCCCCCCCTGCCTAATGACCCTGACGCAGGGGACAAGCTCTATCCCGGCCCGATCATGAAGATCAGTGCGGTGTACGCTTCTTCCGCGATGTTCATGATGATTGACGAGCAGTGGGATTACCACTGTGCGGCGGGGACAAACAACCTTGGGAACATACTTACGTTCAAGCCGTGGATCTCGAATGGTGCCGATTGCATTTTCGCCTTGATCAGCGACACGATCGGTTCGTATCATGGCACTTTGGGCAAGGTGATCCCATACGACTTCATGCTGCCGTCGAAGTCGGGTTGCGTAGGCTATTACGACGGGCATGCCGGGATGTACGCCGACCCGTGGCCCTGGCGGAGTACCGTTTCGGGTACGGAAAGCTGGGGGTTGCTGACTACCCTCGTCAACGATTTCAATGCCACCCCGCAAGGCCCGGGGGTCAAGGTCTTGGACCCGCTGCTGCAGTCTATCTACGCCCAGCGAGGTCTTTCGCTTAATCCCTTGGATGCCCTCCAGTTCATTCAGTGAAGGTGGAGAACACGCATCGTACGAGAGTCATCGCCAAGGTCGACCCGATGCCGTGGAACCTGCGGGCGGTATAAGGCAGCCGAGTGACGCAAGGCCACATGGACGAAACTGGCACAGTGTAGCGCTCGGTGGTTGGGCAACTACGAGGGCGGCAGCAATCCCGTTCGGCACTTCAGATGCCGGAATGCGCCAAGGTTGGGAATCAAGGTGGGCTTCGAGCGCCCACTGTCGGGAATGACGTCACGGGGGTGAGATCGTGGCGAGTTCGGCGCAGCATCTACGCCCGGCATGGAGGGTCCGGTCGCTCCTGTCCTTGATCCGTGGGTGAGGGGCCTGTATCCTGCGTGGTGGAGAGTGCGCTCGTAGCTCAGTTGGATAGAGCACCGGTTTCCTAAACCGGGGGTCATAGGTTCGAGTCCTATCGAGCGCGTTGGATGTTAGTCCTGCCAGGTTAACGATTTGCGATTTGGCATGTTAGTGCCTCAATCCCGGTTCTTGCCCGGTTTTGCGAAATGCGCCCCTCTATTGAGCTTTCGTGTGCAAAAGCAGGCTCTCCATCAGGAGAGTGCGATGAGGGGCAACCGCGTTGTGAGGCCCTTCAGAGGAACCGCCGGCACCACCTTTTTGCTCGTCAAACCTTCCCCTCATGACCTGTCGGGGTGTCTGATCAAAGCAACCGTTTGTGGGAATCCAGATGTCCCGGGCATGTCTTTCGTACCGATCTGAGCCCTGCTCAATAGCCTATGATTCCTGACCAATCGCTGGAGGAAAGGGGCCTATGACCACGACAACAAGCTGATCCGGGTGAGCAAGGGCGAGACGACGCTGG
>CAYUQT010000050.1:0-74576 GCA_964446835.1 uncultured Planctomycetales bacterium | reverse complement strand
TTCCATGACTACTCTTATCGGCTAACGCTACATCTTTTCGTGAACCGCTCTAGACCCCATCTCGTACCCGTCCTATGATGTGCGATAGTATCCAGCCGTACAGTACTCCGTTCCCTGAGCCTGATGAGAGGACAACATGATGGGACACACCACGCGTCGCACCCGCCTCATGGCAAGCGTTCTGCTGTGCGTCGGATGCCTCGCCGCAGCCGCCATCGGCGCCGCAGCAGAGCCGGGTCCTCTGCAGACACTGGATACGGACAGGGAAGCATGACATTCCTCTCTTGTGACACAGCAGATGGTCCCCTTTCTCGTGCCCTGTCAGGAGCCGTATCGATGACGCAGACACACAAGGGATCTCTGGTGCTTGTGCTGATGATCGTCTGCGGATTCATCCCACCACCCGTGGTGGCGGCCGAGACAGCACCGCCATCGAGCAGCAGGCCCTCTAGAGTTGCTGAGCCCCCGAGCGAGGCCGAAAAGGCAGCACTGCGCAAGAGATATGATGAGTCGATGAAGAAGCGGGCGGTGGATGCCCGTGAGCGCAGTCGGGATTCGAGAGGGAAGAGTATCGAGTACTCAAGGTCCATGATGAACGACCCCGGGCGTAGCTCTCGGGAGAGGTTCTACGGGATCAGTCAGGCGTTCAACGAGGACCTTCACGAGCTCAAGGCGGATGTGGAGCGTCTGGCGAAGGAGGATCCGTCACCCGATGTTCGCGAGGGTGCAAGGAAGGTGCTTGAAGAGTGGAAAGAGCGGGACGGGAGAGTCGCTGCAGAACGGGCCTTGGCGGAAGAGCGTCGTCGTATCATGGCGCTGCCGCCTGAACAGCGAGCGAAGGCACAGGGCGAGGCAGAGAAGGCTCGAATGAGGAAGCATGTGGAGGGGAAGAGAGGGGAGATCCTGAACGACTTAAAGAGTCCTGACGCGGAGAAGCGAATCGCTGCTCTTCTGCTCGTGAAGGCCGGCGCTGAGTCCATTCCTGAGGCTTTTCCGATCATTCGTGAGATGGCACTGACAGACAAGGATAGGGGCGCTCGGATACACGCACTATCGCTCCTGGCGGGTTGCGATGGCGCAGAGGCCATACCGGTATTCAAGACATGTCTGACACCGGGGACGGACGAATCCTGCCGCATCATAGCCGCCGAGCGGCTGTCGATGCAGGGGTACGTCGAGGCGATGCCCGTCCTCGTGGAACTGCTTCGATCGGAGAACTGGAACGTCCAGAATGGCGCCGCGAGTCGCATCATGTGTATAGCCAAACGCGATTTCGGTTTTGTCTATGGCACAGCCGGGCCGAAATCCCTCTCCGCAGAGGATCGCCAAGCCAGACGGAAGGCTGTGGAGGCAATGCGGGCTTGGTGGGAGGAGAGCAAGGGAGGCTTCACCTATCCGCCGGGTACGACGACTCAATCCTGGCCGGCACAACACAAGTAAAGGCCCTCTCGCGCCGTTCTGGCGAAACACCCCGCCCGTGTGTATGCTGTATCGTTTCAGCGTCGGCCCTTGTGACGTGGCCGAGACTGAAAGAGTTACATTGCTTCCGAACCAGAGGTGTATGGTGACGACCCCCGCGCTTCGTGTACGTTTTGCCCCCTCGCCCACGGGCTACCTCCATGTGGGTGGCGCCCGGACGGCGCTGTTCAACTACCTCCTCGCCCGACATCATGGCGGACGGTTCATCCTCCGAATTGAAGACACCGACCGGAGCCGCCACGTCGAAGACGCCATCGGAAAGATCTGCCAGGACCTCCAGTGGCTCGGCATCGACTGGGACGAAGGCCCGCTCGTCGGCGGCGACTACGGCCCCTATCGCCAGGGCGAACGTGGCGACCTCTACATGGCCGCCGTCCGAAAGCTCCTGGAGTCCGGACGCGCCTACTATGCCTTCGAGACCCCCGAGGAACTTGAAGCCCTTCGGCAGAAGGCCGTGGCCGCCAAGCAGACGTTCAAGTATCCGCGGCCCGATACCCTGCCCACCGAGGCCGCCGCCCAGGCCGCCCGGAGCGAGGGACGCCCCGTCGTCGTCCGATTCGCCATGCCGCCACGCGACGTCGTCATTCACGACCGGATCCTCGGCGATGTGACCATGGGCCAGGACGAACTCGAGGACTTCATCATCCTGAAGTCCGACGGCGGACCGACCTTCCATCTGGCCAACGTCGTCGACGACTACGAGATGAAGATCAGCCTGGTCCTTCGCGGCCAGGAACACCTGATGAATACGCCCAAGCACCTGGCACTCCAGGAGGCACTGGGCTATCCGCACCCCGACTACGCCCATCTGCCCCTGATCTTCAACATGCAGGGCAAGAAGCTCTCCAAGAGAGACGGCGACGTCGACGTGCACGCCTTCAAGGCGGCCGGCTTCCTGCCGGAAGTCATGGTGAACTTCATCGCCCTGCTCGGCTGGTCGCCCGGCCAGGATCGCGAACGCCTGTCGCTGGCCGAGATGGTCGAACTCTTCACCATGGAAGGCATCGGCAAGAGCAATGCCAAGTTCGACCGCGACAAGCTCATGGCCTTCAACACGCAGGCCGCAGCCGACGCCCTGTCGACCGACGCGGGGAACGCCCGGCTCCTGAGCTGCCTGAAGGACTACCTGTCCTGCAACGATATTCCCCTCAAGCAGGCCGACGACGCCCTGTTGCGAACGCTGCTCCAGGCCTGCAAGGGCTTCCGCACCTTCGCCGACGTGGACACCAAGAGCCGCTTCGTGTTCACGCACGACACCGACGTCGTCTACGACCCCAAGGCGGTGCAGAAGGTCCTGGCCAAGGGCGACGGCACGGGCTATGCCACGTTGATCGACCTCCGGCCACGCCTGGCAGGACAGTCCGACTGGTCGCCGGCCGGCCTCGAGGCCTTTCTCGAAGCCGTCACCAAGGAAAGGGGAACCGACCTGGGTAAGATCGCCCAGCCGCTGCGCGTGGCGCTGACCGGCGGCACCATCAGCCCGTCGATCTACGACACGCTCTCGCTGCTGGGCAAAGACCGCGTGTTGGCGAGAATAGACCACTGCCTGGCCAGCAGGCAGGGCTGAAGACTATCATGGTGAGCGTTCTGGAGTGAACAGCGAGCTGCCCCGAAGGCATGGCCGGGCGCGTCGGCGGCCGGAATGACCAACCCTGGGCAACCGAGGTGGCAAGACATGTCCAAGCCGGATCCTGAAAAGAAACCTGACCCCAAAGGCGAGAACACCCCCGGCGAGGCGGGTGCCGAGACCTCCGCCCCGAAGGACTTCGTCCGCGACATCGTCGTGGCCGACATCCAGTCCAACAAGTGGAACGGGCGCGTGGCCACGCGATTCCCGCCGGAACCCAACGGCTATCTGCACATCGGGCATGCCAAGAGCATCTGCCTGAATTTCGGTATCGCCCAGCAGTTCGGCGGCGTGTGCCACCTGCGATTCGACGACACCAACCCCGCCAAGGAAGAGGAAGAGTACGTCGAGTCGATCCAGCGCGACGTCCGATGGCTCGGGTTCGATTGGGGCGAGCATCTGTACTACGCCTCCGATTACTTCGAGCAGCTCTATCAGTGGGCCGAGCAACTGATCAGGGACGGCAAGGCCTATGTCTGCGATCTGAAGGCCGAAGAGACCCGCGACTTCAGAGGCTCGCTCACCGAGGCCGGCAAAGAGAGCCCCTTCCGCAGCCGCTCCGTCGAGGAAAACCTCGACCTGTTCCGACGGATGCGGGCCGGCGAATTCCCCGACGGCTCGCGCGTGCTGCGATCCCGAATCGACATGTCCTCGCCGAACATCAACATGCGCGACCCCGTCATGTACCGCATCCTTCGCGCCCACCACCATCGAACCGGCGACGCATGGTGCATCTACCCGATGTACGACTGGGCCCATGGGCAGTCCGACTCGATCGAACGCATCACGCACTCGATCTGTACCCTCGAGTTCGAGAACCACCGCCCCCTCTACGACTGGTGCCTCGATCAGCTCGGCGTGTGGCACCCGCAGCAGATCGAATTCGCGCGTCTGAACATCACCTACACCGTCATGAGCAAGCGGCGTCTGCTCGATCTCGTCAAGACCGGCACCGTTCGAGGCTGGGACGACCCCCGCATGCCGACGATCTCGGGGCTTCGCCGCCGAGGCTACACCCCCGAGGCGATCCGCAACTTCTGCTATCGGATCGGCGTCTCGAAATTCGAGGGCACCGTCGACATCGCCCTGCTCGAACACTGCCTCCGCGAAGACCTGAACAAGCGGGCAGCTCGGGCCATGGCCGTCCTGCACCCCCTCAAGCTCGTCATCGACAACTACCCCGAGGGGCAGGTCGACCCGCTCGATGCCGTCAACAACCCCGAGGACCCCTCGATGGGCACCCGCAAGGTGCCGTTCTCCAGGGTGCTCTACATCGAGCAGGACGACTTCCGTGAAGACCCGCCCAAGCAGTTCTACCGGCTGGCCCCGGGGCGTGAGGTCCGCCTTCGCTACGGCTACTACGTGACCTGTAAGGATTTCGTCAAAGACCCCCAGACCGGAAAGGTCGTCGAGATCCACTGCACCTACGACCCCGCCACGCGAGGCGGCGACTCACCCGACGGCCGCAAGGTCAAGGGGACGATCCACTGGGTCTCGGCCGCCCACGCGGTCGATGCCGAGGTCCGCTTGTACGACCACCTGTTCGCCAAGCCCGATCCCGACGACGTCGAGCCGGGCAAAGACTACAAGTCGAACCTCAACCCCAACTCGCTGGAGGTTCTGACCGGCTGCAAGCTCGAACCCGGCCTGTCGGCCGCCGCCGTCGGCGACCGGTTCCAGTTCGAACGCCTCGGCTACTTCTGCGTCGATAACGACTCGAAGCCCGGCGCGATCATCTTCAACCGCACCGTCTCGCTCCGCGATTCCTGGGCCAAGATCGAAAAGACGGGCAAGTGAGCCCCGAGCGATCAGGGCCGTCGACTCCCACAAAACCAACAGGGTGGATCGCCTGATCCACCCTGTCTTCTTAATGTCAGCCGCTGCCGGCAATCCCCAGCGTCATCGCCGTGGTGCGACTAGACGCCGCAATAAGCCGCGAACCCACCGTCCACGGGAATGACGGCCCCATGAACGAACTTCGAGGCCGGGCTCAGCAGCCAGAGGACCGTTCCCAGGAGGTCCTCCGGCTGTCCGAACCGGGCCATGGGTGTATGATCCAGAATCTGCTTGCCGCGCGGCGTCAGTTGGCCGCTCTTTTCGTCCGTCAGGAGGAAGCGGTTCTGTTCGGTCAGGAAGAAGCCGGGCGCCACCGCATTCACGCGGATGTCCGGTGAGTAGTTCTGCGACATATGAACCGCCAGCCACATCGTGAAGTTGCTCACGCCCGCCTTGGCAGCCGAATAGGCCAGTACCTTGGTCAGGGGCTTGAATGCCGACATGCTCGACAGATTCAGGATGGTGCCCTTCTTCTGCTGAGCCATGACCTTTCCGAACACCTGGCTGGGCAGAATCGTGCCGATGATGTTGAGATCGAATACCCAGCGAACCGCCTCGGCAGGCAGATCGAAGAAGCTCATCTCCGCACTGGTCGTCGCATCCTTCTTGTTACCGCCTGCACCGTTGATCAGCACATCGATACGCCCGAAGGCCCCGATGACCGCCTGGCACGCCTGCTCGACGCTCGGCTTGTTCAGCACGTCGCACTTGACCGATATCGCCGTGCCGCCGGAAGAACAGATCGCCTCGGCCACCGCCTTGGCCTTGTCCTCGAACAAATCGAGAACCGCCACCTTCGCCCCATGGGCCGCCAGCATCTGAGCCATCGAACTGCACAGAATGCCCCCGCCACCGGTCACCACAATGACCTGGCCCTTGATGTCAAACTGCCCTGCTATATTCGCCATGATGCCTCCAATGAAAACGCGATGGTCCTATCTGCGGGCCGCGGTGCCCCGGTTGCATGCACCGCTCGCCATGGGCCCGGCCCCTCAAGCCCTCCAACGATCAGACGACCCGGGCGAACGGCTCCATATGCCGCCCGATATGGTGAATCAGGGCGGCGTAATGCTCCTCTTCGTGGGCGTCCAATCCCGCCAGAAGACGCGGCCGGAACAGGCCCTTTCCATGGCCGTCCGTGCTCGTCAGAACCGAACCGAACGTCACGTGGAACACCTGCCGCGTGTCCGGACGATCCAGCAGGCCGGGCATCTGCTCGCTCGACAGATCCGAAGGCTTGGGCAGCGAGGCTCGATCGGCCGACACGTGATAGCTCGCGCGATCCTGTTCATACCGCTCGCAGGCGAAGGTATAGATCTCGCGGAAGAGCCCCGGATCGACGCTACCGATCACGCGCAGCGCCTCCAGATAGCTCGTCCCGGCCGTCTTCACGTGCACGCATCCGTCGACGTGCCGCGCGATCGCCGGATAGATGCTGAACTTGTCGCTGCCGGAATGAATGCTCAGTTTGTACGGACCGCAATGGCGCGCCACCACAACGTGCTGCTGCACGGTCTGCTCGAATCGCTTCAGGTCGCCCTTGTAATCGATGCCCTTCTCGAACTCCCCGATGAACCGGGGCGCCAGGCTCACCACGTTCGGCACCCCAAGCCGCTTCAATTCGGTGGCCACGAAGAAGTGCTCGAACACCGTCGTCGGCGTCAGCGTCTCATCGACCGACACCTCGATCTCAAACGGACGGTCGCCCATCACTCGGGCGATATGACGCGACATCGTCACCGTATGAATGATCGCCGCGCCATACTTCACCGCCGCCCGCATCAGGTCTTCGGGCGTCTCGCTGACCAGCGTCAGATGGTCGTCCAGCTTGTACGTGATGCCGACATACTTGTGCCACATCGCGTCCGAAGTCGTTTCGAGGTCCTTCCACGACATCTCGTCGTACCGAAGGACCAGATCGGTTTGCGACAGCCGGTCGGCCTTGTTGTCCACGTGGTCGCCCGGGTCGATCGTGAACATCGTGAACCCTGCCGCCGCCGCGGCATCCACGTCGGCGGGCGTCTTGAGGTGGTCCGCATCCGCCCCCCAGCTCTCCCGATAGCCCTCCTGGAGCACCGCCCACGTCGCCGCGTCCACCACCTCTTGAGCCGTCCGTTGCGTCCGCATCAGCTCCCGAGCACTCTGCTGTGCCAGCACCAGGCGAATGCCCTTGCCACACCGGCGACCCGCCCGGATATGCCCCGGACCCGCAAGGCCCAGCCGGTCCCCCGCGCCAAACGAAGTCGCCAGGCCCAGCACCTGCGGCCGGGCGAACGGGCACCACTGGCGGATCAGCCCCGCCGCCTGTCCATTCAAGTCGAAGACCCAGGCCGTCACCGCCTGGCCCGCAACCTGCGAAACGATCGTGTCCACCGCGGCAAGAGGCGGCTCCACACCCGATCCCTTGCACACCACAACCAGTCGTCTGCCCTCAGACCGCCGGATCAGGGCCACGAGCCGTCCGCCCGCGTCGACCACCGATGCCGCATACACACGACCCTTCGCGAGGCGACCGATCTGCTCGGCGCACTCGGCCGCAACGGCATCATCTAAACACGGCGACAGCCCACGACCACCCATCCATTGCTCGAGAACGCTCATATCGACTCCCCGCCCGTCGTCTGCGGGCGAAACTCAGAGTCTAGTGACCACGGAAACCTTGTCAACGGGAATCGAGGATTTGAACGGCAGCGAAGCCCGGTCGAAAAGCCCCCGCGTCGCCGCAACAACACACAACCTCACCGCCGCTTGCTCTGATAGAGTGAAACGAACTCCGCCAACGCCTGGTCCCACGGTCGCAGCCGTCGCCCCGTCAGGGCCGTATACCGCGACGTCGAAAGCACGCTGTAGGCAGGGCGAGGCGTCGGGCTGCCGTATTCGGCCGCCGTGATCGGGACAACCCGCGTGGCCCGTCCCGCGAACCTCAACGCCGTCGCGGCCAGACCGTGCCAGGTCGTTTCGCCCGAGTTGACGGCGTGAACCAGGCCCGTGGCCCCGACGCGAACCAGTTGGAGGATCGCCTCGGCCAGATCCACCGTATACGTCGGGCAACCGCGCTGATCGGCCACGACGCGGAGCTCGTCCTTCGTCTCCCCCAGACGAAGCATCGTGCCGACGAAGCTCTTGCCGGCGATGCCGTACAGCCAGGCGGTTCGCACGATGCACGCCTGCGGCACATGGGCCCGAACCTCTCGCTCGCCGGCCAGCTTCGACTCGGCATACGCGCTGAGCGGACCCACCGGATCGTTCTCGATATACGGCCGATTCAGCCGGCCGTCATAAACGAAATCCGTGGAGATGTAGAGCACATGGGCTCCGACCCGTTGCGCAGCCGCCGCGATGCTGCCCGCGGCCGTCGCGTTCACCTTCATCGCCAATGCGGGATCGCGCGTGCACCCTTCCACATCGGTGTACGCGGCGCAGTTGATCACCAGCCCGGGACGGTGCCTGCCGACGAATGCGTCCACGGCAGCGGGATCGGTAATTTCCACCACACTGGGATCGGCCACCGGTACGAGTTCGCCATACCGATCCGGCTCGGCCCGGCGGGCATGCTGCCATGCCGACACCAGGTCCGTCCCCAGCATTCCACCCGAACCGAACAATACGACAGGCTGCATCTCAGGAGGGTCTCCCCCCGGCATCGCGGGCGCTACGAGCGAACGGCCCGGTTGCCGTACATCTGTTCATAATACTTGCGATACTCGCCGCTCTTGATCGATTGCCACCACTCGGTGTTCTTGCGATACCAGTCGATCGTCCGAGTGAGGGCCTCATCGATGGTGTGTGCCGGTTTCCAGCCCAGCTCACCGCGAACCTTGGCCGAGTCGATCGCATACCGCCGGTCGTGCGCCGGCCGATCCTTGACCGGCTCGATGAAGCTCAAATCGCGACCGCACCCCGCCAGGATGCGATGCGTCAGGTCGAGGTTCGTCAGCTCGCAGTCGGCCCCGATGTTGTAGACCTCACCCGGCCGGCCCCGCTCGAGAATCGCCCCCAGCGCCGAACAGTGATCTTCCACGTAGATCCAGTCGCGAACGTTCAGCCCGTCTCCGTAGAGTGGAACCTTCTTGCCTTCGAACAGGTTCGTCACGAACAACGGAATGACCTTCTCGGGGAACTGGTAGGGTCCATAATTGTTGCTGCACCGCGAGGTCATCACCGGCAGCCCGAAGCTGTGAAAATACGCCCGGCAGAGCAGATCCGCCGCCGCTTTGCTCGCCGAATACGGACTGTTCGGCGCCAGCGGCGTGGTCTCGGTAAATCGCCCGTCGGCGCCCAGCGAGCCGTACACTTCATCCGTGCTCACCTGGAGGAATCGCGCCACCTTGTGCCGCCGGGCCGCGTCGAGCAACTGCTGCGTGCCCAGCACATTGGTCCGCACAAACGTCTCCGAGGACATCAGGCTGCGGTCGACATGGCTCTCGGCCGCAAAATTGATCACCGCGTCGACGCCGCTGCCCATCACGCTATCCACCGCTGCCGCGTCGGTGATGTCCCCGCGAACGAACTCGTAACGGGGATTGTCCTGAACCCCCGCGAGGTTCGACAGATTGCCCGCATAGGTCAGCACGTCCAGATTGACGATCTGCGAGGCCGGCCACGCCTTCAACGCCCAGTGAACGAAGTTCGAGCCGATGAAACCCGCCCCACCCGTCACAAGAATACGCTTCATAGTCGGTTCACTCATCCAACCGGTTCGCCCCACCCTTGGCGACCAGGTTGTTCGCATACAGCAGGGACTCAAACGTTCCCGCGTCCGTCCACCAGCCGTCGATGATCTCGTACGTCATCGACCCGGCCTGGATGTACGCATTGTTGACGTCGGTGATCTCCATCTCACCCCGCCCCGACGGCTTCAGTGTCTTGATGAACTCGAAAACCTTGCCGTCGTAGAAGTAGATGCCGATAACCGCATAATTGCTTTTCGGCTGTTTGGGCTTCTCTTCAATCCCGACGATCCGCTTGCCATCGATCTCAGGCACGCCGAACCGCTGCGGATCGGTGACCTCCTTCAGCATGATCTTGGCGCCTTCCCGCTGGCTGAAAAAGTCCGCAGTGGCACGCCGGATGTTCTTCTCGATGATGTTGTCGCCGAGGATCACAACGATCTTGCCGCCGTCGGCAAAATCCTCCGCCAGACTCAGCGCCTCGGCGATCCCGCCCTCACCCTCCTGATAGGCATAGTGCAGTCGCCGCAGCCCCACTTCCTTGCCGTTGCCCAGCAACCGAAGAAAATCACCCGCCCGATTTCCGCCGGTCACGAGCATCACCTCTTCGATGCCGGCGTTCACCAGGCACTCCAGAGGATAGTACACCATGGGCTTGTTGTAGACCGGAAGAAGGTGCTTGTTGGTCACCTTCGTCAGCGGCAACAGTCTCGAACCGAGTCCACCGGCCAGAACCACGCCTTTCATCAGTAGTCTCTCCTTGCCCAATCGTAGGGAATCTGGTCCGTGTGAGCCGGAAGACGATGCTCGTCGGGCTCCTCCCGGTTGTAGGGCTTGGTGACGCAGTTCACCAGGATGGCCTCACACTCACTGATGCACTTGAATCCGTGCATCACCATCGGCGGAATCTGAACGAGCAACGGATTGTCGTCGCCGATGAAGAATTCGTTGACCATCCCGTGCGTCGGCGAGCCCTCACGACCATCGTACAGCACGACCTTCATCATCCCTCGAACCACCGCAAAATGGTCATGCTGATACCGATGATAATGCCACGCCTTGACCACGCCCGGATACCCGGTGGTCATATACACCTGGCCGAAGGCGATGAAGATGTCCTCATCACACCGAAGGATCTCCATCAATCGCCCACGCTCATCGGGAATAACCTTGAGCGGTTTTGTCCGAACACCCTCAATCAACTTGGCAGCCAAAATTCACCCCACAATTCAAGTCAGATCTTGAAATCGAACCTCGACTGAACGACATGCCGCTATGGCAATTTAGAGTTCACCCCTTGCGGTGTCAACTCTGAGCCCCTCCGTGCACGCCCGTGCGGCATCCCGACACGCCCTCATCCGTTCCGGCCCCACCCTATTCGATCGGCAGCCACTCAATCCCCTTCGGCGTGGCGCGGAATCGCTTGGCGCGAATACTCGATCGGTCGCCTTCCTCGTAATAGACGATCAGAATCGTCCCGTCCTTCAGCGTGACCATGCTCGGATAGGCCCCGCCGACGGTATCGACCAGCACGTTCGGGCTCCACGTCTTGCACTCGTCCAGGCTGTAGTGCAGGCTCGTGTTCGGCAGCCGATGCGCCATCAGGATGATGTCGCCGGGCGCCCGGTGCAGATAATGGCAGTGCCCGGGGAAGCCGAACTGCTTGGCCGTCGACCACGTCTTCCCGCCGTCCTTGCTGATCGACCAGGCCGAGATGGCGTGTCCGCGCAGTGCAGCAAAGATGCTGCCGTCCTTGAGCGGAATCACATCGGTCTCCGCGTCCAGCCGCACCCCGCCGTTGGGAATGTCGATCGGCTTGCACCAGGTCTTGCCGCCATCCTCGCTGATGGTCACGGCCCCCCAGCCGGTCCCCTTCTCTTCGGCATACAGGCCGAGCATCAATCGCCCGTCCGGCAGTTCGCGGATCGGCGACGAGCAATAGTAGTCCTTGGCGATCTGCTGAGGTTCGGTGTCCCACGTCTTGCCGCCGTCCTTGCTCGTCACCATGAACGAGCCCAACCCGTCCCACGACGAGCTGCCCTGCTTCGGCTTCAGTGTGAAGAAGCTGCAGACCAACCGGCCGTCCTTGAGCTGCACGATCGACGGATCGCGGTCGTCAAAGGGCCCATCGAACAACGTCTCGGCCTTCGACCATGTCTTGCCCTCATCGGCCGATGTGCAGAAGCTGATTCGCCCGCCCTTGGGAAGCTTCTCGTTGGGCATCGCCACGTGACCATAGCCGGCGTAGAACACGGCGATCAGCCGCCCGTCGGCCATCCGGCACACGTCGGGAAACGCCTCATACGCGCCCGCCCCCGCATCGGTGCAGACGTGAACCCACAACTTGGGCCGCTTCTTCATCTCCCAGGGAGCGGCCGGCGAGGCCTCGACACCCTTGACCTCGATGTCCTTCACACGAGCGACCGTCTGACTGGCATAGAAGCCGATCCGCCCCGGCGGCGTCTTGCCCTCGACCTCGTAAAGCAGCTTGCCCTCGAAGCTCACACTGAGCTTGTCGCCCTTTCGTTCCAGCGTGAGGCTGTACCATTTCCCCGGCTCGTGCGGACACTCGACCCGCTTGATCTCCCGCCACTCCTCCTCGATGTCGCTGCGACACAGGATGGCCGACCGCCAGTCCTTATGAACATACGTAAACGTCTGAGAGTCCGTCGAACCGATGACGAACCCCACGGCCTTCACACCGTTGTCGGGCTCGACGCTGTACTTGGCCGTGAGAACCACATCGCCATAGGTCGGCACCTTGAGGAAGGCGTAGGTGGGCAGGCTCCGCCCGTCCAGGCGGAGTTCCCCGCCGGCAATCGATCCTTGATCGTCCGTGAACTGCCACGCCTTGGCGGCATCAGGCTTGTTCAAGTCCATCGTCTCAGCAGTCGCCTCGCGGACGACACACACAACGAACACGCCTGATACCACAACCAGCACACGCATGATTCTCAGAGCGGCCAGATTCTGCATCAGCGTTCTCCAAACCAGAAGGCCCCTTCATCGCATGCCACGACGGCATCCGGACACCCAACCGATTCGGATCATACGCGCAGCCTCACCTGCCCGGCAAGTTCTCAGGGTGGTCAGTCGAAGACGGGAGGGTGATCGCACCCGCGAGCCGCAACCGAGAGACGTCCCCTGCAGAATCGGGTACACTCGTAGCATCTCGGCCCTGCGCAACATCGCTTGGCCGCCGAAGAACGGCCGACATCGAAAGGACCTGCAGAAGCACCCAGGAGGCACCATGTCGTCCACTAAGAACACCCAACAGCGCCGGCGGGTGATGTCCCGTTCGATAGCCCTGGGACATTGTGTGTGCAACCCTAAGCAGCCGTGCCCATGCCCGACGCTTCAGAACGAAGACATCTGTCCCTGTGCGGGAGAACGGCTGCCCTCACCACCGCCCGGACACATCCGCCTGACTCAACTCGTGGACAAGCCGGGCTGCGCCTCGAAGATCGATCAGACGTCACTGCGCAGCATCCTCGGTGGGCTGCCCTCGTTCAACGATCCGAGGGTCCTGATCGGTATGCCGGCCGGTGACGACGCCGGCGTGTATCAGCTCAGCAACGACCAGGCCCTGGTCCAGACGGTCGACGTGTTCACCCCGTGCGTCGACGATCCGTACACCTTCGGTCAGATCGCCGCCGCCAACTCACTCAGCGACATCTACGCCATGGGTGGCCGGCCCATCTGCGCCCTGTCCGTGGTGGGATTCCCCATCCGAGAACTGCCCGGCGATATCCTGCACGAGATTCTGCGAGGCGGTATTGAACAGATGCGCCAGGCTGGGGTGCCCGTCATCGGCGGCCACAGCATCGACGACACCCAGATCAAGGCTGGATTCGCCGTGACCGGACTGATCCATCCCAACCGGATCGCCGACAACGCCGGCGCAAAGCCCGGCGACGTGCTCGTACTGACCAAGCCCATCGGCACAGGCATCATCTCCTTCGCCGCACAGATCGGCCGGGCCGCGGCCACAGCCCTCGACGCTGCCGCCCGGTCGATGACCACCCTGAACCAGATCGCCTCGGAACTCATGATGGACGCCGGCGCCCACGCCTGCACGGACATCACCGGCTTCGGACTGATGGGACACCTGACCAATCTGAGCAGGTCCAGCGGCGTCGACATCGAAGTTGTCTGGGATGACATCCCGCTCTTGCCCGGTGTGATGGAATGCGTCGCTCAGGGCATCCTGCCCGGCGGTGTCGAACGAAACCGCGAGTCCTCACAGAACCAGGTGACCTTGGATGCAGGAGTGGACCCCCTCATGTTCGATGTCTGTTGTGATCCGCAGACATCGGGGGGACTTCTCATCGCCCTGCCTCCGGCCGACGCGACACGGCTGCTCGCCCGCCTGGCCGAGGCCGGTATTCCCGAAGCCACCGTCATCGGAACAGCCGTAACGAAAGGTCCGGGCAGAATCACCTTGAGAACCCGTGGCACGCGTCGTCTGAAGACCGAAGCGGCCCTGCAGGCCTGCTCTTCATCGAGGGTCGGCCAGACCCTCGACAGCGTGATACGCACTGAACAGGAGAACGATCCCATGAGTTGCTGCGAACACGGAAACAGCGACGGCAAGCCGGGTCCCGCAGTCGGTGCCACTTCCGAAATCCAACAGGCGTTCCAGGAATTCATGAAGAAGGCCAATGCCCCCGGCGCACTGGATCGCAACACGAAGCAGGCCATCGCCATCGCCCTCTCGGTCATGACACGATGCGAGCCCTGTCTGAAGGCTCAGCTCAAGAAGGCCCGCGACGCCGGCATGACCGCCGAACAGATCGATGAAGCCGCCTGGATGGCTATCGCCTTCGGCGGCGGTCCCGTTATGATGTTCTATAATCAGGCGAAGAAGGGCTGAGTCGGGTTACAGCGCAGGTCAGGGGCAAGAGAATCCCCCGTTGGCCAAGCCCGGAACGGCCCGGATGAACCGGCTCAACGAGCGTCTCTTTACGGTCATACGCGGAGGTGACTGGTGCCTGGTGGTGCTCCTGGTCTTCAAAACCAGTGTGGGGCTCGAGAGGGTCCCGGGTGGGTTCGATTCCCATTCACCTCCGCCATTGCAGCCACGGTCTGCGGGATGCACCCAACCGATGCACGCAGCGCCCACGCAGACCGACACCCAGGCGTATCGACAGTCATGAGAACCCGATGAAAAGAATCGACCGATCCTTGTGGGTTGTCCTGCCCCTGATCCTCGTGGGCGTCGGGCAGATTCTCTACGGCGTGGCCTTCCACACTCAACCCGTGATCGTGGAAGAAGAGAGCAAATCCGCTCCGCCCCCACCGGTGATGGTGCTCCCACCCGGTGACAACCCCGACGAATCCGCTCCGCCTCCGGAGATGCGCGAACCACCCGCTTCGCCGGTCGCCGAAAAAGACTTCAACACCCTCGATCTTGCAGAACCCGATCTTATTCGCGACGTCACTGTCGGGGGCGTCGCTCGACTGGACTCCGGCGAGCTGAAACGAACCTATATGGGACGACCGCCGTCACTCTGCCCTACCTGAGTGAAGTGACCGGCGGTCATGGTGACCATGACCAACTCAGACTCCGATTCGCTGCTCAGCCGCCTGGTGCGGTCGAGGGTGTGGATTCAAACGGCCTTTCTGGCGTTGTGGCTCGATCCCCTGAAGCTTCGTTTGCACAGTGTCTGCTCGCCCGTATTCCACTGCTACTCATGCCCCCTGGCCGCTTTCGCATGCCCCATCGGCGTGCTGGCGAACTTCAGTGCACTCCACGTGTTCCCCTTCATCGCATTGGGAACCCTCATCGTCATCGGCGGACTCGTCGGCAGCTTCGTCTGCGGTTGGGCGTGCCCCTTCGGCTTCCTCCAGGACCTGGCGGCCAGGCTGCCCTTGCCGAAGATCGAGATTCCCTCGTGGAGCGGGACCATCCGATACGCCGTGCTCGCCGTGCTGGTTCTGGCCGTTCCCTTCCTCTTCGGCGAAAGCCATCCCCTCTTCTTCTGCAGCCTCTGCCCGGCGGGGGCGCTCGAAGGCGCCCTGCCCAACGCTGTCAGGTCGGCCGCCTCCGGACAGGGCGCCGCCTGGCCCAGCGCGATCAAGCTCACCATACTGGGAGTGGTGATCGTCGGCATGTTTCTGGCGTACCGCCCCTGGTGTGCCATCCTGTGCCCATTGGGGGCAATCCACGGCCTCTTCAACCGCGTGTCGCTTCTCTACCTGAAGATTGACCCCGACACGTGCAACCGTTGCCAGGAATGCCGGAAGATGTGTCACTATGGCGTGCAACCGGAGAGAAACACCAACGACAGCCGGTGCATCCGGTGTCTGGCCTGCTCGAAATGCGCGGCGATCTCAGTGGCAAGGGCCGGCTCAGGAGCCGCCCACCCCCTGCCTCATGCGCGACATGAAGTCCAGCACGATCGGCGTGACACTATCGAAGGGTAGTCCCAGATCGACGTCGATCGTGATGTGATTCTTGTCGGCCGCGTGATGGACCTCAACGTACACCCCCGCGGTCTGAAGGGCATCGGCAAACTCCAGCGTGATGGGCTTATAGCCTTGCAGGGTGTCCGTGTAGAAAACGCAGAATACCGGTATGCCCTTCCCGGCGGCCACATGATGGATCGGCGAGGCCTCCGCCCATGCCGCCGGATCGTCTCCAAACACCATGCGAACGATCGAATCAGACCACGGCTCGAGTTCCACCTGCTTCGGCAGATCGTAGGCCCCCACGTCCAGACAGATCGCGCCCTTGATGACGCCGAGCGATAATCCCGCCTCCTGGAGATAACGTTCGTCGGTCGCCAGCAGCGCGACCGTGTGGGCGGAAGAAGAGAAGCCCGCCAGGAAGATGCTGTTGGGATCCCCCCCGTATTCGGCGATGTGGTGGTACACCCAGGTAACCGCGGCGGCCACATCCTGAACGTGTGCCGGATGCTGCACCTCCGGCGAAAGGCGATAGTTCACCGGCACATAGAGGCAGCCAGCCGCCGTAAAACCCACGGCCTTGAAGCCGTAGATCCGCTTGTCGTTGATCGTCCACCCGCCCCCGTGAACCCATACGAACACGGGCATGCCGGTCGTCGGCGTGCTGGGGGCGTAGATGTCCAGGCTCGTCAGGACGGGGTCTACCCCTGGAAGGGCCCTGTAGACAACATTCGATGCCATGGGGATGAGGTCTTCGTCGTCGGGCTCATAATGACACCCGGTCCCCGCTGCGATTCCAGTCAGAAATGCCAGACATCCGATGCCGGCCAGAGGCCTCCTCATCCTACGTCTCCATCCGCCCTGCAGGATCTCACAACAGGCCGCCCCCTCGCCGGGAGCCGCGCCCCAGGTGTGCCGCCGCCACCATCCTTCGATGTCTCGATGTGGATCAGCGCCGCCTCATCCGCCGGGCCATCAGACCGCACACCATCGCCCCCACCATAACCAGAGGCAACGCCTGTCCCACTCCGTTCGAGCAGCCGAAGACCGCCGTCACCTGACGATCGGTGCTCATGACGACCGTCAACGGATTGTTGGCATCCGTCGTCATATAGTTGGCGTCGTTCGGGTGCGCAGGATCATAGACCTCCCAGTACTTGAACGACCGGTTCTCCGCAGGCACCGCCGTCAGCGTCACGGGAGTCATGAACCGATACGTCGGCGAGTTGGCGTCGGCCGGAGCAGGACTCATGTTCACATTTCCCTGGGTGTCCAATCGGCGCGATACGGTCAGCTTGATCGGAGAGTTCCATTCGTAGTAGAGCGGATGCTCCGCGAGGTAATCGCCGTCGAAGGGTATCGGGATGTAGAGGTTGCTCGGCACGTAGATGGTCTCAGGAATATAGGGGGTGTAAGCCGCCGTCGGGTTGGAAATGTCAATCTTGGCCGCGTGGTCAAAGTAGTCATACACACTCAGCACGCCGTCGCCGTTCAGATCGACAACCCCTTCGCCCGAAGCCCGAAACGTCTGGACCATATACACACCAAACAATCCTGAGGTGACATCGAATCCGTCACCCGCCGTCAGCACGGACAGGTGCCTGGCTTTCGGCCACGTCGTCCCGCGCAGGGTGTGAAAATTGCTCCGCACATCGTCGATCAACCCGCCTCCATAGCACATCGTCAGGATCAGATCGAGACGTTCCACGGGACTGCTGCCATGAGTGTTGTCGTTGATCTTGTTGATGCAGCCCGACACGAAGTTGTAGTCCCAGACCATCCCACTGGCCAACTGAACCTTCATGCTGGTAGCAACGCCGGACAGCCCCCGACCACCGTGTCCGCCGACGACGACGATCAAATTGCGCGGCACATTGGGTCTGTCCCACATCCGCTGCCCGATCGTCTTGAACGTGTTGGCAATCTGGGTTTGCGTGGCCGGCTGGGCATCAAACTCCCCTTCGGTCCAGTCGTCTGCTCCGCTGTCCACCATCACCCACAGGTTGTTGGGATCGAACCCGAGGTTGTAGCGAAAGGCGCGATAGGCCTCGAGCAGCAATTGCTTGATGTACACATCATAGTCGTTGCCGAAAACGATGCTGTTCCCGCAGATGATGATGCCGTAACCACCGGTCGGATATGTCTCAGAGTCGTTAGGATCCAAAACCCCAAACACAGGCCCGGTCAACAAGGTCACCGCAACTAAAGAAATCAGAAGGCTTCTCCGCATCTGCCCTACCTCCTCGCGTGGCACAATCGGTCTGCATACTGTCTTTTCAGGCCTTGGACAGGTCTAGACCCTGCCCCTGGGCACACCGTTAGCCCGGCCAAACAAATCATAGGCGTTTCCAGCCCAATTGCCAACAGAAAACGCCCCGACCTTGCCCGTTCGGCCCCAATACCTAACGCAAACCTTTTGCTTTCAAGATACTATGGCAGGCAGGACTTCTTGCTCTCGTTTTGCGGCGGCAGGACGCCCCGCCCGTCACGGAGCCGCACGGGTGGGCCACACGCCCCTGCCAGAATCGCCTATGATCCCCCCTCCGATTTGAGCAGCTCACGAGCCTCGGCGTCGTTCGGATCGATGCGAAGCGCCTCCCGGTATTCTTTGACCGCCTCGGTCTTCTTGCCCTGCTGGGCAAAAATCAGCCCCAGCTTCGAGTGGGCCTTGGCGTAGTCACCCTTGAGCTGTATCGATTTTCGAAGTGACTGCACGGCACGATCCCATGCCTCTCGATTCGCCTGGAGCAACCCGAGATTGTAGTGAGCGCTGTAGGAATTCGGATCGAGTTCCACCGCCTTGGTCAGGAACGGCTCCGCCTGATCGAACCGACCCGCCCGCGCCAGCAGCTTGCCCAACTCCGAATGAGCCCCGATGTGATCGGGCTTCAATTCCATCGCCTTGGCCAGCGCCTGTGCGCCCGGGTCCAGTTGGTTCAGTGCGGCAAGGGCGATTCCCAGCTCATAGTACACGTCGGGATTGGCCTGAGAGAGTTTCAGCGCCATCGACAGATACTTCACCGCATCGTTGTATTGCTTCTGCTGATTCAGCAACTGACCCAGCTTGAGCAGCCCCTCCAGCGTGGGACGAGCATCTGCCGCCCTGCGAAGTTGATCGATCGCCAGACCGACGTTACCCGTTCTCTCGTAAATCGTTGAAACCACCTTCGCAATCGCTGGATTGGTCGGATCGGCATCGATCGCCTTGGCAAGCATCTCGTCGGCCTCCTTGGCCCGACCCGCGCGACGATGCAAGTCACTCATGCCCAGATAGGCCATGCCCGCGTTGAGCCCCTGTCCGAATTCAAGAGCCGTCTGGTAGCTCTTCAGCGCCTCCGCCTCCTGCTTCCGCTCGATGTGAATTCGACCCATGCCGATCAGCGCCGTCGTGCAGTGCGGATCGTACTGAAACGCCTTCCTATAGGCCTCCTCCGCCTTGGCCAGATCGTTCTTGACCAGCCAGATCGACCCGATGCCGGCGAAGGCCTCTGCCTCCTGATACCCCAACGACGCCGCCCGCGTAAACCAGGTCAGTGCCTCGTCATATTGTCCGAGCTGACGGTAGATCTGCCCGGCAATGTGGCTCCCTTCCGGATCCCGCGGGCTGATCTTGAGATAGGTTCGGATGGTCTCTTCAGCCTCTTTCCAGCGATTCAGACTGATCATCTCCTCCGCGTCGAGCAGCATCTGCTCCGCCTTGATCATCTCCTTCGGATCGGGCAGCGGCCCCGCGGCCGTGGCGGGCTGAGAGGTACCCGCCGGGACGACGTACCCGAGCCCCTGAAGCATCTGCCGCGTCTTGTCGTCCACGGGCAGATTGCCCTTCACGTCGGCTGCCGTGGCCGGATCGGCCCCCAGCATCTCCTTCAGCGTGGCGAACATCTCCGTCGCCAGCGCCCGCTTCGATTCATAGAGGTTGTTGAGCTCGCGAGGATCGGCCTTCAGGTCGTACACCTCGGGCGTCGGAGCATGAATGAACTTGAAATCGTTCCGCCGAATCCCCAGAAGCGGTGCCCAGTTGTGAGTCAGCCGTGTGTAGAGCGTCTCGATGTAGATAGGCCGTGGGCTCGATGGCGGCTTGGCCGTCAGGCTCACTCCGTCCATTCCCTGAGGAACCGAAACCCCCACAAGCGACAGAATCGTCGGCACGATGTCGACCGTGCCGGCCTGATGATTGACGATACGGTTCTTTGGAAACGGCGCAGGGGCACTGAAGATCAGCGGCACCAACTGAGTGGCGTCGTAAATCAACAGGGCGTGCGTCCGCTCTCCGTGCTCGCTCAGACTTTCGCCGTGGTCTGCCGTGAAAACCACCAGCGTCCGCTTGCGGACGCCCAGCTCGTCCAGGGCACCCACCAGCCGCTTGACCTGGCTGTCGACGTAAGCGATCTCGCCGTCGTAAGGATTGGTCTTGTACTGCTGATCGAACGGTGCCGGCGGAGAATAGGGGAAGTGGGGATCGTAGTAGTGAACGAACAGAAAGAACTTCTCCTTGGCGTGCCCCCGAAGCCACGCGATGGCCGCATCGTTCACCTTCTCGGCCCGCCGTTCCGGATAGCTGAACTGGAGCGGACGGTCGCCCCCTCGCACATCGTCGTCGTATGTGTCGAACCCCTGGTTCAAACCGAAACGTCGATCGAGCACAAACGCGCCGATCGCCGCACCCGTCGCGTACCCCTCTTTCTTCAAGATCGAGGCCAGTGTCCCCGTCTCAGCCCGAAGTCGGAAGAATCCGTTCGATCGAACCCCATGATGAGGCGGATTCAAACCCGTCAGCATGCTGGCATGGCCCGGAAGGGTGATCGGAGCCGGCGTCACCGTCTGGCGAAACAGCACACCCTGACGCGCCAGATCGTCCAGCGCCGGTGTCTGGATGCGAAGATTCCCGTAACACGCCAGGTGATCCGCCCGAAGCGTGTCGGTACTGATCAGTACGACGTTCCAGCCCTTCAGGGCGCCGTCTGCCAGATCGATCCGATCCGCCATCGTCCCGCTGAACAATGTGCGCTGAGGACGTTCGCTGCTCGACCGAGTCGTCCACCAATACACGCCACCGGCTACCAGCATCGCCACAATCGCCAATACGATGATCATCGCCGTGGCGCCGAGAACCTTGGTGGAACGATCCCCCGTGGAATCCACGGGCTTCGGGTCCATATCGCCTGCCATGCGGTCTCCTCGCGGAAGCTCACATTGACCAGAGTCCCCGGCCCCAACACGGACACGGGGAGCGGCGGGTGCACCGTCCACCCGCACACACTGGGATCTTATCGGATTATACGACAGAAACGTTCGCCGCGTTCTTCATAGTTGGTGAACATATCCCAACTGGCACACGCCGGCGAAAGGAGAACCACGTCGCCCGGCTGGGCCGCCCGACGCGCCAGACCGACCGCCTCATCGAAATCGGTCGCGTCGACCACCGACAGGTCGCGCCTCCCCCCACGGCAGGCCTCGATGGCCGCGTGTATTTTCGGACCTGTAACGCCGTAGCAGATCGCCGCCCTCGCCCGACGCACCACGCACGCGGCCAGGGACTCAAACGGCGATTTCTTGTCGTAACCGCCCAGAAGAATGACCACGGGCTGGTCAAAGGCATTCAGCGCCGTGATCGCCGACTCCGGGGTCGTGCTCTTGGAATCGTTGTAGTACGACACGCCCCCCACATCCGCCACGTGCTGAAGACGATGGGGCAATCCCGCAAACTCCCGCAGCGACTCCGCCCACGTCGGTGAAGGAAGCCCCAGCGCCTGCCCCACCGCAAACGCCGCCGCGGCATTGAGCCGGTTGTGACGTCCGGGCACGCGAAGGGTCAGCTCCGACCATACCGCCGGGGCTGCCCTGCTCCAATCGCCGTCTGCGCCCCCCCGGCGAACCTCCGGCCGGCCGTCCGCATTCACCGTGTAGACCCAAACGCCCCGCAGGTCTCCCAGTGTCCGCCGGACCGCATCCGTCGCCGCATCATCCTCACCGCAGACGATCGCGTGATCCGTCGATCGGTTCTGATAGCGGAAGATCTCGCACTTCGCCTGGGCGTAGTTCTCGAACGTACCGTGCCGATCGAGGTGGTTGGGACGCAGTGACGTCAGCAACGCCACCGACGGGCTCCGACGAAGCGAAGCCAGATCGTCGAGCTGGAAACTCGACAGCTCCAGAACAACGTAGTCTGCGGGTTGAATCGCGGGCAGTACGTCCAGAAGGCTGCGGCCGATGTTACCCCCCACCCAGACCTTCGGCCGCCCCTCCGCGGGCAGATGCCGGATCGCGCACTCGAGCACGTCACCGATCATAGCGGTCGTCGTGCTCTTGCCCACCGAACCGGTGACGCCCACGACGCGCCCCTTGCAGCGGGCCAGAAACAGGTTCATCTCGGCCGTCCACGGAACGCCTCGCGACTGAGCCTCGGCAAAGAAGGCATTGCGAGCCTTGTCGACCGCCGGATTCACCACCAGCAGGTCCGTCCGCCCCAGGACGCCTGCATCGTGTCCGCCCAATTGATATTCAATGGAAAGACCGTCGAGTTGACGAATGGAATCACGGAGGGCCTCGGCGTCCGCCTGATCCGTCACGGTCACGCGAGCCCCCTGCTCGCACAGCCATCGCGTCACGCCGAGCCCGCCGCCGAACCGGCCCAGACCCATCACCGTGACCCGCTTGCCCCGTAGATCAGCTTCGGGTGCGAATTGCCCGGATATCGTCATGACTTGCCGCAACAGCGGCGCGACACGTGTGCCCCGAACTGCGACCGCTGCCTGCTCTCAACCCTCCGCGGCCGGATTACGGCTTGACCGTCACGATCTTCGCCACATCCGCCACGAAGTCTTTGCACGCCTGCTCGACGCACTTGGCCCACTCGCTGGGATACATCTCAATGTACTTCATCCCCGCGATTTCCTGGTCGTAGGCGTAGATCACGCTCCGAGAGGCACACACCAGCGCCCCCGTACCGTCCGATTTGAAACACGCCGCCACGTCTTCCGGAGCCGCCCCCTGCGCTCCCCACCCCGGCACAAGAAACAGACAGTGAGGCATCATCGCCCGCAGCTTCATCGTCTCTTCGCGTCCCTTGGCCGCCACCACCGCGCCCACGCAACTGTAGCCGCGTTTGCCCAGAAGCGACTCTTCCGATGCCCACTTCTCCACCTGCTGGCCCACCAGCTCGTACACCTTCGTCCCGTCGGCCAGGGCAGCATCCTGGATCACCGCCGCCGACGGATTCGTCGTGCGAACCAGTACGAAGACGCCCTTGCCTTCCTCTTTCGCCACCTTGATGAACGGCTCGACGCCATCCAAACCAAAGTAGCCGTTGACCGTCACGGCATCCGGCGAAACCAGTTCGTCCAAATCGCTGAAGTCCGGATCGCCCAGACCGGCACGGGCATACATCTCCGCCGTATGCCCCACATCGCCCCGTTTGATGTCGCCCACCACGACCAGCCCGAGGTTCGCCGCCTCTTCCACCAGTCCGTAATAGGCAAACACCCCTTCAGAGTAGTACCGCTCGAAGTATGCCGAATTGAACTTCACCGCCGGAACATAGGGAGCCACCGCATGAATCACCTTGCGGCAGTACTCCAGAACGGCATCCAGCGCCACCTCGCTGTTCGATTCGTCGTTCAGTTCGGGGTTCTCATTGATTTCCGAAGGAAGACGGGAATAGACCGGGTCGATCCCGACGCAGGCCGGCACGCGCTTCTTCGCGATCGCCGCCAGAAGACTATCTGCAAAATTATCCGCCACCGCTGCAATCCTTTCTCATCGAGACCATCAAGTGACGCCGCCTCCATGACGGCCATGCCGTATCCTATCGACCCTCGGAACACCGTGCAACCCACATTCCGCGCATTACACCCCGGCATTGGGACCCGCGACACCACCCACAGACACCCCAGACGGAGCGTCCCGACCACCGCGACCCGGTGCCGACAGCCCGCCACGCCCCGCCTTCCCGAGGCACCCGGCGACGCAATCAAAGAACCCCGAACGCCCCCGCCGGCCTTCGGTCAATCACCCGAAATTCAGGCCCAGTTGCTGCGCCTGCTTCAGAATGTACTGACGGGCCTTGTCATACTCCTCCGCATTCGCCATGTGCTCGATCATCAGTGGCGGCTCCTGCGGCAGCTTCGACAATCGCCGCAGGTACGTCGAATAGTCCAGGCACCCCGTCCCCGGAACCACCTCGCGGAAGTGAACGTTCATCTCCACGTCCCACGTCAAGTCCTTGGCGTGGCAACTGGCGATGTACGGACCCAGCTTGTCGAAACTCTCGTTCAGCAGGTCTGTGTTCCGATAGTAGCGCTCCGGCGAATTGATCATGTTGCAGATGTCCAGGTGAACCCCGAAGGCCTCCCGGTCGACGGCCTTGATCATCCTGAGGTAGTTGTCGGGGTTGTCCGGCATGGCCCAACCCATCATCTCGTAACACAGCTTCGCCCGCTTGGGCTTCACCGCATCGATGATCTTCCGCGCGTTCTCAACCACCGCGTCGAAGAACTTCTGCGTGAAGTTGTCCGGATGCGGGCCGAACCACACCTTCGGATTGTAGGAACCGGCGATATCCACCGCGCAGCGGGCACCGATCGCCTCGGCCAGCGCCAGCCCGTCCGTCACGTTCTTCAGATTCGCCTCACGCTTCTGAGCATCCGCGTCGAGCAGATTGCACCACCGTCCCACCTCGGCGATCACCACATCGTGCTTGGCGAACGCCCGCTTAATGTCGCGGATGCGGGTGCTGTCGCTCAGCGCCACGCCCGGGCAATAGGCCGCCCGATAGCCCAGCTTGCGATGCGCCAACGCGAGTTGCTCCGGATCGTCTGCCTTCTCGAAAATCGGCCCGCCCAACCGCATCATGCGAGGCTTGTCCGACGACGCGGCCGGCTCCTCCCCGCGAACGATCCGCTCCATCACCCCGGCCGCCGCCACCGCCCCAACCGAACTCCGGATGAACTGACGACGATTGACCTCATTGCCCTTCATGTCATGGCCCTCGTATTCATGCGACGAAACGCCGCGTGTCCTCTGCACACACCGCGGGTCTGAAAGCCCGGCGGCGCACCGCCCTGCCGGTCTTTCGATCCCACCCGCGCCGTTCACTCCGCCTTCTGCACGAACTTCACCGGCACGCCGTCCGGACGGGCGATCCGAAGGTTGAACTCCCACTGCATCGCGTTCTGGTAGATCTTCAGAAGAATCGTATTGACCCCCGCCTTCAGCCGCACCGCAGCCGAATCCTGATCCATCGCCCACGGACGCGCCACAAAATGATCGAACACCTTCTGACCGTTCACCCATACCTTCTCGCTGTCGTCCACGCCCATCTTGAACACCACGTCGACATCCTTGTCCACCGAAATCTCGGTGTAGGCATACGCGATGCACTGGTCGCGATCGGCCAGCGTCGGCCGGAGCACGATCTTGCCCGTCTCCTCCTGGCTGACGAACGGCTTCCAGGCCAGAGACGTGTTGCCCACCGCGTGCGTCTTCTTCAGGTCCACCGGCTTGCCCTCGCCGATGAAGTCGGTGTCCCAGCCCTTGTTCTGTTCCCCCAGCTCGAACGGACCGATCACCCACCATCGCGTCACCGTGCCCAACAGCAACGCCATATCCACAGAGGTCCCGAGCCTCTTCATCTCCGCCGCAATCGCCTTCACCGCGTCGTACGAAGGGCTCAGCCCCTGAACCTTCTCATACGCCGCCAAAGCCTTGTCCTTCTGACCCGCCGCGACCAGTCCACCCGCCACCGCCACCAGGGCCCGCGTTACCGGCTCCCTCAGTTCGGCATCGTCGGCACAGGCCATCACCACCTCAAACGCCGCTGCCGTCGGACAGCCCGCCAGCCCGTCCAGCGCCTTGGCCCTGATCGACGTGCCCGTCGCCGTCTGACACACCGTCAGATACGCCGCGGCGGCCTCCCCCTTCTTCCCGTGATCGCGAAGCTCACCCGCCAAACCCAGCAATCCCCGCTGAGCGATCGCCTGTTCCTCCGGACCACCGGACCTGGCCGCCTCCGTCAGAACGTCGCTCGCCTGAGCCTCCCGCGACTCGGCCAGCCCGCGAAGCCCCGCCAGACGGAAGGCCGGCGTCTGCGATCTGGCCGCCTCCTTCAGAAGCGGAAGAACCAGCGGCACCCGCTTGGCCCCCAGCCATGGCAGCAGTGCCACCTGAGCCTCGGCGTCCAGCTTCGGATACTCCGCAGCAATCGCCACCGCCACGTCGACACCCTGCATCGTGCCCAGCGCCCGGATCGCCGTCAGACGCGTCCGCGGATCCGCCCCGCTCATCGATGCGATGACGGGTTTCACACACGTGCCATCCCCGATCCGCCCCAGACCCGCCAGGGCGGCATCCTTGAAGACCCCCTCGCCCTTCGCCAGAAGGTCCAGATACGCCTCGACCACCGTCTGCCAGTTGCCCCCCTTCTTCTCCATCGCGTTGAGCAGACGAGCCAAGGCATCGAACGACTCCGCTCGCGTCGTCGCATCGGCCCGGCCGATCACCTCATGAACCGCCTTCAGGCAGGCAGGGTCCCCGGTCCACGCCAACGCACGGGCTGCCGCCGCACGAACCGACGGATCACCGGCTGTCGTCAGCTCCACGATCTGAGGCAGCGCCTTTTCGTCCTCCAGCTCCCCCAGAGAATTCAATAGCGCCACCTGAAACGCCGGTTCCGAATCCTTCAACAGTGCCCGCAGTCCGGCCCGAGCGATCGGAGTGCCCATCCGCTGCATCGCCGTGCGAGCCTTGTCTCGAAGAATCGGATCGTCCTTGCTCAGCATCGCCTTGAAGTGGTCTCCCAGCGTCCGAAGCGTCTCCATGTCCCAGCCGACCGGTGCCATCCGCTCGAACAGCCGAAGACCCAGGATACGCTCCTCGCGAGAACGATCCGGCGACAGAAGCTGCATATACAGCTTCGCAACTGCCCGGCGCTCGTCCTCTCCACCCGGCGCGCTCACCCGATCGCCGATGTCCATCAGAATGGTCATCGCACTGCCGGCCAGCGCGGCATCCTTGCTCGAAAGCAGCGGCATCAACTCCGGAACGGCCGCAGCACCCCGGCGCACCAGATACTGCCGGGCGGCGGCACGGGCCTTCAGGTCCGGCCCCTGCAAGTCATAGATAAGCTGCCCCAGCGGCGGATCGGCCGCCAGCGCCGAAACCGTCACGAGCCCCACGACAACCCCAACCCGCATTCCCAACATTCGTGTGGTCTTCACGATCGCGCCTCCTGCCAATACTAAAGATGCCACGGAGCCCGATACGGCCGGTGCAGCAGCCGATTGGCCTGCTCGTCGTCGACAAACCGTTCGTTTTCGCCGTCCCAGACGAGCTTGCGCCCCAGGTCGACGGCAATGTTGCCCAGCAGGCACAGGCTCGTCGTGCGATGCGCCTTCTCGCAGTCCGACCTCGGCAGCTCCCGCGACCGCATGCACTCAAAGAAGTTCTTGTGATGCTCGGCGATGCGGATCCACGACTCGCCCTTCTGCTTCGTCTCCGGAATCCCCAGCGACGCGGGCTCGACCACGAAACTCGGACGATCGATCGCCAGCACGCCGTCCGTCCCCTGAAACAGCGTGCCGTACCCCTTATTGAAATGCTTCTCGTTGAAGCCCTGGCTCCAGGTCACCGTGCAGCCTTTGAACTCGTACACCACCTCCAGCGTCTCATGATCGGCCGGCGGGATGGAACGGTAGCTGCCCCCGTGGGCCACCAGACTCAGCGGATAGTCCTGTTGGATCCCCCACAGAACGATGTCCAGAAGGTGCGGCCCCCAGTTGGTCAGTTCCCCACCGGCGTAGTCCTTGAACGCCCGGAACGCCCCGAACCGCTGAGGACTGAACGGCACCCACGGCGCCGGACCCAGCCAGAGGTCCCAGTCCAGGTCCTTGGGCGGCTCGGCCGGTGTCTCAATGCCCGCACTCCCGTTCGGGCCAATCCACGCCCGCGACGTGATGATCTGTCCCAGCTTGCCGCTGTGAACGATCTCCATCGCCTTCTGATACACCTCCATCGACCGCTGCTGAAGCCCGACCTGAACGATCCGTCCGTAGCGGCGAGCGGTCTCCACGATCTTGCGGCCCTCATAGATCGTGGTGGTCAGCGGCTTCTCCACATAGACATCCTTCCACGCCTGACAGCCCCAGATCGCCATCAGGGCGTGCCAGTGATCCGGCGTCGCCGCGAAGACCGCATCAATGTCTTTGCGATCCAGCACCCGGCGAAAGTCCTGATACCCCTCGCACGAACCACCTGCCTTCTTCTTCGCCGCCTCATACCGTGGGATGTGAACATCGCATACCGCCGCAACCGCAGCCTGCTTCTCCCGCAGCAGCGCGTCCAGATGGGCGTTGCCCATCCCCCCGCATCCGACCAGACCCACAGCGATCTTCTCGTTCGCCGCGAATCCCGCATGGGCCGGACGAACGCGGGCAAGACTCCCGGCCACAGTGCCGGCCGCCGCCGCCTTCAGAAACTCACGCCGTCTGAGTGTGCGGTGATTCTCCATGACAATCTCCTGCAACGTCAGTGAATCCTGGACACGAAGCCGTCGCCCAGGGAGAGTGCGAACGCGTGTCCTTTTAACCGCCCACGCCCCCCTCATCAAGCCACCCCAACCCCAGAACTTTTGGCGCAACGAGCTTGCATTTTTCGCCCGATCGCGACAGAATATGCGTTTTCGCGATTAGGTGTTCTGACGGGAGATGTGTTCATGTACGCGATCATCGAGGACGGCAGCCGGCAATACCGTGTTGGCGTGGGGGATCTGATAGACGTCGATCTGCGCGATCTGCCCGAGGGGCAACAGACGATCGAATTCAAGCAGGTGCTTCTGGTCGGGGAAGGTGCCGATGTGAAGATCGGACAACCCTTTGTGTCCGGGGCCTCCGTCGTCGGCAAGCTCGAAGGCGAAGTCAAGGACGCCAAGCTGACGATCGAGAAGTTCCGCCGCCGCAAGGGCTACCACCTGAAGAAGGGACACCGGCAACGGCACCTTCGCGTCACGATCACAGAGGTCAAGGCGGGCTGACGCATCGCAACGCGAAGAACACCCGTTCCTCGCGACAATCAAGCCGGCCTCGACACTCCGACATAACATACTGTGCCCGCCCGGGTTACGGGCGGGCATCTTTTTCATGAGCCCTGTCGTTTGGAGGTCGTTGCCATGGCCGACAAGAAACGCACTCGGTTTCTCTTCGAACGGGCCCGCATGGCCCTGCTGGGACTCATCGAAGACATCCCGGCCGACAAGTGGTGTTGGCAACCCCAACCGAATGCCAACCACGTCTTGTGGAGCGTCGGCCACATCGCCGTCGTTGACGACCTGGCTATCTCAACCCTCACCGGCAAGCCCGCTGAACCGCCACCGCCGTGGGCAGGGCTCTTTGCCCCCGGGTCCACCCCACAATCCGACCCGGCGGCTTACCCCTCCCCCGACGAGGTGATCGCGTATCTGAAGGCCCAGCGTCAGACACTCCTGACGGCCCTGGACGCCGCCCCCGATGACATCTTCGACCGCCCGATGCCGAGCGAATGGTCGCACCTCTGGCCGGACGTCGGATGTGCGCTGTTGAGCCTGGCATGGCACGAAGGCTTCCATACCGGCCAAATCGCCACGATCCGAAAGACCCTCGGACTCAAACCAAAGTTCTTCTAGAGCCTTCTAAGGTTGAGGTTGACGGTACCGGATGCGGGAGGCCAGGCGTACCCGCGAGCCGTTTCGCCGACGAGTCAGGCCATCGTTTCGCGGTCCGCTTCTCGAAACGACGGCCTGCCCCTCTCGACCCACGTATCCGACATATCGTGGTGTAGATCATCACGTGGACCCTCCTGACATTCCTCGCGGGGCCTTCTTTGACTCCGAGGGCAGCATGTGTTATCATTTTGTATGATCTGTAAGCACTATTGAGGGAGGTCGCCACATGATTCGCACCCAGATTCAGTTAGACAAAGAACAGTATGAATCCCTCCAAAGAGTGGCGAAGGCCCAGGGTGTCTCAATGGCCGAGATCATCCGCCGCGGAACTGCCATGTACTTAAGAGCCTCCTCCCCTTCGTCGGTCAGCAGAGATGAGATGCGTCGGAGGGCGATGCAGATGGCCGGACGGTTCAAGTTGGGCAAGACGGACATCGCTGAGAACCATGACGTGTACCTGGCGGAGGCCTACTCACGATGACCGTGTTCGTGGATACGTCCGCCTTCATGGCGGTAATCAACGCAGACGACCGATTCAACTCACAGGCTGTCCCAATCTGGAACAAGCTCCTCACCGATGACACCCCGCTGGAAACCTCGAACTACGTCCTCCTCGAAACCGTGACACTCCTCCAATCCCGCCTTGGGATGGAGGCGGTACGAGCGTTCATTGAAGACATCCTGCCTCTCCTGGTCGTTGAATGGATAACCGAGGAAGCCCACCAGGCGGCACTCGCGGCCCTCGTGACAGCCGATCGCAGAGACCTCAGTCTTGTGGATTGTGCCAGCTTCGAGGTCCTGCGACGAAGGGGCATCAAGTCGGTGTTTGCCTTTGACGGGCACTTCCAAGAGCAAGGCTTCATCGACGCATCGCGATAGAGCAGCCCTCGCGCGACGAGGCGACGGCCTCACCAGTCACCTGGACGAGTTCCCCCCGTCACGATCCGGCGGTCGCCACCGACGCCCAGGCCCCCACGCCTCTTCCCTCAGCGCACGAAAAAAGGGCTGCCCGACACACCATCGGACAACCCTTTACGAGGGCGACGGGATTCGAACCCGCAACCACTGGATCGACAGTCCAGTACTCTAACCAATTGAGCTACGCCCCCAACACTGGGACCGAACCCCAGTGGGGTCACAATCACCTGTCCAGCGCGACTATTCTGACGACCCGCTCGCAACCTGTCAAGACCTCCGCCCTTTTGCGACGGCTCTCCGCACATTAACACCGCAAGCGACTCCGTTTGCGGCTCGAAACGACGCACCGCGCCGCCGCCCGACGAGAAGGCAAGCCTGCCCGCGAGCCGCAGGCGACTGGCTCCGATTCCGACCTCCCCGCTCCCAACACCGAAGCGACCGGAATCGGTGCCTGTCCCCTCGGTATCCGTCCCCGACCCGGTCCCCCACAACGAAGACCACCATCGTCTTTTTCAGCGCACGGCCCGCCGACCTCGATCCGACATACGGGTGCCGTAGGCACATCCGACAATAGCCCAGCGATTCATCACTGGGATCCGGACGTGACGACCAACCCCAAGTCCCGTAGGGACGACAGAACGCTTGTCCCCGCCTCCCAGTCCCGGAGCGACAACCGATCATAGCCCAGCGTGAGCGCAGCGAACCCCGGGCAAGCACTCTCACCCCCCGCCCACGCCGCCCTCCGAACCGGATCGTCTCGATCCGGATACCCGGCCGAACCCCGGCCACTCGCCCCAACGGGGCGAACGACTGTAGCCGCGGGCGGAGCGCAGCGGAGCCCGTGGTGAACCACCCATCCTCAACCTACCGCCCCGGCGGGGCGGCGAATAACCAATCCTGTCTCCCTCGAACCCCTTCTACCGCCGCTGGCGCCACACCAACCACACGCCCAGCACCGTCAACAGCGGCAACGCCCCCAGCCCGCTGCCGCAACGGAAATACGCCACCACCTCCGTATCCTGCGTCATCGACAGAAACAGCACGCTGTTGGAATCTGTCGTCCCGTAATTCGGATCGAACGCGTTCAGGTCATTCGCATCCTGGCAGTACTGCCCATCGGCGAAGAGGTCATAAAAATCCCCCATCGCGCCCCCCGAGAACGTCCCAACGACACATCCCACTAAAACAGTTCACGTCCGCCATGTTGTCATGTCTGAACCCTTGATACTACTGCTCGTCATGCGCAACTCTACCCTCCGTCCCTTCGCGCCAATCGATTCATCTGCAATTACGCGATGTCTGTCTCGAAGCCGCTTAGGCCGCCATGTGCCCTCGTAGATCCGCGCCTGGACCTCCACAAGGCACCCTACTCCTGGGTCTTGCCTGGTGCGGTGCTTGCACGGTACTCCGCAGCCATGCGCCGGGCCGTGTCCAAGTTCCGAGGGCGATCGAACCAATTTCGGTTGAACGCAGGGTCCACTGCCGATCCGACCCCCGAACGTGGGTCACCAAGCCTCCAGCACAGGAATCCAAACCGCACGCCGTCACACCACCACCCGATACAGTACGCCCGCATGACCTCGCTGCTCGAACTCGTGGAATCCCCCGATGCCCCCTCCCTCTCAGCCCTCGATTGTGACCTCCGCCCGATCTCCACTCTCTTCGCGGCCACACAAGCCGCAAACCGCTTTGGAGTCTCGAAGACCGGCTCCTCCCGCAGAATCAGCCAGCGCCCAATGAGATTCCTTGCCTGCTGGGTCAGACCATCCGTCGATCCGTCCACGTCACACCGGGTGTCCGGCCCCTCGATCGTCATCGCAAGGACCCAGCATGTCTGTGCAATCTGAATCCGATCCCCACCGCACGAATAGTCAACCACGACGGTATCGTAGCCATCGTAGTCCGAGAGTCGATCGTCTGCGTCGCCGCCCTTCCGGTACTGTCGGCGATACGCGCGAAACGCCGCGTCCTTCGGCGGCTGAAGTTCTTTCGGAAGGGTGAGGTTGATCAAGAAACGTGCCGTTTGCGCGGGGACTCTTGCCAAACCCTTGATCCTCATCGCGCCGAACTCCATCTCGTCCACGGTATAGGAATCATCCATGGGAACTCGCCGCCTCTCATCGAACATCCCTGACGCCAGATACGTCGGCACGGGCCCGAGATACTCTCTCAGATCACGGAGCGGACGCTCTTTCATGACTCCGGGCGTGGGAACGTCCGCGCCAAGGGCGAACACACCCACGCCAACGCTCACCACACACGACGTAATCCACATGGTTCCTGTCTCCTCCTGCAAGAGGGATCTGCGTTCCAGCATTTGATTTCAGGTGCGATCAGTATTGGGGATACGGATGAGTCGCATCCATCCAATCGTATTCCGGGCAAGACCCAGGATCCAAGTACACGCCAAGCGAGGTCACCACGCGATAGAAGATCGTGCTCGATTGCAGCACCAGCGCCCCATCCCTCACGGCGAACGATGACGAGGTGCGAGCCTCCAGGATCATCTTCCTCCAGTGCGGGTTGTCCGCGTCCCACCCATTCGGGTCAAACGCGTTCGGGGCATTCGCGTCCTGGCAGTACTGCCCATCGGCGAAGAGATCATAGAATTCCCCCAGCGCGCTCCCCGAGAACGTCCCAACGACACAACGCAATGCACGTCCGCCACGTTGTCATGTATCAACCCTCAGCTTCTCTCCCACACCCTCGCATCAACCCACCCACCCGCCCTCAGCCGTCATGCATCTCTGAACACCGATGAATCACTCTCGCTTCTGCGCAGGCATCGTAGAGGCGCGGTACTCCTCCGCCAGCCGCTTGTAGTCGTCCCGAGCCCTTCGTGGCAGAAGCATGCCCCTGTTGTGGTCCGGCGTGATCCCGGGTGCAGCACCTGTCAAACCCGGAGGCACCTTGAACAACAGAAGCCCCATCCGCTTCCCGTCGGCCCACCAGCCAATGGGATCATATCTTGGCCGACGGACGTTCTTCGTGGAATCCGCCCCTTGCCCTCCGCGCGATTCAGTGGTCGGCCGCCGCACCAATTGCGCGGCCGTGACACACTGTGTGTGGAGCTTCGCGGGTTGGAATTCCGACTCATCCTGTGGTATCAAATACTTCGCCATCAACGACCGAATGCGTTCCGGCAGAGCCTGCACGCCCTCCGCCGTCAGTTCACAAGCCGTATCCGGTCCCTCCACCGTCAGCGCGAGCACCCAGATCACCTGTGATATCTGTACGCGATCACCGCCGACCACGTAGCTCACCGTCAGCGCGTCGTAGCCATCGAAATTCGACCACTTGTTGTCCCGGTGAAGCTCGGGGTTGTACACCTCTTTGTAGGCCCGAAACTCCGCACTGGATGGCGGAACAACCTCCTTGCGGACGATATCGCCGATCCACACCCGAGCCGTACGAGTAGCGGGTCCAAAGTCGATCTGCTCCTTGATCGGCCCGTACGGCGTGTCCATAAGCACCGGCGAACCGTCGGTCGCCAGCCGTCGCCTTTCCGGAAAGTCGCCCAGCGCCAAGTAGGCACAGACATCATTGAACGCTGCTCGAAGCTCTGCGTACAGTGTGTTGTCCTTGTCACCTCCAAAAGGCTGACTTGCACCAAACAGCATCAGGCCAAGGGCCCAGAAATGCAGAACTGCAACCATGCTCTGTCTCCTCGTTCCGACGTCCGTATCGACCTCTGCTCTATTCCTTGCCGCCCATCGGCGAACAGATCATAGAATTCCCCCAGCGCGACCCCCGAAAACGTCCCAACGACACAACACAATGCACGTCCGCCATGTTGTCATATCTGAACCCTCAGCAGCCTCTTTCCCACCACCTCGTGTCAAGCCACCCACCCGACCTCATCCGCCATGCATCCATCGAGACGACCTTCTCATTCGGTCTTCTGCGCAGGCATCGTCGAGGTGCGGTACTCCTCTGCCAGCCGCTTGTAGTCGTCTGGCGCCCTCCGTCGCAGAAGCCACCCTCTGTTGAAGCTCGGCGATATCCCAGGAGCAACTCCCGTCGGACCGGGAGGCACCTTGAACAGCAGAAGCCCCATCCGCTTCCCGTCGGCCCACCACCCGATCAACGCGTATGCGATCCCATCGGTGCTCTTTGCAGATTCCGCCCCTCGCCCTTCGCGCGACTGTGTTGTCGTCGGCCTCACCAGTGATCCATCGGCGGTGATACACCGCGTGTGGAGCTTCGCAGGTTGGAACTCCAGCTCTTCCTGCGGCTGCGGTATCAGGTACTTCGCCATCAACGACCGAATGCGTTCCGGCAGACCCCGCACGACCCGTTCCGTCAGCTCACAAGTCGTGTCCGGTCCCTCCACCGTCAGCGCGAGCACCCAGATCACCTGCGATATCTGTACGCGATCTCCGCCAACCGTGTAGCTCACGGTCAGCGTGTCGTAGCCATCGAAGTTGAACCAATCAGACCCCCTGCCAAGCCGAGGATTGTACTCTTGCTTGTACACGCGGAACTCCGCATCCTTTGGTGGAGCAACATCCCGGCGAATGATGTCCCTTATCCACGCCCGAGCCGTGCCAATCCTGGGTTGGAGATCCATCCGCTCCTTGATCGGCCCGTAGGGCGTGTCCATGAGCACCGGCGAACCGTCGGTCGCCAGCCGTCGCCTTTCCGGAAAATCACCCAGCGCCAGGTACGCGCAGACATCGTTGAACGCCGTTCGAAGCTCAGCGTACAGTGTGTTATCCTTGTCACTGCCCAAAGGCTGACTTGCACCAAACAGCGTCAGGCCAAGGGCCCAGAAATGCAGAACTGCAACCATGCTCTGTCTCCTCGTTCCGACGTCTCTGCCCCTCGTCGCGCACGCCACGGATAACCCCGATCATTTGAACCAATTACCCCCAACCGGGTCGCCTGAGCAGTTGGGCGAGGGCATCCAGGAATCTCCCTCGGTCTTGGGCGCCCAGAATGCCACCATTCTCCCATCGGTGTACCAGCCCACGCGCGTGTACCACATCAGGTTGTACGGACGCACGGGATCTTTCTCCAGCAAGCCGAGTTCCTTGCTGAAGTCTGACCACGGTGCCCCCGCCATACCCCCCTGGACGGCGCCAACCCACCCGCATGAAAACGAATACTCTCTGATGAATCCGTGAATATCGCTTACACGCTTCTTCCCTCCCATTAGATCTTCTCTTTCATAGGAGTCGCGGATTACCCGCTCGCACATCTGCCACGCATAGTCCGGCAGCGACTCCGCTCGGGCAATCCCACTGTCCATAGGCGTCAGCTTGATCACGATGATCCCGCGTGTCTGGGTCACCTCAATGCGATACCCGTTCTTCTCCCATCGAACGTGCGACGCACTCAACGGTCCGTACTCCCTCCGTATGAGAACAATCTGGCTGCGAAGATCGTCCTCGGGCAGCCAATTCGGAGCGATGGTCTTGGCGATCCATTCGAGCGTATGCTCCACAGGCCAGAACGCTCCTGCCGGCACAGGAAGCCGTTGCGGTCCCGAGACCTTCTCCTCGTCGGGCCACACCAGCATCTGCCGCACAAGCGGCGCAAAGACGAAATCTCGCACCACGGGCCGCGTTGACGTACCTGCGCGAGTCGCCACAGGCGGCGATGCGCCCAAGACGCTCTGCAACAACGCGCCAACCACAACCAGAGCCATCGATTGCGTCTTCATGAAACACCTCACGAGTACGTGCCAAACCTGGTAGCGCTCTGGATATCGGCGCTCAGAGCAGGACTTCCAGGAGCACACAAAGGAGACGCAGCTCTTTCAAGTTCCGGGTTCGGCAGGTAGAACGCCTGCCCGCTGTCGAACCACGTATCGTTCGTATTGGCGTCCCCATTCCCGCTGTCCGCGTACACGCCAAGTGAGGTCACCATGCGATAGAGAACCGTGCTCGATTGCAGCACCAGCGTCCCATCTGTTCGGGTCATTCGCGTCCTGGCAGTACTGCCCTTCGGCGAACAGATCATAAAGCCCCCCCAACGAAGCAACCCATTACCACAACGCAATTCTGCCATGTTGTCATATCTCAGCCCTCGACCTTCTCCCTCGCCAGAATCCGTGCAGACGTTCTCTCGGATCCAGAAGAGCACTCGCTTGATCCGCCGCGAG
This sequence comes from uncultured Planctomycetales bacterium, assembly GCA_964446835.1. Lineage (GTDB taxonomy): Bacteria > Planctomycetota > Phycisphaerae > UBA1845 > JAFGLZ01 > CAYUQT01. The sequence continues at coordinate 37,842 of CAYUQT010000050.1, read as the reverse complement.
GTGGCAAGCCGCCTTGCGGCCAATGAACCACAGTCCTACTTCCTGTATCCGCGAAGCTGCTGTTGAACCGGATCGCTCGGAACAGCCTCGAACCAGTGCTTTGCCCGCTCGGGTATGCCCTCGTAGGACGGGCCCCATGCGCCCCTCAACCTCGCCCCGGTAACGGTATAGAACCCTATCCGTTGGCCGTCCGTCCACCAACCGACCCAGCCCCACCAAAGGTCCGACTCGCGCGGCATGGCCGCACGGGCAACCCGGAGCTTCTGACATTCCTGTTCCTGCGCCCGGCATTCTGCGTAGTGTTTCCGGTTCGCTTCCACGGAAATCTTGACCTGTTCCGGCGTGGGCTGGCTCCCCAAAGGAGGCGGCGTCTTCACAGGCGGAGGTTCTGCGAAGGCTTGGTCAATCCGGCGCTGCTCGGCCCGAATCGCTGCGGCCATCTCCTCTCGCAGCCGGGAGTTCGGCTGACCGCACATGCCCTCGGCAACCGTCTTGGGTGAAGCGAACGAGATCCGCTCGACTCGATCCCAATGTCTCAGCACACGTGATCCCACTGCCTTCACCATCGCCAAGACATCCCCTCCACGGAGCTCGGTGCCGGAAGACTCCGGAGTCAGCAGCAGGGCAAAGAGGGTTGCACTCTGGACCATCTGCACGTGGTAGCCGTTCTTCGTATACTCCGCTCGAACCGTGTCGATCTCGTCGAAGTCGTCGTCGACAAGCTTCAGGAACTGGTTCGGCTGGCTGACGTCTGATGGAAGCCACTCCTCCCGAAGAATGGCTTGCATGTACTCGACCGATCGACCTACCGCCCACCCCACCATTGGGGGATCGCGTGGAGCACCGGCTTTCGCAGCTTCCGTTTCAGGAGACGCACCGAAGAACCCTGGGTGAACACCCTTCGGCAGGGCACCAACCATGCTCTTGGGAACGGGCGATCCCTGGGACCCAGCGCCCCGCGCCGAAAGCGTCCACGCAAGACCGCCGAAGACCGACAGCACCGGGACGAGTGCGACGCGACAAGTGTTCATATGTGTGATCCCTCGATCCCGGCTGGCCCCGATCGACCGCCACGTCGTTTCGCGCAGGCGTGTCTCTCCGGTCCAACATCCAGCACGCCACCCATATACCGTAGTATTATCCCAGCTTCAACCAGCAGTATCCTCTGTTGCCCCCCCGTACTGGGGGATTCTCATCCCCCCCACATCACCTCTCAAGATTGAGACAGCAACACCCGAAACCAAACCAAGCACAAGCCGGAACACAACGCCACTTGGGATTCTAAAACACTGCAATCCTGTTCGCCAGCGCGATCCGCCACAACGGATAGCGACCCCAGCAGCTCACCGCCCCCCTTGTCCCCGATGGACCCGGAGAACGACCAGACCAGGAACACCGACCATGAAAACTCACCAACCCACCGCCATCCAGTCCGCTTTCATAGTCCCTGACCCATCGCCCCTCGCCCCTGCCGTTCCCGAAACATGTGACATTCCGGGACAAAGTGAGACATTCACCGACACGCCCACTCCGAATAAGCACCTTGCTTCCCCGCCACTGTCCCCGCGCCTCCGCCCGATGCCCGACACCCCCTTGGCCCAAGCGCGCATACTACGCGTCGAAAGTGAGACATTCGCCGCCTCGCCCGCCCACCTACCGGCTTCTGACTTCCAACTCCTAACTCCTAACTCCCAACTCCTAGCTTCTACCCCCCCGCCCCGTCGAACATGTGACAATACGGGACAAAGTGAGACATTCGCCGCCTCGCCCGCCCACCGACCGGCTTCCGACTTCCAACTCCTAACTTCTAACTCCCAACTCCTAGCTTCTACCTCCCCCCCTCCCCGAAAACGTATGAAGAATGCGTCGAAAGTGAGACGCTTATCGACAGACAAGAGCCGAAGACTCTCATGGCCCCGAAACACCCACCGTCCGTTGCACTTCTGGCCTTTACACAACGCCACGCCTATACTTGGGACACCCATGTTGACCACGAAGAACAGAACTACTCTGATGTGGATTGGCCTCGCCGTAGTCCTGGCAACAGCGACCCTGTTGTGGATGCTCCGGGATCCGTTCCATCAACCCCCCGCACGCGTCGGCGGCCCCCCCAATATCATCCTGATCACCCTGGATACCGTACGCGCCGATCACCTGAGCTGCTACGGCTATCTCCGCAAGACGACGCCCAACATCGACGCCATGGCACAGGAGTCGCTCGTCTATACCCGCTGCCTCTCCACATCGAGCTGGACGCTGCCCACACACGCCTCCCTGCTGACCGGGCGATTCCCCAGCAGTCACGGGGCCACCTACGACCCCAAAGGCCCCATCGTCCTGTCCGGCGTCCTGCCCGGTGAGTGGTCCGGCTACCGCGTCAATGCACTGTCGGCCGATGTCGAATCGATCGCCACAATCCTCAAACGTCAGGGGTATGTCACCGGCGCAGCGGTCGGCGGCCCGTGGCTGAAGAAGCCCTTCGGCCTCAATCAGGGATTCGATACCTACGACGACGACCAGATCACCGACGTCAACGGCCGGCTCGGTGAACAGATCAACGAGCGGGCCCTGCCCTGGATAGATAAGAATGCCGGCAGGCCCTTCTTCCTGTTTCTCAACTACTTCGACCCGCACGACCCGTACATCCCCCCCGAGAAGTTCCGTTTTCAGTTCCTCGACAAATCGAAGATGGTCAACGGGGCCAAGGCAACCCCCTACGAACTCGTGGCCTTCTATGACGCGGAAATCTACTATGCTGACTACTGCGTCGGCCGGCTGATCGATCGTCTCAAGAGGCTCGGTCTGTACGACAACACGTGGATCATCATCACCGCCGATCATGGCGAACTCTTTGGCGAACACGGCATGCGCGGGCACGGAGTGACGCTCTACGAGGAAGAGCTGCACGTCCCGATGATCGTCAAGTTCCCCAAGCCGTGGGCGACCCAGGGCCGCTCGTCGTCGCCCATACAACTGATCGACGTGATGCCCATGATCCTCAGCAGGCTGAACCTGCCCGCCCCGCCGACACTCCAAGGCACCGTCCCCGACCAGGCTCGTCACCCGATCTTCGCCGAGGTAAACCCGCTGGAAGCCATCTCCGACCGGGGCGACTTCCGCGCCTTCTATGAAGGTGACTTCAAGTATGTCTGGAACAGCCGCGGAAGACACCAGCTCTACAACCTCGGCGCCGACCCGAAGGAAGACAAGAATCTCTACGCCGCACAAACGGAGAAGGCGATGGCCATGCGAGAGGCGGTGGACCTCCTGCTGAACCGGCTGCCCAGACCGGGGCAGTCGGCCACCACCCGCACCGTCGATCAGGAGACCCTGGATGCCCTTCGAGGACTGGGTTACATCCCGGGCGCCTCGAAGACGTCGCGACCTTCGACGACACAGGCAACCTCACGCCCCTCCCAGCGATGAGGCGCCCCGGACGAAGCCCCCAAAGCCCGGCATCGTGCCGTAGGGGGCCCCGCGGACGTGCGGGACGCCAAGGCACGCAGGAGCGTCGCCGTGGGACGACTCGATTCGTCCGAAATCCGGAAGGCGCCGTTGACAGCCGTGTCTTTCAATGGTTAAACTACACGGCTTAAACATCCAGCCCACCGTAGGTCCCCGGGGGGAACCAAACGTGGTCGTGTGGGGGATGGTGAAGCCGCCAGGTTGTACAATGGCCTCGAAGTAGCCGTGTTTCTTGATTGTTATTGTGGGTCGTTTTCGATAGGTGATGTGAATGTTACCGGTAAAGAAAACCAGTAAGTGCCGAACACGAACGCGCCGTGCCCATCATGCCCTTCGTGCGGTAACGCGGGCGACGTGTCCCAAGTGCAACATGCCCCGCTTGCCCCATGCCGCCTGCGAAAACTGCGGGTACGTCAATCCCAAAGTGATGCTGGCGACGAAAGAGAAGGAGTCTGAGTAACCATGCGGATCGCCGTGGATGCCATGGGGGGCGACAACGCGCCGGGTGAAATCATCCGGGGCGCGATTGAAGGGTTGGAGATTGTCAAGGATGCAACCATCGCCCTGGTGGGTCCGGAGCAGGTAGTCCGAAACGAGCTGAGCCGCTACGACGGCTGGCAGGATCGTATCGAAATCGTCCATGCCTCTCAGATCATCGGCATGGATGATTCCCCGATCGACGCCCTGCGCCTCAAACGCGACTCCTCAATTTCCGTGGCGGTCAAGATGGTCGCCGAAGGTCGGGCGGAAGCCTGTATCTCGGCCGGCAATACCGGCGCCTTCGTAGGCGCTTGCCAGCTTAAACTCAAGAAGATCCCCGGTGTGGGTCGAGGCGGCATCGCGGCGGTTATCCCCAGCTTCTTCGGTCCGTTGGTGCTCTGCGACGTCGGTGCGAACATCTCGCCACGACCGGACCACCTCTATCAGTACGGCATCATGGCGTGCGTCTACAGCACGGAAGTGCTCGGAATCAAGAACCCGCGCGTCGGCATCATCAGCATCGGCGAAGAGGACGTCAAAGGAACCGACCTCGTCAAGTCGGCCGCCGAGTATCTCAAGGCGGATTCCCGAATCAACTTCATCGGAAACGTCGAAGGACGCGACCTCTTCCGCGGCGTCGTCGATGTCGTTGTCTGCGACGGCTTCGTGGGTAATGTCATTCTGAAAATGACCGAAGGCCTCGCCGAAGGCCTGATCAGTACCATCGGTCGGGAGCTGGCCGAGGAAGCCCCCGAAATGACCCAGAGGTTTGAACCTGTCGTCAAGAAGATCTGGGCGCGGCACGACTACAGTGAGCATGGAGGCGCCCCTCTCCTCGGCGTCAACGGTGTGTGTATCATCTGCCACGGATCCAGCGGACACCGCGCCATCAAGAATGCCGTCCGTGTGACCGGGCGATATATTCAACAGAACCTTAATGAGATCATCGCCGAAGGGGTCGCCCGATCCGTCGGGGTCCCCGCGTGAGCGGTTTGTCGGCGTGAGAAACACGGGCAACGGCCCCGGAGCGGCCGCGGCGGTCGTTGTCTAGGTACCGACCTTCGAGTGCAGTGACGGATTCGCAGACGATGGACAAGATAGCTCTGATATTCCCAGGACAAGGCGTCCAGGTTGTCGGAATGGGACGGGCCTTCGTGCAGGCCTTCGCCTCTGCACGTGCCGTCTTCGAAGAGGCCGGCAATATCCTCGGCTATGATCTGTCTGCTGTCTGCTTCAATGGTCCGGCCGACCGGCTCTCGGCCACGGACGTACAGCAACCGGCGATCTTCGTGGCGAGTCTGGCCATCTGGGCGGCCGTTTGTGAGCGGAAACCCGAACTCGCGGCCGTCAACGCCATGGGCGGGCTCAGCCTGGGCGAATACATGGCCTTGTCCGCATCCGGGTCGATCTCTCTGCCCGATGGAGTTCGCCTGGTTCAACAGCGCGGGCGCCTCATGCAGTCGGCGTCGGAAGCCAAGGCCGGAAGCATGGCAACGTTCATCGGTCTGGACCGCAAAGCCGTAGACGAATTGGTGGTTCGCGCCAAGCAGGACCAGATACTCGTGGTGGCGAATCACCTGGCCCAGGACCTGGTGGTTGTCTCGGGAGAGAAGGCCGCCGTCGATCGCGCCTGTATCCTTGCAGAGGACGCCTCCGCAAGGGTCAACCGGCTGGAGGTCGCCGGGGCGTTCCATTCGCCGCTGATGGCGCCGGCCGCCGAGGCGATGGGGCGTGTCCTGGCAGACATAGACATCCTCAAACCGCAGATCCCAGTGGTCAGCAACGTCACCGGCGATTATCATGGCAGCCCGGAAGAGATACGCCGTCTCTTGCAGCAACAGGTGGTGCGGCCTGTCGAGTGGGCCAAGGCGATCGGGCGGTTGATGAATGACGGATGCCGGCGAATGATTGCCGTCGGGCCGGGAGCGTCCCAACGAGCTATCATCCGTCGAATCGACCGGACACTGGATGTGTTGGTGGTTGACTCGCCGGCTGACATCGAGAAACTGTAGGTGTCCGTCATAGCCAGGGATGGCACGGCAGGAGCGAATCCGAGATCAGGCAAGGGTGGATCATGAGTCTAGCCGGACAAGTAGGCATCGTGACGGGAGCAAGCCGGGGTATCGGCCGGGCAATCTGCCTGGAACTCGCCCGGGAGGGCGCCACGATATACGCCTGTGCCCGCACCCGCGAGAAGCTTGCCGAACTGACCGAAGAGGCTCGTGATCTCGAAGGCTCCATCATCGCACACGAACTTGACGTAACCGACGAACGGGCCATCGACAGCCTGGTCGCCGAGTGCGAAGACCGCCATAAGCGAATTGACATCCTCGTGAACAACGCGGGCATCACAGACGACGATCTGTTGATGGGCATGAGAAACGATCAGTTCGATCGCGTCATCGAGACGAACCTTCGAGCCGTCTTCTTCACATGCCGCGCCGTGTGCCGGGTCATGCTCAGCGCCCGGCGAGGGCGGATCATCAACGTGGCCAGTGTGGGGGGTATCACGGGGAACGCCGGACAGGCCAACTATTGTGCCAGCAAGGCCGGCGTCATCGGACTCACCAAGTCCCTCGCCAAAGAGGTCGGCAAACGCGGCATCACTGTCAACGCCGTGGCACCGGGATTCATCGACACCGACATGACCCGGGTTCTGCCCGACCGCATCAAGAAGGCCGTCAAACCGATCATCCCATTGCAGCGATTTGGCGAACCCAGGGAAATCGCGACGGCCGTTGCCTTTCTGGCCAGTGACCGCTCAAGCTACATCACGGGACAGGTCCTGGTCATCGATGGAGGGCTGACGATGTAGTCGTGTTCCCGCCGGGCTGGCGACCGCCGGTGGGACGTTCTTCCCTGCTGTTCGTGGTGGGGTGATGTGGAGTTGAGGTCGCGGACCCAAGGGCTTATTTTGAAGTTGGTGTTAGCCTTGCATACCGGGGTGTCCAGCGTGTATAGTACCGCCCAATCTCGTCAGGGCGCTCCGGCGTCGAGGCGATGGACTTAAGGAGGTCATCAGGTGCCTACAGAGCAAGAAATAGAAGAGAAGGTAATCTCCATCATCGCTGATCAGATGAACATTGATAAGTCGGAGATCAGCCGTGACACCTCGTTCATCAATGATCTCAATGCCGACAGCCTCGACACCGTCGAACTGGTGATGGAGCTGGAGGACGAATTCGAGATGAGTATTCCGGACGAGGATGCTGAGAAGATTCAGACGGTCGGACAGGCCATTCAGTATATCATCGAGCACTCCGGCAAAGTGCAGAAGTAGCGACAAGGCGGGTTCCGCAGAATGAGTGACCGGCGGGTCGTGGTCACAGGCATGGGGGTTGTCACCCCTCTCGGTTGTACCCTTGAGGGTTTCTGGCAGCGACTGATCCACGGAGACTGTGGCATCAGCAGGATGGAGGAATTCGTTCAGGCGAATTTCCCCGTCCAGATCGGTGCTGTCTGCCAGGATTTCGATCCCCTTCAGTTCATCGAAGGTCGGCAGATCAAAAGGCTGGACCGCTGTGCCCAATTGGGAATCTCAGCGGCCAAACTCGCCGTCGCCGACTCCGGGATCGATTTCGTAAAGATGAACCCCCTCCGGTCCGCCGTAATCATTGGATCGGGCGTCGGTGGTATGGCCACCATCGAGCAGCAACACATGCGGTTGCGCGAAAAGGGTGTCCGACAGGTATCGGCCTTCACCATCGCCCGGCTCATCCTCAATGCCACCAGCGGGCATATCTCGATGGAATACGGCATCCGAGGCCCCGTTCTGGCCCTCGCCACCGCCTGTGCCAGCAGTAACAACGCCCTCGCCGAGGCCATCAACTACATTCGCCGGGGAGATGTCGATGTCGTGATCTCCGGTGGCACGGAAGACGCCATCACGCAGCTTGGCATCGCCGCCTTCGCCGCCATGAAGGCCCTCTCCACACGTAACGACGACCCCAGAGGTGCCAGTCGCCCCTTCGATCGCGACCGCGACGGGTTTGTCATGGGCGAAGGCGCGGGGATTCTTATCCTCGAAGAACTTGAACATGCAAAAGCTCGGGGGGCACGCATCCACGCCGAACTCACGGGCTATGGCATCACGGCCGACGGCTATGACGTCGTCCAACCCCACCCTGAAGGTGAAATGGCAGCCCATGCCATGCAGCTCGCCATGAACATGGCCCGGATCCGACCCGATCAGGTCAACCTGATCAGCGCACACGGAACGGCCACCACACTCGGGGATGTCGCTGAAACCAAGGCGATCAAGAAGGCCTTCGGGGAGATGGCTGCGAAGATCCCCATCACGGCTACCAAGAGTTCAATCGGCCACCTGCTGGGCGCGGGTGGGGCGGTTGAACTGATAGCCTGTATTCTGTCTATTAGAGATAGTATTATTCCGCCAACACTCAATCTTGAGAATCCCGACCCCGAGTGCGACCTCGACTACACGCCCCTGAAGGCCCGCCAGGCCCCGGTGGACATCGCTGTAAACAACTCCTTCGGGTTCGGGGGACACAACGCGGTGACGATTGTCCGAAGGTTCTCCTGACCGTCCTCAAGTCCAAGCCCACCTAGACCGATAACAGGGATACCAGGTGGTCAGCTATCCGTATTGTGGCTGCGCCCGGAGTCTGTCGGTTATGTCCAACGCTCAACTCGAAATCGACGCCATACTTGCCGAAGCGCAGAACGCGTTGGCAACATTGACCGAAGAGACAGAGGGCATCTCCTCTGCAGGCCCACTGTCTACCAGCTCAGAGCCAACCCCACCGCCCCCCCCTGTCAGGGCCCCGGGGACCGCGAACATCAATCTCCGGCGCGTTCTGCAAATTGAAGTCCCCGTGATCGTCCGTCTCGCCGAGCGCAAGATGCCGGTCAAGTCCATCATGCAACTGGCTACAGGCTCGATCATCGAGTTTGAGAAACCCGCGGATGATGAACTCGATCTGTTGATCAACAACAAGTGCGTCGGTCACGGACGCGCCGTCAAAGTGGGTGAGAACTTCGGCCTGCGAATCACCGCCATCACAGACGCTCACGGCAAGATCGCCGCCCTGACCGGAGGATGATCCCTCGCATCGAAGGCCAATCCGGTTTCAGGATGAACGCGTCGCGAAAACCCAGTCAGAGCATCTCTGTCAGACTATCGATGCCTGAAACCAAACTCGCCGTCAAACACGCGATCGAGCAACGCTGCTCGCCCCCTGTTCATGGGTGTGCCATCACACCCGCTCAGGAGAGAATCGACGTCGACTCACCTACTCCCCGCCCCGTCGAATCCCCGCCACGAGAAGCAGGCTGAACATCGCCATCGGCAGGAAGACCTCCATCCCCGAACCGCACTTGAAAGCGGCCTCCACCTGATAGTCTTGATCCATCACGAGTGTGATCACCTTGTTGGCGTCGACCACCCCGAAATTCGGGTCTCCCGGGAAATTGGGATCCCAGACTGTCCACGTCTCGAGCTTCTTACCCGAGTTGGGAACAGCCGTCAGCGTCACCACCGTCCCCTTTGGATAACGCGGGGCGTTTGCATCCTTGGGCAGCGGACTGAGCTCGACATGTCCATAGTCCGAATGAACGATGCTCACGTCCAAGGAGTAAGTCGCTTGTGGGTAATGGAGAATCGTGCCCTCAATCCCAACGGCAAAGACGTCGCTGGAGCTGGCCCCCCAAATGGCTTTCATCCCGCTACCCGTCCCGATGTTCATCGACGACCATGCGGAACCATCGAAGTGGAGGATAGCACCTTTCTGCTCATACCCCTGCGCACCGACAACGAACGCATCATTCGGCCCGGCGCTCCAACCCTGCCAGAAGATCACATCGATAGGCATGCCCGTGTCTGCCTCAGACCATTCGACTCCGTCATAGTGGAAGATGATCCCCCCCCAACCGGCAGCGAACAGATCATTCGGCCCGGTTCCCCAGATCGACAGAAGAATCGTCTCGTCCGTACTGGAAGTCGTCCAGACCGAACCATCGTAGTGAAGCAACACGCCCAGGTCGGTGATCGGATTATATCCGACGGCATAGACGTCGTTGGGACTCGTCCCCCAGACACAGGCCAGGTTGTTCCCGCCTCCCCCGCCCATCGCCGACCAGGCGGATCCATCATAGTAAAGGATCGCGCCACCCTCCCCCACGCAGAACACACTGTTCGGCCCAAACCCGTAGATGCTGGTCAATGATGTCGCCGGTGGAATGGGCATCTGCGTCCAGATCGCACCGTCATAGTGGACTACCGCCCCCCGGTACACAGAATTCGCGTCATCCCAGACGCCCCCCGATGCGAAGACGTCGTTCGCTGCACTGCCCCAAACGCCCAGAAGCCTTACGTTCAACCCAACGTCCATCGCCGTCCAGGCTGCCCCGTCGTAGTGCAGAACCCCGGCATTCTGATTGGCATCGAAGCCCACCGCGTAGACGTCGTCCGAAGCGGAGCCCCAGACGGCATTGAGGTTGTACTTCTCACCGGTGCTCATGGCCGACCAGATTGATCCGCTGCCACGAAGGATGGTCCCGCGATCACCCACCACAAAGATGTCGCCTGGGCCCGAACCCCAGACGCCGTAGAGAAAATACGACGTTCCGCTCGTCACACTCGACCAACCTGAACCACTGTAGTGAAGCAATGTGCCGCCATACCCAACGGCGTAGACGTCGGTTCCGGCGCTGCCCCAGACGCCGGAGAGAGCCATCGTAGTCCCACTGGTTGAGGGCGACCATGTCATCCCATCGTATCGGAGGATCGTGCCTGAGTAGCCCACGGCGAACACGTCCGAGGGCCCGGTGCCCCAGATGCCCAGAAGCTTCCGCGTCGAACCGCTGGTCATGGGCTGCCATTCGATCCCGTCATATCGAAGGATGGTGCCGCTGTCCCCCACCGCGAACACATCGTTCGGACCACTGCCCCAGACGCCCCAAAGAGCCACCGCAGTCCCGCTGGTCATCGTCGACCAGGCGGTTCCATCGTAGTGCAGGATCGCGCCCCCTGAACCGACGGCGAAGAGGTCGCTCGAATCGCTGCCCCAGAGGGCATACAGATCTGACGTCGTGCCGCTGACCATAGCCGACCAGGAACTGCCATCGTAGCGAAGCACCTCTCCCTTGTACCCGACGGCAAACACGTCATTCGGCCCGAAACCCAGAACGGCGCTGAGCCGCTCTGTCACGCCGCCGCTCATCGTCGACCAGACCGAACCGTTATAGAACAGAATGGTCCCGTATTCGCCAACGGCGAATACACTGTTGGAATCGCTTCCCCAGACTCCCTGAAGCCTGTTCCCGGTGGGAAGGGGATTCTGCCATCCCCAATCCGGCTCCGAAGCCATCGTGATCATGGGGATGCCCATGAGAATCGATACGCCGAGAACAGATACGCCCCTCATGACCCACTCCTTCCTCTCTAAAAGGTCACGCGCCAAACACGACACACGACGAATTCCGCGGTGACCTATATCTACCATCCATATCGGCACACAGTGCATATAGCAGATACAGTTGCCCTACATCCAAGAAAATGACTTTCGGTCAGCCAATAACAGTAAACTGACGCACGTGTCTTGCCACCGTATTGTTGTCTCGAAGGGTGTCTTCCATGCCCCTCACAGGCCCACCCGAATCGATCACCGACCTTGCGGATAATTTAAGGTGATACTACAGCCAACTATACCTTATTGTCAAGCTGTGAGTGTAAAGATTCAAGCGGTGAGCGTCACCTTGCGGATAACCCAAGGCTGTGGAACCGTCGGTCACACTCCTGTGTTCTGCACAAGCGCCACCTCGCAAGAGAAGGGGTGACAGACCGTCGGGGCACCGGTATCATCTCAGACACACGACCCCGCTGCGTTTCTCAAGGTCGCGCCTCAACGAACTTCGCCAGAGAGACAGCAATGACTCCGATCGCCTTCATCTTGGTCTTCTGTACCGCTGCCGCTGATTCCTCCCCGATCCCCCTGGACAGCACGCATGTCCTGTTTCTGGACGACCGCTTGATCGCCTCCATGAGCGGCGTTTGCCGGGAGATCCGTCGCGCGACCAAGCACCCACATAATCCTCTGCTCAGACCGGACGCCCCGTGGGAAGGAAAGGTCGCGCTGACCTATGGGTCTGTGCTGCTCGACGAAACTCGGTACCGCATGTGGTACATCACCGAGGGCGGTCTGGCCTACGCCGAAAGTTCGGACGGTCTGACGTGGTCCAAACCGATGATGGACATCATTCGCCACCAGGGTCAGAAGACCAACCTCGTCCTGACTCGCGAAGCGGGTCCCGACAAGGTGGCGCTGCCCTACTACTATGAGACCTTCGGCGTCATGAAGGATCCGTGCGACCCCGACCCTCAACGACGCTACAAACTCGGTTTTCTGAGCCTGCAGCGCGACTACAACGGCCCCCGACAGGACCCCCACCATCGTGGGCAGCGTCGAGGATTGGGTGTGGCGGGCAGTCCGGACGGCCTTCGGTGGACCCTCATCGACAACTGGACTACCGAGGCGATCTGCGACGGCGCCTCACACTGGATGCATGACCCGGTCCGCAACAAATACGTTCTCTACGGCAGGACCCGACAGGTCCCCCCCGACGTGGCCAAGGCCAATGAGAGCGATCCCTGGGTGAAGAAGAACTTCTGGGGACGCGTTGTGGCTCGCGTGGAATCGCCTGACTTCCTTCATTGGGACATCACCGATCCCGGCAAGGGCCCCGTCGTCCTGACCATGGACACACAGGACCCACCAGGAACGGAGATCTACTCGGTCCTGGTCTTCCCCTATGAAGGCCTCTACATCGGCCTTGTACAGGTGTTCACCTGCCAGCAAGGCAACTCCTGGCTCGACATTCAACTGGCGGTAAGCCACGACGGAATCCGCTTCCAGCGAGTCTGCAACAGTGACGGAAGACGTATCGCCTTCATCCCATGCGGAGACATCGGCGAGTGGGACCGATTCAACAACAGTCTGGCGTGCAATCCGCCCATCCGCGTCGGCAACGAATTGCGATTCTATTATGCGGGACGAACGTATCGTCACCCACCGTACGAAGGACAGGATCGCGGCGAACCCGGAAGTGCCGTCGGCCTGGCAACAGTTCCTCCAGACCGATTCGTCTCGCTTGGAGCCTCGTTCGATAAGGGACAGATCATCACCAAACCCCTGAGGTTGAAGGGCAGGACGCTTCACGTAAATGCCAAGTGCGATTTTGGGCAGATCCTGATCGAAGCGTTGGACCCCAGCGGCAAGGTCGTGGCCACAGCGCGCCCCATCCGAGCTGACGGCCTGGATGTCGCTGCCGAATGGGCAGAGACACCACCGGCCGGGCTCTCTGGCACCATCAGCCTCCGGATCACACTGAGCAACGCTCGGCTCTATGCACTCTGGTGCACGGAATAGCGCACGGCATGCCTTACGGTACCGCTCTGGAGGAGGCAGGTCGCGTTGCCGGTCCGTTCGTCTGCATCTTCTGATAGATCTCGTCGGCCGCACGGCGGATGCCGTCGCGATTCCAGTGCCCATCCACCTGATAGAAGAGTGACCGGGGCTTGGGGTGACTCAGGATCACAGGTCGCAGATCCAACACAGCAATGCCCCTGTCGTTCAGATACCTGCCGATGTGGTCATAGCAGCGGCCAACTTCCTTGAGACCGTGGAAGAGCGTCTCCTTGCCCGGAATCAGCAACACGATCAAACGAGCATTCGCCTGCCGGCAAAGCCGATCGGCGGCCATCAAATCGCTACAGGTGTCTCGTAAGGCGCTGTCGATGATGCCCTGAACCTTTCGCTGGACGAAGCTCGCCGGCAACAGGGCCTGGTACAATGCCATGTACCCCTTGGGACGAAGCAGGCTGTCGTGCCCGATCGGCGGGCCGCACCAGTACCCGCTGTGATACGTGAACCAATCCAGTCCGGACTGCCGCCAGGCCTGGTAGTCGCCCAATTCATAGAAGTCGTTTTCGAACACGCCGTACAGAACCCAGCGCGGATGGAGCGGCAGGGCGTACCGCTCGATGATGAGGTTGTACTGAGGGGTACACTGCCGGTGCATCGCGAAACTGTGGTAGGTCAACCCCTGCTTCTCGAAGAACTCGTAGAGCGGACGGGCCGCCATCTCGATGAAGGAATCGCCAACACCTACAACGTCTACTGGTTTACCCGCCGCGATGCCGGCGATCGCCTTTGGATGGTTGCGGAAGCCCCACTGATCCGTGCTCAGAACCGCGTGCTCGGGGTCCTGATCCGCCCAGGACAGAATGATCTGATCCTTGTGATCGACATTGGGCTTCCAGACGAAACCGATGTCCGGACGCACCTCAAGGTACTTCTGAATGCGATCCACGGCCTCTGTACGCTTGTAGGTCACGACGTTGAAGTAGTATCGAAGAAACACCTCGCCCAAGACCAGCGCGACGATCAGGGAGACCAGGGCGTTGCCGAGTTTCAGCACGGTCTGTCGGGTGATCTTCATGAGAGTCAGTCCGCCTCTCCCCCGGCTCATGTATTCAAACGAAACCCCAGCGACCGAATCAAGGTGACGCTGGGATGCGGCAACACATAGAACATATCCCCGATGACCTGCGGCTTGAGATGACCGTAGCCGACCTTGCGCAGATCCTCCTGAAAGGTCTTGAGGTCCCGACTGTATCGGCTCCCCGGTCTGACACGACCGACAATCGCCACGTTTCCCCCTTTCATCAACGCTTCGTCCACAGAACGCGGATAAGCCGGATAGCGATCGTACGGGTGGATCCATCGAGCCGCAACCTTCTCGCCACTGACAAACATCAGCGTCCAGTGAAACATCGGATCGACGCTGTAAACGTAGCGAATATTGTTGTCGGACAGATACTGTGCCACGGCCTGAACCGCGGCCTTCTCCGGCACCCACCCGTGCACAAACGAGCCGGTGAAGGCAACCGCCCCGTGTTCCACCAGCGATCCCGAACCCATCAGTACCAGGACGATGATCAGCCCATACGCCACCAGACGCCGGGTTCCCTGACGGGCGATGAGGTCACCCAATTCTGCGGAGAACGGAATGATAAGGAACCCGATCAGGGGCAGAAGGTACCGGAATCCGAACAGGATGTGGTTGAGCGGCAGCGTGAAGCCCACAACCCCCAACACGCCTGCCATTGCCGCCTGACGAATCGACCAACGCCGCCCGGCCGTCCAAGCCCGAATCTCAACGAACAGACAGGCAGGAACCGCCACCGACCAGATCGCGGCCACCATGTCTGTCAGAGGTCCCGCGACATAGCGATACTCCATCCAGTGGGACCCGGTCATGCTGACCCATATCCGATACGGCAGTCGTCGGATCGCCAGAAAGACGTCCGGATTCCGGAACAGTGGAGGAGACCAGTAGTCGGTCGCAACAACACGAGGAGCTACGGCGCTCAGCAATGCCGCCAGGCCGATTGCTGCCACCACGATGACCACGACGCCCGGCCACTGTCGGCGACGGATGAGCACAACACCCGCCACCGGCACCATGCCCGGCAACCATATGGGTTTGGCCAGGTAGACCAGACCGACGCACCCCCCCGTCACAATCGCCATGCGCCAAGGGGCCCTGCCCACCCCCTCTTCACGTGACAGAATCCAGAAGCAGAAGTTCGTCAGGAGAAAGGCTGTAATGTTCCCGCCCCACGCCTTCATCGACGCCATACCCCAAGCCGGGCATGTTGCCATGAGGATCGCCGCAATGCATGCCGTCCGACGGTCGAACCATCGCCGAATTGCCAGCACGAGAAACAGCCACCCCACGGTCCACAACAACAGCATCGACGCCTTCAGAGACTCCGTACTCATGCCAAACAGCTTGAAGAACAATGCGGCCGTCCCCGCCTCCAACGTCGACAACCCATAGCTCTGGCCGTAGTAAAAGACAGGAAATGCCTTCCCCTCCAGGATGTGCTTGCTCATGATCCCGAGCACGCCCTCGTCCCCATCAGGGACCATGTGCCCACCCAGGAATTGCGGCAACCTTGTGACAGGGATCAAGAGAACACACAACAGCAGGAACGCGATGAAGTGCCAGTCGCGGGATCGACCGCCCATCAGGCCTTCTTCTCCCACTTGGACAGCTCGGCGACGGCCGACAGCGTGCTGCCGGCCTCGATTTCGGCACGGATGCGGTTCTCACGCTCGAGAACGTCCTGCGCTCGATTGGCCACCTCAACGACCTGATCCTTGGGAACCACGATCACGCCGTCGTCATCGCCCACGATCCAGTCGCCGGGACACACACGGCAATGGCCCACGACGATGGGAACATCCATCTCGCCGAGCCCCTTGGGATCACCCGCGGCGGGTACGATGCACCGGGCGAATGCCGGGAAACCTATCTGCTTGATCTGTGCCGTGTCCCGAATTGCCCCGTCGATGACCACGCCGGCTATGCCCTTGCTCAGACAACTGTGTGTGGCCAGTTCGCCCCAGACAGCCGGTGGTTTGCCGCCGGCATCGATCACCAGGACATCCCCCGCTTGTGCATGGTCAATCGCCTCGACCGGCTTGGCGTAGTCCCCCGCCGCAGTTCGAACCGTGTACGCCCGCCCCGCCACTCTCAGCCCTTCCTTGATCGGATGAATACCCTCGATCTCCCGGGCATTGTGCATGGCAAACGAAATATCAGCCGTCGTGACGCGCTTCAATACGTCCCCCACCTGACCCGGACCGACGCGGCGGAACAGTTCACTGACCACCGGACGGCGGGTGGCCACCGCCCGTTTGATCTCCTCGGTTGCCTTTCGAGCGTCCGGCGACTTGCTGATCGCACCCCCGACAATCACGATGCTGGCACCGCTCTCCACGGCAGCGACGCAGGTCTGTGAGTTGATCCCCCCTGCCACGGCCAACGGAATATCCACCCGCTTGGCAATCTCAACGAGGGTACAGAGACTCATCTTTCCGTGCATCTGCTCATCGATGGAGATGTGAACACCAATATAGTCGGGGCGCAGAGCGGCGATTTCTACTGCGCGGGTCACGGGGTCCGGCACGGCAATCAGATCCACGATGACTCGCGCACCGTAACTTCGACCGGCCTCGACGCACTCACGAATGGTCTCATTGCAGGCAGCGCCGAGGACGTCCACCACATTGGCCCCGGCCTTGGCCGCGGCCTCAACCTCGATCCGCCCCGCATCCATAACCTTCATGTCGGCGACGATCGTCTTGTTCGGAAACTCCGCGCGGAGACGTCGGACAGCATTGAGCCCCTCGGCCTTTATCAGCGGTGTGCCCGCCTCCAGCCAGTCGATGCCACCGGCAACGGCCTCCCGGGCGACACGAAGCGCCTGGTCGATATTCAGGAAATCCAACGCCAGTTGAACGACGGGTTCCATCGCTGCGTCACCATCCACAATTCCCAGTCCATCTTACACAACAGACAGGCAATACCCTGCACGTAAGTACATGCTAACGTAAGTATCTCAAAAGTGGATTCCAACGGCAAGCGACCAGATGGAGTGATCCCCTCTCAACCTCACCCATTCCGATCTCGACACCCACATCTGGAACCGATGCAACTCTCCCTACTGCCACTCAACTCGAATCGTCTGACGTGCGTCGGCCTGACCATGCCGATGATGGATGTAGCAGGACGATCGATCGCGTCGGACAGGCTTGTCGTTGATGGTAACGCGCACGTCTGTCAGGCCAAGCGGCACGAAAACCACGGTCGGCGCATCGCAACGAATCGGATCATACGAAAGCGTGAAGGCATTGTCCTCCCACTCGGTCACGGGATTCCGCCCCGCAATACGCTGAGCGTAGACCGTGATCAGCAGCGGCAGTTTGACATCCCCGCGTCCCCGGCTGTTGAGGATCCCGAAGCCCCCATCCTGAACCGCATCGTACGAGTAATAGGCCCAGCTCACGTGGTACTGGTTCAGCAAACGAAGGAAGTCCTTCAGGTACTTCTGGTAGTTTTTCACCGAAGTCGATATCCCGAACTCCCCATACAGCATTGGCGTTTCGAAGCGTATCGCCTCGGCGACCTTTCCCCTGACCGATGTGACCATCATCGCCTGATTCGTTTTATCGTAGGGCCGCCCCTCATGACAGAGCGGATCGTAGAAGTGCGGGGCATAGCCAGTCCCCTCCTCCCAGCGAACCTGCAATTGGGTCGGCAGGCCGGCGCTGGTAAACATCATCGGCTCGAAGAACAGCCGTGTCTTAAAACCGGCCTCCTTCCGCATCGCAAGGATATCGTTGTAGAAGGTGGTCAGGGCCCCCGCCTCAAACTGCTTGTCCGACCCGGGGAATGGCTCGTTCATCACATCGACGCCCATGACGTTCGGCAGCCGCTCTACCATGCTCAGCAGATACTTGAGCATGGCGATGTACCGAGCCCTGAGCCGATCGTCCTTCCAGAAGTTGTCATAACACGCCTGAACGGCCGGCGAAAGATAGTTCATATTCCAGGGTTGTCTGGCTTTGAACGGATGTCCTCCGTCGTTGATCGTCCATTCCGGAAAACCGTTGCCCGTGAACTTACGGGCGTAGAGGTCCTGATGCACATCGATGAGCACATCGATCCCCTGCTCGTTGCACCAGCCGAGACGCTCGATCGTCGCCGCTATGTACCCCGGGTCATAGTGTCCCCGCCGCGGCTCGATCGCCTCCCAAAAGACCAGGTACCGAACAAGATTGAACCCCCACTCTCTCATGCGGACGAAACTCTTGGGGTTCTGCCAGGGGAGGAAATCCTCCGCGTTCTTGGCGGTGTTCGAAACGTTCAGCCCGTGGTAGATGACGATGCGCCCGTAGGAATCGATCAGGTACTCCGGCCGTCGAATCGGCTCCGCTGCGGTCAGCGATGTGCACACCAGCCCCACCGCGACCATGCCCGATGCGACTCGATTCACGAGGCACCTCCCTGTCCGTGTTCCACGGCTGTCATCAATCCGTCTTGGGACTCACCAGCGACGACAGTTGCGCAAAGTCCGCGTCGTTGCGGACCGGATCGAAATTCAATGCCGCCTCCTCGGCCACGAGTTCCTGATGCTTCCTAGCCATCCGATCCTTCAATGATCGGTCATGTGTCGCAACATAGATCGCCACCTTACTCGCCCTGTCGCTGACTTCGACGCCCTTGCCGGTCGGACGCCAGGTGACCCCGTGCACGCCGTCGGCATCCACGCGGAAGACCTCGGCCGGTTTGCGAAGATAGGCCGGCAGTTCGAACTCGAATCTCGCCTCTCGCGACGGACCGAACTTGAACACCTTCTCACGCAGATCGGGCGTGTAGTCCAGATCGAGGGCAAACAGCAGAGCCCCCTGAACCGAGACGATGCTCGCCAGGTCCCAGTCCAACCGGCCCTGCCGCAGAACCTGGCGGTAGCGATAGGCATCACCCTCCAGGTAGAACCCATCCAGCATCCGAATTTCGCGCCCCGTGCGAACCAGTTCGTCGATCGTGTCGCGGAACTGGACAAACGCCTTGAGACTCAGGTTGAACCAATAGAGTGACGTGATCCGGCTGGACAGGGCATGGTACGCCTGAAGACGGATCTCATCGGACGTGGGAGCGGTGCGCTGGCGTCCACCATAGACCTCCCAGCCCGAACTCGGCCCCTGCGACCAATAGGCCGTGGGCGCCGGTCGGCTCATCTCCCGCAACGATCGGCACATGTCGCCGATGGTCTCGAGCGGAGCCCCCCAGGATATCCGGACTTTGCCCCATCGCTCGTAACGGCCCCACATATCGGGCGACGGCGCCGTGACCCGATAGGCATCATAGTGCGGATAGTCCGACAACCCGGCGTAGTAGCGCCAGTTCGATTCATCGCTCAGCGTCACCGTCGTCGCCAGTCGGGTGGAAGCATACGCTTCCAGGGCGTTGAACACATCCTGAGGTAATCGCTGTCCCCTGCCGCCCCCAAACTGCGGTTCGCCGAGCGCCTCGACCCCGTGGATCCTGGGCAGCAGGGCGTCGGTGTCCCATTCTTCGATCGGACGCATGCCGCCAAAGAACTTGATCGGATAGCGGGTGTACAGACCGTTCGGGCCCGTCTGGTCAGTGTAGCCCGGAATCCGACCGATGTGTCCGGTGTTCACGCGAACCCGCTTGAGCATCTTAAGGAACGGCTCGTGCGTCAGGGCGGTGCGGCCGTCTTTCGCCGCACCACCGACCCAACCGCCGCTGATATCGAAGACCTCCCGTTTGATGCGAAGACGAGCCCACACAGACCGCTGCTTGCCCGACGGATCGGCCAGCGTCACCTCCAGAACGGCGTACGTCAGCGGCAAGGCGCCGGTGTTCACGCACGCCATGCCCTTATCACCCGCCGGGATGACCCCGTCACTCGGCAAGGTCCTGATGTCCCTCAGAACGGGTTGAGGATAGTAGACACGATGCTCCGTGTTCGATTTCGGCAGATACAGCCTCGCCGAGACGATCCGCATCGGATGCTTCGAGGCGTTGTCGATATGGAAGACCATGCGATCGGGCTGCACCTTGTCGTCGCTGCCCAGGAACGTTACGGCCGACAGCCAGACCACCGGCGGAGACATGTCGATCTTGAATGAGCATTTCTGATCCGTCTTCCAGTTCTCGACGAGAACCGTGCACGGGTTGCCCGGGCTCCATGGGGGGCGAATACCGTTGAACGTCCAGACGGTTACTGCGCCGGGGGGTATGGCGGTCTCTGCCTCCGGCCACTGGTTCGGTGTGTCATGCCACGCCCATTGTCCGTCCATGACCAAGCGAAGCGGATAGTCGTTGTTGAACCGTAACTCATTGCTGTGAAAGTCACCCGATTCCCCAGGATTGCGAACGAACAACCTGACAAGCGCCCCATTCGCCGCCCCCGGTTTGGCGATGTACCGCATGCTCTCCGCACGGACGTGAGGCGTAACCGTCACCCCGGCGATCTCGATGGAAGCGACCGACGATGATGAACCCGTCTCACACAGAGCCTCTCCCGCCATCAGCAGAACCAGCGAGCCGACCCGCAGCCCCGTGACGAACGAAGTCCTGTCAACAACCTGCTTCCGAGTCAACACGGTCGTGTCCTCCTGTCCCCGCCGACGCATTCACGCTTCACCACACAGATTCGCGTCCAAGCCCCTTCCGGACGGTTCGAGACTCGACGCCGGACACCCTAGATCTTGATGAAGGTCCGATTGCGGTACATGTAGTAGAGCACCAGCCAGACCAGAGCGAAACTCACCGATGATTTCAGAAGGTCGGCGTACACTGCCGTGTGCTTGGCCAACCCTCCGACCAGCGTGTTGGCGATGTCGTCGAAGCGGATGATACGAACGCCCATGTAAACGGCAATCGCATTCATACCGATCACAACGAAGGGAAATGCCCAACGCCGCCAGCCGATCACGTCGATCGTCATGTAGAACACCGCCAGCAGCAACAGGCTCCATCCGCCCGCCCACAGCACCATGGAACTCGTCCACGCATGTTTGATGATCGGAAACCAGTGCCCCCACAGACGCCCCAGGCCCAGACACGCGACACCCGCGACCGTCAGCAGGAAGACCTTGCTCCAACCCGATCGCGACGATCGCAGCAGGTGGCCGGCCATGACACCCAGTAACACCGTCCCGGCGAATCCCATACCGCCCAGAACCCACGTGTAGGTCGTCCCGTCACGAAAGCGGCCGAGGACAATCTCATCCACGTACAACGCCACGTTCAGTTTCGGCTCCAGAATCCCAGCCGCGTGGCCGGGCACCGGCACCAGTACCATGATCAGCCAGTAGGCGACCAGAAGTACGACCATCGCCACGAACTGGCCCAACACCGACACGTTGAGCAACAGGACCGCCGCCACTAGATACCCCACGGCAATCGCCTGCAGGGTGTTGCTGAACAAGAACAACCGCGATGTGTTGAACTCCAGTAGACGCCCCTGCGCGACCATGCCGAGCACCCAGAGGATGAGCACACGCCGCAGTATCTTGAGATAAAGTCGCCATGTGCCGCCAGGCTGCCCGGCCCGACGGGCGAACGAGAACGGCATCGACGCCCCCACGACGAACAGAAACAGCGGCATGATCATGTCCCACGCCGAGAAACCCATCCACTCCACGTGGGAGAGCTGGTAGTTCAACCAACCCGGAAGCGGATTCCAGAACAACCCGATCAGGGCCAACACCACCGGTCGACCACCGCAGATCCAGAACATGTCAAACCCGCGCAGTGCGTCGATCGACATAATGCGTGCCGGTGCGACTCCCGCACCGGACTTGGGGCTATCGGACATACCACCGTCTCCTGATGCACCTCTCTCGCTTTGCAGTTCTCGCTGCCACCGGCAATGGCCGTTATGCAGCCAAAACGATGGGCAAGAGGATAGTTGACACCGTCAAGTGGGGCAACGGTGCTTCCGTCTCTGCTGAGCTTGGTCCCCGGCATCATCCCACGTTTCCCAGCCCTGGGTCCCCCGTGAACGAGGATGCATGATGTCTGAAGTACGTAAGGAAAGCAGCCGGCAATTCAGCTATTTGGCAATAGCCTCCCCGCTCCAACGTTGGTAGCATTAAGAGTAGCATGGAGGAGGTACTAACATGCGCATGTCGGCGTACAAACATACTCATAATACACTCTCGAGTGTCATACTGGGTATTATTGCCTCATGGGTAGCCGTCGCCAACGCCACACCCCTGGACGATTATGTGGCACGCCCGGACCCGAACTATACCTGGAAGCTTCGAAAGACCATCACGGGCACGGGATACAAAGGCTATGTCATTGACATGAAGTCCCAGGTCTGGCGTTCCCTCAGTGAGGTCAACCGGAATCTATGGCAGCATTGGGTGATCATCATCAAGCCGAATACCGTCACCACCGACAAGGCTCTGCTGATCATCGACGGTGGGAGCAACAGCGGATCGGTTCCGAGCAGCGTCGACTCGACCATGGCCTCGACGGCCGTGGCGCTGGGCACGGTCATCGTCGACGTTCAGCAGATCCCCAATGAACCGCTGACTTTCGCCGGAGAGAGTTCGTCGCGAACCGAGGACGCCATCATCGCCTATAGCTGGGACAAGTATCTGCGAAACGGTGACCCCAACTGGCCCTTGCAGTTGCCCATGACCAAAGCGGTCGTGAGGGCGATGGACACTATCCAGACCTTCTGCGCCAGCTCTGCCGGGGGATACACGACCATCAACCAGTTCATCGTCGGCGGTGCCTCCAAACGCGGCTGGACCACATGGTTGACAGGGGCCGTAGACAGCCGGGTTTGTGCGATAGCCCCCATCGTGATCGATGTCCTGAATGTTGAACAGTCGTTGATGCATCACTACAACTCCTATGGTTTCTGGGCCCCGGCCGTCCACGACTACGTGGCCATGGGCATCATGAACTGGATGGGCACTCCCCAACTCACCGCCCTGATGGACATTGTGGACCCCTACGTCTATCGCAGTCGCCTGACAATGCCCAAGTACGTCATCAACGCCGGCGGCGACCAGTTCTTCCACTGTGAGTCGTCGCAGTTCTACTGGAACGATCTTCCGGAACCGAAACACCTGCGATACGTAGCGAACACCGACCACAGCATGACGGGCATGGAAGAAGACGTCGGCTTCGCCGCCGCCACGTATTACCAGTCCATTCAGAACAACTGGCCGATGCCCCAGTTCTCATGGACGTTTGAGACCGACGGTTCCATCCGTATCCAAACCGTCACGACACCGTCACTGGTTCGGATGTGGCAGGCCACCGATCCCAACGCCAGGGACTTCCGCCTGGAGAAGATTGGGGCCGCCTACACTTCGACGACGCTCACCGACCAGGGCGGCGGCGTGTACATCGCCCGCGTGCCCAAGCCTGCAAAGGGATGGACGGCCTTCTTTGCAGAGCTGCACTTCAACTGCGCCGGTTCCGTCTTCCCTTACAAGTTCTCGACGCAGATCCGAGTGATCCCCGAACCGGCGAAGCTCAACCTTTCCGTCGTCAACGAAACCATGGGTTCGGTCTCTGTCGACCCGAATCTGCCCAAGTACTATGATCCCAACGCCGTTGTCACGCTCACGGCCACACCTGTTCAAGGGAAGTACTTCGGCCAGTGGGAAATCGCCGACGCGAACCACCCGGACGATGCGAATTACGTGACGATCGACGCCAACACCACACTGAGACTCCGAATGGACGCCGACCGGCAGGTTACCGCCGTGTTCAAGTGCAGCAACGGAGCCGCGGCCGCCTTGCCCCTCCTCCTGGTGGGCCTTGCGGGTGTCATGATGCTGCGACGCCGAGGTTGACACGCCAAGGCGATTGCATCATAGAGTGTCCATGGAGAAACGCCGCTCCCGATTGTTGCAGCGTCTGCTGTGGTTCGCCGTCATCATGATCTTCGGTGGTGGCGTCTTCGGTGGCGTCCGTGGGGGCCTCAAAGACCGTCCGAACTGGGGATCCCTGCACGATGAATCTCTCTACGTCTGGCAACACCACGAAACGCCGCCACACACACGGATGTTCGGCTATCTGCCCACGGCGTTCTTCCTACTGTGGCCTTTCATGGCCTGGTTGCCCAAATCGATAGGACTACCCCTCTATGTCGGCGCCAACGCCCTGCTCGGTGCCGTCAGCCTCTACGTAGTCTACCGATGGTGGTTGCCGATCTCTCGATGCCACGGGTTCTTCGTCATCCCGGCACTGCTCGTGTCGGTCAACATCGCCCACGTGATCCAGGCTAATCAGGTAACCCTGTGGGTACTGGCCTTCTGTGTGATCGGCGCGGCGATGGTCGGAAACGGCCGCTCGTTCTCCGGTGGGCTCTTGCTGGGTCTGGCCGGTCTGATCAAGGCGATGCCCTTTCTGCTGGCCGGTTATCTCCTGCTGCGCCGACGTTGGACGGCGCTGGCGGGGATGCTCGCGGCCTTTGTCCTGTTCGACCTCGTCCCCAGCATCCTCTTCTTCGGGGCCCATGGCGCCGTTCGGGAACACATCGAGTGGCGGCGGCGTGTGGGCTGGTACTCAAATTTCCGACAGATCCGCGAGCCGCTGCTCGTCGGCGTCCACCGGCATACCAGCAATTTCTCGTATTCAGGCGTGCTGACGCGATGGCTCCGAGGCATGCCCGACGCACAGACGCTGGTTGGCCTCGAGGGTGATCCGCCTGCCGATGTCGTGGAAGCCACCCGCAAGGCCCTCAAGCCCGGCGAAGTCCTGCTGCTCATTCCCACCCCCCCGCCGGGAAAGGCCTGGGCCGAATACCGAGAATCCATCGGCCACGTGCCGCAGCTCTGCCTGGCACGGCTGTCCGCAGAGTCCGTCACAGCCATCTGGGCCGCCACCCTCGCGTTGGCACTCGGCGTTTTGTCCTATGCGACGTGGCGTACCGGACGATCCGGCACGCAAGAGGACTGGCCGGTCGTCATGTCCATCTGGCTGCTGATGATGTTCTTCGTCACACCGATGATGAGACATTACTACCTGGCACTGGCGTTGCCTGCGATCGCCCTGGTGTCCGATCGCATGATCTCGAACCTCGCCGCGGTGCGACAAGGCTCGCACCGAATCGTCCTGCCGGCCGTCGCCCTGTCGCTCTGGTTGTTCGGAACGTTCTGTCTGGGCTGGAACGTCGCTCGGTGGTACGGCCTTCACCTAGCGGTGCTGGGAGTACTGGTTTCCGCAGTCTGTTTCCTGTGGCGTCACACCCCACAGGAAATCGCGTGCCCCCCAGCAAACGAAGCCCCCTGACGGAGCGGCCGAGAACACGGACGGCCGGCAGAGGACTCGCCCGGCCTCTCGACGGACACTTCCCTGAGCGCGGTTGCTACTCAGTCCTTGATGTACCCAAAGTACTTGCCTGCATAGTAGCCCATCAGCCAATACGCGCCGTCGGACTCCGTTCGCCCGTCGCCCCCCTGGTCCAGACGCCAGTTGTCTTCGCTCCAATGCTGGATGTAGCGGTTCTCGATGGGCAGCACGCCACCATCACGCATGTAGCCCTTTGTGGGCGTCCCGTCGCCGTTGAGCGGCCACTCGTGGTGAGTCAGGATGTCCAGACGGTGGCTGTTTCGCAGCGACCAGTTCACCGTATCGAGCGACTGGCCGGTAAGCATATCCACAGATTCCTGGAGCCAGGCCCCGAACGGGGTGTAATCTTCATGGTTGGGCCCGCGGGTGTTCGGGTTGTAGGTTCCCGCATAAAGAAAGTTGAAGAACGGGCTCTTCGAACGACGCACGTGAATCCAATATCGCCAGAGTCCCCATTCCATCATCGCGCGAATCTTCGGATCGGTTTCGTATTGCAAAATCGTGTAGAACCGCATGTAGGTCATCTCGTCGTCGGACTGGTTGCCCGTGCCGGCGCCGTCGTGGACTTTTGTGGAAACATACGCGTTCATCGCATAGCAGTGCTTGCGGATCAGTTCTTCCTTGGCTTGAAGGTACTTGGCGTCACCCGAAACGTGGTGGGCGATGGTCAGAAACGATAGGATACCAAGCGAGTTCATCCCTCGCTCTTCCCAATTGACGGGATTGTGATTCAGGTCGTTCGGGCCGAAGTACGCCCATCGCGTTCGCTTGCCATCCCAGTCGACCAGGCCAAAATCGTTGTTCATCAGGTGGTCGGTGGTATCGCAGATCACCTTGCGAGCGCGGGCCTTCTCCTCAGGAGTCTCGGCCACCAGATCGTAATACAGCGAGTTCAGGAAGTAGTGCCCGTCGAGTTCGTCAGAGCTGGTATCGCACTTCCAGAACCACTTGCCGTCGGCACTCCGCGGCCAGCGAGGCCAGAGCACTTTCCACTGCGGATCGCCCTTTCGTCTCTCCATGTCGTTCTCGGGTTTGTGGTCGGCGTTGGGATTGTGCCCATCGGTGGGCAGGATCGAGCGTGCCGGGAAACCAAGCTGAACCTTCTTCTCGCCGCCCTGCGTGACATCGCAGAGGAACTTGAGGGCCTCAAAGGCCGCCGTGGCCCGCTTCTTGGCCAGTGGATCCTTCGTGGCCCCATACGCGAAGCATTCCCCGGCACCGTACATGCCGGTCCACAGGCCGTCGTTGTCGCTGTCCCATAGGCTGGCCTCGCTCAGATCGCCGGGGGCCTTCAAGCCCGATTCGTTCACAAAGCCGTAGGGTGTCCGACGATGGCGCTTGTCGATGCGATCCTCGAAGAGGCGGGCCTTTTCGGCCAGGGTCATCGGACGACGCTCGATCAGGCCCACGCCGCCGGGAGTGGCGAACCAGGCGTTGCCCTTCTCGTCGACGTCGATCGCATTCACCTGATCGTCCGGCAGCCAGCGGCGTCCCTGCCGATAGCCCCATTTGACTCCGTCGAAGCGAATGGCCCCGAGCTTTGTGCCGAACCACACGGCCCCCGCTTCGCCCGAGGCCGCCGTCGTGAAGTCGTTATAGGGCAGCCCCTCCAAACCCGTGCAGAGCTTCCACGCATCGGCTTCCAGGCAGCCGACTCCCTGAAGGCAACAGAACCACAAACGCCCTTTTCGATCGAACGTCACGCCGCGAGCGTCCTGAACGCTCCACCCATATCGACTTGTGTACGGCAGCAGCCGCTCCCATCGACCCTCGGGCAGACGCAGAAACAGACCCGCCTGAGCAGCAACCGCCACCCGACCGTCCGAGGCCACCGCCACCTGCCGAACCGCAGGTCCAGACTTGGCGATTTCTGCGAAGCCCGCTTCGGACGATGAAGTCCCCCCGGATACTCGCAGCAGCCCGGTGGCCGTACCGATCCACACCGCCCCTCCCCCGGCGGCCACACAAGTAGCATTCGCCGGCACGCCGTCGTATTCTCTGAGAATCTCGCCAGGACCAAAGCGATAGAGTGCCGACTCGATCACGGCATATGTTGCCCGCTCGACGCGAGCCACAAATCTCGCTGCCCCGCTGGGCACATTGGGCACACGTTGCCAAACCCCGCCTTCAAGCGATGCGAGGCCTTTGGCTGTGACGGCATAGACCTTTCCACCAGCCGTAACAATACTGTGTGTCGCGTTGTCGGGCAGGCCTTCCTTGGCGGTGTAGACCGTACAGACCTCCTGCGGAAACACGCCCACCTGCACGCCTTTGATGTGCGACCGTGCGCCCCCCGCCCCTGCGCCACCCGTCTGGGCCAGAACCATCGCCAGAACCGCAAATGATCCGTACACCATCGAAAACGCCTCCTGAACGAGGGACAAACCCCCTCCTCATCGATGCCACAGTGACACCAGCAGGGAGGTGTTACAGCCAGATCGAGAATTGTGCAATGCCCCCCCGGGCCAGACACCCATCGTGTCTGTCCCTCAGGACACCGTAAAACCTCTGCCACTCCCCAGATCACCCTACCGAAACCACAGGTGGGACGGATCACCCCTCAGAGAGGCAACACCGCAGATGACCGGCCAGGCGAATCAAATCGCTCGATAGAACTCGAACCTATGCCCCCCGGTTTAGGAAGACGTCAGGTCGAGTCTTTGTATGCAATTCTGCCAAGGAAAACAGCGGTTTTCAAGCCCCGGGGCCAGCGTTATGCCAACTGACCGCCAGCCGTGGGCTGATCACTGCCCAGAGTCATGCAGAAACGGGGCACACTTCGACAACGGACGCGTGAGGCACGTTCTCCACCGAAACGACCCCGCAGTTGCGAAGAAGCCCTCTGAGGAAGACGACGCTCACGATGCTCATTCGATCCGCTCGAATCAGCTCCGACGAGCGGCTATCCCAACCGACCGAAGCTGGAAAGTCGAAACGCGCAAGTCTCCGTGAATAGATGAGGACGGAGTTTTCCGGTCGGCGGTACTTCGCCTGCCATCTACCCATACTGCGTCCGAGTGGGGGGGACGAAATGGGCATCTTCAGCATGTGTTTGCTTCGGGCACCGCTTCCAGGCCGCGCGATCGTTGGCCGCAGAGAACTTGGCTCTCCGTCAGCAACTGATCGTTCAACGTCGATCGATGAAGCGCCAACGATTACGGAACCGCGACCGGCTCTTCTGGGTGTGGCTGTCCAGGCCGTGGGGAGATTGGCGGTCTTGCCTCCTGATCGTCAAACCAGATACGGTCGTCCGTTGGCATCGACGGGACCATCGGCTCTCCTGGCGACGGAAACCACGGAATGATCCCACGAGGCGTCCCAGGATCGATGCACAAATCCGCCCCAGTCCCGAGGCCCATTACGATGATGGCGGCCTTCACATCGAGGACCTCAAGAACAGTTCATCCGAAGATCATCGACTTTCTGCCGACCTCCTCCGACTCGCTCGAAACGGCATCCGATGGCAGAACTCCTGAAGCGCTGCCGCCGATTCTCGCCATGAGATCCTGCGCCATGCTCCGAACTGTTTCCGCATGGGCGCTGAGCTATTGAGATGCGAAGGACGACTCCCGCAGATTGGCGGCCGTCTCTTGTGTCAGGGCGTCGATCCGAACAATTGCCCGGTCCCTCGAATCCGTCTCGTTCCTGTCACCGTTGCCGACCTGTTCGATCAGGTCGGCGGTATCACTGGCCGCCTGTGCAGCTCGTTGGGCCAATAAGCGAGCGTCCTCCGCCACGACGGCGAAGCTCCTTCCGTATTCGCCTGCCCGAGCCGCCTCAACCGCAGCGCGCAACGCCAGCGTGTTCGTCCGGAACGCAATCTGCTCCAGGATGTCGGTGACCTTGCCGATCACCTCGAACACCTCAGCGGGCTGCGGCATGACGTGAGCAACCTCGCTGACGGCTCCGTCCCCCGAGCTAACGCTCAAAGAATCACGCGGATTCCATAGCCTGCTCATTGCCCAGGACACGATTGATGTCGAGCAGGATCTTCACCCGATCGCCGACCTTGCCCATCCCCAGGATGAATTCCGTGTTCACATCCGAACCCACCGCCGGAGGTGGTTCGATCTGCTGATCCGAGATGTCCAGCACCTCTTGAACTGTGTCCACGATCACGCCCGTCTCCGTCCCGACGTCCACCACGATGATGCACGTCTCATCCGTGTGTTTCGCTTCCGCCAGACCAAAACGCAGGCGGAGATCCACCACCGGAATCACCTTGCCCCGAAGGTTGATCACTCCCTTGACGTACGCCGGCATCCGGGGAACCGCCGTAATGTCCATGATCTTGTTGATCTCACGGACCTTCAGGATCCCCAGACCGTACTCCTCGTCCGCCAGCCGGAACGTCAGGTACTTGCCACCCAGACTGCTCTCCACTGCCGTCTTGGATTCCATCAATGTCTGCGTTGCCATGAATCAGCTCCGATCTGCCTCTCTCCCCTTGTTCCGTCGTCTCCTGACTCCCTGTTCACGATCATGAGGGTTCCCCCTCGGCGGTGGACAAGCCCCTGCTTGCCCCTGGCCGCCGAGGGGGACATCGGAGACTAGAACTCGTTCATGTTGCCGTCCGCTCCCGCGTGAACCGTCGCATGAGCGACGGCCTTGCTCGATCCCACCGTCTGAGCATGAGCGGCAGGCTTCGATTCATGGGCTACGGACTTCCCGCTATTTGCCACGTTGGCAGCGGCGCTGCCGCCAACCAGTGCAACCAGTTCCTCAACCATGCCCTTAACGGTCTGGGCCTGGGCACTCAGTTCCTCGGAAGCCGACGATGACTCCTCCGCATTGGCCGCCGTCTGCTGGGTCACCTTGTCCATCTGCGCCACCGCCGTGTTCACCTGATCGACGCCCTGCGCCTGCTCAGCGGAGGCTCGGGTGATCTGGGCCACCAAGTCGGCCACCTTGCCCGCGGCCTCGCCAATCCTCACGAAGCTCGCCGACGTCGTCTGGTTCAGCTCCACGCCGCGCCCCACGCGGGTGACCGTCTGCTCAATCAGGTCGCCGGTCTCGCGAGCGGCCTGTGCCGCGCGCTGGGCGAGGTTGCGGACCTCGTCGGCCACCACGGCAAAGCCCTTGCCGTGCTCACCCGCACGAGCCGCCTCGACCGCCGCGTTCAACGCCAACAGGTTCGTCTGGAACGCAATCTCTTCAATCACCTTGATGATCTTGCTGATCTTGTCCGATGCCTCGGAGATCTGCGTCATCGCATTGCTGGCCTCTTTCATTGCACCGTCGGCCTCGGTGATGACATTTCGAGCCTGCGTCATCAGGTCGTTGGCCTGCTTGCTGTTGTCCGCGTTCTGGCGGGCCATGCCGGCCATCTCCTCCAACGCGCTGGAAGTCTCCTCAAGCGACGAGGCCTGTTCGCTGGCACCCTCGGCCAGCGACTGACTGGCCGATGAAACCTGACCGGCGGCAGCATTCACCTGGTTGGCACCTTCCTCCAGACCGTTGATGATTCGATTGATCGGCTTGGTGATGCCGCGCGTGATGAATATTGCCAGCAGAACCCCAACCAGAACGGCGATGCACAACCCGACGATCATCGTGGTCGAAGCCATCGAAAGAGACTCAGCAGCACCGCTGGAGGCCTGCTGCGTTTCCTTCATGCCGGCCTCGGCCGTGTCCTGCGCGGCCTTGAGAACGTCGTCGGCCACCACTCCCCGTTTCTTGCCAAGCTCTTCACGCGCCTGCCAGTTCGTCAGGAATCGCTCCATGCAGCCCAGGTATTCCTTGCCCGCGGCGCGGCATTCCTCGATCTGTTTGATATTATGCTCCAGCTTGGTGATTGCTTTCAGCTCATCCAGCTTCTTGTTCACGTCGTCGAACCGCTTCTCGGTTTCCAGGAAGAGCTTCGGATCGCGCGTGGCGATCGACTGCCACGTGCCGATACGAATCCAGTTGCCGATATTGACAATGTCATTGCAGAGCGTGGTCTTCTTGACGCGTTCGGCGAGTTTCTCATGGGTGATCACAGGCTGTGTCGTAGCGCCCGCGGCGCCTTTCGTCTTCAGTGCGGCCTCCATCTCGTCGTCCAGTTGCTTCATCTGGTCGGTGAGGAAGTCGGCACAGAGCTTCATGTACTTGTCGGCAACGACGAGCGAAGCGGCCTTTTCCTTGGCCATCGCATCCGTGACGGTTACGGTTTGGTTCAACAGAGTCTCATATTCCAAAGCCTTCGCCTCGGCCTTGGCCGCGTTTTCACGCAGGACGGCAATGTTGTACTTGCCGGCATGTGCCTTGGCCTCGGTCAGATACTTCTTGACGGCTTCGAGTTCCTTCTTGGCACCGTCCAGGTATTGCTTCTCCTCGGTGAAGGCGTAGCCCCGAGCCTGATACATCGTCATCAGGCTGTTCCGCTCCACATTGTTGGCCACACCGACGGAAGGCACGCTCTGCTCCGACAGTGCCGTGGCGGCGGTCTTCACACCCAGCATGCTGTAGACTGCCAGCCCACCCAAAGCCACCGCAATGACGATCAGGCTCCCAAACCCCGAACCGATCTTCGACCCCAGTTTCATGTCTGATTCTCCTGCGCTTTCTTTCCTCATCTCCCTAACTCAAGAGATCGCATCACCTGCGAGCGCCCTTTGCGCTCGCCAGGAACCAAGAACGCACACATTCGTAGGAGCAGGTCGGGGCACCAGACCCGACCTCTCCGTTCGCAGCTACTCATGCCTTGCCCAATCCCCTCTCTGACAACGCGCTGCCGAATCCCCACCCCAGACGCACTGCCGGATCGCGTGATGCTGCCGCAGGCCACCAGACGTTGCCTGCGGAGGTCGCCGCGATGAGAATTGTTGTCTAGTGCCCTGCAGACGCCCCTTTCGACGAAGAGGGTGCTGCCTGCTGTCCTTGCGTGTGATCCGGGGAACTCATCCCGAGCAGCATCCGCTGCTCGGGGTGCTCACCCAACCAATCAATCCGCCCGCTTTCGATGTGGTAGATCCCCCCGAGAACGTTCAGTTGCCCGGCCTTGACTCGTTCACGAATCTCGGGACTGCGTCGGAACACCTCGCGAATGCTGTGGAAGACATTCGCCTTGATCGCAGCCGGAACCAGGTCTTTGCCGTCCAGGTTCGGGTGGGCTTTGTGGGCCGCGTCCACGGCGGGTTTGATGTTCGCCACGAGCGGGGTGATGTTGCCATGAACTTCGGCCTGGGTCGCCACCGCCGTGACGGCGCCACAGGCGGTGTGTCCCAGCACTAACAGTACCGGCGTATTCAGATGGCCCACGCCGTATTCGATGGACCCGATCTCATCGGTTCCGCACACATTGCCGGCCACACGAACGACAAACAGATCGCCGATGCCCCGATCGAACAGGATCTCCAGGGGTTGCCTGGAATCCGAGCAGCCGACAATCGTCGCGAACGGATGCTGGCCGTTCTTGGCCGTTTCGGTGAGACGATCTCCCGCCGTGTTCGGATAGAGCGAGGTGCCCAGATTGAATCGTGCGTTGCCGTCCTTCAGTCGATTCAGCGCCTGCTGGGCCGTGAGGGTCTCAGGTCCCCCTGCAGCATGAGAGGCCGCAGGGGCACTGGTCGTTCCGGCCTGAACATGAGAAGCCGTCGCATCGGCCGTCGAATGCTTATCACTGGAGGCGGGTGCCGTAGCGGCGTGCTCGCCGTGCGCCGCGCTATCCGCATAGGTCAGTAACCGATCCTGCTCGGGATGGACGCCCATCCATCGGATCGTCCCGTTCTCGATGCTGTAGATCGCGCCGACAACCTTGACCTTGCCGGCCCGCACGAGTTCCCGGATTTCGGAACTCCGTCGGAACAGGTCATCGATCCCCTGCCATACGTTCGCCTCGATCGCAGCGGGAACCAGGTCCTTGCCCTTCAGATCCGGATGCTTCTTCTGTGCGGTCTTCACGGCGGGCCCTATGCCTTCAACCAGCGGGGCGATGCATCCGTGGACCTTGGCGCCCGTGGCCACCGCGGTTACGGCCCCACATTGAGAGTGCCCCAGCAGAACGACCAGAGACGTCCCCAAGTGTCCGACGCCGTATTCCACCGAACCGATCTCGTCGGTGTTGCAGACGTTACCGGCCACGCGGATGACGAACACGTCGCCAACACCCTGATCGAAGAGCCGTTCGGGTGGGCACCGAGAATCCGAACAGGTGATCACCGTGACGAAGGGATGCTGGCCGTGCTGAGCGGTTTCGATCCGCCGTTCCTCGGAGGCATTCGGATGGATGCACTTGCCAGAGGTGAATCGCGCATTTCCGACCTGTAGCCGTTTCAAGGCCTCGTCCGAGCCGACTCCCAACCCGCCGGTTGACGACGCTGAGACTGAAGAGGTAATGATCAGGTAGAGCCATGGTGTGATGAGTCTCTTCATCATCGTTCTCACACGGACATACTGGTGAACCGCACACCCCAACGTGGTCCGGCGGTCCGACCTCTCGAAACCCTCTCTTGCTCCGCAAGATCTGTTGAAACGAGACTCCCCTGCCACGGTCCCGGGTACTGATCCGGGTATTACGCTGATGGGTTTCCTGTGCCTTAGGAGATCGACTTCGAAAAGGCTCGGATTGATGAGCAGTGATGCCCAATTTATTGTTTGCCTACTGAATCTGCATATCCCAAAAGAGGGTCGTATTGTCTATGCACTTGATTTCGTGGTGTGAGGCTTTACTTGGGGGCCAGAAAGGCCGTCTCGCTGGGATGTGATTGTCTCTGGCGTCACTCCGTGAACAGACACCGAGAGACATCAGAGGGGCATCAGGCCTCGGCGATACCTTCTCGAATA
Source organism: uncultured Planctomycetales bacterium (assembly GCA_964446835.1). Taxonomy (GTDB): domain Bacteria; phylum Planctomycetota; class Phycisphaerae; order UBA1845; family JAFGLZ01; genus CAYUQT01. The sequence continues at coordinate 3,402 of CAYUQT010000050.1, read as the reverse complement.
GCCAATCGCGCCAACTCCACCCGACTGTGAATCTCCAGCTTACTCATGATGCTGTCTGTGTGACGGTGCACGGTATTGGCGCTGATGTGCATCGCCTGAGCGATCTCCTTCTGAGACAGTCCTCGGGCGATGTGGCGCAGCACCTCCATCTCGCGATGTGTAAGGATGCTCAGCCGCGTATGGTCTGGAGCGGCCATCCGCAACACACCGTCATCTACGACCAGCTTCGACTGAATCTCTGGAGAGAAGTAGGTCGCCCCCGAGGCCGCTGTGCGGATGGCCATGACGAGGTTGTCCTCTGAATCGCTCTTGACGACATACCCCCATGCATTCACGCTGATGGCCTGTTGAATGTAACGATCGTGGAAGAAGGCGCTCAGGAAGACGACATGTGTTCCCGGACAGAGCTCCTGGATCGTCTTGGCGGCCTGAAAACAATAGGTACCGGGCATATCGATATCCATGAGTACCACATTGGGCTGGGTTCGAATCGCCTCGGTCACCGCCTCATCCGTCGTCGCCACGGAGGCGACCACGTTGAAGTCGGACTCATCCTGCAATCGTCGCCGAATGGTCCCGCGGACCATGGCGTGATCGTCTGCCAGGACAATCGTAATAGGTTGTTTCGTCATGTGTGACTCTCCGTTGGGTCGCCTTCAAGAATTGCGTGTACCCTCTCCATAAGATCGGCCATCATGAAAGGCCTCGACATGACCGTGGCGTGGGCATCCAACCCCCCCTCATCGATCGCCGAGGACCTCACCAGAAACACCACGGGCAGGTCTCGCCCCACCGAGCGGATGTCCCGGAGCATGTCGGGGATATGATCCTCCGATCGAGCCGCGTCCGAAACCACCAGACGAAGCTCCGAACGATGGGCGCCGATCAGCGTGGGCAGTGCCTCGTGTCCTGCGGCGGCTACTGCCGAATATCCCACCGACCTCAGCGAGCCCGCAATAGAGCCTCTGAGGTAGGGGTCCTCGCTGGTCACCAGAATCAGTTCGCCATGTCCCTGAACCTTCTGAACCGCAGACGACCGGGCGACATCGTGGTTGCCTTCTCCGGCCCGCTGGCAAGGCAAATCGACGCGGAAGGTGGTGCCCACACCTATCTCAGAATCGACACCGATCGTACCCCCGTGCTCTTCGATGATCCCGCTGACGATCGACAAGCCTAACCCCGTACCCTTTCCCCTTGGCTTGGTGCTGAAGAACGGCTCGAAGATGCGAGGCAGGACCTCGGAAGGGATGCCCGTACCATTGTCAGCAATGGTAATCCGAATCGAAGACTCCCCTGGACAGGGGCTGAGCCGCGAGTGGGCTGCGTCGGCCACGTGGGCCGGATGAACCGCTATTCGAAGCTTGCCGCCCTGGGGCATCGCATCGCGGGCGTTGATAGCAAGATTCAGCAGAACCTGCTGGAACTGCGTTCGATCCACCATGAGACGACAGGCCATGTCACAGGCGATCTCGGTTTCCAAATCGATCTGCCGCGGCAACGAGTAGCGAATCAGACGCAGGGCCTCCTGAAGCAAGTCACCCAGGAGGCATTCCTTCCTCTCCGACGGCAACGAGCGCCCGAAGGCCAGAAGGGACCGGGTCATGTCCGTGGCGCGGTCAATGGACTGTTGAATCATCTCGAGCGGCTCCTGGATTTCACCGACGGCCGCCGCCGACTCCAGAGCCAGGAAGGCATTGCCCCGCATGACCGTCAAGAGATTGTTGAAGTCGTGGGCCACGCCGGCTGCCAGTTCGCCCAGGGCGTTGAGCTTCTGGATTTGTCGCAGACGATCCTCCATCCGGCGGCGTTCTTCTTCCGCCTGCTTGCGATCGGTGATATCCACGTGGGCGCCCAACATGTGAAGCGGTACCCCCTCGTCACTGTATAGGAGCGACGCCCGCGTCAGGATCCAGCGGTACGATCCGTCCTTGTGCCGGAAACGAAACTCCACCTGATAGTCCGGCCAGGGGTTCTCCAGATAGCTTCTGACGGTATGAAGCACTCGATCGAGATCATCGGGATGGACACGATCCTGCCATTCGCTGAAGGTGTCGGATATCTCGTGGTCCTCGTAGCCGATCTGTCGCTTCCATTCCGGTGAGTAGTACACCTTGTTGGTCTTGAGGTCCCAGTTCCACAGCCCGACATTGGATGCCCGAACCGCCGTTTCCAACCGAGCCGTGCTCTCGCGCAGCCGATCCTGAGTACGTTTGCGCTGGATCCCCAGGGAGAGCACGGCGGCAATCGCCTTGAGATTCGGCAACCACATTGCCGCGTCGCCCCGCGATCGCTGATCGGCCATAGCCACCGTCCCGACCTCGTGATCGCCGGCCTCAAACCGCACGCAGAGGAAGGTCTCGACCCGCAACCAACGTAATGTCTCATACCGATACTCGGGCCGCTGGCCGGCGTGTATCTCGCAGAGGTCATCACCGCCGGTGGCTACAACGCCCGAAGGCGTCTGATCGACCGGCACCCGCAGCCCGACGGGGACTTCCGGCATGCCTGCCAGCCCCACCAGCACCATCTCGCCCCGCTGGCGATCGTACAGTTCGATGGCGGCGATCGGAAATCCCAGCGTGGCCACCAGACACTCCGCCAGTCCCTTGTAGGTGTCTTCGAGGGACATCGACTGAAGGAAGGCCTGCGAGATGGCCGCCCGGGCAGCCGCTTCAACCTCGGCCCGTCTGCGATCGGTGACGTCCTGGGTCAGACCGATGACCCCGATCGCATCGCCCTTCTCATTTCGGAACGGAACCTTGTCCGTAAGGAAATACCGCGTTCCCTGTGCCGTCTCAACGACCTCGGAGATGCCCCGAAGCGGCCGTCCGCTCTCGATAACAAGCTTGTCCTCCCTTTGGAGTCTCTCGGCTGCGTCTCTCGGAAAAACATCGTACATCGATTTCCCCGGCATCCGATCCTGCGGCAATCCCATCGTCTCGGCCCACACCCTGTTAACCCGGATCAGCCGATTGTCCGCGTCCTTGTAGAAGATCAATGCGGGAACAGAGTCAATGATGGTCTGCAGTTCCTCCCGCTGCTGTTGCAGTGCCGCCTCGGCCTGCTTTCGTTCCGTAATATCGCGGGCGGCAGCGAAGATCTGCTTGCCCTTGGGGGTTGCACGCCACTCGATCCAACGGTACGAACCATCCTTGCAGCGGTAGCGATTCACGAAGTTGATGATTGCCGCTTGGGCCGCCAGCCGCGACACGGCCTGCGAGGTTGCCTCGCGATCGTCCGGATGAACCAACTCCAGGAAGCGGCATCCTTCCAGTTCTTCCAGCTTGTGCCCTAGCGTGGCTTCCCATTGGGGGTTCAGGCGACGGAAGTAGCCGTCGGTATCGGCGATGACGAAGAGGTCGAGCGAGGTCGAGAAGTAGCGTTCGATCTCCTCGGTCTTCT
>CAYUQT010000049.1:0-74833 GCA_964446835.1 uncultured Planctomycetales bacterium | reverse complement strand
GGTTCGGGTCGCTGCCGTAGGTCACCTGTTTTAGCCGCCCCAGTTCGTCGTGCTCAAACTGCCGCGGCGTGCCGTTGGGGTCGCTGAACAGGCTGAAGGTCTCCCGGTTGGGCAGCCCCGTCGCCTGCCGGGCATACTGGTAGCTCGCCCAGAGCACATCGTAGTTCGGGTCGCTGGGGTCCGTCCGGCTGTTGGCCGACTCGCGGAGGCGCAGCAGCCCGTCGCGGCTCGCCACCCAGTCCACGTGGATGTTCTGATCGAGTGCCGAATACACCCGCCGTCGATGCACCGCCGGCCCGAGATAGTCGTAATCCACCAGCGCAGTGGTCCCGCGGAGGATCTGATCGATCTGCCCGGCGGCTGTGTAGCTGTAGTTGAACTGCTCGCCCTCCGGCAGCGTCATCCTCTGCCGCCGGTCGGTCTGATCGTAGAGCGAATACTCGATCGTCTTGGACGCCTCGTCGATCGTCAGCTTCTCTGTCAAGAGGCGGCCGAGCCCATCGTAGCTGAATTCGACCTTGGATTTCTCGACGGTGTTGAGCTTCCGGATGGCCTTGACCATCCGCCCGAGGGCGTCGTAGTCGTACGTATCTTCGTAGGTGGTACCGGCATCGACAGTGCCCGTTCGTTTGATGAGCAGGCCATTGGCGTTGTACTCGTAGCCAATGGTTGTGCCGCCGCCGACCGTGCGGGTCAGCAATCGTCCGGCGCGGTCGTAGGTCATGCTGATCGTGTCGCCGCCAGGATAGGTAATCGTCTTCACGTTGCCGCGGTAATCGTGGGTGTAGTAGGTGGCCTGATCCTGACCGCCGGAGTTGTAGCCGTGATACTCGGTCAGGAGGCCGTTGTTCGGGTCGTAGACGTACGCCGTGCTCCGCGGACCGTTGTTGGCATCCTGCGCGGTGGCGTTCTCCTGCATCAAGACCATATGGCCCTGTGCGTCGTACTCATAGTAGGTCGCGACGCCGCGAGGGTCGGTTCGCGTCTTGACCTGGCCGGTGGAATAGTAGGTGAAGCTCGTCGTTTCATAGGCCGGCAGGTTGGCGTCTCGCGGTAGATTGGGATCGTAGTAGACCTTCGTCTGCTCGATCTGACCGATACTGTTCCGAACCTGCTCGCTCTTCTGGACTGTGCCGTCGGCGTAGGTGATCTTCTGGATGTGTGCCTGGCCGTTGGCGTAGTAGTTCGGCTCGACCACCGTCCCGCCGGGCAGTTCGGTTCGGATCATCCGCCCCGCCGAATCATAGGCATAGCGGGTGATGTTCGTGGTGTCCGGGGCGCCGCTCTCTACCCGCTGGGTCTTTCCGTCCCTGAAGCGATAGGTGCGGACGATGCGGTCGTTACTGTTGTCGTCCACGCCGGGGGTCTTGCGGTCGCGCTGTCGCCAGAGCCGACCGAGTTCGTCGTATTCGAACGTCTTGTCGCTGAGGCAGGTGCTGCCGGGATCGGACGTGATGGTGATGTACTGTCGCGTGACGCGTCCGGCAGAGTCGTAGGTCATGTGAGTCGTGGTGCCGTTGGGATCGGTCCGCTCGGTCTGATGCCCGAGCATGTCGTAGGCATAGCTCGTCGTCCGACCCACGGAGGGATTGTTCGGGTCGTCGTAACGGGTTTCTTGAGTGACGCGGCCCATGGCGTCGTAGGCATATTCGCCCACCTTGACGAAATTCGAGGCACCTGGCTCGCGCTCCTGGAGTTCCTTGACCCGGCCGAAGCCATCGCAGATGCGCTGTGTTTCAAGCCCTCGCGCGTCCTTCGTGTACGTCACACGCCCCATACCGTCGTAGCCATAGTACGTCGTACCGATACCCGTCTGCGTCATCGAAAACACGTTCCCGAGGATCGGATGGCGGACATATCTGGTCACCTTGGCGGCGTTGGGATCGTTCGGATCCGCATTATTCGGATCGTAGGCCGCCGTGTTCGTAAAGACGATCTCTTCGCTCAAGAAGCCCGTATTCGGGTCGTATCGGTACTCTGTGACCTGCCCTTCGGAGGTCTGCATCCGAGAAATCTTGCCAAGCAGCCCCTGGTATTCATACACCGTAACGGCCCCGTTGGGATCGGTGTACTGCAGCGTCCGCCCGAGGGTGTCGCGTTCGTAGGTGTGAGTGAGGTTCTGGCCGCCGTAGTCGTCGATCTGACGGACCAGATACCCAGATTCGTCGTACTCATACTCGGTCACCCTGCCGTTAGGGTCGGTGTGTGTAAGTGGGAGGCCCCAGTTGCCGGGGAAGTTCGCGTCGTTGGCGTCGCTGCTCGTCAGATAGGTCCAACTGTCGATGGGTTGGTAACTGTCCAGCCCCTCGGCAAGCCCACGCGTCACCGTGGGACCGATCTGGCGGGTCAGTCTGCCGCCACTGTCGTATTCGTAGCTCGTGCCATAGTTGGGATCGTTCGGCTCGTTTGGCTCAAAGCGAGTCCTTGGCTGGCTGAACAGGTCCAATCCCGTGTAGTTGACCCGTTCGCCCTGAAGAACCGTGCCATTCTTGGTATAGGTGGTGTTCACCTTCCTGCCGCAGTAATCATACTGGTACGATTCGACGACCCCGTCCGGTCTGCCCTGGCCAGCCTTGCCCTTCCAGTTGGGGTCGTAGGTGAAGTTGGGTCCTACGCTCTCCTCGTTGTTCCACGTGTATGTTATGTGATCGAGATCCCACATTGTGGAGTATTCTGGAAAGTGGTATCGGGTTATGAAACCAGTGGGATCCATGACACGAGGGGCGGAAAGGTCCTGCCCACTGAGGACACTCGAGTACTGCCACATTGCGGTTCCGGTTGGGTTGTTTGGATCAGGTACCACCTGTCGCCTGACTATGGGAAGGGGCGCCAGATACTCATCCATCCTGTTCTCTAGTAGAAGGTTCCCAGCCCCGTCCCTCACTCGTACAATCGCATAACAGTCGACGGATGCCCTGGGCACGTTCTCAGTGGTGTAGCTGATGACCGAAAAGGTGTTCTTGTAGTACTCATAGCGTCGGATGTCTGCGCTCTGACTTCCGCAACCACACCCCTTCTTCTTCACCCACATCAACTGCCCCGCATTGTTCGGGTCCAATGGGTTTGAACCGTAGTAGCCATATTCCACAATGTTGGGCTCGATAACGGTGGCCGTCGAATCGGCCAGACTAACACTGGTCACATGGTTTGGGCAGTTGGCATCGTCATAATCGAACAGTATCTGACGCCCTGAGGGAGTCGTCACTCGATCCAACAGATACTGCACCTGTCCCGTCCCACAGGTTCCGAGGGTGGTGTAGTGGTAGTCGTAGCCCTGCCCGTATCTGTTCTCCTTGCGCCGCAGGAGCTGCACGACGCCGTCAATATAGTAATTGGGATCGTCTGTATCATAGTAATTTGGGTCTAGATCACAACTGAAATCGAAGTAGTACCTGAGCCCGTCCCTCGCCGTAAGCACCCCCGGACACTTTCTCGCTCGGGAGCCATCGTACCATTGGCCCGTGTGATCGGAGGTCGGAGGGTTTGTCTCGAAACGAAGCCATCGCATCACAGGCAGATTACCATATTTCCCTGGGTCTCCAGGCCCAGAGAAGAAGGTTCCGCTCATATTAGCATCGTCAACGGAATACAGAGTGTGAATGTAATATCCACCGAGATTCGTCTTCTGCGTTATCCTGTAATGCTCATGCTGCCAGACATAACACCCAAATTGCCTCCAGTAGGAGTACATCTGAAGAGTGGAATTCCAGGCGTAGCCGAAAAGGTTGTTCCTGCCTCGACCAAGCGAATTATGATTCCTAAGGTCTGAATCTATCCACGGATCTACTGTGTCATTCGCTATCCCATAGAGATCCGAGCCTGAGGATTTGTGGGTGCGCCGGATAGTGAATCGAACCCCGCGCTCGACCATGGAGAAATCCGTCTCGACCAGAAGGTACCTTCGATCAGGGAGTAGAACCGGATCACCTGCAACACAGTATCCCCCGTTATCGGGGAAGCAACTCCCGTCCTCATCGCAGTCGTCGCCGCACTCGCCCGCGAAATCATTGCTGGTCGAGCCTCCACCCGGCCCTCCGAGTCCGCTACCACCACCGCCCTTGCCACCTCCCCCGCTGCAGCTAGGTCCGTTGCACGGCTGCGCAACGGACTCCGCTGAAATCAATAGCGAAACTGCAACCGCAAAGAGAATCGTGGCCAGAACCGACCCGAGTCTAGGGAGCATGCCTTCCCCTCTCGATGATGCGTATTCGCGTGCCAGAGATATAGGACCACACGGACTGCTGAGAGAATACTAACAAGAACCATGTGAAGGTCAATACTGGAAATATGTGAAATGTGTTTACCAATATATAATTCCACAAAGAGGTAAATACCCATCCTGCTTTACGTCATATTCGTACGTACAATCGAAGTCATATGCCCTCCACAATCGTCATCAAATATAGGTGTACGGTCCAGCCAACCATTGCAGGCCCTTCCCCACCCCGCCAATCACCGCCCCCCTTGTCCCCGATGGACCAGAAGAGCAACCAGACCAGGAACACCGACCATGAAAACTCACAAACCCACCGCCACCCAGTCCGCTTTCATAGACCCTGACCCATCGCCCCTTGCCCCTGCCGTTCCCGAGACATGTGACATTCCGGGACAAAGTGAGACATCCACCGACGCAACCCCTCCGAAACCCAGGACGCCCCTTCCGAGCCGGACCGTCCCGGTCCGGATATCCAGGACCCAACCGACCGCTCCAGGCCCCGCCGCTCGCGTCACCCCCGAAACGCATGGAATATGTGTCGAAAGTGAGACATCCGCCGCTTCGCGCGCCCACCGACCGGCTTCTGACTTCCAACTCCTAACTTCTAACTCCCAACTCCTACCTTCTACCTCCCCGCCCCGCCGAACATGCGACAATACGGGACAATGTGAGACATCCGCCGCTTCGCGCGCCCACCGACCGGCTTCTGACCTCCAACTCCTGACTCCTAACTCCCAACTCCTAGCTTCTACCCCCCCGCCCCGCCGAACATGCGACAATACGGGACAAAGTGAGACATTCGCCGCTCCGAGCCGTGCAGTCCTCTGCCCGGAAACCCAACGCGAGACGCCCACCCCCAACAAACGACCGTGCCGCAGACGTCCAGCCGGCAGAAGCCAGGCAAGATCCCTCCGCTGCAGGGCGGCGACGCTCGCAGCCGGCATGGCGACAACCGGACCCGGGGGATGTCTGGGAACGTGCCACGGTATTGGCGGTGCCCCCTTCTCACATCTCGGGCGAGTCTCTGATATAATCCCACCTCACGAAAGGAAAGGATGACTATGCGAGAAAGTACTCTGCTGAAGAAGCTTCGTTCGGGCAAGACGGCCCTTACATTCAGCATCTCCTGTGGGTTCAATCCGAAGGGCATCGAGTTCGCGGGACGGCTCGGCTATGACGCCGTCTGGATCGACATGGAACACCGCAACTTCAGCGATGCCGAGATGGAACTTCTGATCCTGGCCTGTCGCAGCGCCGACGTGGATGCGATGATTCGGGTGAGGAAGGGCAGCTACACGAACTTCTTCCGACCGCTGGAGGCCGGTGCCGCCGCAGTGATGGTGCCGCACATCAAGACGCGGAAAGAAGCCGAGGACATCGTCTACAACACGAAGTATCCGCCGATCGGCCGCCGCGGATTCGACAACGCCGGCGCCGACGGCGACTTCGCCTTCGCCCCGGTTCTGGAATACCTGGACCATGCCAATCGTGAGACGATGGTCATCGTCCAGATCGAGGACCCCGAAGCCCTCGACCACTTGGATGAGATCATTCAGGTCGACGGTGTCGACGCGTTGTTCATCGGCCCCGGCGACATGAGCATCGCCATGGGCGTTCCGTTTCAATTCGACCATCCGAAGATGCGCGAGGTCTGGGACCGGGTCGCATCGGCTACCGAAAAGGCGGGCAAGTGGTGGGGCACGGTCATGCTCAGCCCCGAGCAGGTTCAGCGTGACTGTGCGAAGGGTGCCCGATTGTTCAACCTGGGGTCGGATCACGGCCTGCTGATGGACGGGATGGGCAAGCGGATTGAACAATACCGCTCGTTGCTGGGAAGTGCTGTCTAGAGATTGATACGACCGGCGAGAGGCGACGGGGCCGGGCGTTTGCGAGCGAGTGAGAGTCTGTCCGTTCGATCGAGGAGCCGGCGGCCCACAACCCAATTCGCCGACCGGGAATTCTGCCGATGAATCCGGATAGTCCTGCCATTTCGGTTGTCGTACCGGCGTACAACGAGCAGGACAATGTCCGTCCGCTCGTAGAGCGTCTCCGCAAGGTGCTGGAGCCGGTGACCCCCCACTATGAGATCATCTTCATCAGCGACGGTAGCCACGACGAAACGGCGGCCCGGGTGACCTCGCTTCACGCCGAGGACCCGCGAGTCCGGCTGATTGAACTCAGCCGCAACTTCGGGCACCAGCTCGCCATCATGGCCGGGCTCGACCATGCCGCCGGCGAAGCCGTCATCACGATGGACGCGGATCTGCAGCATCCTCCGGAAGTCATTCCCGAGCTTCTTCGGCGATGGATGGCGGGAGACGATGTCGTCCATGCGGTGCGTCAGACGAGCGGCGGGAGCTGGCTCCAGGGCGTTTCGTCGCGTATGACGTACCGGCTCCTTCGACGTCTGTGCGACGTGGACATCCTGCCCAATGCGGCCGATTTCCGATTGCTGGATCGGCGCGTCGTGGAGGTCATGCGTCAGCTTCGCGAGCGGTTCCGGTTCGATCGCGGACTGGTTCGCTGGCTGGGGTTTCGGCATGGGCAGGTGCCCTATGAAGAGGCCGGTCGGCACGCGGGACGCCCCGGATACCATCTCGGCCAGCGGATTCGCCTGCTGACGAATGCCGTCTTCTCGCTGTCCAGCAAACCCCTGGCGATTGTGGGGATCCTGGGGTTATTCATCTCTCTGGGTACGCTGCTGTATCTGGGTCTGGTGATCGCGGCCAGGCTGCTCGCCCCGGCGAGGTTCGGGGTCCAGGCCGGCTGGGCCAGCGTGATGGCGGTCATCCTGCTGGTGGGCGGGTTCCAGCTCGTGGCCGTCTGGCTCCTGGGCCAGTACGTGGGCCGAACCTACGAAGAGACCAAGCACCGTCCGCCCTATATCATCGCCCGCGGGGTGGGGTTCGACGACCCGAAGTTGATCGCTCGTCCCCGGCCAGAGATTCGTCTCGATCCCCCTCTGAAGACGTAGAACGATTTCGCACAGATTCACTGAACAGACGGCCGATAACTCGCACCTTCAGCAAGGCGGAACGCCCTCTTGACTAACCATCGCACTAACATAAGCCCCCCGCCCCACCCGGTTTGCCCAGGCTGACAACATATCGTACTGTTCGATCTGTCGGTCCAGTTTCTTTGGACGGCAATCTGTTCCATGGGGGTAGAGATGAGGTTGTACCAGCCAGTCCGTTCCCTTGTTGTTGCCGTAACCGCAGGTTTCCTGATCCTTTCGGTCAGTTGCGCCACGCCGGGATGTGGGCCAAGCTCAACGTCATCCCTACCCGAGCCTCTATCCATTCTCGATTCGTCGAATGGGACGGACAGCGTCGTGGCCGGAGTTACCGAATATGCCGGCAATACCGGCTCCATCAGCTTCGTTCCCATTGACGGGGTGGACCCACTGGAATGGGTAGAAGTCTTTGCCGATGAGTTGGGCTACATCGGCGGCGGATCGACGGACGACAGTTCGATTCGACCGTTCGCCGGCCTGATGGACCCCAATCGTTGGCGAAACATCAACACCAACCAGGCGATCTCCGTGCCCTATGTACAGTTCGCGGTGGATCCGCGTTCGGGCGCCCGCCCGCTGACGATGACGTGCAAAGCCTCTGTTGTCGGAAGCGGAACGCTTCCTAAAGGGACGTACACCTGGACGGTGGATGGGGTGGCAGACTCGGGCTCCCTGGAGACTCACGCGCAGAAGTCGTACGTGCTCAAGGACCCAGGTCCGCATTCCATCTCTCTGAAGTATACGCTGACGGGTCGTTCTCCGATCTCATGTCCGGAAGCTCAGACGAAATCGAACCAGGCCGTCGCCATGGTCTGGCCGGAGATCCGAGGCAAGGTGATCGATTCGAACGGCGGAGGCGTGGGCAATGTGACTCTCACGACCGATGCCGGGGGCACGTCGACCACGACCGATCCGAACGGAGAATTCACGATCCACGTTCCGTACAATTGGAATGGAAACCTGACCGCTCGATCGGACCTCTATTCACTCGCACCGGCGTCCCGTTCCTATTCAGGGGTGACGCAGGACCTCGCGGATCAGAGCCTCTTGGCTTCGTATGATCCGAACCGTCCCTTCCGCGTGGCCGACGCCCTGGCGATGCTCCAGTCCATGCCCTCGTATTCCGGCGGAACGAGGCTCCTGTTCCAGTTCAACTCGGGCTTCTTCGGATCGGACCCGAACGGCGTTGCGATCGCTCGCGAGCTGGCGAGGGTCGGTGGAACGAACACGCTCAACGTGAGCTACTGCACCGGAAAAAGCATTGACGCGAAGACTGTGCAGCTTCAGGTGGAACTGGCCGACCAGGGCGTGCCGATCTGGCTTGAAATGAACGCGTTGAGCGGCCTCGGAGCTTACGCCGCCATTGAATCTCTGGATCCCAATTACCTACACCGTACGCCTCAACCGGCTTCTCTGTACGTGGTGCCCGAATGGCAGAACAAGCTGAGCCGTCCGAGCCGCTTCTTGTACTGCCCGTCGCGTGCGATGTCGCGCCGTCTCATCGCCAGGTGGTTCGCCGTAGGATGCATGCTCCGCAATGCCGGGCTGGACGCCAAGCGAGTGGCGGGCATCTGGGCCCACGATGAAACGGCCTATGTGGCGGGCCGCAATGGAGAGACGTATGTCTACAACACACTGTACTCCGAGTGCCCCGACTGCGGCAGCATCGAGAACTTCAATCGGAAGCTCGGCGAACTCCATGCCGATACCGTCCATGCCCTTCTTCGGGGGCTCGGAGCAGAACTGGCCGGCGATTTGAACCGAGACGGTGTTGAGGACGAAAAAGACGCGACGATCTGGCAGCAGGCCTCCCAGAAGAACGATCCGATCGGCGACGTCAACAACGATGGCCTGGTCAACTCCAACGATCTGACCGCGTGGCAGGCCATTTCTCGCAGTCCTCGGAAGGAAGTCGCCCGCTTCTGGTGGGGGGGCGGATACATCCCCTTGGGAAACGGCAACTACGCCCCGTCACCCTATGTGCCGCTGACGGAATGCCCGGCACTCCCCCTTCAGACATATGCCTGCTTCGGGCACTACACGACCGACAGTCGAGCGATGGCGACTTGGTCAGACGGCATCGACTACAACAAGGCGACGGCCGGCAAACCCGTGATGCCGTTCCTTGGCCTGACCTACGACGGTACGACCGGCTCGGAGACCGGTGTGGACCCGTTGTTCAACAAGGCTAAGGCCCAAGCGGCTGCGTCAAAGGGCTGTCCGATGATCGGGTGCTATGCGATGAATCCACCCAGCGGTGGCTGGATGACGCCCGAGTTGTTCCGCAAGCAGTTCGAGGCCGTCAAGGTTCTCGTCGAAGGTTGCCGCTCGGGACAAGTGCCGTGATCGGGCGTCCCGGGTAAACGCGTGTCTTTCCGGGGGGGGAAGGACGCATTGCCGGACCCGCAGCGTACTCAGACGGGTCCGGCCTGACGAACGGCGATGCGATCGGGGAAGCCACTCCGACACCCATGTGCGGCGGCAACCTGCCCGCTCTTCGGCAAGGCCGCGAGGCATCGCGGGTATCACTTCGGCGGCACCAGAACGATCTTGAATACGTCGGACTTGCTCTGGGTGATCAGGCCCATCGCCTGCCCGAGTTGATCCATGGGCATGACGCGGGAGATAACCGATCGCAGGTCCAGCAATCCCGCCTTGAGCATCCGATGGACGACGGGGCACGTGTCGTGCGATCGGACGGAGCCGATGATCTCCAGCTCCTTCATTAGCACGGTCGCCATATCCACCTCGGGCTTTCCGTGCATATAGCTGAAGACGACGTGTCGACCTCTGGGGCGGAGGCAGGCCAACCCCAGGTTCACCGAGGCCGCGGCAGCGGTCGCCTGGAATGAGACGTGGACGCCCTGTCCTCCCGTGACATCGAGGACTCTGGCGATCAGGTCGTCTTTGTGCGTATCCACCGTGATCGCACCGGAGGCGGCTGCAATGGCCTCCAACCGTCCGGCGTAGTGCCCGGCAACGATCAGCCGACTGGCCCCCGCGGCCGCTGCGAGCTGAGCGAAGATGAAGCCAAACGGCCCGTCGCCGATGACCAGGACGTCCTCACCGACGGTGAGCCGACCGCGACGAATCCCTTCGAGACACACGGCACCGGGTTCAGTGAGCGCCGCCTCTTCATAGCTGATCTCGTCGGGCAGGTGATGCGCATTGAGGTGATGCACCACGACATATTCGGCAAAGGCCCCCTGAACGTCGCCCGCGGCCAGATGACGCACGTTCGGACAGAGGTGATGAAGCCCGCTGTGACACACGGAACAGCGCCAACAGGGCTGGACGGGATCGAGGGCTACCCGATCGCCGATCCGATAAGGTCGCGGCGGTGCCGGCGCCGATGGGGAAAGGGGCTCGATCGGTCCGACCTCGGCAATCTCGCCGGCCGCCTCATGGCCGAGGATCAGCGGCGGTTTGCCGCCAAATGTCTCGACGTCCAGATCGCTGCCACAGAGTGAAACGGTCTTGACCCGAACCATGACCTCATTCGGGCCGGGCTTGGGAGTCGGAACCTCCTGGATTTCGATCCGTCTGCCACCCATCCACACGGCTGCCCACATCGCTGCATCTCCCTTCGAACTCTGGATGTCGTGCCACCGTTGAACCTGCGACCCTGAGGCCGGCATGGCTGGACAACCCCTCGGTCTGCCTTACCACGCTATCTGTGAAGGTCGGACCTTCGGCGCTGGGACCCCCACCGTGCGGCGGCCAGCACCATCATCATCGCGGGAATCGGCAGCATCATGCTATTGCTGCACCGAAAGCGAGCCGTGACCTGATAGTTCGCATCCATCACGAGCGTCAGCACGGCGTTCGGTTCGATCCGGGCAAGGTTGGCGTCGTCGGGAGCGTTGGGATCGAGGATCTCCCATCCGTCGAAGTAGCGGTCCGGATTGGACGTAGCGGTGAGGCTGACGACGGCACCCGAAGCGTAGTCCGGCTGATTCGGGCTGATGTCCACCGTACCGCAAGCCCCATTGACCAGGGTGAGCGACAGGGAGTACCTGACGGGTGGGGCCAGAACGATCGACAGTTCCCCGGCTGCCGGAAGGATGACTGCCGCGTGGTCGGAACGATTATCGAAGACCACCGGCTGCCCGTTCAGCACCGCCGAGCCGATAGCGCCCATGCCGTAGAATCGCAGTTCGGTGTTGGGGATCAGGCCGTCGGCGGAAACGGTTCCTTTGACATTCTGCGAGGCAAACAGAAGGGACAGTGTGATCGGTGATGTCGTCTGAACCATCGCCGATCCACCTATCGCGATGCCTGTTCCCTCGGCCATCATGGCGCTGTCGACCTGACCGCCGATCGTCCGAACATAGACAAAACGCCCGTCGGAAGTGATTCCATTGACGGTGCGGGAGGTGGCGGCCGGCTGTGAAAAGATCGTATCGTTGTATCCGGCGTTGGGATCTACGACGCGGACCGCCGTGTAGTCGGCCGTGGTCAGATCGATGATCTGAAGCCTCGGAGCCGCACCGGCCTCGCCCGTTTCGATCACACTGAGAAAGCCTGCGGCGGCAGCGGAGATGTTCGCCCGCATCCGCTGGGTCACCTCCATCTGGTTCCACTGCATCGATGCCCAACTCGTATCCGTCACCAGACTGAGATCGTGCGTACTGACCAGATTCTCGATTGCCTGTACGCCGTCCACCTCCCACTTGAGCGACAGGAGGGCGGAGCTGCTGAGCAGTGTCGTGAGGGTGCCTCGCCCCATCAGGTTGAAGCCATAGGTGTGCGAGGCGGAGGCGTCGATCACGTCGGCCACAACGAAGTAGTCTTCGTTCGGGAACGCGCAGCTCCGTTTGAAGGTGGCCCCTTCATACGCGTAGCCCAGTGTCGCGAAATCGCACACGCCCTTGAAGCTGCCCCGCTCCGTCGCGTCCAGACGGTTGGTATAGACGAAGTCCTCCGGGCGCGTTTGATCGCCCTCTCCGATCGTGCCGTCGACCAGGATCACATTGTGGTTCTCGGGCAGCATCGAGTCGAAACCCGCCGGCCAGTTGCTCCAGTCGGTCCGCTTGTAGCCACCCGCCGGAAAGACGACCTTCCCGCGAGAACACAGAAGAATCTCTCCGCTATCGTTGTGATTGTGCCCGATGGGGATGTTGAAGACCAGCGGCTTGCCGTCGATACCGGCAGAGACCATCAGATAATCGCTGGCGACCGACCAGTCGTTGCGGAAGACCGTCACTTTCGCCTGTCCCGGACTCAGGAACGTCGGCGACCAGAGCGGCGGCGCGGCCCCCTGAGAGAAGTCGACCGACCAGAAGAAGTCGACATAGGTCCCGTCGCTGTTGGTCACATTTCCGAAGATCGGGCTATCCCCTGTGGTGAAATGCCAGATCAGGGCGGCCCGCGTGGAATTGTCCATCCCCCGGGCGAACCAATTGACGGCTCCGGTCCCGAACACACCGTCCTGAACGTTGGGTGTTCGATTGTCAGGCATTCGCATTCCCAGGGTCATCCGAACGAAGGGTTCGATGTTCGGCCAAAGGTTCACGCCCGATCCCACATGATAGGCCCGCACGAAGGGTATCAGGTGCGGCAGGATGTAGTTGAGGTACTGCGACTGCGCATCGGTGTACCACCCATCATCGGTGGTCGTCTTGTTCAGCGATTGGTTCAACCGCATCAGACCGTTGTCGAGCAGCGTTTGATCCCTGAGCAGCACTCCTGCCATCGCCCGCGTGGCGCCTCGCTTGGCCAGGAAGTTGTTCTCCTGCTGGAGGAAATTCCAATCACCGATATCGTTGGCCGCCCCGAGAAGCTTGGTTTCGATCGTCGAGCGTGTGGTCGCATCGATGGCGGCCGGACGGATGAAGTCGTAGGCACAGAGGTAGTTGATGGTCAACTCCGCGCGAGTCAGATCGGAAGAGCTGGGGTTCGGCACAATCTTCAGGTGAGTCAGGGCATCGACGGCCTTGTCGAGATCGGCCTGCTGCCCGGTCATGGCCCAGCGGAAGGCGGCCGACTGTCCGGTCGCCGAATGAAGCACGCACTCGCTATAGCTGTTGGGGTCTCCGGCCAAGATCCGGTCGGCATAGGAGGCAATGTTCGCCTTCCACCCGGCCTGCTGGGAATGGACCGGGACACTCCACCAGGCGCGCACCTGATCTATGTCGTCTCCGAGCAGCAGCGATCGCGTCACGGGCTCAGTCGGCAGTGTCCCGGTCGTCGGTACGACAATCTGCCCTGAAAGCGGATGCGCCATACAGACGAACAGGACTCCGAGAACGAGACCCTGGTGCGGACGAAAGACCCCCTCCCAACCATGCTTGCCGAGCATTCCTCACCTCTCAGGATTGAACACGATGAGTGGACGTGTCTGCCCCTCCAAACTCCGACCCCGGGAAGAGTTGCATACCCCCCATCACCATCAAGGGTGCCCACCCTCAGGGTCGCCTACGGTGTAGTTTATCAAATGTCAGGCGGCCATTACCATGGGCGCCGGTCGTGATAGATGGCGAAGCGACTGGCAACCGGATAGGCCTTGGGAACTCGCTGCTGAAGGAAGCCCACACCGCGCAGTGCGTAGACCAGACCCGCCCCGACCACGAATCCTCCGATATGCGCCCACCACGCCACGCCGCCGGCGCCCGGGGTTGCCGCCGCCAGGGACCCCTGGAAGAGCTGGATCACGAACCAGAAGCCCAACATGACCCAGGCCGGCAGAACGACGAACTCCAGAAAGAAGAAGACCGGGACGATCGTCAGGACGCGTGCGTTCGGATAGAGCAGGAAGTAGGCCCCCATGACGCCGGCAATCGCTCCGCTGGCCCCGATCGTCGGAGCGACCGACCCCGGCTCGGTGAAGAGATGCGCCAGGCCGGCAAGCACGCCTGAGAACAAGTAAAAGCCCAGATAGCCGATATGCCCAAGTCGATCTTCAACATTGTCGCCGAAGATATAGAGGAACAGCATGTTTCCGAGCAGATGCATCCACCCCCCATGCAGGAACATGCAGGTAATCAGTGTCAGATACACGGAGAAGGGCGGATTGCTCACCGGACGGTCGACGGTCTGTCTGGAATAGAACGGACCCTTCCTGATGATGTCGGTGTGGGGGACCACAATCGTCTTGTCGGGATGCGTCAGGCGAGCGGGAATCATGCCGTAGCGTTCGACGATCTGCTGTCCGTCGCCCCCCGCGGTGATCTGGACGAGGAAGACGACGCCGCAAATCGCCAACACTGCGTAGTTGACCACAGGGGTCCTGACGGAGGGAATGTTGTCTCTGAGCGGAATCACTCGACAGCTCCTTGATCTTCCTTGTACTCGTGGTGGCCACACGACGCAAGGCAACAGGCCTTGTTTCGCCCTGTGCGGCACCTCTCCGGGGGTATCGATGTGTTCGCCCACCGATGCGCTGCTATGGTTCGTCCCCGGCAGCCGCGGGACCGTCCACCGGTGAATGCCGGTGGCGCAACATCCCCGGCGTTGACCCCTCGTGCAGCGAGAGTTAGGATTCGATGATGCCCGTACGTGTGGGACTCTATGGTGGCACGTTCGATCCCATCCATGTGGGACACCTCATGGTGGCCCGTGCCGTGCGCGAGCAACTGGGGTTGGATCGGATCATCCTGATCCCCAACGCGCGTCCGCCGCACAAGGCTCCGGATCATCTGACCGTCATCTCACACCGCCTGGCCATGACCCGTCTGGCCGCTGAAGACGAACCGGGGTTCGACATTTCGGATTGCGAAGCCCGTCGCAACGGCCCCAGCTTCACGATCGACACCGTCGATCACTTTCGAACGCTGCTGAGTTCGCACACGGAGATTGTCTGGCTGATCGGAAGCGATTCCCTGAGGGAACTGGCCGGTTGGCATCGCATCGAAGAGCTGGTGGAGGCGTGCCGCATCGTCACCGCCGTTCGGCCAGGGTGGGAGGCTCCCGATCTGGCGCCGCTGGAAGAGCGACTGTCGCGTCCGCAGGTACAGCGTCTACTGGACAACGTCCTGAACACGCCCCGGATAGATGTCAGCTCGACGGAGATTCGCCGTCGTTTGGCAGCATCGATGAGTATCCGCTGGATGGTGCCGAGTCCCGTTCGGTATTACATCTATGAACACGGCCTCTACTCAGGTGCCCTGCCGGAGGCCGGCACCGAACACTCGGGACACGGCTGCGAGAAGCAGGGCGTGTGACGACCCCCTCATCTGCCATCGGAAGTCTGAGGTCGGCGGCGGGCATCCCCGGACGCGTGTCGCTTGACTTAGCCCGAGCCGGCAGATAGGTTTGTGGACAGACGACACTGAGAGGTGGCCATGGAAGTCCGAGTCGATCTGGCGCGGATCATCATCACTGAAACAAGCGATCAGCAAGTGATCGTCTTGAGGGAGCGCGACGGAGAACGCCAGTTTCCCATCGTCATCGGGAGTTATGAAGCCCTGGCAATCGACCGGCGTCTCAAGCATATCGAAGTCCCACGCCCGCTGACCCACGATCTTCTGGCGAACATCATCGAGTCGCTGCACGGAGAGCTCGAGCGAATCGTCGTATGTGATCTTCGGCACGGCACGTTCTACGCCCGGCTGATCATCCGCCATGACGGCGAGCTGATCGAAGTGGATTCCCGTCCGTCCGATGCCATCGCGCTGGGTGTGGCGATGGAGGTGCCCATCTTCGTCGCCGAGCACGTCCTGCGAGAGGTGGCACAGTAAGGCCTCGGGGGAAAACGAACACTGGCATCACGTCTGATACGCCCGGGCACCCTACCTTGACGTTTGGAACCTCTGTATAGTGAACACCCGTCCTGAACACATGGACAGGGAGTCTCTGCGATGACGCGTCACAACGTACTGGTGTTGTTGGGCGGGGGATGGCACGACTTCGAAGCGTGCGGGCAGATCCTGGAATCGTTTCTGACGGCGTCCGGGCGGTTCGAGGTCACGTCCACGACCGACCGAAACGCCCTGGCGGCGCTTCCTCGCGGACATTACGAGGCGGTGGTAATCTACGCCCAGGGTGGCGAACTGACCCACCGGCAGGAACAGGGACTGATCGATTTCGTCGAAAACGGCGGCGGCCTCGTCGGCATCCATTGCGGCAACGACTCCTTCGTCAGGAACGATCGTTACATGAAGCTGATCGGCAGCCAGTTCATCGGGCACGGGCCGGTCGTCGCGTTCGATGTGTCGGTCAAGGACGCCGATCACCCCCTGGCCGCCCGCGTTCAGAGCTTCCGGATCACCGACGAACTGTACATCGTCAAGAACCATGCAGACTATGACGCCTACCTTCAGGCGTATTGGCACAATGCGCCTCAGCCCATGGCCTACACCCGCGCTCAGGGGAGGGGACACATCGGGTATCTGGCTCTGGGCCACGGCGTGGAGGCGTTCAGGCATCCGGTTTTTCAGTCGCAAGTGATTCGCCAGCTCCGCTACGTCTGCGGAGAAGCGGAGGTCTTCGACCGCGTCATTGGGTGCGCCGTCGTCGGCTACGGCGGAGCCTTCAACATGGGCAAGCACCACGCCGACAGCATGAACCAGTGCAAGGGCCTTGA
The DNA here is from genome assembly GCA_964446835.1 of uncultured Planctomycetales bacterium. Classification (GTDB taxonomy): domain Bacteria; phylum Planctomycetota; class Phycisphaerae; order UBA1845; family JAFGLZ01; genus CAYUQT01. Next base: position 58,081 of record CAYUQT010000049.1, on the reverse strand, counting down.
GGTGGTGGCGGTGTGTGACAGTGACGCATCGCGGTTGACGATGGCCGATGACGATCTGCCCGGCATCCGGACATACCCGTCACTGGACAGGCTGCTCGAGGACGATCAGGTGGAACTGTGCGTTCTGGTGACGCCTCACAACACGCACGCTCCGCTTTCGGTCCAGTGCAGCAGAGCAGGTCGCCATGTCGTCTGCGAGAAGCCCTTCGCCCTGAACGTTCGGCAGTCGACGGAGATGATCCAGGCGGCCCGCAAGGCGGGCAAGGTCTGCACGGTCTTCCACAACCGCCGCCGCGACGCGGACTTTCTGAGCCTGAAGGGCCTGATCGATTCCGGGGCCATCGGCGAGGTGTTCCAGATCGAGGCGTTCATGGGCGGCTACAGTTACCCCGGCGACTGGTGGCGAAGCAACAAGGCGATCAGCGGCGGAGCCTTCTTCGACTGGGGCGCGCACTTCGTCGATTGGATTCTGAACCTCATCCCACGCCGTATCGAAAGCGTCTTCGGCTTCTTTCCCCCAAAGCGGGTCTGGCACCACGTGACGAACGAAGACCACTGCTGGGCGACGGTGCGGTTCGAAGGCGGCGCCATGGCCACGTTCGAACAATCGAGCATCGCGGCGATCGGCAAGCCCAAGTGGCGGATCCTGGGCACGAGAGGCGGCATCACAGCGGTGGACGGCGACCCCCTCAAACTGGTTCAGGTACAGACAGACGGCCGGCGAATCGAGAGCAGCGTCCCTCTCCTGCAGGGCGACTGGCACGGATACTATCGAGCGTTGGCCGACCACCTGCTGCTGGGCGATCCGCTGGAAGTGACCCCCGAGTCTGCCCGCCGCGTGATCGGCGTGCTCAGCCTGGCCGAGGAATCGAGCCGGAGGGGACGCCCCCTGCCGATGCCACATGAAGATGAGGTGTTTCCAGCTTAAGCGAAGTAGAGGTTGGTGGAAACCGTTCGGTTCGCGGCAGAAAGAAGACATCCTGTTCCTCCCGCGCGGGCCGCCCTCTTGCGATCTCGCGAGAGAGAAACAGGATGTCCCCTTCTGGCAGAACTCCCCTTCTTCTTGTTTTGTCATGCCTTGGCGAAGCGCCAAGGCTGGCTGTGCTATGTCACGTGCAAACCCAATTCGTGATAGGGCAGGTATTGAGCCCGCCCCTCGAAGACCGCCGGCTCGCTCCAGATCATGCGTTCATCCGTGGTCCTGTGACAGGGTGCCGGCTCGACCGGAACCCCGTAGAGGCCTTCGAGGAGTCGTTCAGACCCCATCCGGCACCCGGCATTGCAGATCACCACAGCGAGGTCCCCCGTGCCTTTGACCAGAGCCAAGCGGCCTCGATCACACGTCATACACGGCTGGCCTATCAGCATCGTCGACGCCGATCTGTTGCCGCGGCCGTCACTCACGGTATGGACGCAGCCCACGGTCGACGGATGGAGTTGGTCCCAACGCCTCTCTCGGCGGACACACCCCAGTCGGTTCAGATAGTGGGACGAAACGAGGACCTCTGCCAAGGACTGGCAGAGTTGATAGGCCCTCACCATCATGCATTGTGCGGCGGCATCGCCCGTCGGGGAGGTCCCAAACAAGGTGATCCCCCTCTTGCAGAAGGACCTGAGAGCCGCCGAAAGTCTGTTGACGTCGGTCGCCGTCGCACCGGTTGCGAGGTGGGGCGAGAACCTCCCGGCCGCCTCATGCAACGAACGCTGCGACAAAGGCTGTCCTTCTCGATGGCTCCATGACTGCTCCGAGCCCGTCAAGAAACCCAGGAACTGCTCTTCCCACACAAACAGTTCGTCTGCAATCCCCGTCGGAGCGTCTGGAACGCCAACATCGCTCATTCGATCACACCCCATACAACCTGCGGGGAGATGTCTGGCCACCCCCGAACACGCCCTGGACAACCCCACAAGAGCGGATGCCCCTGTGGGAAGACATCGCCGCATCCAGTTGTTAATACAGACCCTTTCTCGATGTCTGACAGGAAAGTCCCACAAGGAACACTGGGGACTTGTTGGAGACGTGCCTTCGAACGAAAGGCATCTGCCCTCCAGCTTTTGCGGTCCGCGGAGGTGTCCTCAGTGGTTTGCGGTGGTGGCCATCGCCATCTAACAGAACTCCCATCAGACCGCCGCGCTCGGGCTGGGCAACGCGTTGCAGACACCGTTGCTCGAAGCAAGGTCCATACAGTGCACATTGGGAGTGCCACAGAAGGTCACGGGCCTCACTTGGTGGGTGTGTTCGACCGACGCGGTGAACGAGTTTTTAAAACCATATATTTTAATGGCTTATGAACGAACTCGTTCCACAATTTTCGAGACGAAAGAGGATGAGACCCGCTCCGATTCTGCAAGGAATTAAGTTGACGCTCGATTTGCTGATTGCGTAGAATGATCCATTGGAAGGGCAACAGAAGGGCGTTCTCCCAATATTACGTTATTTCAGCAGGATAGGGAAACAAGAATCCAAATCGTTCTCTGTCCTCCGCCCAGTTTGCCTTCAAGTCTATCAGACGCAGTCGGGGAGTGTCGATGTCGCCATACAAGACTTCGTTTTCCCTCCTAAGGGGTTTGTCGGACACCGACAATCAGGCTGCATGGCAACGCTTTGACTCACTCTATCGTCCGATGTTGCACAAGTTCTGTCTTCGGCTGGGACTCGACAACGACAGCGCAGAGGACGCCACGCAACGTGCCGAATTTGCACTCTACAAAGCCATGCAGGAGGGCCTGTACGATCCCAAGAAGGGCAAGTTCAGATCATGGCTCTTTGCGATTGCTCGAAATCAGGTCAGGGATCTATGCGCCGAGCGCCTCAAGCAACCCCTTTCGACGGGGCAGCGAAGCAGTGTCGACGGCGCATATACGTATGCGTCGGACCCTCAGACCATGGCCACCCTGTGGGAGCAGCAGTGGCAGGAGCATGTGCTGAACGTCTGCATTGAAAGGACGCGGCGAACCTTCAGCAAGCGATACCTTCGGGTCTTCGACCTGCTCACGTTCGAACGCATCGGCGCCGACGAGGTGGCCCGGAAGATGGACATGACGTGCGATGCCGTTTACCAGATCAAGCATCGAGTGCTTCAGTTCATGAGGGGTGTCCGAGCCGAACTCGAAAGCGACGGCTGACAAGGAATCCGGTCGATGAGCCGTTGTCTAGACCTGTCCGAACTTGAGAAACTGGCCCGATCACCCGGCGATCCAGAGAGTGTGCTTCTGGACGCGCACCTCCGCGATTGTGAGGCCTGTCGCCGACGGCTCGATGATGTTCGCGAAGCCCTCGATATTTTCGATGCGTGCTCCCAGTTGCCCCCCCCCGTCAAACAACCGCTTGGACGCGACGTGTCGGCGGAGCCGGACGCCGACACGGCACACAATGACGGCACCACGGTGGAAGACACTGATGGGGCGATCGCTTACGCGCAGAGTATCCCCGGGTACCAACTGACCCGGCGAGTCCACCGTGGCGGGCAGGGGGTCGTCTACGAGGCCCTCCAGGTTTCCACACAGAGAACCGTCGCCCTCAAGCTGCTGCTGACGGAACAGGATCCGGGACGAAACGCGCGGCGACGCTTCAAGCAGGAGATCGACCTGGCGGCCGGACTCAGGCACCCGAACATTGTGACGGTCTTCGACTCGGGGGTCACGTCGGACGGGCAGCCCTACTATGTCATGGACTATGTGCCGGGTCTGCCCCTGAACGAGTACATTCGCAGCCACCATCTCTCGCTGAAGGCCTCGCTTCGGTTGTTCGTGTCGGTGTGCGAGGCCGTGCAGCACGCTCACCGAAAAGGGGTCATCCACCGAGACATCAAACCGTCAAACATCCTCGTGGATTCCGATGAGAGGCCGCGAATTCTGGATTTCGGGCTGGCCAAGACGATCGGAAGTCCCCAGGGCCGACTGATGTCGATGACAGGCCAGGTCTTCGGCACCCTGCCTTATCTGTCACCGGAACAGGCGAACGGCAGCCCCGAGGATGTGGACACACGAACCGACGTATACGCCTTGGGAATCGTGCTGTATGAGCTTCTGACCGGCACATATCCCTATCCGATGGAGGAGAGTCTGGCGGCAGCGCTTCATCACATCGGCCAGACGCCGCCCACACCGCCCAGCCGAGCCTGGACAGCAGAGAAGGGCATTACCTCGGCCGGGGAGGCCGCACACTCCAAGGACCACGCGCCTTGTCCGATCGATACGGATGTGGAAACGATCGTCCTGAAAGCTCTGGCCAAGGACCGACAACGCCGCTACCAGAGCGCCGAGGAGTTGGCAAAGGATGTCCAACGCTATCTGGACGGTCTGCCAATCGAGGCCCGAAAGGACAGCAACCTCTATGTCCTTCGCAAGCTGGCCTCGCGGCACAGACTCGCTGTCGGCATTTCGGCGGGATTCTTTCTGACCGTAGCCGCGATGCTGGTGGTCATTACGTACCTGTGGCACGATGCCGTGCAGGGGCGGAATCGTGCCCTGTCGGCCGAGCGACTGGCCAGTGAGAGGGCTCAGGCCGTCGAATGGTCTTTGTACATAAGTCAGATCGTGACGGCCTCCGCCGCTTACGAGAAGCGGGACATCGCTACTCTTAAACAGACGCTCTCGATCTGCCCTCCCCGACTGCGAGGATGGGAATGGCAGCGTCTGAACTGGCTCAGCGATCGCAGCCTGCTCACGTATTCAGCCCATGACGCAGAGGTGTATGCGTTGGCGTGGGCACCCGGTGGTGACCTGGTCGCCTCCGGCGATTCCCGTGGGTACATTCATCTGTGGGAACCCGTCGGACAACGCACACGGGCAATCCTGCCCCGTCAGCCAGGCGCCATCCGGTCGCTTGGCTTCTCGCCCAACAGCGAATTCCTTGTCTCGGGATGCAGGGAGGGCAAGACCACCCTCTGGAGCGTCTCGGATGGCAGAGCAGTAATACAACTGCGCTGCCAAGAGGCCTTTTCGGCGTGCTTTTCGCCCGACGGCAAGCAGATACTCACTGCCGATCCCGCGGGGGTGGGCTTGTTTGACCCTTGCGACGCACATCCCCGACTCTTCTCCCTCGCCCCTCGCATCGACGACCACAGCGGAGCCGGCTTCTCGACGGACGGCCGTCGAATCCTCTGGACGGAGGGCAGAGGAACGATGCTCTGTGAATTCGATCCTCTGACTGGAAGCCTTCTATCCATCCGTGAGAATAAACTGCCGATGTACACTGCCCGATCCACGCTCTTCTACCCCGCGTCACTGAGAGACTCCTCAGTCGAACCCACCGCCGGCGGTTTCACTCTGCGTGATCTCAAGGACCTTTCCAGAAAAAGCGAATTCGTAGGGCACTCCGGACCGGCGAATCAGATGATTGCTGCTCCCCACCGCCGACGGATGATGACGGCCGGAGAAGATCGCACGTGCAAAATCTGGGACCTGCAATGCTGTGGCGAGGTGATCGTCTATCGGCATTCCGCCAAGGTCAATTATGCCGCCCTGTCCCCCGATGACGAGTGGGTCGCCTTCGGCGACAATAAGGGACAGATCTGCCTCCGCCATGCTCGTCGCCCGAACGAACCCGACCGAGTCATCCAAGCCTTCAACTCCTTGGTGACCTGCCTGGCGTTCTCTCCTGATGGACAGTACCTGACAGCGGCCGCGGCGGGCGAAACGCCCGAAGAGTGTGAGATGCAGACGTGGCGCGTCCGCACAGCGGAACCGGCGATGTCTCTCCGCGGCCATACCTCTGAAGCATCGTGCTTCGTATACCACCCGAACGGCAGAATGATCATCTCCGGAGCCTGCGATGAGACCGTTCGACTCTGGGACGTTGCCAGCGGTCGAGAACTCCGCAAGCTGACTCAGCCAGCCGAGGTCTGGGACCTGGCAGTTTCAGATGACGGACAACAGCTCGCTGCCGTTGGCTTGCAAAGGTTCGTCTGGGTCTGGGACGTCGCGTCGGGTGAACTCCGTCGACAGTTGAAAGGACACGAAGAAACCGTTGATGCCGTGGCGTTTTCGCCCGATGGCCGGTATCTGACCACCGGAGATCATAATGGGCTTGCGATCTGCTGGGACCTTTCAGACGGGCGACAGGTGTGGAGCATCCCGACACAACACACTCGGCTGTACTCGGCCACCTATACCACCGATGGCCGCCGCGTATTGTTCGGAACATCCGATGTCATCCAGGTGCGCGATGCGGAGACCGGCAAGCTCATCATGAGCTGGCCGGCGCACGATGGCTCCATCTACTCGCTGCGGTGGTCGGCTGGAGGACGCCACCTCTTGTCGGTTGGCGGGATAGACCGCTGCGCCAAACTCTGGCCAACCGGCCCCATCGGACCGATGGATTTCCCTTAGGACAGTGGCTGAATGCCCTCCGGGCGTCCCTTCTGCGGAGGCATCCGCCCAGTTTCGTTATGCGCGGCGAGCGGCCTCCAGGACGATCCGATGGAAGTTGCGAACGATGGCAGACACCTGATGGGCCAGGTCGCGTTCGCGATTCTCGAAGACGGCACGAATACGACGGATGGCTTCCTCGTCCAGATCGCCGCGTTCCTGCGGTGCAACCTCCATCCACAGGTCCAGCAATCGGCGATCGAGTTCGACGTGGAACTGCAGGCCGTAGGCCCGACGTCCGACACGAATCGCCTGATTCGGAACGTCGACCCCCCGGGCAATCAGCGTCCCGTTCGCAGGAACGTCGAATGTGTCGCCATGCCACTGAAACACAAACATCGGTGAGACCACACCTTCAAGGAGAGGGTCGTGCCGTCCCTCCGGTGTGATCTCGACGTATCCCCAGGCGAACTCGGCTACCGGGCTGCGATAGACCCTCGCTCCGGCCGCCTTGGCCAGAAGCTGGGCCCCCAGACACACGCCCAGAACCGGAACCTCAGCCTTCAGGGCCTGACGAAGGAGAACGTCTTCCCGAGCCAGGAAGGGATGCTCCTTCTCCTGATAGGCGTTCATCGGACCGCCCATCACGATCAGAGCCCCCACGTCGTCCAGCGTCGACGGCAGGGTGTCGCCACGCTCGACGTCAATGATCTCTGTTGCCATACCGGCCTGCTGAAGCATCGGCTCAAACAATCCGGGGCCTTCGCTTGATACGTGTACAATGATGAGCGTCTTCATTCGCGGCACCTCGTCCCGAAACACGTCACTGGCGGTCAGTCCGTTGCGGATGGGTTTGACTCACCCCAACCGGTATGATCATACGAATCGTGGACCAGGTATGGAACCCACGCCAGGCGTCCAGGGGATTCTACGCCATGTCGAAGAGCATCGATCGCCCTGCCGTCCGCTCCATCCCCCGCGGATTCATTCTGGGCGTTTTGAGTGCCGCTGTGATCGTGCAGGTGTGCTTCCTCGGACTGGCCCTCAAAACCACCGGGCACGTCGACGGGATGGCGTTCCGGAGCGTCGACGGGCGGGAGTTCATGAACCTGGCGAAGAACGTGGCGGGTCACGGCCGATTCAGTCAGGATCCGCAGCAGCCCTTCCGTCCTGATACGTGGCGATGTCCGGGTTATCCGATCCTGCTGGCCGCCTGCGTCCGGTGTTTCGGTGATTCGCCCTTGGCACCGGTTCTGCTTCAGCAGGTTCTGGCGGTGGCCGGCGTGTTGCTGGTGGTCCGTATCGCCTCCGCGTGGATGTCCGCACGACGAGCGTGCCTTCTGGGTCTGCTCTGGGCCGTTGAACCCTACCGAGGTTACTACAGCCTCTGGCTGCTCAGCGAAACATGGTTTGTCTTCTTGCTGGTTCTGGCCGTGTTCATCTGGCAATCCTGGTATGAGCAACAGGGTTCCTTGCGTCGCCTGATGGTCGTCGGCATGCTTGTCGGCCTCATGGTGCTGACCCGCCCCTTGGCGATGGCCCTGATTCCGGTGCTGCTGGGAGCGGCCCTGTTCGTGCCCGGAGGTCTTTCGCGGCGATGCCTGCGATTCGTGGTCTGCCTGGCCGGACTGGCGATTCTGCTGGTGCCCTGGTGTCTGCGGAATCGCGTGGTGGCCGGCAGGTTTGCGATCTCCCACCAGGGGGGCGTGGTCCTCACATACTACAAGGCCGTTGAGGTTGTCCTGTGGCATCGAGGGCAGACGCGCCAGCGCTATGATCCGCAGACTCTGCACGCGGTATGGGAGGAGTTCGACGAGCGTGTACGCCGGCGCTGGTCGGCCGAACACGGTGCGCTGACCCCGCAAGCCGCAAAGGACATCTCGTGGCCCCAGATCGCCTGGGGGCACGTGAGCCAGGTCAATCCGCTGCTCCTGGACCGGCCGATCGCTCAGGTCGGATGGGAGGTGCTCGGCGAGCACCCGCTGTCGAGCCTGAGTTGCTGGCTCAGCCGGTGTGGTTCAATACTGGTGTTCCCACTGTCCCTTGCGATCGACCCTCCGGACCAGCCGGAGGCCCTGCCGTTTGCATCTCTGTTGCCATCGGCATCGGCATCGGCCCGGCGACTGCTGGCCGTGCTTCTGGCGGCACCGTTCGCATTATTGACATTCCTGGCGGGTCGAGCCGCGCTGAGGCTGATTTGTGTTCGGAAGTGGTATGGGCTGACGTTCTTCCTGCTGCCATCAATCGCGATGCTGCTGGCCACGTCGCCGCAGACGGACCCGCGGTTTCGCCTTCCGATCATACCTTTCCTGCTGATTCTGGCGGCAATCAACGCCAAACCGGCAGAAGTCCCGACGAGCACATAGGAATGCGTATGGGTTCTCTGAGTGAGGGGCCCGGATCATGCACCGGTTCGCATCCGAACGTAGAAGGCGATTGTGGTGATCAGCAACGACAGCACGCCACAGACAATGCCCGCCGTCGCCGGCCCTATGCCCGTTTGCGTGGAACCGGCCCGGTCGATCTGCCGAAGGGCGACGATGCCGAACACGATCGCAAGGATCTGCGGAACGACAAACACGAAGCAGGGCATCCCCAACAACCCCATCACGAGCGAGGCAGCCGCGTAACCGTTGGTGCTGCCGGGTGCCGGGAGGCTTCTGACGTCGTCAAAGGAGAAGGGGAGCCCACACTCGTAACAATGGCCCGCATCGATGGGCGAGAGGAAGCCGCAACGCGGGCAGCGAACCATCTGTCGCCCATCGGCGGCACGAATAATCTCCGGAGCCGTTGCACCGGCGGCGGCGTAGGCGTGAACCGACATGGGTGATTCCTCGGGCGTGCCGACGGACACCGGTTGAGCCAAGGTCGAGGCCTGCGGCTCGACGCGAGGAATCGAGAACTCTCCCGAGCAGGTCGGACATCGCCCGGTTTGTCCCGCCAGTCCGCTGTGGGCCTCGAGCAACGAGCCACACCTTCGACACACCACGTGGAATCGATGCACCGACGGCTCAGGCTGTGGCGGTTGCGGCGGCTGGGGAGGCGTTATCGCCGCCGGACTTCCCACCTCGATTTCCCCGGTCACCGGTGGTGTCACCGGAAGCGGCGGCTCTTCGGGCGGGGGCGGCGCAACGAACTGACCCTGGCACAGGGGACACTTGACGGGATGACCGACATAACGGGTGTCCGAAGAGACGGTACCTTGGCAGTGCGGGCAGGCCAGCTCGTAGATCACCACGACATCCTTCACATGGGTCGAAGGTCCGGGCACGCGTCGCAACGCTCGTCGTCGTCGCCGAACCTATGTCTATTCTACGGTCAACCCGCAGACGCATCCAATGCCACGGAGGCGGGGTCTCCGGATCGGCATGGCGCCCGCCCTGCGCCGTGGCGGGAGGTTTGCCGCTTCCCGATGACCTTCAACTGTCCGGCACCAAGGTTATAATGTTACTTTCACGCCGGTCGGACCGACGGAAGTGGCTGTCTGTGCCGCATCCGTCCCCGAAGAGACGGTGCCGTCGACCGATCGGTGAGTTCAGAGAGGTACATCTCATGCGCAGCGACAAGATCAAGAGAGGCATCGAGCGTACACCCCATCGGGCCTTGCTTAAGGCATGCGGCGTCAGCGATGCCGACATGGACAAGCCGTTTGTGGCGGTGGTCAACAGCTATACGGACATCGTGCCGGGACACGTTCACCTGGACAAGGTGGGCGACTACGTCAAGCAATGCGTCCGTCAGGCCGGCGGTGTACCCTTCATTTTCAACACGATCGGCGTGGACGACGGCATCGCGATGGGGCACGCGGGCATGAAGTTCTCCCTGGCCTCCCGCGAACTCATTGCCGACTGTGTCGAAACGATGGTCGAGGCGCACTGTTTCGACGGCATGATCTGCATCCCCAACTGTGACAAGATCATCCCGGGGATGCTCATGGCCGCCGCCCGGGTTAACCTGCCGACCATTTTCGTCAGCGGCGGTCCGATGGAGGCCGGTCGCACGCCTTCGGGCAAGGTGATAGATCTGATCAGCGTATTTCAGGGGATCGGCGAGCGCGTCAAGAACGCCATCAGCGACGAGCAGCTCAAGGAACTTGAAGACTACGCCTGCCCGACGTGCGGCTCGTGCAGCGGGCTCTTCACGGCCAACAGCATGAACTGTCTGTGCGAGGCGCTCGGCATGGCGCTGCCCGGCAACGGGACAGTCCTGGCGACCAGCCCGGACCGCCTGGATCTGTACCGTTCGGCGGCCTTCCAGATGGTGGAACTGATCCGCCGCGATCTGAAGCCTCGCGACATTCTGACGGCCGACGCCTTCGACAATGCCATGGTGCTCGACCTGGCGATGGGCGGCTCGACAAACACCGTCCTGCACACGCTGGCGATCGCACGCGAGGCGGGCATCCTGAGCTTCGACATGAAGCGTATGGCCGACCTGGTGAAGCAGGTGCCGAACATCTGCAAGGTCTCGCCCAGCTCGGCGTACCATATTGAGGACATTCAGGCGGCCGGCGGCATCATGACGATGCTCGGCGAGATCCGCCGTGCCAAACCGTCCCTGATCAAGGGGAACTGCCCCACGGTGACGGGCAAGACGATCGGGCAGAATATCGACGAACACGACATCCGCGCCCATGGGCAGAAGGTGCAGACGCGAGGACTCAGTCCGGCGCGACGCAGCGAGCTGAGCACCACGACGTCGCGAGCCTGCGCGAACGGGGCCCCGATCGCAGCGACGCTGTCGAGCAGCTTCGATCCGTACGACTGCATCCGCACGGTCGACAACGCCTACTCGAAGGAGGGCGGGCTGGCCATGCTCTACGGCAATCTTGCCCCGGAGGGTTCGGTGGTCAAGACGGCCGGCGTGGACCCCAAAATGATGCGGCACGAAGGTCCGGCGGTGATCTTCGAGTCTCAGGAGGATGCCTGCGAGGGCATTCTGGGCGGCAAGGTGAAGGAAGGCGACGTGGTCGTCATCCGATACGAGGGTCCGCGGGGCGGTCCGGGCATGCAGGAGATGCTCTCGCCCACGGCGTATATCAAGGGGATGGGGCTCGGCAGCTCGGTCGCCCTGATCACCGACGGGCGGTTCAGCGGCGGCACGGCCGGTGCCTGCATCGGGCACATCAGCCCCGAGGCGGCGGCGGGCGGGCCGATCGCGCTGCTCAGACCGGGCGACAGAATCGCGATCGACATCGCCGCCGGACGGCTGGACGTCCGGCTTTCCGAAGCGGAACTGAAGAAACGCCGCAGCGAGTGGAAGGCTCCGGCGCCGCGATACAAGACGAGCTATCTGGGTAAGTATGCCACGATGGCTACATCGGCCTCAAAGGGGGCCGTGCTCGAGTGGTAGTCGTCGGAAGGAAAGGCCGCCGACGGCGCCCGGCCCTCTTGGGGGCGGCGCGGCGGATCGACGTAAGGAAGCGTCGCCTCGACAGACTCCGGGTTCTCCGCATGAATGGGGGCATGAGGCCCGCCCGATTCGAATGCCAGACACCAAGCATTTCGTATCCGGTGCGAGAGTCGTCGGTCTGCTGACGTTGCTCTCGCGTGTTCTGGGAATGCTGCGCGATGTGCTCTGTGCGGCAGCCTTCGGTGCCGAAGGGATGTGGGCGGCCTTTTCAGTCGCCTTCATGATCCCCAATCTTTTCCGGCGTCTGTTCGGAGAAGGTGCCCTTTCGTCGGCCTTCATCCCCGTATTCAGCCAAATACGACAACAGGGCGATGAGGAACGGGCCCGGCGTATTGCCGGTACGGTCATTGTCTCGATGAGCCTGATCCTGATCACGCTCGTCATCCTCGGTGAGGGTGTGAACGCCCTGCTGTACAGCCTGATCGCCCCGACGGAGCGAAACCACGTCACGCTGCGGCTGACGGCCATCATGCTGCCCTTCGCATGGTTCATCTGTGTCGTGGCGGTCATGGGAGGACTGCTCAACGTCCTGGGACATTTCGCCGCCCCGGCGCTGGCCCCCAGCATTCTGAATATCGCCATCCTGAGTGATATTGCCGTGGGGTGGTTCATTCCGGGTCTGACGGTGGAATCTCGTCTGGTGATCATCGCCTGGGCGGTCGTCGTGGCCGGCGTGTTCGAGGTGATCCTGCAATGGGGGGCGATGCGGCGCTGCGGATTCAAGCTCAAGCTGTCGCTGGACCTGAAGGACGAGGCCGTGCGGCAGATCGCCATGCTGACGGGTCCGATGATCCTGGGGCTGGCGGTGGTTCAGGTCAACACGCTGGCCGACTCGCTCGTGGCCTATTGGTTCGTCCCGCATGATGGGGCCCCCGCCAAACTCTACTACGCCCAGCGACTCTACCAGTTTCCGGAAGGCGTGTTCCTGACGGCCATCGCAACGGCGATCTATCCGCAGTTCAGCCTGATGGTCGCCCGGAAAGACATGGCCGGTTTCGGCGAAAGCATCGTCCGCGGTCTTCGGATGTGTCTGTTTATCGGGCTGCCCGCCAGCGTCGGGCTGATCCTTATTCGCGAGCCGCTGGTGGGGCTTCTGCTTCAACGCAAGGCCTTTACGGCCGCCGATACGATTCGAACCGCGGAGGTCCTGGCGTGCTACGCGTCGGGCGTGTGGGCCTATGGGCTTCAGATGATGCTCGTGCGGGCCTTCTATGCCCTGCAAGACAGCAAGACCCCGGTGCGAATCGCCGTGGCGATGGTCGCCTTGAACTTCAGCCTCAATATCGTTCTGGTCAACGTACTGCCGGAACCCCAGGAACGGGGCGTCGCACTTGCGACCTCTCTGTGCGCTGTGATTCAGTCGGTCTGGCTCGCTCGCCGTCTGGTCAGGCGCATGGGGCACATCAACTGGTCCGGACTCTGGAACCAGGCCATCCGCGTGGGGATCGCAACCCTCGCGATGACCCTCGCATGCTGGTGCGTCGGCGGATGGCTGGGCCATCACCGAACCGTCCAGCTCGCGGGATTACTGATCGTGGGCATGGGGGTCTTCTTCGCCGCCAGTCGCCTGATGCACATCGAGGAACTGAGCGACCTGATGCATCTGCGAAGACGACGGCAGCAGAATCCGTCGTGACAGAGAACCACTATCCCAGTGAAGGGATTAGACGAGGCTCGCCCTGCCACCCTCATGAGGCCCCGCGAATCGCCGTCGGATACGGTTTATCCATTCCGATGCCGTCAGAACCAGCACGAGAGCGAGAAACGCCCAGCCGATGAGCCGCCCAAAGATGAATCCCCCACGGACGAAGATCGTGTGTCCCGTGGTGCGGTGGATATTGCCCAGAAGCACACCAGGGCCCTCCTCTCTGGTGCGTCGGACTTCGAAGAGCCAGCCCAACCCGATGCGATAGAAGACCAGTCCCACGACGGCCCCGTAGAGCCAGGCCTGAGAGGCTGACAGCCTTGGAAGGATGAGCAGCCATGGCACCAGGGCCACCCATGCGGCCCAGTGCCACTCCAGCGGCCAGTAGCAGGCTGCCATCAGCCCACCGGAAAGACCGGCGGTCAGAATGCACACCAACGAGAATGGGGCGTTGAACGACTTCGTCGGGGTGGGATGGTCCATGATGCCCCTCTGACCTTCTCGAAGGCTTCGTCTGCTGAAATAGTATCCGTCCCCGTCGGCACGCTCAACCCGGACTCGGCGGCACGAGAATCCATCATGCCCCATATCGCCACGAAGACCGCTCAAACAGAGGGACATCTGCAAGGCCCGCTGCGAAGGCACCTTCCGGATGCCGTGGACAGAATGCTGTGGTCGGAACCCAATCTGCGTGATTCTTCCTTTATGGGACCATAGAAGATGTATGCGATTTTCAATGACGACTTGACAGAACGCCAGTGATATCTAAAGTTACCTGTGACGATCCCCGGGGGATGGCTGCGGGGGGGGATCGCAAGGGAAGGGGGCAGCCGACCCGAAGACCTCCTTCTTGTTACCGTGCAGTAGTTCAAGCGCTGGCGCCGTAGCGCTGTGTGAAGAGTTGATCTAAGACCGCTCCGCTGAACGGTTTAGCAGAGGGTCTGGACAGGCCTTGATCGGACACGATTAAGCTACTACTTACGTACTACAAAGGGGGAAACATGCGATTCCTTGCTCCGTCTCTATCCGTTGTCGCGATGCTCAGCAGCATTGGCTTCGGAACAATCATCACAGACCAGTTCAACGGCTTCAACTATATCGATGAAATAGGTGTTTCAGGGCTACAATCGAGCTATTCCTCCGATGTGGCCGGTGGGAATAAGCTTCCCAACTACATGCCGTCCTTCGGCCCCTATCGTGTCAATTATTCCGGTGTTGGGACCAGCCCGAGCGGCGGGCACCCGTTTGACGAAGGGGTCCTGGGATGGATGCTGGAAGACGATCAGCTCATCATCCGCGTGGCCTGCGGGATGAACCCCCTGACCGGCTACATGAGCAACGGTCGGGTGTATTCTCAGGGTGATGCCTTCCTGACCATTGAGGATCAAGCAGGCGTCGTCAGCCAGTTCGCCCTTCTGAACAGTTGGGCAAGACAGAACGGTGTGCCTCGGCAGTTGGATACGTCGAGCTTCACGGGCTACAACGGGGCGATGAACTTCCACACCGGGGGAATGGAAGGGCACCTGGTCCTTCTAGATTCGAACAGTGACGTGGTCCTGACGCAGGGCAGCCAAGCCTACGGACCGCGGCCCGGTTCGACATATGGCGTCCCTACGGGGCTGGACACCCGAGTGTTCGCTCAGGGAGGTGTCGACCTCGGCTTCATGAACTTGAACCATCTGTTCTATGACGTGCCGAACTCGGGCAGCGACTGGTATGTCCAGACGTGGACGGTTCCTCTGAGCAAACTGTCGTCGGACGGCGACTTCAACTTCTCACTGCACATTGCCCCGACGTGCGGGAATGACCAGATTGGTATGAAAGGACATGTCGAAGGCAGTGTTCCAGAACCCGCAACCGTCTTGTTGAGCATTGCGGGCATGGGACTGATAGGTCTCAGACGCCAACGTCCGATGGCGTAGTCGATCGAACCGCGGTCTGCGAATTGTGTGGCCGGGGCATGCGCGCCCCGGCCTTTCATGTTGACCGACAACCTCCACCGCTCTATCAACGGCCGGAGGGATCCGGTCCCTGCTGAAGGTTCTTTCCGGTCAGGAAGGCCATGGCCATTCGATCGGCGATCTGCTGATTGCCGAAGATCAGGGGCAGCAGAAATTCGAGATCGGCATCGGGCATCCTGAGATAGTCGGCCATGGCGGTTCGCCAGCGGACGTCGTATTCACCGAGCGCATCCTGGGGATTCTTGCTTTGAGCCGCGTCGACCACGACCCCGGCCGCGATCGATGCCGACCACATCGACGGGTAGATGCCCTCGTAGCTGATGGCAGTGACGAAGCCCCCGGCCTCGCCCACCAACAAGGAGCGTTTGGCCACGTGGGCCTCCATCTCGATGGCGCGTCCGGCCGGAACCGGCCAGACCGACGGACGATCGATCCGAAGATCCTTCGGCAGCAATCCCGCTGCCTGGCCGTCACTGACGAAGGCCTCGAAATACTCGACGATTTCCTTCGGGTTTGAATCGCCCACCACACCGATCAGGAGATGATCGGGCTGGGGAAGAACATAGCCGATGCCCTCCGTGCCGATCACGCTCAGGGCGACAACCATGCCCTTCTCGACGGTAGCGCGCGGGATCGCACGATCAGCGTCCCACTGGGCGCACCAGCATGAACACTCATCGGACTCGATCAGACTGAGCTGGCGGCCCACGCCGGACCGGGCACCATCGGCGCCGATCAGGAAGCGCCCCCCCTGCTCGCTCCCGTCATCGAGGGTGACGCGAACCCCCTCTTCAAAGGTGGCAAGCCCCTGGACGCGAGCCGGAATACGGAGGGTAGCGCCGGCCTGATGGGCTGCCTCGATGAGGGCATTTTCGAGCCTGGCTCGGGGAACGATGTGAACCGCGGTGTCTTTGAGATGAGCCGTCATTCCCTTGGACAGATCCGAGGTGAAGAAGGTCAGATTCCGAACCGGCTCGGCGAGTATGGCCGAGGCCTCGGCCCCGCACGCCTCGATCAGAGCGCGAACATCTCCGTTCAGCCAGACCCGATGCGGCGATTCGCGAGGAAAGGTCTGGCTGTCCATCAGGCAGACAGAGAGTCCTCGCTTGGCACATTCTGCGGCAGCGGTGGCACCGGCCGGCCCGGCGCCAACCACAAGGACATCGTACTCGGTTGATGCATCAGGGGTGCTCATGGTTCCTCATACCGGTCTGCGCCGGATCGAATCCCACGGGATCGCCTGCCCAGAATAGCTCTGGACATCGGGAGACGGCCGGACGGTTGGCGAGGCTAGAAGCGACGGCGCGTGTCATTGTCCGGTCTTTACGGTCGGATGTTCAGGTTCTTCCACAAGGCCGCCTCAGCCTCATTGAACTTCTCAAAGGTCTTCTGGATCTCGGCCCGAATGGTCTTGAGCTGTGGATCGTCCGACGGAATCGTCCCGCCTTTCGAATCGAGCAGAGCCTTCAGCCGCGAGGTCGAATCGTCCAGTCGGGTTGCCGCCTCGGAGAAGGCCCGTGCGGCGTCGAAGATATTGAGTTCCTTGGTCTCTTCCAGGGTGGGACGATACAACAACCGCCACGGATTTCGCCGCAGGTCCTTCGTGGCGGCCTTCATGTGGTCGCTGGTCTCTTTGAAGTTCGCCAGGATGCTGTTGAGGTTGTCCTTGTTCAAGGCGACGACCTCGCCGGTGGTAGCGGTCACGCGATTCAGATCGGTCAGGGATTGACCCATGCGGTCGATCGCGCCGTGAACCTTGGCCATCAGGCTGTCGGGGCGGGCCGGATCGAGCTGCCCGGCAATGCTCTTGACGATGCCGTTGTTGAGCGTCTCGCTGGTGGCTTTCACGTTTTCCATCGTCGAGCGAATCGCCGTTCGGTTCTCCGACAGGATCCCGTTGACGTTCTCCAACGACTGGTTCAGTGTGTCCAGCGCGACTTCCACCTTGCCCAAGACCGCGGTCCGGCTGTTGGGGTCCATCTGGTTCCGCAGTTCGCCGGTGATGCCGTTGATATGGTCGAGCGTCAGATGGAGTTTATGCAGAAGGACCTTCTCCTTGGTCGGATCGAGCTGATCGCGGACGCTCGCAGTGATGGCGTTGAGATCGCCCAGCGATTTGACGATCTTGGCGACCATGCCATCGCTCTTCGAAGCATCAAGTTGCGTCCGGATCATGGCCATCAGGCTGTTCGGCTGATTGGCATCCAACTCGCGGGCCACGAGGTCGCCGATGTCGTTCAGTTGATCCGTGACGGCCGCAAAACCGCCCATCCCCTTGCCTTCAACGACCTGGTCGGGACCGAGCGGACGATCGCTCTTGCCGTGATCCTCGATGCGCAAGGTGCCCGCTCCTCCGAGGATGGGACCCTCCGGCACGATCGAACAATCTGCTCGCAGATCGACGCGTTTCTGCACGTCGCCTTGGACGTACAGAAAGAGCATCTTTCGGGTCGTCCCGGTCTTCTCATCCTTATACTCGGCGGGACTGAGCCACATCGAGCGGATGCTACCGACGGACTGACCGACGAACGTGATCGCCGCGCCGGTTTTCAGCGTTGGGACGGCCAACGTATGGGCGAAGCGAACCGTCAACAGGCGGGTCGACTCGCCCCACGGTTGCCGCGCCCCGATGAACAAGGCGACGGCAAACGCGGTGCCCAGGATGATCACAACCGTCAGACCGAGCGTAAAGTTGCTGCGTTGCTTTGTCATGACTCATCCCCGCACGATCAGCTTTTCGAATTCGCTCATGCCGACCTCGTCCGTTAAGGGCCCTTTACTGAAACCGTTCAGGAACTGGTTCATCAGACGATCCCCATGATCGGTCAATGCGTCGGGCTCCGACCGTTTCAGCACCTCAAACTCAGACCTGAGTCCGATTTTGAGCACGCGTCCTCTCTCCAGCATGACCATGCGATCGGCGATGCGGAAAGCCGAATCCATTTCGTGCGTAACCACGACGCTGGTCACGTTCAGCTTCTTGGACAGGTCCATCATCAGTTCGTCGATGGCGGCCGAGGTCACGGGATCGAGCCCGGCACTCGGTTCATCGTAGAACAGGATCTCCGGATCCAGTGCCGTGGCGCGAGCCAGACCCGCCCGTTTCTTCTGTCCGCCCGACAACTGGCTGGGCATCTTGTCCCGATGTTCCAGCATACGGACCTGTTGAAGTTTCAGCGTCACCACGATATCGATCACCGAGGCATCGACGTAGCTGTGTTCCTTGAGTGGCAGGGCAACATTCTCTCCAAGCGTCATCGAGTTGAACAAGGCGCCGCTCTGGAAGAGGATGCCGAACCGTTTGCGGACGTCCTTCATCTGACCTTCGCTCAGATGGGCAATGTCGACCGGTTCGGTCATTCCGCTGGTCTTATAGAAGATGCCGCCCTCATCGGGTTCCAGTTCGCCGATCAGGCAGTTGAGCAGGGTACTCTTGCCGCACCCGCTGCCGCCCATGACCACGAGGGTCTCACCGCGATACACGTCGAAGCTTACGCCGTCCAGAACGGTCACCGCTCGCCCCTCGGAGTTCCGGAAGCGTTTGACCAGATTGCGGACGGAAATGACCACCTCGTTCTGCATCGCGACCGGCCCTGCTTATCCTTGTCTGTGAAGCGTTGCTTCGACGCCCAGCCACTGCGTCAGCCGCCGTGTGTGCGCGACCAACGCCCCACGGGCAGCGAAGCCCTAGAGTTCGTACACATAGAAAATGGCCGTGAACACACAGTCGGTGCTGATCAGCGCAACGATGCTCTTGACGACGGTCTGGGTGGTAGCCCGCCCCACCCCTTCGGCACCGCCCTTGACGTTCAGCCCTTCGTAGCACCCCAGCAGCGCGATCAACAATCCGAAGACCGCCGCCTTGAGCAACCCGGTGAGGAAGTCCCGATTCGTCAGGGCCTCCTGGGTGAACTGGATATACACGGCCGGCTCAACCTTGAGTATCAGGACGCCCGTCAGCATGCCGCCCGCCGTACCCATGACATCGGCGATCACCGCCAAACCGACGAGCATGAGGATGGTTGCCAGAAGCCTCGGCACCACCAGGAAGTGAATCGGGTTGAGGGCGTGTGCCCGCAGGGCCTTGACCTCTTCCGATTCGACCATCGCTCCGATCTCGGCCGCGATCGACGCGCCGGCAAACCCGCTCAGGACGATCGCCGAGATCAACGGACCCAACTCGCGAAAGACCGCGATGCCCACAATGTTGGCAATCAGCTCGATCTGCCCGTAGACCTCGAGAATTGGCGCCATCTGAAGGGCCAGGATGACACCGATGAACAGTTGCACCAGGCAGACGATAGGAATGGCCCTTACGCCGACGCGAACCATCTGCGCCGCCAGTGCAGGTCGCCCCAACTTGACCTTCGGGACGAAGAGGCCCGCCATCACCCAACGAAGGGCGTCGTACAGCAGGTAGCTCATGCCGCCGAAGAACGAGACGCCTCGATGGAGGACAGCTACCGCCCCTACGGTCATGTCGCCCACGCCCTCGACCCACCGGCGCACGCGGCCGGGGGTGACGGGTTCGGACTGATCGCCGGTTACGCTCATGCCGTCAAGGCCTCTTCCACCGTCGGGCGGATGACAAAGAAATGGTCTAATCGAGTGATCTCGAAGGCGTTTCGAACCCGGTCGTTCATCGCCGCCAAGGCCATCTTGCCGTTGTAACCGTTGACCTGCTGGAAGATCCTCACCAGCGTGCCCAACCCGCTGCTGTCCATGTGGACGACATCGGATAGGTCGATCACCAGTCGCACGGGACGGCGTTCGATCACCGAATTGAGGGACACCAGCAGCTTGTGCGAGTGGTTGTAATCGATTTCACCCGACAGCACGACCACAGTGCCGTCGGGCTGTTCCCGGATGTCCCGGACGATCGGATCGCTCGCCTTGTTCATTTCGTGCCCGCCTGTCGTCGCTCGGAGGATGCCGGCGACCTGTTCGCATCCGGCAGAAACTTGACCATCCGCAACCGCATCCCGCCGCCCTCAGGACACGTATACTCCACCTGGTCCATAACGGATCGGATGATATGCACGCCCAGACCGCCGGGACGGACGTCGTTGAGGTCACGACCGCGAATCAGGGCCGGATCCACCTGCTTGCCGTAGTCCCGCACGATCACCTGAAGCCCCCGGGAACCGCCCGGCAAGGTCATGAACTCAAGTCGCACATGGATCGTACAGTCCTTTCGACCCTCATAGCCATGTTTCATGACATTGGCCAATGCTTCGTCCGTCGCCAGGACAATTCCATCGATGTCACTCGGAACGAACCCGACATCGCGAGCCACCTTCTCCACCGCATTGCGAACCACACCCAAATTCCGTGGATCACTCGGAATCGAGAGTTCCGTGATGGGATGGTCGTTCGCCAGAGGTTCCTGCATAATCCGAGTTTCCCCCAGGTACCTGTCGCTTACGGACGAACCTGGACCGACGCAGCCGTCGGCTCACCCTTGCCCCGATTACGGACGCTATTGCGCCAACGCTTGACCGCCTCGGTTCGCTCGCGTTCCGGCGCATAGTATTTATAGCCCTGATCCGATCCTGTCAGCCGAACCAGCGCTCCGATCGCGTAGAATCTCACCGCCTCATCTTCATCTTCCAGTCGATTAACAAGCAACGGAACGGCGCTCGACTGGCCCTTCTCGGCGATCTGTCGGATCGCGCGGATTCGTGCCGCCGGATCGGGCGAGGTCAACCCTGGTGGGTAGCCGCCGACACAGCCGGTGACCAGCAGGCACACCCAAGCCCATGAAATGCCGAACCATCGCATAGCATCACGTCACATCCGGCCGACGCCATCCTCGCGGAGGCACCAACAGGACTCCATCACTTTCTGTGTCCAGAATGCTTATTGTAAAGGCCGCAACCGTGTAAGCAAGTGCTGTTCGTGAGTATTTGCTCGGCGTCAACATATTGTTAGCACTCCAGGGCACGACGAGGGTGGCCTCTCACGCCCTCCTCTTCGCAGCTCTTGCCTGCATTGGGTTCTCCCCAAACGGTTGATATGAAGGCATCTGCCGGATACCGTGACCGCATCGAAACTGGCTCGATACGACGGTTGCCCGGCCCTCATCCGTGGCCTGCAGGTCAAACGACACATGAACAGCGAATACACAGGGTCCAAGTACTCGGCTATCTGGAATGAGATTCGTCTTCGCGGTTGGCGCAACTCGGCCTGGCGAGCGGGCTACGAGGTGCGCAAGCGTATGGGACTCGTCGAGTCGTTCTTCCGCGCCGATCCGATCGAGAGCGAGGAACTGTTCACGCTGTTCGCCTCGCCGCCGACGTCGCTCCAGGATCTGCGAGCACAGGTTCGCCGGCGTTTGGACGCAACCTTTCTGATTACTCCGAGCCGCCGTCAGGACTATGTGGAGGCCGTCCGACGTCATTGCCCTCAGGACATAAACCGCCTGCGATCGGCTGCCGATCGGATCGCTTGCGGGCGGTTTCGATTCATGGGTCGAGACTTCGATTTCTTGGGCAAGCCGATCGACTGGCACATCGAGCCGAACAGCGGCCGGGATTGGCCCCGCGTGCGATGGAACCGATTTGATCTCTATGCCAAGGATGCCCCCGGCGACGTGAAGTTCACATGGGAGCTGAATCGACATCAGTTCTGGCCGACGCTGGGACGGGCATACTGGCTCACCGGTGAGGCGCGTTACGCCCAGGCGTTCGCCGACCAGCTCGGGGGCTGGATCGACGACAACCCGCCGGAAATCGGTGTGAATTGGCGCAGCAACCTCGAGCACGGTATCCGACTGGCCAACTGGTGGATCGCGCTGGCCTTCTTCATCGACGCCCCGGAGGTTTCCGACGAACTGCTGGCCCGGATGCTGGGCACGCTGGTGCTCAAGACGCGACACGTCGTGGCGGATCTGGATTACTCACGCATCAACATGGCCAACAACCATCTCCTGGGCGACGCGATGGGACTGGCGGTCATGGGGCTGGCCCTGCCGGAGCTGACGGAATCGGCCCGATGGCGCGAACTGGGCCTGAACACGTTGTGGCAGGAGGCGCCGCACCAGATTCACCCCGATGGCGCCAGCTTTGAATGCGCCGTCAGCTATCACCGATTTGTGGCTTACTTCTATGTCATCGTCACACAGCTCTGCCGTAAGTCGGGGATCGAAGTGCCCAAGACAGTGATCGACCGCCTGCAAGGCATGTTCGACTTCGTCTTGAACCTCCGTCGCCCAGACGGCGGGATGCCCTCGATTGGCGACTGGGATAACGGCCACACTGTCATCCTGAGCGAGCAGGAGCCGACAGACTTCGAGCCGATGCTGAGTACGGGAGCCGTGCTGTTCGGGCGCCCGGACATGGCATGGGCCGCCGAACGGATCGACCAGGAAACCATCTGGCTGTTGGGACCTGAGGCGGGTGATGCCTTCGTTCAACTGCCCGCCGCGCCGCCGTCTCATACCAGTCGGGCGTTTCCGCAGGGCGGCTATTTCATCTCGCGAACAGGCTGGTCGACGGAAGCGCACTATGCCGTCGTCCGAAATGGCCC
Organism: uncultured Planctomycetales bacterium; assembly: GCA_964446835.1. Classification (GTDB taxonomy): domain Bacteria; phylum Planctomycetota; class Phycisphaerae; order UBA1845; family JAFGLZ01; genus CAYUQT01. The sequence goes on along the minus strand of CAYUQT010000049.1, from coordinate 35,224 downwards.
CTTTGACAGCCACACACACGCCGACCTGCTCAACGTCGAGTTCTCGGCGCAGGGATCTCCTCTTCTGGTAGACCCCGGAACGTATACCTATAACGGTCCCTGGGCATGGCGGACGTACTTCCGTTCCGGACGAGGTCACAATGCCCTGACCGTCGATGGACAGGCCCAGGCCGCGGCACATCGTATCTTCCGATGGCTGTTCCCGCCTCAGGGGCGAACGCTCGCCTGGCAGATGTCCCAGACGTACGACTACTACGAGGGCGAACACAACGGCTTCCGGCGACTGCCCGGCAGGCCGATCCATCGCCGCGCGGTGTTGAGCGTTCGCGGAGAGTACTGGCTCGTGCTGGATGTACTGCTGGGACGGGGCCTCCACGAGATATGCCTGCCGCTCCACTTCCACCCGTCGCTGGACGTCCGTCCACAGGGCAATCTCCTGGTGGCCAGCCGCCCCGAAGGTCCGGGGGCCATGATCGCCACCTGTGCCTCGATGCCCCTGACCATCGCGACAGCCCGCGGATCCCAGGACCCCATACAAGGCTGGTTCTCGGCAGGCTACGGCGAAAAGACACCCTCCGTCACCGCCTGCTGTCGCGGAGAGGCGAACCTTCCGGCGTGGATTGCCTGGCTCGTGGTGCCGGCTCGAAGACCGCCGACACCCATCGGGTTCACAGCCGAAGCCGCCGGTCCAATCGGCATATCGCCTGTGACGCTGTCGGTCCGGAACGACACACTGAACGACCGTTTTGTCTACTGCAGCTCGGGCCGATTGCCGGAAGCGCCCGAACCCGGTGTGTCCCTCACCCCGGGTGCCCGGTGGATCCGTTCGGCTGCATCGGCGACTGGTTGAGATCAGAGGAATGCAAACCTGCTGATCCCTCGGGGGGATGCCGGTAAAATAGGGGGGGACGAGACGGCGGGCGATCCCGCAATGCGCATCGGGTCAAGGGTTTGTACATAGAGGAACGACAATGAGACGTCATGCCATGTGGGTCACACTCGTGCTGTCTGTTGCAGCGTCCCGATACGTCCTGGCGGAGCAGACCCCAGCAGGTCTGCAGGCCGGAGCGGCAACCAGCAACATCAGCCCCTGGCTCGGAGTCAGCATGTCGGGCCACATGGAGGATCGGAAGGCGACACACATCCATGACGAGCTTCGTGCTCGATGCATGGTTCTCGCCGACGGGAAGAAGAAGCTGGCGATAGCCGTGTGCGACAATTGTCTCGTGGCTCGGGAGGTTTTTGACGAGGCGAAGCAGCTTGCCCAACAAAAGACCGGAATCCCCGTCGAGAACATGCTGATGTCGGCCACGCACACGCACTATGGTCCGGCGGCAGCTGCAGCCTTCCAGACCGATGCCGACAAGTTCTATCAGCACTTCATGGCGCGACGCATCGCCGACGGCATCCAGCGAGCCCACACCAACCTTGCGCCGGCCAAGATCGGCTGGGCGGTCGGGTCCGAGCCGAACCAGGTCTTCTGCCGTCGCTGGAAGATGAAGCCCGGTGTGAAGATGACCGATCCCTTCGGCAAGGGCACGGACACGGTCCGAATGAACCCGCCGGTAGGCAGCCCGGACCTGGTCGAACCGGCGGGCCCCATCGACCCCGATGTGACAGTTCTCTCGCTGCAATCCCCCGACGGTCGTCCTGTCGCTGTGCTGGCCAACTACTCACTGCACTATGTCGGAGGATGCCCTGGCAATCACATCAGCGCCGACTACTATGGCTTCTTTAACGACCGATTCCAGCAGCTCATCGGAGCGGACCGTCTGGACCCGCCGTTCGTACCGATCATGTCCAATGGCACGAGCGGCAATATCAACAACATCAACTTCCGCGGCGGACAGAAGCCGCAGCCGCTCTACGGCCAGATGCGATTGGTGGGCAACGCCGTCGCCGAAGCGGCCAATCAGGCCTATCGTCAGATCGCCTATCGCAGTGAGGCACCGCTCGGCGTTCGACAGCGAACCATGAAGCTGGGCGTACGGCAGCCGACGCCTGATGAATTGAATCGCGCCAAGGACATTGTCGCCAAGGCCAAGGGGCCTGTCATGAAGACGCTGGAGGAGATCTACGCCCGAGAGACCATTCTGATCGCCGAGTATCCCAAGGAAGTCGAGTTGATCGTTCAGGTCATGCGAATCGGTGATCTGGCGATCGTGGCTCTTCCGACCGAAACGTTTACGGAGGTCGGCCTGGAACTCAAGGCAAGAAGCCCGTTCAAACCCACGTGTGTCATCGAGCTGGCAAACGGCTACAACGGTTACCTGCCGACACCCGAACAGCACGACATGGGCGGCTACGAAACTTGGCGGGCCCGTTCAAGCTACCTCGAACGGGACGCGTCGACCAAACTGGTTGCCGCAGCACTGGCCATGCTGGATGAGTTGAAGTAGACCGTCAACCCCGGGGGGAGTCAGCGCCTCCGACGCCCGCCCACGAGCAGACCGGCCATCGCCAGGAAGCACAGGCTGGCGGGTTCGGGGACTCGTGTCCCCATGAAGAAGATGTCGTCCACATCCATCCCTTCGGTGCTGTCCGGGGCGTTGGTCCGACTCGATATCATGAGTCGTGCGCTCGTCCAACTATCCGGGATGACTGCCGAGTAGGAGTACGAGACGAACCAGTACAACCCGTTGATCTCCAGACCGTCCAGATCGACGAGGGTGATCGTGTCTGTCCCATTGGTAACAACCGCCCGGAAGTAGTCGTCGCTCTCGTAGGTGGCATTGTTGAACAGCACATCGAAGCTGACGCGAACACCTTCGAATCCGGTCAGATCGACGGAATCGAAAGTAGTGCTCGCCTCACAGCCCACCATCCGGAACCGTCGGGGAGTCCCCTCGGTATCGATCGTGCCGTAGACCGACGCCGGAGAGAGGTTCTCGGCGATCATGGTCGAGGTGAAACCTATCTCGGTGTCGGTGACTCCCGGCGTCCACTCACGCACGCCAATCGTTGTCTCATTGAAAACGTTGTAGGCAACAACCTCCTCTGGTGCCGGGCCGCTGCCCTGCAACGTCAAGTTCTGCGCGGCGTTGACGGTCGAGCCCGGAATGGCACCCAGGCCGAGCAGGTCCAGCGCCAGATTCGCCCCGTCGGAGTTGCGAATCGGCTGGGCGGAGGGGTCGTCGTAGTTGACCCAGGCGGTTCCCGGGTCTTGGCGTGACGCGGTATTGATCGCGTAGAGATTCTGGTTGGCCGACACCCCCTGGCCCCACACGTAGAATGGAATCGTGTTGTTCAGCCGCTCGAAGGGCAAACCGTGGCTCCCACCGAAACCACCGTGGTCTGCTGTAACGATAAGGGTCGTGCGATCCTTCAAGAGGGGATTCGTGTCAATCACGTTGAGGATATTGCCCAGGTAGCCGTCCACCGTTTTGATGGCATTGTTGTAGTTCGTGCTGCCCCACGAGCCCGCCGAGTCGGGGTTGCGGAAATGGACGAGACTATAGTTGAACGGCGAGACGGACATGGCGGAGATGAAGCTGTTGGCCATCGCGGTAGCGTCTCCGTTGTAGACGAAGGTGTCGATCTTGTCGGTTCCGTTGTCCGCTCCGGTAACGTCTGCGGCTCCGTTGGCCGCGTTGTAGGATGTGTCGATCAACCCGATCTTCGTCTTGCTGACAAAAAGCCCGGTTCGCAGCCCGTTGTCATGGGCCACATCGAAGATACTGGCCACATATGAACCCTTGTTGGTATGGATCGTCGCACCGTCCGGAGGATCGGTATTGCCTGACCAGTTGTGCCCGTTCTCTCCCGCGACACCCCGCCCTGTGGCGATGGAACAGTGGTTGGGCAACGTGACCGAAATGTCATAGTCGCATCGAGCGTTGTTCGTCCACGCGCCTTCACTCTGAATCCTCTTGAAGTTGGGCAGTTGGTTGCCGGCAATCAAGGCCTCAAGGTAAGTGGAGTTCAGCCCGTCCACGCTGACCTCGATCACATAGTCTGCGTCGGCCGCAAGAGTCTGCCTCGACATCATTCCACCGGGCGCGGCCAGACCGACTACACCCAGAATAAGTCCCACGACCGTATACGACCGGGATTGCCTGGCGGACATGCCATCCTCCTTCCGCTCCTCTTGGCGGTCTTCTCGGAATTGGAGCCTCCCGTACGTGCCCCTCGCACACGGATGAGGCTGCTGCTGACTAGAGGCCCGACGGTCATATTCAACCGATCAGGCAGATGAAAGGAGGGGATTGCGAGGCATTCTTTCCTTACCCCTCCATCCCTCCTTAACGGCAATATAACACAAGCTTAGCAGTTTGTTAACACAGTACTTTGCATGAAACGCGCATTGGTAATTGGGGCACATCGGAATTGTCGACAGAGCGAATCCTTGGGAGGTCCAACGGATATTTGCCTGAGGGTTCAGTTCGACGCCCAGCCCCACATCCGCCCGAGGCACCAGACGTGACCTACAGCTCCTCCAGACGGATGTTCCGGAACCGAACCACGGCTCGCTCGTCGTGGTTCTGGAGGCCCAAGTAACCTTTGGCAGAACGAGGCAACTCGGTGTCGACGACCCGTTCACCGTTGGCTTCAATGAGGATCTTCGGTCCCTTGGCGATGATGGTAATAGTGTTCCACTGTCCAGCCGGTCGGACGACATTCTTGCTGGGTGCGACCGCGTCGTAGATGGCCGTGGGGCCCTGTTTTGAAGGAGGCTGACCGGCGGCATCGTAGATCTGCATCTCGTAGCCGGTGAAGGCGGGGTTCTTGTTCTCAGCGGATCGGAAGAAGACCCCGCTGTTGCCCTTCTCGCTGATCATGTACTGCAGTTCCAGACGGAAGTCGGCGTACTGTCTTTCTGTCCGGAGCCAGGATCCGGTCTTCTCGGGATTGGTGGTCCAGTCGCGACCGTTGCGACCGATCAGAACACCGTTCTCGACCTGCCACTGTCCCCCTTCGACGATCTTCCAACCTGTCAGATCATGCCCGTTGAAGAGGGGGCGGCATCGGGCCTGCTGCTCGATGATCCGCCGAAGCAGATCGCGGGTCTTTCGGATCGATGCAGCCTCGGCCTCGGGTCCGAGCCCGCCGGACTCGACGCCGATATAGCCTCGATATCCGCCGTCGCGAACGATCCGCATCATCCGATGGAAGTCGGTCTCGGCCACTTCGCCGGTTGCCGTGAAGCCCATCGCCTTCGCGCTGACGGCCTTGGCCCAGGGCATCATGCTCTCGACCGCATCGTATCGATTGATCTTCGGCGGGAAGTTCCCGAAATCAGGAAGGGTCCCGAAGTTCGGCTTGTTGACGGCCTTGATCACCGAGGTGAGCCACACCGGGTCCGACGACGGCCCGCCGTGGTTCTCGATCGTGACGTTGATGTTTCGCTGAGCGGCGTAGTCGGCCAATCGGGAGCAACTCTCGGCGATCCACCCGGCCAGTTCGTCTGGGTTGTCCGATCCGCGAGCGTTGACACGGATGGTGTGACAGCCAAGAAAGTGCGCAGCATCAATCCAGGCGAAGGTCTTGTCCACGGCCCGATCGCGAGTGGGCTTGTCCTTGGCGCCGAGCGGACCGTTCGTATCGAGCATGATCAGGCCCATCGTGACACCTTCGCCCTCAGCCCTCTGCTTGAGATCACCCAGATAGGCGTTGTCCTTGGATTTGTCGGCGAAGAACTGATCGACGAACTCGATGCAGTCGATGTCGAAGTCTCGCTTTGCCACACGGGGGAAGTCCAGGTTTGTCAACTTCCCGCTGCGAAGGGTGCGGACCAACGACCACTCGGCCAGCGAGATTCCAAACGGCTCGGTCGGCCCGGACGATGATGCGCCCAGAAGCCTCATGCCTCGTAGCGACGTTGAACTTGCCACCCCTAGTCCTATTGCCAAGAACGTTCTGCGTCTCATATGAGTCCTCCTTGAGGTTCGACATCTTCCTTCCCGAATGGAGATCCATCAACCCCCGCCACGTTGCGGCCACGAAAGCCCTGCGGCCGAGCCGGCCCGGATGAACGACCTGCGGGACCTGTCCAATCATGGCTTCTGCGACGCAGGCCGGCCCGCCCTGATCCGCTGGAGGTTCGCCAGCAGGTTCAGGTAGATCGTATTGTGCGGGAGCCAGCACTCATTGGCCGAGAAGTTGGGAATATCAACCCCTGTCATGTCGAGATAGGGGACATCCTCGCCGGCGGCCCGAAACGTGATGCCGTTGATGACGCTTCCCGGCACGGCGGCCCGGGGCACACCCGCGAACATCAGCCGATTGTGATAGGTCGGCACGAACGCCGAACCGACGCCTTCGACCAGGCTGACGTCACAAGGGTTGTTGCCCAGGATCCAGTTGATCTGATCATAGATGAACGTCAGGTAACGAGGGTCCGGCGAATACTGGTATGCCAATGCCACGATGTTGGCTGAGTGGCAGAGCCGCATGTTCGTACCGATTCTCCAGGGATTGCCCGACGGCGGAGTGCCGAAATAGTTCGGCTTGTCCGCCGGCCCATTGGTGACAACGCCAAACGGATTGTCCGCCAGTTTGATCAGTTCCTCGGCGCTGTCGACCAAGGCCTTTCGCAATGCCGCCGAATGATCTTCGCCGACCAAGGCATCAAAATCCCTGACGGCCTCAACCACCTCCTCGTTCGCACCAATTCCCGGCAGGAGTTGCCGGGCCAGATCAGCGTACTTCCTGTCGCCGGTGGCCGCATACAGATCGACAGCGGTGGTGAATTGGGCGAGGCCACGAACCTTGGCCGTCAGCGACCGTTGGAGCCCGCGTTCTGCGGCCTCGACCCATGGCTTCTTGTCTTTAGCGTACCGGGCGATTCGGGCCATCGCGGCGTGGTGTGTACCGGAATCCTGACCGGCGCCGCCTCCCAATGTTCGCTCATCGCCGGTAGAGGGCGTGTTGTCCGTCTCGGCATCGGGGGGCCCCCAGAATCCGTAGCCCGAAGTGATCTGGGCGAAGGCCGACCCGTCCGGCGCGATCATGCGGCGGCAATGGTCTCCGCCCCATAGGATCTCGTCGAAGAAGTCCCCCTGCTTGTTGCCGTCTTGGTCCTGTCGGTCAAAAGCGTTCCTGGCGATACCGTAGGCACGCACCAGCCCGAGCACATACGGGGCGTTGTAGTACTTGTTGTAGTCGCCGGCATCGTGCCATCCGCCCGACAAGTCACAGTATCTGCCCTGATACTGCACCCCGTCGTCGGTGTGACAGGCGCGGTGGAAGCCGGGCACTTCGCAACCACACCGCTGGTAGTAGAAGAAGCGATAAGCGGGGCGGGCGGTCTTGTCCCAGATCAGGTTCTCGCCGATTTCAAAGGGCCACGAGACGTCGGATACCGAGTCCAGGGCAACCTCGATGCGATAGCGTCCCGGTCGATCGAACGCCGTGAAGTCGCCACGCCAGTACTCGTATCCCCAGTCGTTGTCGTATCGCCCGCGGATTCGGCCCATGGGCTCAAGGGTACCGGAGAACGCAACGGTCCCGTCGTGTTGTCTGAGAGAGAAGGTAGCCGTGCGCGCCCGAAAGTTGCTTTGAACGGTGAACCGCTTCGGAGCCCCGCGGTCGTAGCCAACCTGGTTGACCAACGGTCGGACGTTCGGCGGAGAAACGGATGTCGCCACGACCTGGGCGTCATCCCACCAAGCCTGGCCGGTTCCACTACGCAGAACCATGGTAACCCATTCGGCCCCCAGCGGACGGCGGGCCTCCTTCAGAGCGAAGGTTCGCCAGCCCTTCTCCTCGTCGCCGGGCTTGAGGGGCTCTTCCCGAAGCAACCCGTCGGCACCGAACCACCGTATCTCTGCACGGATGGCACCGGTTCCCCTGGCATAGACGGTAGCGCCGATGGCTCGGACCGCCCGATCCAGAACCATGGAGGGGCTGACCAACCGCATCGGCTGCTGCGTACACACCGAGGTGGCCCCGCCGTGCGCCACCGTCTTGTCGAGGTGCCAGCCGGTCGCGGCAGTCGGTTCAGCAGTCCAACCCAGTGGTTGGGCCAGTCGCTCATCGCGAATCTTGCTGCCGACTGGATAGTGACCAGCCTCACCGACACTCTTGGGCTGCTCGAAATCGCCGCGAGCTTCCAGGACATGAGGCTCGACCACCGTGGCAACCGTCGGGGTGAGCCGGCGGGGAAATGCGGCGCCGGTCTGTGCGGTGTCGAACCGCCGAGATGGCCAGGGAATTCGCGAGGCATTGTATGCCCCGCCGACGGTCAGACAGCGAAGGACGCGGTCGCTGCCACCCACCAGGATATCCGTCTTGCCGTCGAGGTCTATGTCGGCGAGAGTGGCCGGCAGGATCAGGCGGAAATCCGCAGCCCACCGCCACTTGAGCCGTCCGCCGCTGTCGAGACAGTACAGGCCATGGTCGCCGCCCGCGGCCAGAACCTCGATATCATCGTCGCCGTCGACGTCACCCAGCGTCATGGCCACCGAGGCCGGTTGCAGCGTCTGATACGACCAGAGCAGCGTTCCATCGTGCCGAAGCACATAGATGTGACCGGCGATATCGCCTCCGACGATTTCATCGGTGCCATCCCGGTCCAGGTCGCCGGCTGCAAACGACGAACCGGGGTAGATCTCCGCCCCGGCGAGCATGGTGAATCGCCAGAGGATGCGCCCGTCATGAGCGTCGAATGCGATGATGGATGGTTCGTGATCCGAACTACAGTACACCTCGGCCCGACCGTCGCGATCGGCATCGACGACCAGCGGAGCACTCAGGAAATCATCCCCCGTCAGGGTTCTCCATCGAAGCACGCCCTTGCTGTCGAGACAGAAGGGCCCCCACTTGTCCACGCCAAAGACCTCGGGACGTCCGTCGGAATCTGCATCGGCAGCAGACAACGAGCAGCGAATATCGAGCGGCGGATCACCCGGCTTTCCCTTGTAGGCCCACAGTTCCTTTCCGTCGGCATCCAGAGCCAAGACGGCCTGTTCCGTTCCGGCAATGATATCGTCGCGACCATCGCCTTGCAGGTCGGCCCACAGGGCACCGCCCCAGGTCATCTCGCCCACCGGACGATTCCAGAGTTCGCGCCCGGTCTCGGCATCGATGCAGCAGAGTCGCCCGTCGCTGCCGCCGACGACCAGGGTGCCCCGCCCCGTCCGAGCCGTCCGGCTGAAGGCAGCCGAGGAGGTGAGACGCCGGGTCCAACCGCCCTTGTACGACCAGAGTTCTTTGCCCGACGAATCGATGCATCGCAGCGTTCTGGCCTCGGCGTCGCTGATGACCGTCTCGAGACCCGATGAGGGGTGCATGTCGGCCACGAGCGGCGGGGCGTAGAGCGTTGACCGGGCTTGGTATGACCACTTTAGCGATGGGGGAATCGCCGCACTGATCACCGAGGCCCACACGAAAGCCGTCCAAAGCGGCATGATCGACCTCCTGAGCGGCCGGAGAAGCGAACCGATTGGCCCACCACCGATGGGGGCAACATCCCCACTGCGTTACGGCGCTCGGGGGGATGAGTGGATCTCCGGCGAGGGGGTACTGTCGCGTGCCGCAAGCCGGGTGTAAAGGCGCAACGGCACGAAATCGCCGAGGTGGGCCTTGAGAGATGCTGAAGCCCACGCGTTCGCGAGGTGTCGGGCATCTACTCCGGCCCGATTCTCCCTGACGTCAGAGACGAGAATTCTGGTGCTACAGTCAGGAAGTGGAGCGATGCGCACCGATGAATATCACTACGAGAAGCTTGACGCGGTGCACTTGGGGTCCTGCAGGGGTCCGATCGGATGACATACTCGTCTCTTCTTCACGATTGCGACGTTGCGTTGGGTTCGGCGTGGGGAATCGTTCGCCGCAACGAACCGCTGGCTCGTCACGGAACATGGCGGATCGGCGGACCGGCCGACGTTTGGATCGAACCCAGGGGGATGGCGGCGCTGACCTGCCTGGTGAAGAGACTCCACGAGTCGGATCTTCCCTGGGTAGTCGTCGGTGACGGCTCCAATATTCTCTTTGACGATGCCGGCTATCGAGGCGTTGTCCTTTGCGTGGGACCGCTGATGAGTGCCGTCCGCTTTGAACCACCTGTTGTGCAGGCCGAAGCAGGAGTTGCCGTGCCTCGCCTGTCACGACTGGTAGGACTTCGCGGGCTGTCCGGGCTCGAGCATACGGTGGGAATTCCCGGCAGGCTTGGGGGCCTGATCGTTATGAACGGCGGGAGCCTGCGACAGAACATTGGTTCGGTCATTCGATGGGTCAAGGTGATTCACCCGACAGGCGTTACCTCGATCTTGGAAGCCGATCGGTGCGGATTCTCCTATCGAACCAGCATGTTCCAGGACTCCGACCAGATCGTCGTTGAGGCCGGCATGGAATTCGCACCAGGCAACCGTGAAGTCATTCGCCGGCAAATGCTCGATGATCTTCGATCGCGCCGCATCAAGTTTCCTCGTGTCCGGCGTTACCCCAACTGCGGTTCGGTGTTCCACAGCAATCCGGAAACCTATCACACACTCGGCCCGACGGGACGGGTTATCGAAGAGACCGGCTGCAAGGGATGGCAGGTCGGTGACGCACAGGTCAGCCCTCAACACGCCAATTTCATCGTGAACCTCGGACAGGCGAAATCGGAAGATGTGTTTTGCCTGATCGATCGGGTCCGCCGGGCGGTCCACACCCGCACAGGGCGTTGGCTGGAGTGCGAGGTCCGATATCTGCCCCCCCGAGGACGGATGATTCCGGCCCATCAATTGCTCGACAGCGGCACAGAACGGACGCATCGGGCTCGCCGAACGGAAATCCCGACCTGATGTGGAGTTAAACTGCTACCGGCTGAGGGGTCGGCTCGGTGTTGATGGAGTGATTGGGACGACCGTGCAGGTAGGCCGCCAACAGGATGTGCCTGAGCTTCTCGTCACTCAAATGTGCCAGGAAGTCCTCTGTGAAGTCCAACCTGAGGCTGCCACTGAAATGGGTGAGTTCGTAGATGAGACGATTTCGAGGGAAATCAGCGATGGCCGTCAGGGCGGCCTCCAATCGACTTGTGCATGTTTCAGCGCCCAACGTCATGTCCTCGTAACCCCCGTGAGTCTTGGTGTCTGGAAGACACCTGAGCCCGTCAAGAATCCCGACTCTGAAAATCGGCTCGAAGTCGTCGGTCAGGACCTTGGAAGCTTTCCGCTCTGTATATCGGTTTCGATGCTTTCGGCCTTTGGCGAGCTTCAGCCCATGTGACTACAAACTTGGTCGAAACCACCGGTTTACATTGAGGCCTTAAAACTCTCGCGAACTTCTCCGGCGTCGCTTGATTCTGTGTTCGGCCGACGCCGTTGGTTAGCGGGGTGTATCCGGATAACGTGAGGTCCTCACGGCTGCCTCCCCCACTTTCTCGGTCATAGAGCACGCGCCGACCTGAGATCCCGCGTGCCGTCAGCCTGCCCCACGGCCCAGGAGTCGAAGCCTCTCAGGGTGTTTGGATACAGAACCTTATGGCCGGCACGAGCCCCATTCCGGACGTGGACTCAGCTCACCAACGCCCGATAAGATGGGATCTGTGTTGACCAGGGAACTGCACTACGAACTGCCGCCTCACCTGATTGCGCAAACGCCGGCACAGCGCCGCGAGCAGGCCAGGATGATGATTGTGGATCGCGGTGGGCGCGGCACCGATAACCATGCCCATGTGGCGGACCTTACGGACGTTCTCTCGGCAGGAGACTGTCTGGTGGTCAACGACACACGCGTTCTGCCGGCTCGATTTGCCGGTCGGCGCTCAACCGGAGGACGGATCGAAGGGCTGTATGTCGCCGATACGCCAACCGGCCAGTGGGAGGTCTTGCTCAAGTCTTCCGGCCGACTTCGTGTGGGTGAGTCTCTGGCGCTGGACGGTACGAAAACCCAACTCGTACTGACCGCGTCGTCGGGTGGAGGACGCTGGGAAGTACGTCCCGACCCTCCTCAGCGGGCCGAGGAGCTATTGGAACGGATCGGCTGGACACCGTTGCCTCCGTACATCAAGCGGGACATGATGGCATCGGGTGCTCGACAGATCGACGCCGAGGATCGACGCCGCTATCAGACGACCTATGCCAAGACGCCCGGCGCGGTGGCGGCCCCTACCGCCGGCCTGCATCTCACACCTGAGTTGTTGGGCCGTCTCGAGCAGAAGGGCGTCCAGTGTGCATCGGTGACACTGCACGTCGGTCTGGGCACCTTCGAACCGATCAAGGTGGAAAGGCTCGAAGACCACCCCATGCACGCAGAATGGTATCACCTGCCCGAAGCCACCGTTGAAACGATCACCGCCTGCCGACACCGGGGCGGGCGAATCGCGGCCGTGGGAACGACCTCGGCTCGCGTACTGGAAGCATGCTCCGACTCCGACGGCCGTCTTCAACCCGGTTCAGGAACGACCCGCCTGTTCATCTATCCCCCCTATCGCTTTCGAACGGTGGATGCCCTGCTGACGAACTTCCACCTGCCAGGCAGCACGTTGCTGGCGTTACTGTTCGCCTTTGCCGGTCGAGAACGGGTGATGGACGCCTATCGTGAGGCCATTCGCCGCGAATACCGTTTCTACAGCTTCGGCGACGCGATGCTGATCCTGTAGGCATTGCCCTCCTACTCGACGGCGATGGGTCGGGCGAACGGACCGTCCATCACCGGCGGGAGCCTGCGAACTCGGCGCCCGGAGCGATCGCAGAAGTACAGGCGCGATTCGGACGGTTGGCGGGCGTTGCCGTCGGCCCAAAAGGCATAGAAATCCGGATGAGCGTTGACGGGCCGGCGGGCGTAAGTGTGGTTCAGCTCGCTGCGTTGTGTGATCTGACGTTCTTTCTTCCAGGTCCGCCCCTGATCGACGCTCGTCCAGCAAACCATTTCACCACCGGGATTGTAGGCCTGGGGCCCCTGCTCTGTGGGTCCAATGATGCGCCATGTCCCATCCGACTCGACGTGCAGACACCCGGCGTCATAGTTGCTGTCCGAAGTCGTCACGGGGCGAAAGACCCAGTCGATGCCCATCCAGTGTGCGATCGTCCAGGTCCGCGGATCGTTCTTCGGCCCGGACTCGTGCCCGCGACTGGTCACATAGAGGATGATCGGCCGGCCCTCGGCGTCGAAATTGAGATCAACAATGTAGACCAGGAGCTTCTCGACCTGATAGTCACGGACCAGGGCCTCGTTGTGAACCTGGGTCAACGGAGTCTGAACCTTCGCCCCACGTACCGTACGCCAGGACTTGCCGCCGTCGGGCGTCTCAACATAGTAGAGATTCGTGCGGGCATTCAGACCACCGACTTTCGGATGGTAGTTGAACGCGGTTCCGACCTTGCCTCTGAACGGCCAGCCCACCTGATAATGTCCCTGATCGACATGAGCCAACAGGTGCGGGGTTGTCCACTCGATCCCGTCCCTGCTGGTCGACCAGTTCAGGCCTCGACCGTTCTTGTACAGGGTGTGGAGGAAGAAGAACCCCGATCCCGGCATGTACCAGACCTCCGGATACGAGAAGTTGGACACGCGCACCACCTTGAATGAGTCGGTTGAATATGGGCGTTCGCTCTTGAAGACGTACGAAGGCCGCGATGTTCCGTGGGAACTGGCGAAGACCCACACGTACCCCTCGTCATCCAGACTGATCACGGGGTTGTCGTGTGCATCCTCGGTCTTCTTGTCCATCAGGATCGTCGGGCGAGGGACGCGGTCTGTCGCGTGGTCGTAGTAGGAAACCATCTCCAGGAGTTGCTGTTTGTCCTTGCGCGTGCCCCCATAGCAGAAGAAGGTCTTGTTGGCCTTCTCGCTGTAGCAGGCGAACGGTATGTGATTCGCAGGATAGGTGCCCAGTCCGCCGCTGTATTTGTATTTGTACGGGTCCTTCTGGGGCTGATTCATATACCAGATGCCGCGATAGCCGTCATCCTGGCCCGTGGAACTCGTGGGATGAATCACCGCCGGCTTCGACTTGGCCGCGGAAGCACTTCGCGACTTCTGCCCCGAAGCGGACTCCCCGGCGAACAACGGCATCGCAAGCAGAACCACAAGTATCGACGACAAGGTCTTGTCCGGCATCGTTACTGCTCCCTTCAAGTGTGTGAACACCGTAAGCATCCCAGAGCATCTGTGGCACCATCATGGTCCGGCGCAGCCACACATGGCAAGAGCGGCGAGGTGATCTTTGGGCTTCCAGAGTGACGCGCACGGAGATTGTGCGAACGCGCGGAGTCCGTGCAGGGCCGGTGGCATGATCCGCCATCGGATGGGCATGCCACCGGCCGCATGTCGGAATGCTTTGAGCGAGAGGGCCGCCGAGCCCCTTGTTAGCTGATGAGGTGGCTGACGATCTCGACCAGGGCGTCGCTGGTGAGCGAGATGCCTCGCTGGGCATAGACCTGCAACATGATCGGATCGAGAACCTTGGTCATGCGTTCGGCCCCATATCGAAACAGCAGCCCCACGAGATTCTCCGAGGCCGTCCGATAGGGTACCGGGTCCAGGAACAACTCGACGTGTCCGTCGTAGTAGGAAACGCTGCCCCGCTTGCAGGGCTCGATTTCCGGAAGGTTCAGCGCCTTGGCCGGCGAACCGTGGTAGGAGCCGAACATGTCCATCGCGAGACCATGAATCGTCTCGGCCGCCATCCACGACCCACTGATGTTATTGATACCGCCGTCGTTGTAGTTGCCCGCACAGTGGAAATCCCACTGCTCGTCAATCATCATGAACATCGCCCCCGGATTGTAAATCGAGCTGACCTTCGCGATCGGCCCCGGACAGAGGATCTCGGTGATGCCGGGGTCTCGAACGGTGGAGAGGTTGGTCAGGAGCTTTCGTGCGAGGATGCTCCGGGAGTAGTTGAAGACGTTTTGCGTCTTTCGCCCATCCCCCGCCCGCTCGAAATCGGGACAGCGGTAGAGGCCGGGAAACCGTGTATAGGGAAAGAGCGTCCCGCGCTCGACCTTGGCTTCCCGTGACGTACCCTCGTATTGTCTCCAGTCCGGATCGAGCCAGAGCGCGTCCGGGCTCGCGCCGGCAAGATTCGGGATAAGCCACTGCTCGAACTGGGCAAAGTACAGCTCGCTGTTTTGACCGGTCGGTCCGAGCTGCGGATAGACCTTGTCCTTGCCGCACTCCTTGAACCCGACGCCGACAAACGGAGGCGTCTCCTCGCAATCACCCGCATACAGAAGCATGGCCTTGGTCATCTGGCCCAATCGCGATGCACATAAGGCCGACCGTGCCTGACCACGAGCCTGGCCCAGACTCGGCAGAAGTATCGAAATCAACAAGGCGATGATCGCGACGACCACCAGCAGTTCGATGAGTGTAAACGCCCCCTGCCTCGCCTTCCGCGTCAACCGGTCCCGTCTCATGACGTCCTCCTGTGTCAAAAACCACCGCTGCAATCCCGGGGCCCCGCTGGGCATACTGGACAGTTCTACCTGTTGGTCATACCTATCGGTTAGACCATCTGGTATAATTATGTCCGGCGACCGTGGATTTGTCAAGACGTTCCCCGCAAGGATTTCGGGTATAATCGCCAGCACGATGCGGCTGGGACTGAAGGAGGGTTGGCGTGCCGACTCCACGATTCGAGAAACTCGAACCCGACAAACAAAAGGAATTGCTCGATGCCGCGAGGACAGAGTTCGCTCAGTACGGCTACGAAGCCTCCTCCTACAATCGGATCATCAGCAACTCGGGGCTGAGCAAAGGCTCGTTCTACTACTATTTCAATGGGAAGGACGATCTGTACCTGACCGTCGTCGGAGACGCGATCGGACGTTTCTCGGAAGCCGTGGGCGATCCGGAGCACGTCTCGACCGTCGAAGAGTTCTGGAGCGAGTGTGGACGCCTGTACCGCCGTCTCTTCGAGTTCGGACTGTCGAACCCCACAATGGTGGGCGTCCTGATCAGTATCATCGAACTACGCGCCGGTCCGATGGCCGACGAGATGATGCAGCGACTCATGGTCAAGGACGTCGAGTGGTATCGCCGCATCATCATCCGAGGCCAGGAGATCGCTGCCGTGCGGACGGATCTTCCCCAAGGCCTGTTGATTACATTCCTGTTCGCCCTGTTTCAGGCGAAAGGTCGATGGAGCCTGCGTCACTGGCCGGAATATGATTCGATGGACGTCGAACGAAACGTACGGATCATGATCGATATCTTCCGCCGCGTGGCCACGCCCCCCAGCGAACCCGATCAGACCCTTGGCGGCGGTTCGGCCTCGTCGCGGAGGCGCAGGAAGAGACTCACCGCCGTCAGTGAAAGGTAAGCCCGTTCTCGGAGACTCCCCCGGCCGATCCCCCATGGATAGATGATGCGGATGGACAGCAGCAACATTGCCATCCCAGCATTACCTGTTCTGACGATGTGCCCTGCGATGCGCCATAAGCAGTACACAACCCGCCAGTCCCACCCATGAGGGAAGAACGCCCAAACCCGATCCGCACTTGAACACCGCTGTCACCTGCTGATCCCGATCCATATACAGCACGAGGGTCTCATTGGCATCGCGGGTGATGTAGTTGGCATCGTTCGGGTGGTTCAAATCGGCAATCTCCCAGCAATCAAAGGCCTTGCCTTCAATCGGAACGGCCGTCAGCGTGACCAGGGTTCCTGCGTCATACAGCGGGACGTTGGCATCGTTGGGTTCGGGCGTCAGTACGACATCGCCCCACTGTTCCTTGATGTAGTCGATTGTCAGCGAACACGGTGCCCGATAGCGCTGAATCATTCCGCTCTGACCCACCGCGTACACATTCTTCGGCCCGCTTCCCCACACATCGTTGAATGAAGCGGTGGTGTTGGAGACCATGCGAGACCAGCGGGCGCCATCGAAGCGACAGATCGTGCCGGTACTCCCAACGGCCACGACGTCGTTTGGCCCACCATACCAGAGTCCGAAGAGATTCTTGCTGACACCGGTGGCGACAGATTCCCAGGACGAACCGTCATACCGCAACGCCACACCCGAAAGCCCCACGGCATGAATCGGGAACGGTCCACCGCCGGACAGGGCGTACAGTGCCTCTGTCGTCGGGCTGGATACCGTCGACCACACCGAATCCACCCGACGAAGGATCATGCCCAGATAGCCGACCGCATAGACCTCGTTAGGCCCGCTGCCCCAGACGTCCAGGATCCAATAGGAGGTCCCGCTGTCGAGCGAGGTCCAGGCCGCCCCGTCGTAGTGAAGGACCGTGCCCAGGTCACCCACGGCATAGACGTCTGCAGGACCGCTGCCCCAGACCGCCTTCAAGGCGTAGGAGGTTGTGGGAGTCATCGCCGACCACGAGACGCCACCATAATGAAGGATCGTGCCTCCAAGCCCTACCGCGAAGACCGCGTTAGGCCCGCTACACCAGACGCTGTGGAGCCGCTGGGTCGAACCCGAGGTCATGGGTGACCAGGTCGAACCGTCGAAATGCAGGATCACGCCCCGCTCGCCCACGGCAAACACGTCATTGGGACCCAACCCGTGAATGCCGTATAGACTCGACGTCGTCCCGCTAACCATCGGCGCCCACGTACCGCTCTGAGCGAGGCACACCACCGGAAGAACAGCCAGCCCCAGGCACACGGTGGCACCCTCAAGCGACCCGCTCCCCGAGATTCGAAGCATGGATCAATTCCTTCCTTCTGTTCAACGAAACAAGGAAGACATGACTGGTGAATAAATAAATTTCAATGGTTCTTATACTGATTGTTAGCCGAACTGTCAATGTGCAACAGGAATATAATGGTGTTTATACTACTATCACAGGCTATTCCACATGCCCTGTTAGGTTAGGCACATCCGGCCATACCTCGGCGCGGTCCCGCATCGTTGACGCCGCGGCATGAGGGACCAGGCGAATCACCCTTTCCCGTCTATCTGCACCGCGATTCGGCAGCGTCAAACTGCTCGAGAAGTGTGGAATGGGCCAAGGCGGGCGTAAGGGATTCAAAACTCCCCCGACGACTGCGGTACAGAATGCCGATCGGAATCTCGTCGCCCCATTGAAGGGCCAGCGACAAGCCCTTTTCGCGATCGAAGGGATCGTACCTCTCATCGACCGGCCGGACCCTCTGGCGATACCACTTGAACGTGTTGGTCCGGTTGAACGAAACGCAGGGTTGAAGGATATCCACCAGGGCGAATCCCGTCGTGCATCGCAGAGCCTCAACCATCACCCCATGAAGATGATCCGGCAGTCCGGTGAACGATCGCGCGACGAAGGCCACATCTTCGACAATGGCCAGCGCCAGGGGGTTCAGGGGTTTGTTGATCACACCGTGGGTCTGAACCTTGGTCTTGAACCCGACGTCCGCCGTCGGCGAGGCCTGCCCCGTGGTCAGGCCATAGACCTGGTTATTGTGCACGAAGGCCTTGACGCCTATGTTCCGGCGCAATGCATGAAGGAGATGATTGCCCCCCTCGCCATACATGTCGCCGTCTCCGCTGGTGATGACGACCTCCAGCTTGTGATTGGCAATCTTGATGGCCGTAGCCGCCGGAAGTGCTCGACCGTGCAGGCCGTTGAACACATTGGCCCGTACATAATGGGGGAGCTTTGCGGCCTGTCCGATACCGGAAACCAGAACCAGATTCCGTCGATCGATGCCCACGGTTTCGATGGCCCGATCGAGCGTCTGGAGAAGCGGAAAGTTACCGCAACCGGGGCACCATGCGATATCCGTCAGCGGATTCTGGCCAGTCATCGTGATAGCCTCCGCACGATTTCCTGCGCCGTAAACGGCATTCCGTCGTATTGGGTAATCAGGCCGCATTGGGTCAGGATGCCCTGTTCTCGGAGAACCGACGCGAATTGCCCCGTCTGGTTACACTCCACGGAGAAGTACTTCGCGGTGTGGCGGGCCCCGCTGGGATCGGCAAACAGCGTTCTGCGCACCTCTTCAGAGTTCAGAGGCCACACCTGGGCGAAGTGGACCATCGCGACCTTACCACCGGCGCCATTCAGCAGGTCGACCGCCTCACGACAGGGACCATAGGTGGAACCCCAGGCGATCAGAACGGTTTCGGCCGGATCGGCCCCATACCGCTGGGGCGATAGGGCCTCGTCGATCAGCCCCTGAAGTTTGAGCATCCGCTTATCCTGCATCCGCACGCGAGCATCCAGGTCCTCCGTGATATGGCCGGTTTCCGCGTGCTCATCGGAATCGACAATCACGAAGGCCTCCGAACCGGGTATGGCCCTCGGCGAGACCCCGCCGGGCGTGACCTCATAGCGACGGTACTCCGGACTCGGATCGCGCACCAGACAGCGATCGATCGGGCGGAGGGTCGGATCGAGAGGAGCAATGTTCTTCTGCTGATCGGCCAGAAACTGGTCCGTCAGGATAATCACCGGTGTCTGATACCGATGCGCGATCTGAATCGCATGTCGGGTCAGCTCGTAGGCCTGGGAAACGGCACCCGGCGCGAAAATGGCCCTGGGAAACTCCCCGTGACCGGCGTGGAGCACAAAGAGGAGGTCTTGTTGGGCAGTTCGAGTCGGAAGGCCCGTGGCCGGACCGGGACGTTGTCCGACCATAATCACCGCCGGCAACTCCTGCATCCCCGCCAGCGACAGCCCCTCGCACATCAATGCGAAGCCTCCCCCACTGGTCGTCGTCATGGCCGGGACACCGGCATAAGTCGCCCCGCACACCATATTGATCGCGGCCACCTCGTCCTCTGCCTGCTCGACCACGACGCCATACTCGTCGGCCACGCCGGCAATGTACGTGAGGGTCGCCGTAGAGGGGCTCATGGGATAGGAGGTCAGCAGTTTGAGGCCCGCGGTCACCGCGCCCAGCCCCACGGCCTCGGCCCCGCTCATCACAAACCGTGAGGCTCCCGGCGACACCGGAGCGCTTACCGCCCCCGCATGCGGGGCCGCCAGTTCGGCACCGCGTTGTGCACAGCGGATGTTCTGCTCAACAACCTCCACCCCCTTCTTCTGGAACTGCTCTCTCAGACAGTCGCAGAGTCGCTCGATGTCATACCCGAGGAGGCCGAAGACGGCACCCGCCGCCACCACATTGGCCATGACCGATGCCCGAGCCACCTCCTGAGCGGCCTTCGTGAATTGCAGCGAGATGACACCCGCCCCTCCCTGCCCGTCAAAGGCGATCACGGCATTCTTGGCGAGGTCAGTCCGAGCCTTCTCCAGAGCCTCCGAGGTAAAGGCAATCAGAAGATCCGCCCCGGACCGTCCCGCGAAGAGCTCACGATCCGAAATGCGGATGTCGTACCAGTTCACTCCCCCTCGCACCCTGGATAGATAGCTCTGTGTGGCGAAGACATGCAGACCCATGCCTGCCAAGGCATGAACCAGCAGATGACCGGTGGTCTGAACGCCTTGGCCGGCTTCTCCGGCAATTCTGACCGCAACGTCCATATCGGGACTCCCGCGCCGATCCCCTTTCTACCCCTGCGCACCATGAACGGGCAAGGAGAAAAGTGGGAAGGCTCCGAAAGAACCCCTTCAGCATCGCGCGGCAGTCACTTCAGAACCGATGCCCTCGGTACATCATTCCTCATAGAGCGCCTCGATCCGGCTCTGATGACGCTCGTACGCCTGCTTGCGGCGAACCTTGAGGGTAGGTGTCAACGTGCCTCCTTCGATGGAGAAAGCCTCCGAGACGAGGACGAACTTGCGCACCTGCTCCCAGGGAGCAAGGTCCTTCAGAGCTTCGTCGATATACGTTCGCATGACCCCAATCAGGGCGGGGTCTTCAACCGCCTCCGTCGGTGGCTTCTTTTCCATCTCCATCATGGCATAGAGCTTGTCGATCGCCAGCCACTCCGGCACGATCACCGCCGAGAGATACTGACGCCGATCGCCGAAGACGACAACCTGATTGATAAACGGCACCTGCGCCAGAGTCGACTCGACATACTGAGGTGCAATGTTCTTGCCGGCACTGTTAACGATCAGGTCCTTCTTGCGATCGGTGATCACGAGAAACCCCTCGTCGTCGATGCACCCGATGTCGCCGGTATGGAACCAGTCGCCGGTCATCACCTCGGCGGTGGCCTCGGGCATACCCCAATATCCCTTCATGATGTGCCGGCCGCGTATCAGAACCTCACCGTCTTCGGCAATCGTGACCTCGGTGTCCGGAATGGCCAAGCCGACGGTTCCGGCGCGGTAGCGATCGGGATGGTTGAAGTGAGAGATGGCCGTCGTTTCCGTCAGACCATAGCCTTCGAGGATCAGCACACCGGCATTCAGGAAGACGTCGGCAACGACCGGCGGCAGAGGAGCCCCACCACTGATCAAATATCCCATGCGAGGCCCGAACAATGACTTGAGCTTCCTCCTCTGATCGTCGGGCGACATCATGCTCGTGAGGGCAAATATCTTCTCGAAGATCCGGGGCACCGCCGTCATGGCAGTGGGCTGGATGTCCGCGATCCGCTTGACGAGGACCTCGTGGCCTTCGGCCATCGCCACGCGGCACCCGGCCATGAGGGCCGTGAAATGATCCGCCATGCGGCCGAACCCATGGCTCAACGGCAGCCAGTTCAGCAGAACCTCGTGTTCTCGCATACCGACGGCCGCTCGAATCCGGTCGCACAGGAAGAGGATATTGTCATGAGTCAGCATCACGCCCTTGGGAACACCCGTCGTGCCGCTGGTGTAGATGATGGTGGCCAGGTCTTCTCTTGTCAGGGCGTGCTCTCGCTGAAGCTGCTCATCGGCCGTGCTGGCCGAGGCCTTCGCCCCGACGTCCAGCAGGTTCTGGTAGCACAGAACCTCGTGTTGGCCCGACCACCTCGCCGGATCGAGGGTGATGATGCAAGCAACACTGCCGAGCATGTTCGCCACCGGCGCCATCTTGTCCATCTGTCCTTGATTGGACACGATCAGCATCCGGCAACCGGCGTCGTGGATCTCGTGCTGGGCCTGCAAGCCTGTCAGACCGACATGAAGGGGCACGACGACTCCGCCGGCCGCGAGGATCGCCCCGTCGCACACGCGCCATTCGTATCGATTCTCGCTGCTGATCGCGACACGATCGCCTAGCTTCAAACCCAGTTGCACGAGTGCTCGGGCCAGATTCGTCACGTCGGCGAGATACTCCTCCCAACGAATATGCCGGTAGCCGTCGCCGGCGGCCACCGTGTAGAGACACTTCGAGCGGTGCATCTCCACGCGGCGACGAAGCATCAACGGCAGGTTCGGATCGCTGTCGTCCGGTGTCAATACCTGGACCTTACCCAGAATCTCTCGGGGCAGCGGCTTGGCCTCGTCCATTAGAATCCTCCTGTAATTCGGTTTGATGAGATGACTGACGGCCAGGAAACCGAAGTCTGGCACACGTGCACCGGCTCTCGGGCAGCACGATCCCCAATCGCAAGGCCAGGGACTACGCCGACGGTCGTAAACCGGTTCATTCGCACAAAACACCCTCTTGAGCCGGTGTTCCACTCCTGATCGAACTTCCGGTTAGACTTTGCGGTCGAACCTTCAGGTTTAACCAGTGTACCACTCTTGTCGTGGTCGATCAACAGGCCGGTAGCGGGTTCATCAGGGAGAAGGGAACGTGGCGATGCCCGCGACATGCTTCGTACTGTCCGGACTTGCCGTTGCGATCGATGCGATTACATGGCTCGACACCGGTAGATGCAGGCCGGGGTATCATCGCCAGAAGGTGTTGCCGCTCTTAATATTGTGGAGTTGACAAGCAGACCCGAGTCGTGATCCGCCAGGGCTCTCAGCGCTCGCAGGAGCCCCTCTGAGTGTCCGCGCCGCCGGTCAACCAGACCGGCGTCATACGGGCGAAGCGGATCCACTCGCGACGATGCCTCTGGCCCCCTTCATAGACAAGACCGATGTCGCCTTCGGGCAAGCGAACCAGCGACGAATAGGAGGAGGGCCCGGGATGAATGAGTTTCTTGACCGGCCAGGTCTTCCCTTCATCGTAGCTGAGCTTGATGGTCATCCTTGTGCGTTCAACCGCTCCGTAGCGATCGCCGACATTGTCGGGGTTGGCGAAAAGCAGGCAGCTCTTGCCATCTCGCCCCGCCGGAGTATAGCGAATCAGGCTCGCCTGGCAGGGACATTCGTTCAGCGCGGGGTCCCAACAGACGCGCGACCATGTTTGCCCGCCGTCCTCGCTCGTCGCCACGGCGCGGCAGTTCTTTCGCATGTTCTGACGCATGTTGAGCATCAGGCGACCATCGCTCAACTCGACGACCTGCGATTCATCGGTGAACTCGGACACCGCAGCGCCCATCCTCCAACTCATCCCCAGATCATCGCTGAAAAGGACACGGGAATAGCAGCCCGTATCGGTCTTCCCATCGTACTCGCCGGAGTAGCCCGGAACGATCAGCCGCCCCTTACGGGTTTGGATGCCGACGCCCGGGCCCGTGACAAAGGTGTCGTCATAGGGCGAGATCCGATGGGCCAGATCGGCCGGGGCGGACCACGTCTGCCCGTCGTCTGTGCTGGTCAGCAGCAAGGGGCAATGATGCTGCTTTCTGACCTTGTGCGCGTTGATACACATCAGCAGGATGGTGCCGGTCCTGGTGTCTACGACCGGACACGGATTCATGATCGCGTCGTTTCCCTCAGCACGCACGAGGGTCTGGATGGGCAGCCAGGTCTTACCGCCGTCGATGCTGCGCCGCAGCACCATATCGGTGGGACTCGCGTCCCGGATCGATTCTTTCCGCGCCTCACAGAAAACCAGCAAGGTGCCCTTTGAGGTAACGAGCATCGCCGGGATGCGATAGGTGTGAACGCCACCGATGCCGCTCACGAACACGTCGGTCTGCACAGGAGGGTTCTGCCGCTGGGCCTCGGCAACGGCAAACACCCCCGCTGTCACACCCAACACACACACCGCAGCCTCAATGACCCGCCTGTTCATTCGACGACGCCCCTCCTGTCTATCCCGCGCCGCAAGGAGTCGCGACGGCACCGCCCCGTCACGGGGTGTCCGCCGACTCATCGAGCTCTCTGCCCAGATCGATCGCCGCCTGAACGGCAAGCCCGGAATCCCCGACAGCGGTCACGCCGGCCACCAGTCGACCCTTGGCAAAGATGACATCAAAGGTTCTGCCCATATCGCAGCGTATGAGCTTCATGCCGCCGGCCACCAGAGTCTCCGCCGCCCGACCGTACTTGCGGGCATGTGCCACGTATCGCTCGATCGTCGCCCCAGCCGCCTCGGGAGTATCCTGACGTGAGAGAAACGCATCGACCACGGCCTCGCCCCTGCGATACTGGGCCGTATAGGTGTCTCGCATGAAGTCCAGTCCCATCGCGTCGACGCGAAAGTAACGCTGCGACCGGGGTACGAGGTTAGCCTGCGGCAAAGCCTTCAGGCCCCAGACATGCCGGCCGGAATCGGACAGAGAGCGAGCCAGCCCCCCGGCCAGTGCCAAGCCGACCTTCGCCAGTTCGTCCGTCGCGTCCGAGGCGATGATCTTGAGGTAATACTGTCCGGTCCAGATAAAGACGCTGGCATCCGAGTGGTAGGCCTCCCGACCGATATCGACGCGAGGTTCGTTCGGCGAACGTTCGACGGAAAAGACGCCGAAGGCATTCGTCGGTGTGCCCATGTCGTAGATGTAGGCTTCGAGCAGAACCTGCGATTCCGGCGACTTCTTGTAGTTGGCAACCGACAATCCAACGACGTCATAGGATAGAAAGAGGTCGGCCAGGCCGTCGATCTTCTCGTAGAGGCTCTGCGGCGTGTACTGCTCGACCGCGCCGACCCGCACCCATCCGTCCGGCGCAGCGTTCTCAAGAAGCCGAGCGAGTGAAGTCTGTGCGGGCACACTGGACGGCTTTGACGTGACCAGAGGCGATGGCCGACTTGATGCTTTCTCCCGCACCCCCCCTACCGGATCCCGCGAGCACGACGACCATTGGATCGCGACGATCGAGACGATCAGCGTGAACCTGCCCACCGACCTCCTGCGGAGTCTTCTCGGTTCGCACCCTTTCATCCTAGCGGCCCTCGAACAGGACAGCCCCGCGCGCCGGCACCATCTGCCTTGGGAGCAAGTCTACCAGATTCGACGGTGCATGACCGCCTTCCGACTCCATCGTAGACGACTCGTCATCGCATGATCTGAGTGTGTGTGACAGACGATCGGTGACTTCGAACTGCCGCTGGTTCACCGATCACAATACCCCTTCTTTCCGATAGGCACACCGACGAAGGACGAACTGCGCCCGAATCATTGGTGGGATTAGGAATGGCAGGTGGACTCCTGGCAGCGCCCCCCCACTTAGGGGCCAACCCGCACGTTGCTTTCCACGCCGCAAGAACCTACAATATGGTTACTGCCTCGGTCGTGCAGGTAGACCACACCATCCCTAATGGAAGGTCAGGTCAATGCACCTTCGCCTTGGCGTTCATCCTGTTCAGCGGAGTGTTCCTGCGGCTAGCTGGTCTGGGTGGAACTGCATCAAGCCGGAACTGATTCTGCCTCTCGTTGTTGCAGTCGGCGCCGCCTTCAGAGTCTACGATCTCGACTCGTTCGGAATGATCAGTGATGCCCCGTTTGACGTGCCGGCCTCGGTTGCGCATAGCGAGCGTGTGAACCCCTTCGACCTGACACCCGAGTTGGAGGCCGGCGATCCGAGCCAGGCAAGACTTCCTTACTACCTGACCGGATGGGGAATTCGGCTTCTGACCGGAAGACTCTCCTCCTGGGTAGCCTTCTGTGCTGTCGCAGGAACGGTTGTTCTGGGTTGGGGCCTCTTCGCATCCGGAGCCGCCAGCCGGTGGGTGTGGCTCCTGCCTCCAGCCTGCATCCTGGGCATGATGCTGATCCTCGGTCGCCCTCACTTCCCTCTAGATGATCTGGTGGCCGCGCGCGTCATCGCCGCGATTGCAGGCACCAGCGGACTCATGGTTGCCTACGGGCTCGGACGTGAAGTATTCGGACGCTGGGGCGGTCTGCTGGCAGCAACAACTCTCGCCTTGTGCACCGGTCACATCGCAAGCAGTCGCCTCGCGGTGACCACCGGCGACGCGTACATTGCCACCTCCTACACATTGGGAATCTGGTTGTTGTATGCCGCCATCCACCGCAGCAGCGGCCGGATGATGCTCGCCTGCGGCATCGCATTTGGACTGGCCGTAGGCTCCAAACTGAGCGGCGTGCTCCTCTGGCCAGTGGCCATCCTCTATGCATTGCTGGTGTGGAGCTTGAGACTGAATCCCAGCTCAGCAGCCATGAATGCGACGGACGTTCGACGCTTGCGCCATGCCACTCTGCTCAACACGGGGCTGATGATTCCTTTGCTCGTCGTCTTCTTCTGGCCGACGATCTTCGGTCGGAATCATATGGGGGAACGTTTCGCCGTCTGGCTGATCTGCGTAGTCGTGTACTGGGTCGAAACGATTCGCCTGATGCGACACCCTTGGACGGTGGCCCCATCGCATCTTTTCTGGCTCGTCTTCAACGTGTGTATCGGCGGAATGGTAACCAGTGCGTTCTTCACCCCCTATCACCTGCGAGTGGAGATCGTGGGTGGACTGCTCGGCTGGGGCAGGGATTTCGCGCACGTCGCGGGCATTCAAATCAACCCCTTTAGCGATTTCCTTGACGCCCTGAAGGTCATGATGATCCGCGCTGGCACCCCGGTCAATCTGTTGGCTATCGGCGGTCTTCTTTGGGGATGCCAACGGCTGCGATTTCATTGGGGCGGATTGTTCCTGTTGGCAGTGGGGGTGCAGCTTGCGGCCATCTCCCTGATGACCTGGAAATCGCTGACCTATGTCCTGCCGTTGATCCCGTTGGTCCATGTCATCGCCGGCGGAACAACCGTGAGCCTGATCCGAGGATTCAGACACGGACATGCCCCAGCCCTCGCCTGGGGAGTGGTTGCGGCGGCATGCCTCTCGATCGTCGTGCATTTCGAGCATGCCGTTGGAATTCACCCGTACTATGCGGCCGATGGTCACGGGTGGAGTCAAATCCTGCGATTCAATGGTCAGCTCACGCCGGAGGGGGTCTCCACCGAATCGCTCAGGCCCATGGTCCAGTGGGTGATTCGGCACGCGAGATCGCCTGCGAGAGTAGCCGTCTTCTCCCCACCGGGATGGAACGTAAAGGCCAGCAAGGACGGGGCAAGATTGCTCGCCGAAACCGTTCGACGAGAAGTCATACGGTGCCCCGAAGCGGCGAGCAAGCAACTGGCATTTGCCGTGGCCTATGATCCGAAGAAACTGATCGCATACGACTATGTCCTGATCATGCAGCTTCCTCCTGCACAGATAAGCTCCGGCCTCACTGACTTCGCGCTGGTCTATGAAGATCGGATCATCGGCACCCCATCGGGATGGGTGTTGCAGCGCCGTGGATCCTCCCGGCCACCACCACCGGCCCCAGACTCATCGCCTCGCTTATCTTCCGTGACCGATTGAGTCGCAGTGATTCCGAAGCGAAAGGGGCTACTCGAACACAACGATCGAGTGGACATCAAGCCGTGGGACAACGACTTCCACGCTGCGAGCCGTTCTGGTCATGGGCAGCGGATGATGCCCGGGTTCTTGAAACACACTGGCCGTGTTGGGTTCCGCAAGTGAAACCTTGATCCCCAACACCGGAAGAATCTCTTCACGCTCCGATGGATTGTTCTCGGGTATCGCACGATTGGCCGTGGTGTTGACCTCGTTGAGCAGGTGCACGATCTTGCGTTTGCCGCCGTTCTGGGAATAGAAGGCGGCTTGAACGCACAGAGGGGCATCCACTCGCACGGGCGACTCGTGGGGTCCGGCGGCCCAGCGAACGGCGTTGCTGATCAGCCGGCGCTGATACTGATACGGAGCGATGAAGTAGGCCTGCCCGACATCCGCCGCGAAATAGACCGAGCGCCCCCGGCCGGGCTCGTTCAGCACGGCAAATGGCCACTCCTTGGGCGCACTCAATCGCCGACCCAGCTTCATCGCGCCGGTTATCACCTCGACGTTGGTCATCCAGCCGATGTACTGCAGGCGGTCGGAACCCCGGCGATAGTTGGAACGAATCACCGGATCGTCGGTGATGGGGTGCAGGTCCGGCCTGACGATGCCAAGATACAGCTCCGTCCACTTGGGGTAGTTCGGCCATCGGGCAGAGAAGTCCTCCGTCCCCTTGAAATGAACGCCCAAGAGGTCGGCCAGACCGAAATCGACGCGGCGATCACCGAATTCGTTGCAGATAGAGCTTTCGTGCATCGCCACCAGACCGCCGCCGCCTTTGACAAAGGCGCGGATGGTATCGATCGCTTTGGCACTCAGGCAGGCCGCATTGGGCAGGATCAGGACGCGATAGCGCGCCAGCACGTCCGAACTCTCGACGTCGGACTCGATGAGGATGTCGAGCGGCAGGTGATCCTCCATCATCGCGCGAAAGACGCCAACCGCAGACTCCATGTGGGCGGGCATCCGCCGCTCACCGGCAGACAACCCGCCCATCGCGGGAGAATCGACGCCGCTGCCCATCCATGATCCGATCGGAACCTCATGTCGCACGCCGGGCAACCCGTAGAGCAGTCGGCTGCTCTCGCCGACCAGCATCGCTGCCCATTTGAGCGACCGCGTGTCCCGGGTGAACGGTTCCCGATCTTGAAGCATCTTGTTGAAACGTGCCAGAGAAGCAACGTCGTTCTGCTGCCAGTGTCCCTGGCCAACCAGGCAACCGTTGGTCAACACCGTCATCTCTCGCAGATCACACTCCGCGGCCGGTGGCTGCATGTTGAACTGGCCTTGCTCGCACAGATAGGGCAGGACCCACGCCGGCCGATCCCCCGTCAGACCCCGGTAGTAGCGACACGTAAAGGACGGCAGCAGATTGCTGCCCTGATCGGGCGGGAAGTCCCACATCAGTTCGAGAAACGGGGCATCGAGCATGCGATGCATCTCGTCGGTTCCCTCCGCCGCGGGTGCTCCCATCCAGTGCCACCAGCGGCCGGGCCCGGTCGTCCATGGAGCGGCCACGAAGTCGGGCTTGACCGCCTTGAGTGCCGACGTCCACTTCCAGACGAAGCGCGTATAGCGATCGTGTTTCCACTTGAGGTAGTGGCGCCATTCGGAGTCATTCACATTGATGCCCGCCGGGATGTCCTTGCCCGTATCCTTCCGGTAATCCGCCTTGCACGTGGGGCAAAAGCACTGCATCCAGCAGCCGAATCCGTCCATGTTGTAGCCGTCCCAGTCCAGACGCCTTACCAGCTCGACCTGAGACTGGATGAACCAGTCGCCATAAGGGGAATTCCAGCAACCCAGAACATGATTCGTTTTCAACTGCTCGACCGTGATGGGCTTCTCGCCCGGCGAGTTGAGCACCTGCCAGTCGGGATGCTCCGCCTGGATCCAGGGAGTCATATTGAAGCGGATCACTTCGCCCAGAACCTTGGCCCCCCTGGCGTGCGCGGCGTCGACATTGGCGCGAAGTTCCTTCAAGGTCTTCTCCGGAATGGGTTCGCCGCCGATAATGTCGACGACCTCTCCGTTCTTGCCGAGGATGAACGGCCCCCCCGCAAAGCCGATGCCCGCCGCGTTCGTTCCGCCGCAGACCACGTTGGTGCCGTCCTTGACGACCTCATCCAGATTCTTCGTGGTCACGTCGAAGCACATCCGCTGATGGGTGCGCAACCAGGTCGGCGTCCCGAACCCAAGATGGGCCGTTCCCCTCGATGGGGCCATGGCGTCCTTCGGATGCACCGCGGAGGGTTCCATGGCAAAAATGGACCCCGTCGATGTCAACACGAAGCAAGTAACAGTCACCACCGATTGCCTTGTCATGAGAGTCTCTCTTCGACGACAGACCGTATCCACTGGCATCCCAAGTCGGGCTTGCGGCAAACTTGCCAGAACCCCCATAGAGCCCCGTACATCTGCACGGGTCACCGGCACTCCCTTATACCCTCTATCGTCGCCGGTCTGTAGCCACAACGGAGGCGTGATACCGCCGGCATGCATCGCGGTGCATTCCCTTTCGTCCGGTTGGCAGCCGCAAGGCGTCCTTCGTTCTCGGACCATGACGCGCAACCATGGCACCGGCAAAGAAGACGACGGAAGTCAACTGTCCCCCCAATTCCGCAGAGGTCAACTGACGCAGCAGGGGGTGTTCCGTGGTGCTGGCAGTCCCGCAGCCCTCCAAGACAACGCTTCTGACCTCCCTGCTCTGTTCGAGGAATCCGCAAGACGGGCTTCCTAACTTCAGTAAGGACCATGCCGAACCGAAGTTGAAGAGACTGGAAGGCATCGCCAACCATCACTGTGACATCGTCAGGCTACCGGAGGTACCGTCGTGTTGCGCAAAGTGCTCAGGTCGGTTAGCGGCTTCTGTTGCGTAACGATCCTTGCCGTCGCCATGATGGCGCCCTCATCGGACGCCAGACCGGTATCGCGTGAACCCATCGAGGTGCAGCAGCCGGACGGAACGTCCCTCGTCCTCCGAGCCGTCGGCGACGAGGCGATTTCATGGTTCGAGGATCAGAACGGCTACACCATCCTCCTGGTCGGCGAGACGTACGAATATGCCGCACGGGGAGCCGACGGCGCACTGACGCCCACAGGCATCGCCGCCGGATCGGTTGACCCCAAAACGGTCGGACTCACCCCTCACATACTTCCAACGTACGAGGTGATCCGGGCCGCCCGGGCCAAGTTCAAGATTCACCCAAAGACGGCATCCACGGGCACGCTGAAGATGCTTGTGCTCCCCATCCGATTCACCAACCACGTCAGTCGAAAGCTGCCCACCAAGGCAGACTGGGAGGCGCTGTTCAACACCGGCCAACGCAGTCTGAAGAACTTCTACCTCGACTGTTCCTACAACAAGCTCACCCTGGAAGCCGTCGTCACCGACTGGATCGACGTCAGCAAGACCGAGGCGCAGGCGAAGGCCGACCTCGAGCCCGTCCTGCTCGAAGCGTTGCAGACGGTAGATGCCAATGGCTTCAACTTCAAGCAGTGCGACAACGATGGCAGCGGCTCGGTCCAGATCATGACGTTCCTGCATTCGGGATACGACGGCGCCATCACACAGAAGGACGAAGACGGGACGCCGTACACCCAGCGGATTCACTCGCACGCCTATTCCATATCCACCTTCACGGCCAAGGACGGCACCAAGATCACTGACTACTGCATCAACCCGGCATTGGATGGTGTGAAGGGTAGCAATCAGCCTCCGATCAATACACCGGCGCACGAAATCGGCCACGTACTGGGCCTGCCGGATCTGTACGACACGACAAAGGCCAGTAACGGCGTGGGATACTGGTGCATCATGTGCGAAAGCGACGGTACCAAGGGCGACCACGTGCCGCTCTTCTCCGCATGGTGCAGAGTCCGCCTGGGATGGGTGGTCCCATCGATCGCCACGGCAGACGGCCTCTTCCAGAGCAAGGCTGCCGTCGGAAACGCCAGCGTCATCAAGATCCAGAACGGCTATCCGAAGGGCGAATATCTCCTCATCGAGAACCGTCAGAAGAGCAAATGGGAAAGCAAGTTCCCCGGTGACACCGGAGGTCTCTTCATCTGGCACGTCGACGAGAAGGTAGGCTCCGTCGAGGACAACAACGTCAACGACTTCGTGGCCCCGGATCCCGCGAACGGAGACTTCAGCAAGCACTATCGCGTTGCCCTGATCCAGGCCGACGGCCTGTACCACCTCGAGCAGAAGGACGGCGAGAGCAACAGGGATGACCTCTTCCGCGGCGATACCGACGGACGAACGAGTGTCGGCCCCAACACGCAGCCGCACACCAAGGGGTATCAGGGCGGCACGTTGAAGAACTCGAACGTTCGAGTCTCCCAGATCAGCGCGTGCAGCGCCACGATGAGCTTCAAGATCACCATGAACAACACCCCCCGCGTATCCCTGCTGCCCAACGTGGGCACGGGCGCGGCAACGTCCGGCAATCAGAAGCAAACCCCGCCTCTGGCCGTATACTCGAGTCTGTGGAACGACGGCATCACGGAGGCCGCCAAGAGTGCCGCACACGCCGACATCATTCCGAACGACTTCTCCGACGAACTCCTGGACAACGAAACCGAGGGGCCCATGACCGTCGACCCCAACGACCCCACACAGTTTTCCACCGGTGACGACCCCAACATCTATGGCACCCGGGACAATGATCCGAACAACCCCGAACTTGTGGATATGCACGCGTTCGGTGGCGTGCCCGAGTTCCCGAACTCGATCGACGACATCGACGGCGATGGGGAAGACGACGACGCGAAGTACGGCTGCAACTACGGTGCCACGGCCACCGGCGATGCCAACCAGCTTCCTGCCGCCTATCGAGGCAACGGCAGGCGCTATGTCATCCCCTTCGCAGTGTCCGACGACGAGATCACAGACCCGAATGGCCTGAGGTACCTGGTGACCTCGGACAATGCCTCCGTGATCGACCGATCCGACGTTCAGATCGTGGCCGCGACGCCCGACCTGCTCGCCGAGGCCCAAACCGCCGGACTGATGATTCCGGAGGGCGCCAACTGCGTCCTGATCATCACGCCGCGCGGAACGGGCACGGCCAAGCTGACGCTCACCGTGGGCGATGGAACGACGCGCGTCGACCAGACGTTCACGCTGGTGGTCTACGCCGACCGCAATGGTGACGGCACGCCGGACCATGCCGGGCCGGGCGGCTTCTTCGACCTCTTCGATTGGGACGGAGACCGGTTGCCCGAGCTTCTCGATGGCTGTCCGTTCTGGACATCGATCTGCGGCGTGGGCATGAGCACGAGCGTCCCGATGATATTCGTCGGCCTCATGATGACGTGGGGAACACGCCGAATCACGCACACTCGCAGGCGCAAGTAGCCGTTGCGGATACCGGCTGGCGCGCAGGCGGAGATGATCGGCCGCCTGCACCGGGCCAAACTCGCAACCCACCTATGCCACCCTTATCGCGGCTGCCCCCTGTCAGAGCGGCCGGACGACCGAGAGATGCCGCCAATAGTCGAACAGCGTTCCGACGGACATCACCCCGCCGCCCATTCCGCTCTTGTTGACCCCGGCGTAGGGAACGCCGTGAAGAAAGATGTTGTGCCCGTTGATCCAGCTATTGCCTGACACCATGGCGTCGGCGACGCGCTGGGCCCGACCTAGGTCGGCCGTCCAGACGCTGTTGCCCAGGCCGTAGTCGGTGTCGTTCACCATCGCCACGGCCTCCGCCTCATCGGCGAACGGCGCCAGATAGGCGACCGGACCGAAGATCTCCTCGCGCCATGCCGCGTCCTTCCGAGGCCCGGCCAGCAAGGCCGGCTTGACGTAGCAGCCATTACGGTTGGGCACACGGGCCTCGCCCCCTTCCAAGACCAGCTCGGCCCCCCCCTCACAACCTCGCTTCAGGTAGCCCAGAATGCGCTGTCGCTGCTTCTCGCTGACAACCGGCCCCATCTGAGTCTTGGGGTCCATCTCGTGGCCGATGACGATCTGCTTCATTCGCTGCACGGCCAGGTCCACGAACCGATCGTAGATCGAACGATGAATCAGCCAGCGCGTGGCGGTGCAGCATACCTGCCCGGTGTGGTACGTGACGGCGCCCACGAGCTTCTCAACGGTGCCGGCCACATCGACGTCATCAAACACCAACGCCGCACCCTTGCCGCCCAGCTCGAGTTTGACGGGCACCAGGTTCCGCCCGCAGGCCTCGCCGATGAGTCGCCCGACCTCCGGAGACCCCGTAAAGGACATCCGCTTGATGCGGGGATGTCCCGCCAGGGCAGCACCCGCCGGATCGCCGAAGCCCGGTACCACATTGATAACGCCGTCCGGAATCCCCACCTCCTTGGCCAGGTGGGCCAGGTAGATCGTCGAGAGAGGGGTGTCCTCGGCCGGCTTGATCACGACGGTGTTTCCCGCCGCCAGGGCGGGTGCGATGTTCCACCCCACAAGAAGAAGGGGGAAGTTCCAGGGAAAGATGAACCCGCAGACGCCCCACGGAATCCTGACGCTCCACGCCTCGTGGCCGGCAACGGCCAGGGGCGTGCGACGCGCGCAGTGTTGAGACAGGTCGGCGAAGTAGCGGATCGTTTCCACGAAATTCTTCACATCCAGAACGGCCTGGTAGAGAACCTTGCCGCAGTCATACGCCTCGATCTGAGCGATGATCTCCTCGCGGGCGGCCACGGCGTCCGCCAGGCGATGGAGGAGAACCGCCCTCTCGTTCGGCGCCAGCTTGGGCCATCCCGATCGTTGGAAGGCCTCGCCGCCTGCCTGCACGGCACGGTCTACGTCGTCTCGCTGCATGGCGAAGACACTCGCCAGCACCTCACCCGAACCCGGATCGTGCGTCTGGAAGGTCTGTCCGTTCGACGATGGCACTTCCTGTCCGCCAATCACGGCCTTCAGCGGCGATCGGGACAGGAACTCCGCAACCTTCGGATGAAACGTCAACGTCGTTGAGGGCATGTCTGTTCTCCTTATGACGGCAGGACCCCAACATTATGGTGGGAGTCACGACACGTGAAAAGTGCAGCAGCGGCCAGCCCAACTGTGCAGAGGACAGGTAGAACCGACCCGTGGTCTCGCCCACCCGCCCGGGAATCGCGGCGGCGCGTCTGCGGATCGACGGAAGCAGAACCGCCGATCCCCCACCCAACCATCTCGATCCGCCGCGCCAGGCCGAAGGCTCATGAGTATCTGTCCCCCAGCATCGTCAAGTCATCGGACATAGGTTGACTGTCCCCTATTATCTCCATCACCGTCCTATTCGTCCCGTAGGGACGGTCTGAAAGTAGCCCAGCGTTTCCAACGCTGGGAAACCGCATCCGCAAAAGCCTGAGTGCCGTAGGCACGACAGAGAACCTAACCGAACACGAAAGGAACACGGGCACATTCTGATTGTCCGCCGAAACGCTTCCGCCACGACCACCCATTCACCCACCATCTCGTCCGTCAGCGCCCCATCAACCTCGACCCGACTTGGGAGGGCGAGCGTACTCGCGAGCCGCCATCCCTCATACCCCCGACCCCAGCCGCTTACCGCCTTCGCCCCTTCGATGCTCGTGTACCGGTGCGTCATTTCTGCCCCGTTCACGGGGCTCCCCCGGCCACGCCGGGCTATTAGGCCGGTCCTTTCCAGGGCCGGTATGCCGGACGCGCCGATTGTTCCTCTCTCTCCGCAACCGGCAGCCCGTTTTCAACGGGCTTCTTCCCGTTCGACTCGCACACACACCTCCCCAAATGTCATCGCCGGTCGTACGCCCCTTTCTCACTTATGGACCAATAGAGACCTTTCACAGGTCGCGGTAGGGACGGCCCTTGCGGGCCGCCCCCCGCACAGAGTAAGCGTTCCGTAAACCACGTTCGGTCGAACGTCTGGCGTGGTACGGGGCTTGC
>CAYUQT010000048.1:0-76910 GCA_964446835.1 uncultured Planctomycetales bacterium | reverse complement strand
CCAACTCCTACCTTCTACCTCCCCGCCCCGCCGAACATGCGACAATACGGGACAATGTGAGACATTCGCCGACAAACCAGATCGCACAGAGAACGATCCACCCCCACAACGCCGCTCTATCCGAATGCATGGCACCGAAGTCGTCTGGAATCGCACCGATGGTCCCCCAGACACAGAGGACAAATCGGCACAATGACCGCCCGACGATATCAGGCCCGGGCTTCCGACGCCCTTGGGACATAGATGCGACAGGCAAAGGAGGGATATGGAATACAGATCGCCGCTTATAGTCACTGTTCCCGGAAGACGGGGACCGACAGTCGGCATGAGCCGTCCCCAACTCGCTCGTGGGACAGACTGAGAGAGACGATACTGTCCGCCCGATCAGTGTGCTCACCGTCCGCTATCCCGGCGGGCAGGTGTCTTCCGTTGCATGCTCGCTACGGACTTACCGCCGTCGTGCGCTGCAGCTTCCAGACATCGGGTTCCATGTTGTTCCCCACGACCATCCACAGGGCATTGTCATGCGTGAAGACACTGGCGGCGTGGCGGGGCTTCCAGGGTGTGTTGGGCACCTCGTGCCATGTTACGCCATCGGCAGAGTACCAGACATCCTTCCGGTTGCCGGAGGCCTCGTAGTATCCCTCCAGAACCCACATCCGGTCGTCAAAGACGGCCACATCGTGATACTGCCGGGGTGCCCAGGGGGCGGCCTCGACGTGTTGGGTCCAGCTCACACCGTCCGCAGAACTCCACACGTCGTTGTAGAACTTCCTCTTGGGGACCTTCGGCGTGTCGTAGGTGCCGCCGCCCAGGATCCATATACGGTCCTTGAACACGACACTGCCGCCGATCATGCCTCGCTGCGGCCAGTACGGCGACTGGGGTGTCACCTGCGTCCACGTGATCCCATCGGAGGAGTTCCAGATGTCCCGATAGAACTGCTCGTCGGCCGGGCCGAACTGCGGAACCGTCTGCCCCCCGATGACCCAGATCTTCTCCTTGAACGCCACCGTGTAGTGCAGAACCCGCGGACTCCATGGCACGTTGCGTCCCTTATTGACGTGATGCCACGTCTTTCCGTCGGCAGAGTTCCACACGTCATGCTGATAGTGCTTCTGTATGGGGTCTCCACCGACAATCCACATCTTGCCCTTGAGGACGACATAGCCGGCCGTGTGCCGGCCTTCCCAGTCGCGAGCCGGATCGAAGCTCGGCGTGCCGAAGGTATTCGGCTTTTCCAGCGTCCACGACAGGCCGTCCTTCGAACTCCAGACATCATTGGTGCATATCGAGGGGAAGTGGACCTTGTCCCGAGGGTTCCAGCCGCCGAGCAGCCACATCCTGCCGGCGAACGTCAGGGCCCCCGCCCCATCGCGAGGGGCAAACGGCCCCTTCATCGTGACGCAGGTCCAGCGGTAGGGGGGCTCTTCGCCCAGTGCCATGCCGGCTCCGATCAGGCATGCCAGGACGACACACAGACCATGAAGGCTCGACGTACGCATCGGTATTTCCTCCTGTCAGGAAGCGGCATAGGATTGTAGTCATGGGCGAGGCGGGGCGAAACCCGTGAACGCATTGAGGACTCGGTGTTGAGCAGGACGCTATGGCGGAGTGCATACGATGACTCGATCGATAATGGCGGTGACGCTGCTCGCGGTGGCCGGCTGTGCGATGCGGTCCGGCCCGAAGATGTACGAGGTTCACTCCCTTCCACAGGCCGGCATCAAGGTCGATGGGGCCATGGAGGAGTCGGCATGGAAGACCGCCTCGATCCTGAAGGACTTCACCTACCCGTGGGAGAAGCGGCCGGCGCCTTCGACTCAGTTCCGGGCGGTATGCGACCATGCGTCATTCTTCTTCTGTTTTGAGGTTCAGGACTCCGACATCGTGGCGGCCGAGGCCTTTGCCGACGAATCGGTTGTCAACGGCGAGGATCGCGTCGAGGTCTTCATGTCCTGCGACACCGAGATGAAACGCTACTACTGTCTGGAGATCGATCCGCTCGCCCGAGTGCACGATTACGCGGCAACGTACTATCGCAAGTTCGACAGTTCGTGGAACTGCCCGGGCCTGCGTGTCGCGGCGTCGCGCAGCGGGCAGGGCTATGTCGTTGAAGGATCGATTCCGCTGGCGACGCTGGAGTCGCTCGGTCTCTGGTCGCGCTCCGCGGGGCTTCCACTCAGGGCGGGCGTGTTTCGGGCCGAGTTCAGCCACACAAGGGGAGGGCCGCCGGAAGAACACTGGATCAGTTGGATCGATCCCGGTACCCGGGAGCCGGACTTCCATGTCCCCGGTTCACTGGGCTCTCTGCGGCTGGGGAGGTGCAGCACCGGCAGATGATTCCGCGCCGGCCAGTCGTCGCGACCGGGGAAAATCCCAGATGACACGGGCCAGCAGCGCCTCGGGGGTGTTCTCCATCACGTAGATCTTCAGGCGCCAGACTCGCCGCGCCGGCGGTGCGTCGGTGGGCGACCATTGGGGGTTGTTGTGCAGACAATCGTGCCATGCCTGACACATCAGGGTGGCGGAATCGTTCGCCATCGCGGCAAGGTACTTGCCGTCTCGCGATACCGCGCCGATGACGGTGGTGGCGTATCGATCCGTGCTGTAGTCGGCCCAGGAGGTCGGTCCGCACTGGGGGATGTCCTGCCACGTCCCTACATACATCTGCACCCACGGCGGGTTGTTGTACTTGTCATCGGCGGGGCGGCAGGGAATCTTGCGGCGGTGGGTCTTATCGAGAAATGTCCGTCCCTTCTCCGTGAAGATGAAACATCGCTTGACGAATTCGGGGTAGGGATCCGGTGCACTGGCGAAGCCCTTCGCTCGGCGAAGTTGCCAGCAGAGATTGGGGGTCAGCACAGAAGCCGGCATTGTGGCCGGAGAGGCCCCGTCCAACTCGGGATGGGCGATGAACTCGACGGCACCAGGCTCCGGAAGGACATGGGTTACCAGGATCAGATTCGGCTGCTCGCGGACACGATGTCGGATCTCCAGTCTGCCGCCTCCGAGGTCGCGGGCGTTCAGGAAATCGACATCGCTCTCATAGCACCACGAGTCACAAGTGAAGTCTGGCACGTTCGGAAATCGGGCAGACACCAGGATCAGCTTGCCGTCCTGCCACACGCCGAGGGTCGGCAAGACCTGGGGGTTCGGGTTGGCCGCGGTGAGGATGTCTCGTGTCTCGGCACCAGCATCGCTGAGGCACGTACACGAGGTGAACAGGACCGTGAGCAGACCATAGGGTGCTATCATCGTCTTCATCCGATCCATGGCGAGTCTCCAGGGATTCCCCCGTTCTCTGAGGCCCTCTGCATCCTACTTCGCTTGGCCTGCTACCCGTTTCAGGACCTTGCCCAGCGGCTCGTCGTCCCTCGGCGGTGCCAACAGACGCGAGGCGGGACGATGCTTCAGATAGAACGCCAGCACCTCCGGAAAGTACACCAGGGCCTCCGGCGGTTGGGCTCCGAATTGCGGAAGACCTTCGGTATAGTCCCGCGAGGGGTCGCGATCGTTCGGGTGCTTGTACAGGGCCGAGAGGTCCGTGAGGTCCTTGCCTTTGCCGGCGGCCTGTTCCCAGCCCGTCAGCGACGCCAGGGTCTTGCCTGTCTTGGCCCATCCGGCGAATCGCTGACGCAAGACTCGTTCGATGGCGTCGAGGTGCTTGTCTTGTGGACCAAGCAGTCGATCCGCCTGAACCAGTTGCCAGGCGTGTTCCATCGCCTGACCGAGGATGAGGAAGCTCGATCGCGGATGAGGGTAGCGCCAGCCTCCCAGAGGGTCCTGACTATCGACCAGGAAATCTGCTACGGCACACACTACGTCGCGGAGCTTCGGTTCGTTTGGCTCATGCCGGGCCAGTCGGGGCAGGCCGGCCAGGGCATAGCCGATGATGTAGGGTTTGGCGAACGGACGGCGATACCCCGTTTCATCCTCGTTAATGAACGGGGGGTTCGGCTCGATCGGCTGGCCGCCCTGGCTGAACAGATCGCCGGCAGACAGCCGGCCTCTCAGTTCACGATACAGCCGGCCGGCCTCGTCAAGGTACTGCCGCCGGCCGGTGCACTCGTAGAGCCGAACGAAGTCGCTGACATCGCCGATGTTGCGGCACTCGCCCTGATCGGTGTGGACATGTGCTGCCGCGTAGCGGACCTGTGCTTCGAGTGCCTCCAGCATCCGAGGGTCGCCGGTCTGTTCATATGCGAGGAAGAACGAGTCGTATCCCTTCGTGCAGAAGTTGACCGAGGTATTCGATCGCCACATGTAGGACTGATCATTATCTGGAGGCCTCTGACGCATGGCGATCAGATTCGGATACCGCGTGCCGCCGGTCTGCCCGGGTCCCCACCAGATGGTCTGGTCATGAAAGTTGTCGCACCACAGCACCGCCACATCGAGCAACCGTCGGCTGCCGTTCCGTCGGGCCTCATCGAAGATCGGTGGGCAGTGGTTCAGTCGGTTCATACCGATCGCCGTCCCCGTCGTCGCCTCGTCGGAAAACCCGGTGACATTGCCCCAGTCGTCGCCGTGCGCCATGCTTCGAACGATCGCGTCGCGATGATACTGCATCAGCGCAGCCAGCTCCGGCTGGTCCTTCAGATCGGGCGGTTCACCCGTGGCGTACAGTTCATCCCAGGCGCGCCAGTCGAGGCGGATCTCGTGGGCGTACTCGATTGTGGCCGTCAACCGAGCCTGAGAAGCTGGCGCCACGACGAATTCGGCCCGATGCCACGCGGCCTGTTGCATCGGGACCTTCTCGGCAGCCGTGCAGCGCCGGTAGCGATACGTCAGACGACCGTTCGGCTCGCGGCGGATTTCGGCGTTTCCCCGTCGCTTCAGAGGGACCGTTGGGTGATCGATGCGGTAGGTGCCGTCGGCCAGCAGGAGTGCACAGGGCTTGCCGGCGTTCAGGGGGCGCGACACCGGTTCCTGACCGATCTCGATGTCGTCGCCGCCGTGCTGGAGTCTGCTGGAGGATGCCTGAGTGGTGATCTCCCATCCGAAATCGGGGGCTCGACCGTGGCCGGGCAGCTTGCGCTGAAGGTGGGCCACCACGGCGACAGTGCCCATCGCATCGACGCGGACTTCGATCACCCGCGGCCACTGCGTATCGGAGAACCGTGTCCGCTGCCAGAGGAAATGGGCATTGGATTCGACTGTGTCCGTCTGCGATTCGATAGGCGGTGTCAGTGCTGGCGCGAGCAGCCGGGCCTCGAACGTGTGGCCATCGGAATAGGCAATCGTCACCGTATCGTTGAGAACCTTCACGTGGGCGGGCGATCTGAACGGCCTGTCGCCTGTGGCCGGCGTTGCCCGAAGGATCAGCGGAACAGGCTGCTGACCCTGAAAGACGTAAGGAAACGTGACCATCACCATGCGGACCGACCGGGGTTCCTGGCCGATGGTGGGGTGCCAGGTCAGTGATCGCACAGCGGCTACCATCTCATTCTGATGGTCGCGGACGGACAGGCCTTGTCCCTCTCGCAACAGTCCCCGGGGACACGGGAGCGAGAGTCGGACAATCTGCCGACCTTGCGCCGCCGGTACGATGGCGATCCGTATCTCGCTCTTTGCGTTCTCAGCCTTGGCCGGCGTTGAGAGGATCAGGCCGCAGCCTACGACAATGGCAGAGCACCACCAGATGTGTGTCCTGCCCTTGTGTGGCATTTCGATTGAGTACACGACGTCTCCTTGGTCCTTCCGGCGCGTCTTCGCGATGGCACATGTCATGCTCAGACGCGTCCGAAAAGAGTACCAGCACGCGAGTCTCATCACGTCGGCCGATCGAAGCTCGGCACCTTCAATTGCTCACCGCCTCTCAGAGCGGATTGGTGAGCGACGATTCCCGGCACTCCCATGGCCAGGGCTTCATAGACGTCGATGGCTGGCTCGCGGTTCTCAATGAGGGCAGCGATGAACTCGTGCGTGAGGTGCGTGTGCGATCCACCGTGGCCGCTGGCCAACCGCAGGGCATCCGGCAGTCGCCGCGAGTAATCCGGCAGACGCGTCCATCGCGGAGCGCCCGGTCCATGCATTCGGAAGGGCTGGCCACTCGATTCCCGGGGCGTGTAGAGACTCATGGTCGTTCCATAGAGTTCGGCTCGTTCACCGGCGTTGGTACCCGCAAAGACAACCTTGCAGCGCACGATGTGATCCTTATTCGTTTTGAACAGCATGACCGTGACATTAAACGGATTGTCATAGGGGTTCTTCCCGGCGCCATAGCCGTTGTTGCCGGGCGGAACGCGATCGATCGGCGGCGCGCACAGGCCCAATGCCGAGACGGCGACCACCCGCTCCCGCGTTACTCCAGTGGAGTAGGCAGTCCCGTGCGTGGGGTAGAAAGCGGGCGGGTATCCGTTTCGCCAGGTCGGTTTCCCATCCGGGCAATACCACCACTGGCTCAGCTCGTTGACGAGGGGGTGCGAGTACTCGACCTCGCTGTAGAAGATCTCGCCGAACGCACCCTGGCGGAACAGCTCCCGGGCGGCCATAGCAAATGTGTGGTAGTAGCTGGTCTCGGCCATCATGTACTTCAGGCCGGTGTGCTCCTTTGTTTCCTTCAGCGATTGGGCCTCCTCCAGCGTGTGACACGCCGGTACGGCACACCACACGTGTTTGCCGGCCTTGAGGGCCTGGATGGCGTGGCGGGCGTGATCGGGCGCGCCGGTGCAGATGACCACGGCGTCGATGTCCTTGTCGAGGATCAGCTTCTCGAGAGACTCATACGATCGATCGCATCGGTAGGTCTTCATGAGCAGTTCGCGACGTTGCGGAATCAGGTCACTGACCGCCTGGACGACACAGTTGGGGTGCAGGTGCCAATAGAATCCGGCACCGAATCCGCCTCCCACGATGCCCATTCGCACCTTCCGGCTCGGATCGAGTGGTGTATAGTTCGGCGGATCGGGCGGCGCGACACCCTCGGCAGGAGACTCGGCGGCTCCCATTGTGATGGTGCCTCCCGTCAGGAGCGTGGCACCTGCGGCATGAAGGAAGCCCCTGCGAGTGGGGACCGTGCTGGAATGCTCCGGGCGTGGCCTGCTGCTCATGGTCGTGTTCTCCTTTGGGCGATCTCCGGGTTCCGTGACTGTATGGGGGTGAACAGGATGATCACCGGATCGTGGCAGCCGTGCAAGCCTGAGAGAGTAGTCCGTGGGCCGCGGCATATCGCATCCATACTCTTGGAACCGTATAATGCCGTTGGTGCTGTTTCGATGAGGTGGACTTTCCCCCAATCCTTCATTCGCATGAGTCTGGTCGCTGCACAATGCATTGGGCGATACATTGGGGGACGGTTCCCATGATGTTCAGCAGTCGACGGGAGGGTTGTTCGGTGTTGTCTCAGACCAAGTGCCGTTCGGTTCGATCGCGCGATACTGGCATTGTAGAAGTGTGTTGCGCCATGGCGTTGTCCGCGGGCGTCATGCTGAGCGTGGTGGGATGCAAGGATAATGGAACCGTTCAGGCGGCGTCTTCGGGTACTTCCGTCGAGCCACCTCTGAAGGCGAAGGTCCACACCGTTCAACTCGAGAAATGGCCACGGATCGTTCGCGTACAGGGCAGCCTGTTGAGCGACGAGACGGCGGTGGTGGGATCCAAGGTGGCCGGCAGGGTCGAGCGGGTGAACGTGGACATCGGTTCGGTCGTTCATCCGAACGATGAACTGGTTTCGTTGGAGACCCGCGAGTTCGACCTTCGCGTGCAACAGGCCGAGGCTCAGTTGGAGCAGGCCCGCGCCACACTGGGGCTCAAGCCGGGTAGCACGAGCGACGCTGTCGATCCGGTCAAGATTCCCATGGTAGTTCGGGAAGAAGCCGTCTGGCACGAAGCGAAGGCCAACCTGGAGCGCATCGTCTCGCTGGATACGAAGGCGATATCCGTCGAAGAGCGCGGACGGCGCGAGGCGGCCGTGGCGGTGGCCGAGGCCAGGTATCGTTCGGCGCTGAACGACGTGGATACGCAAACCGCCGCCGTCGGAATGCGGCGGGCGGAACTGGGGCTGGCCCGGCAGATGCGTCAGGATGCGGTGATCTGTGCGCCCTTTGAGGGGGTAGTTCAGCAACGACATGTGGCGCCGGGCGCCTACCTTCAGATCGGCCAGGCGGTCGTAACACTGGTTCGCGCGAATCCGCTGCGGTTTCACGGCGGGGTGCCGGAGCGCGAAGCATTGTTCATTCGGCCGGGACAGCGTGTGGAGGTTTCCGTCGAAGGCAAAACCGAATTGTATCCAGGAACGGTGACCCGGATCAGCCCGGCCTTGGATATGACGAACCGTTCATTGA
This sequence comes from uncultured Planctomycetales bacterium, assembly GCA_964446835.1. Taxonomy (GTDB): domain Bacteria; phylum Planctomycetota; class Phycisphaerae; order UBA1845; family JAFGLZ01; genus CAYUQT01. The sequence continues at coordinate 68,622 of CAYUQT010000048.1, read as the reverse complement.
TCGTCGAGGTGGATCTTCCGAATCCCGAGTCGAAGCTGAAGATCGGGCTTTTTGCCGAAGCGGACATCGTTATTGAGCCGGACGCCAAGGCCGTGGCTGTTCCGACCACTGCGGTTCGCGAGTTCGCCGGTGTGGAGAAGGCATGGGCCGTGCGCAAAGGACAGGCCGTCGAACAAGTTGTTCAGACCGGTCGCCGCCTTGCCGACCGCGTCGAGATTCTCCAGGGGCTCTCTGTCGGCGATGTGGTACTGGTGGACGCTCGTCGGGGGCGGTTGGGTCCGGTTGTGGTCGAGAACGGGGAGCCATCAAAGGATGCCGGCAAGTAGGGGGACGGACCGGGTCACGCCGCGTGTAATCTTCCTGCAACGTGAGCCGTCCTTACAGCACGAGAGAAACACCATGGCAGAATCCAGAACACAGTTGACCCGCCGTGACGTTCTGGCCTCGGCGGTGCTTGCCTCGGTGGGCAGCGTCGCTTCAGGGGCTCAGGTGGATACGGCCGGTCAACCGAGGGCGAACACGCAGCCGGCAGCGGCAACATCCGGGGCCGGACGGAAACTGCGGATCAGCGTCTTCAACGATCATCTCGATTGGATGTGGACCTATGGGAACTGGGGCAATCCGGGGATGCGTCATTGCCTTCAGCGTTACCAGCAGGCACACATTCAACGCGTGTACCTGCGGACGCACGACGGCAGCCTGGCACAGTATCCCAGTCGGCACACGACGCCCTATCGTGGCATTATCGACGTTAAAGGAAAGGACATCCTGGGTCGGGACCGAAATTGGTATTCGTGGCGGGGGCAGGGGTTTGACGCCACGACGTTCGATCCGATCCGTTCGGCGGCCGAGCAGGCGGCTGAGTTCGGCGTCGAACTCTGGTTGTATGTGACGCCTTTGCTCGATTGCGACACCGGCAACGGATGGAAGGGCGAGTTCGCCCTCGCACACCCGGAGTGGTATCGCGTCTTTCGAGGCGGGACGGTGTCCGACACGAACATGAGCTGGGCCTTTCCGGAGGTGATGGAGAATAAGATCGGCGTCATCCGCGAGTTGCTCGGCTACAACGTTCGCGGCATCCTGCTCGATCTGGTCCGGCAGCACAGTTTCGGAAAGGGCACCCAGCTCCTCGACGAGCAGGGCGTGTGTCGTGCGATGTACGAAAGGCCGATTGTCGACGCCTTCAAGGCCAAGACCGGCCGCGATGCTGCTGCGATTCCCAATGATGACGCCGACTGGATGCGCTTTCGTGCCGAATACAACACCGACTACATCCGCCGAGTTCGGAAGTTGATGCGTCAGGTCAAGCCGGACGTGCAACTGGGGGTGATGGTTCGGGGCATCGGTCATGGCGGTCCCCAGCATCGCGGTGATGCCTATCGCGAGTGCCTTCTCGACGTGACGGGCTGGGCTCGCGAGGGGCTGATCGACCTGCTCATGGGCGATCAGTGGGCCTCTCGACAGCGGACGCCGGAGCAGTTGGCCGAGCAGGTGCGTCTGTCCGTTTCGCAGGTGGCCGGTACGTCAGTGCCCGTTGCCCTGGAGATGGCGATCTTCGATGGAGGGCTGGACAAGATCCGTCTTGGGTTGCCGGCGGTTCGGGACGCCGGTGCGGTTGAACTGGCCCTCTATCAGGACACCGTGCTGGAAGACTTGACGGTGCAGGGCGACGGGAATGCGTGGAAGCAGTTGGGCAAGATTGTTGCGTCGTATCAGTAACGATCCGGTGTCTTCGAAGGCCATGCCGGAATCGCGGGTCTGTCTTCGGCCGGCCGGCGATCCGTTGCGGCGTGGGATTCATGGGGTGGTTGGAGCGTTGAGTGATCACCACGAGGTAATTCAGAGGGGAGTCTCCTGCCTTGCAGTTGCTTGCTGAGCTCTGTATTCGACGACCCGTTCTTGCTGCGATGATGATACTGGCCCTCGTGGTTGCCGGCATCGCTTCCTATCTGCAACTGGGTGTGGATCGCTTTCCCAAGATGGACCTGCCAATGGTCCTGGTGTCCACGAGCTATCGTGGGGCGGCACCGGAAGAGATTGAGACGGAGATCAGCCAGATTCTGGAAGACTCTGTGGCCACGGTGGCAGGGATCGACGAGCTTCGCTCGATTTCCTCCGAAGGCAGTTCGCTGCTGCTGATCACGTTCAATGTCAATCGCGAGATTGACGCCGCATTGCAGGATGTACGTGATGCGGTGAGTGCGGTTGTGAATCGTCTTCCGGAGGACAGCGATCCACCCGTCATTCGTAAGCGGGACACAGAATCCTCGCCGGTTCTGACGCTGGCGCTTTCCGGACCGCGCGATTCGAGGGAGCTGTACACGCTGGCGGATCTCTACGTCAAGAAGATCATCGAATCGGCGCCGGGCGTGGGCGAAGTCTGGATCAGTGGCGCGGCGCCCCGTGCCGTTCAAGTCAAGGTCGAGGCCAACCGGTTGGCGGCCTACAATCTGTCCATCGTCCATGTGCGTCAAGCCCTGGAACGCCAGAACGCCAATGTGCCCGGCGGGCGTGTGGACGCCGGTTTCCGTGAGCTGGGGCTGCGCACCCTCGGCCGTTTTCCAACGCCCCGCGACTTTCTCGATATGGTCGTGTCCACTGTCAATGGTGTGTCGATTCGTCTCCGCGATGTCGCGGAGGTGGTCGACAGCACCAAGGAAGTCCGATCCAGCGCGCGCTTCGACGGCACGCCTTCCGTCGTACTCGGTGTGCAGCGTCAGTCGGGCGAGAACACCGTCGAGGTGATTCGCGGTGTCAAGCAGCGATTGGAGAGAAGCAGGAAACTGCTTCCTCGCGACGTGTCGATCGACGTCATCCAGGACCAGTCGCGCTACATCTTTGCCGCCATGCACGAAGTTCAGAAACACCTGATCGTCGGCAGCATTCTGGCTACGGTGGTTGTGTTGGTGTTCATGCGGTCGTGGCGATCGACGATCATCGCCGCGGTGGCCATTCCGACGTCGATCATCTCCGCCTTCACGATGATGAAGGCAATGAACTTCACGCTGAATAATGCCACGATGTTGGCCCTCGTGCTGATGGTGGGTGTGGTGATCGATGACGCCATCGTGGTTCTGGAGAACGTGTTTCGCTGCATCGAAGAAAAGGGGATGACGCCGATGCAGGCGGCCGCCGCCGGCACCCGCGAGATTGGCTTGGCCGTCATGGTGACCACGCTCTCACTGGTGATCGTGTTCCTGCCGGTGTCGTTCCTCTCCAGTATCGCGGGGCGAATGCTCTTTCAGTTCGGCCTGACGGCGGTGGTGGCCATTCTGGTTTCGCTGCTGGTGAGTTTCTCGCTGACACCGATGATGTGCTCGCGGATGTTGCGCCCGATTTCGGCGGGAGCTGGTGCGCCGGCTTCGCGGCGGGGGTTCTACCACTGGATTGAAGCGAGCTACATGTTCATACTTCGCTGGTCCATGCGGTTTCGCTGGGGGGTTCTGGTGATCTGTGGGTTGACGATCTGGAGCATCGTTCCGCTCTATAAATCGGTCAAGCAGGACTACATTCCCAGCAACGTCGACGAGTCGGAATTCGAGATCCGAATCACGGGTCCGGAAGGTGCCACCGTCAAATCGATGGATACCGTACTTCTGGCCCTTGAGTCGGAGATCCGCAAGGTGCGGGGTGTCCAGCATCTCCTGACAACGGTCGGTGCCGGGGGGTTGCCACGGGCCAATTCGGGCACGATCTACGTGCGTCTGGAGGACATCGAAGGCCGTGTCTTTTCTTTGGGACGCCTTTGGAACGAGACGTTGGCCGGTCATCCCTGGGGCGCCTTTCGAGGCAACTACAGCCAACGGGAGAAGATGCTGGATATCCGCAAGCGGTTGCGCAAGTTCTCCGACCTGGAGGTGTCCGTACGTAACCTGACCTCGCTGTCGCAAGGTGCGCCGGTGGACATCGATTTTTCGGTCATGGGTCCGGACATGGATCGTCTAGCCGAGTTCAGCGACGCGCTTCGCCGGAAGATGCAGACCATTCCGGGTGTGGCCGATGTCTACAACACGTTGCGGCTGGACAAGCCGGAGCTGCTCGTGGATATCGACCGCGAACGTGCGGCAACGCTGGGGGTTGACGTTCAGGACATCGCGGAGACCCTGCGAATTGCGGTCGGAGGGGACGACCGCGTGTCACGCTACCACGATCGGCAACTGGACGAGGTGTACGATGTGGAACTGCGACTGGTGGGGATCGATCGGGGCGACCGGGAGGCGATCGGACAGCTCCACGTGCCCGCCCGCAACTCCGCTGAGGTCGACTTTCGGGGCAGTCCGACACTCGGTTCCAAAACGGGCAACTCATTAGCAGCCCAGGCACGATTGGACAACCTGGTGAGTTTTCGCTTCGGCAAGGCCCCGCCGCGGATCGATCGTCTCGACCGGCAGCGGATGGCCGCGTTGCGGGCGAACGTTGTTCCGGGCGACCAGGGTTACGCGATGGCCGACCGGATTCAGGCCGTGCAGGATGCGGCCAACGAGATCGGCCTGCCGCCCGGCTTCAGCACGCGGGTCATGGGCCAGGGACGCGAATTGGAGCGGACCATCCGTGATTTTCGATGGACCTTCGTGCTGGCGTTCATCTTCATGTACCTGCTGTTGGCAGCACAATTCGAGCACCTGACGCATCCGATCACGATTCTGACTTCATTGCCACTGGCCGTGCCGTTCGCTCTGGTGAGCTTGTGGCTGGGGCGAGAGACGCTGAACCTTTACTCCGCTCTGGGTATTCTGGTGCTGTTTGGCGTCGTCAAGAAGGCAGCGATCCTGCAGGTGGACCACACCAACCAGCTTCGCGCCCAGGGGATGGATCGGCTTTCGGCCATCCTCCAGGGCAACCGCGACCGACTGCGACCTATCCTGATGACGACGATTGCCTTCGTGGCGGGCATGTTGCCGCTTCTGGTGGGGTCGGGACCGGGTGCGGAGGAGCGGCGGTCGATCGCTGTACTGGCCGTTGGCGGGCAAACCCTCTCACTCTTGCTCACGCTTATAGCTGTCCCTGTGGTCTACTCGTTCCTCGACGACTTGGCTCGGCTGCTGGGCAAGAGGGCGGTCCCCGTGCAGAATCCACCGGCGTCGCAGGCGACGAAGACCTCGCCTTCTCAAGAATGACGTTCATGAAGGTCTAGTCGCCGATGTACGGCTGGACCTCGATGAAGTTGTACATCAGCTCCTGGCCGATCGGACCGCCGGGTTCTGAGTCACTCGCCCAATCCGAGACGACGAGCTTTGCCGCTGTGCCTTTCGCCCGGAAGACTCGCCAGTGGTAGTTCATCCAGTAGGTGTAATCGACATTGAACTTGCCCAGGGTGTGCCCATAGTTATTGGGAAAGGCGAACTGGAACGACTTCTTCGCCCCCGGCAGGATGTTGACCCCCTCTAGCTTGAGTGTTACCGCGTGCTGGATCTTGCTGGACTTCTCCTTCAAGAGGTCCTGGTAGTTGCCGGTGATCATCTTCATCGAGTACAGGCGACCGGGTTCGAGCTTTCGAATCTCCTGGCTGAACACGTTCGGCTTGGCCGCGCTGCGCCGGGTCAACAGGAACGTGTCGCCCATGTCCGTGCGAGGGTAGCGGCCCTGAAGCCAACTATAGCCGTCGGAGCGACCGGTCTTGATAGAGCCCTGCTCCGCAGAAGACAGGGTCCATCCGCTTGTTCCGTCTGCGAAATCGGGGTTTCGGATGTGCGTCAGCTCGTACGGGTCCGTGATCAGCGGCTCGGTCTTTCCCTCGATGGCGTAGTGCCGGTAGAGACGCCCGGCCAGGCGCACGTTCTCCTCGTCACAGTAGGACGAGTGGTACTCCTGAAGGCCGGCCAGGCCGAAGAACGCCGGGTGCGTCGCCAGCAATCGGAACTGCATGTCCATGTAGACGCGAAAATCGGTGCTCGGATTGACGTTGAGGCTTTCGGTCGGTTGCGACATATATCCCAACACAAGGACTATCCGCCGGGCCGCTTCAGGGAACCGTTCCTCCCAGCGGGGCATCTCGTCGGCCATGCTGCGTTTGATGAAGGCGGCCGCCGTAGCGGCGTCGGGTTGCTCGATCAGGTACTGCTCCCATGCGATATGGCCGCCGCCGTCGATGGCGACCCGGGCGAACTCGGCGCTGCGATCCTTGTGGTGGAAGATGCCTCCGTACGGCAGGAAAGCCTTGCCCTTGAATCGCGGGTTGGCGTAGACGCGCTCGACGGCCTTTCGATAGACATCGTAGATCGGTTCATCACCGCCGCCGAACTCATCGACGATGATTCCGTCCATCAACGGGCTGGTCAGGCCGGCGCTCGTACACCAGTGCTTGTAGATCTCATCCACGGCGGCATCGCCCGTTGCCTTGGTCTGTGGGACGTTGATGATGCCAATCCAGCTTCGGCCCATCATCTTCCACTCTTTCAGTTCAGGTGGTTCGGCCGAGCTGCTGCTGATCATCGTGTTGATGTTCGGCAGAACGTCTTTGGCCAGAAACTGCCAGTCGTAGGGGCCATAGGGATGGACGTGCGGGTTGGCGCCGTAGAAGGCGTGCTGGAGGATCGGGATGGCACGAACGACGAGTTGCTTGAGCCTGGCATTGCCCTCTGCGGCGATATGAACGGTGTGCTGCCCGGCGGTCAGGAATCGCATGGCCTCCAGTGTGGACGGCTTCCCCGGCACGTGCGTGACGGCGGCAGTATCCCTGGCCTCCGAATCGACGGATATCCAGAGCCTGCCGCCTTCGGCTGTGTCCGCCGTCGTGCGGATGAAAACCCATCGGTCGTATGGCAAGATGAAGGTGTGCCTGCCCGCTACACCCGAACCGGCATCGCCCTGTACGTTGAGCAGTTCCCACACGAAGTTATTGAGGATTCTGATGTTCTTGAAGACCTCTGGCTGTCCGGACCAGGCGACGGGAGTCGAGGACTCCTCGCCGATCCGGCTTCCGTCCGGACCAACCACATCAGAAGCCACGACGAGTTGTCCGACGGGTTTGCCTTGGAGATCGAAAAGGACATCCGCCGTACCGGCCGCCGGTATCGGCAGGCCGTCCTGTGCGCACATGGGCTGATCGGAGTCCGACAGACACAACCGTGTGCGAAGCTTCGCGCCCTCAGGCAGCGGTTTCATCGCCCGTGCATCGAGCGAGATCGCGATCTTCCCAGGTACCGGATACACGTGCGCTGCGACATTCACCTTGCGGAAGTAGCTCGTATCCTTGCCACGGCATTCGGCCTGCCGCTTGAACGACACAAGGATCTCCTCGGGTGACAGCGTTCGGTTGTAGATCCGAACCTCGTCGATCAGACCGTGAAAACATTCCTTGCCCAGTCCCCGGCATCGACCGATCCACAGCGGCACGCCGGCGATCAGGGGTCTGATGCTCTGGTCATCTGTGCCGGCCAGAAGACCGTCACGATACATGAACACCGTTCTGCCGTCGAAAGCAACGGCCAGATGCTTCCATTCGCCGGGCTTGAGGATTCCGAGGTCGTTGAAGTTCGCACTCATCTTACCGTTGGCGATGCAGGTGAGGGTCTTCAACCCGCCAGAGTACGTGTTGACAGCGATGGCAAGCCGCTCGTCCTCCCAGCCACTGCCGGTATTCCAACCCACCAAGCCGCCTTGAACCGTCCTGGGGTTGCACCAGAATTCGATGGTGCCGCGTGAACTGATATCGAGTGTCTTGTCGGCGCTGCAGTCTATGTATGTATCTTGTCCGTTGAACTCCAGCGTCTGGCCGCCAGAGCCGTCGGTCCACTTCGCCCCGCCGAGGATCCGGCCGTTGTTGCCGTGGCCGCTCTTGTCGACAGCTACGGCGCCCGATCCCTCGTGCAAGGGGTAATAGGCGACCAGTCCGACGTCGATCTGAGCCCACGTCGAACCGCCAAGAGCGATTGCAAGCAGCAGAGAGAACATCGTCGCCGAGACCGGGTGTGCCGAGCGCATCGTGGTTGCCTCCCATCGCCAAGCCCCCATGAGGCTTCTATCGGGATCGTCCTTCAGCGTCAACAGGGCAGCACACCTGAGCCGACACCCACGCGACGATGTCGCTATCACGTTGTGTGCCATGTCCCGGGCAGTGTACTTGTTGTGCAAACTTGTACGATCTCCTCGAATCGCCTTGTCTCGCAGATCAGCCTCACTAGAATCATGTCGCGCGATCGGGTCCGAGAAGTCGTCCGTTGTCTTGGCTGGTGACCGCGACATCTCCCGAACACACGTGCGAGAAGGAGTCCGACAATGAAGCCTTGTCCCACTCTGCAACTCGTTGCGGCGTTGCTTGCCGCGAAGGCCGCGTCCGCCGTTCAGCCGGATCAGAAGCTGCTTCTCAGGGAGAACTGGAGTCTTCAAAGTGCTGCCCAGATCTCCGCTCAACCCGATGCGATCTCCACCGCAGGCTTCAAACCGGAGGGCTGGCATCGCACGACAGTCCCTGCAACCCTGCTGGCCGCACTGGTGGCCGACAAGACGTATCCCGATCCATTCTTTGGTGACAACATCCGACGCACCCCCGGCTATCGTGAGGGCCTGTGGCTGGCGATGCGCAAGGACAGCCCGTTCTATCCCTCATGGTGGTACCGCATCGAGTTCGATCTTCCCGCCGGCTTCAAGGGCAAGAACCTTGTGCTTCATCTGGACGGTATCAATTACCAGGCGAACGTGTGGCTCAACGGGAAACGAATTGCCGACAGCAAGGCCGTGATCGGCATGTTCCGGCGATTCGAGTTCGACATCAATGACTCGGTTCGATTCGAGGGAACCAACTGCCTTGCGCTGGAAGTCACCGGACCGGGCCACATCGAAGACAGGAACTACCGCACGAAACAGATCGAGGCCACGACCGGTTGGGACGACCACAATCCTCAACCCCCAGACCTCAACACAGGCGTCTGGCGCGACGTGTACATCACGGCCACCGGATCTGTGGCGTTGCGGCACCCCTATGTCTCCTCAAAGCTCGATCTACCTTCGTTGAACGCGGCCCACCTCACCGTGTCTGCCACACTGGTCAACAAGACCTCGCAGCCGGTGTCCGGCACACTGACCGCAACGATCGAATCGGTGAAGGTCTCGCAGGAGGTGTCCCTGGCACCGAGAGAGACCAAGACCGTCCTCTTCACACCGGACACGTGCGGCCAACTGAATCTGTCGAACCCGCGCCTGTGGTGGCCCAACGGGTACGGCGCCCCGGAACTATACGAGTTGGACCTTCAGTTCTCCGTGGACGGACATGTCTCCGACGCCGTGCGGACTGGCTTCGGAATCCGAGATGCAACCACCTGGGTCAACAAGGAGGGGTGGCGCGCCTACAAGGTCAACGGAAAGGACGTCCTCATTCGCGGCGGCGCCTGGATGACCTCCGATATGTTGCTGCGATTCTCTCACGGGCGTTACGACGCACTGATTCGATACGCCAAAGAGGCGCACCTGAACATGCTTCGGTCCGAAGGGTTCTCTATTCGTGAGACGGACGAGTTCTATGACCTGTGCGATAAGTATGGTGTTATGGTCACCCAGCAGATTTTCGGCCGGAGCATCCCGGATGAGGCGCTGGCGATCGCCTGCACGGAGGACACCCTTCTGCGGATCCGAAACCATCCCAGCCTCGTCCATTTCCTCGGCCACGACGAAACGTTCCCCACCAAGACGCTCGACAAGGCCTATCGGGATCTGATCGCGGAATACACACCGGAGCGAACTTACCAGCCGCATTCCGGCGCGTTCGAACTCGAAGAGCGTTTTCAGACCGGCGGCACGCGAACCGGCAGCCTTCAGGTGTGGACCTATGCCCCGCCGAATCACTACTACATCTCGAAGGACACCGGTGCATGGGGGTTCGCCCAGTCGGGAGGCATCGGTGGGATATTCGCGTGCGCCGAGAGCATGCGACGCTTCCTGCCTGAGAATGCCCTCTGGCCGCCGTGGAGCCCCGCCTGGTCCCTGCACACCGTCACGCAGGGCGGAAGTTACTTCGACGCCGTGTTGACGGCCATGAACGATCGCTACGGCAAGCCCGCAGACATCGACGAGTTCTGCCGGAAAGGCTTCACGTTGAACTACGAGTGTGCCCGCGGCATGTTCGAGGCCTACGGCCGCAACAAGTATTCGGCCACCGGCATCACCACGTGGAAATATGACGCGGCCTGGCCGGCCTCACCCACCTGGCAGTACATCGACTGGTACTTGGTTGCCACAGGTGCCTACTACGGCGCCCAGAAGGCCTGCGAATCCCTCCACGTGCAATACAGCTACGACGATCGCTCGGTTTGCGTGGTCAACAATACACTCCGGGACGAGGGTGGTCTGAAGGTCACGGCACGATTGCTCGACTTCAACCTTTCCGAACGTTTCCTCAAGAGCGAGACGCTGATTGTCCAGGCGAATCGTAGCGCAAAGGTGTTTCCTATCGAACCGCTAAAGGATCTGACCCGGACACATTTCCTAAGTCTCAAGCTGGAGAACCCGCAGGGAAAGATCGTCTCCGACAACTTCTACTGGCTCTCCACGGTTCCGGACCTGCCCAACCTGGAGCTCTTCTTCCACAAGCCTCGGTCCACGGCCGATTTCAAGGACCTGAACAAGCTGCCGCGCGTCAAACTGGAAGTCGCGACGTCGATCGATAGCCCCGGTTCGGTTCAGGTGACGCTCAGGAATCCTTCTCCGCACCTGGCCTTCTTCATCCGGGCGGCTGTGAGAAAGAGCGTGGGAGGGGCTGAGATCGCACCCACCTTCTGGAATGAGAATTGTGTCAGTCTGCTGCCCGGCCAGGCCAAGACCCTCTCCGCATCATTCCGGGCCGAGGACCTGGACGCGCAGCCTCCGGTGGTCACGCTGGACGGGTGGAACCTGGAGAAGTGAGGACAGAACGAGATCGCCGTTCTCACGTCATTGCGGCCGGCAGTCCGCAGGCAATGCCGAACGGATCAGGGCGGCCACATCCGCCTTCAGCTTCGACAGCGACGGTCGGTGATGATACATCATATGCCCGCCCGTGTAGTACTGGTGCGTAACGTTCTCCCGCAATACCGGCGGCAGGCCGAGGTGATCGATCGTGTAGTCCGTGGAAAAGCGGGGCGTGGCCAAGTCGTGGTAGCCGCTGGCGAACATCACCTTCAAGTTCGGCATCTTGACCATGGCCGACCGAAGGCTGTCCATCACCGAAAGACCGCCGCCGCCGCTGGGCCCGTAGTTCCATGGGCGGACCTTGTCGGTCAGGACTTCATACGCCAGATCGTTTCGATACTTGAGTATGCGTCGGACATAATCGTTGAAGGTGCTGCTGTAGGCCGGCAGGTATCTCGACAGGCTCGGATCGAAATCCGGTGAGTCAGCGCTCGGGTCGGAATCGACCCCCGTGATCCGGCCGTCGAATCGGCCGATAATGCGTCGCTGATCGGCCAGAAGCTGCTTCCGGAAGGCCCAGGGAGTGATTCGCAGGTTACTCTTCTCCACGAAGTCCGGCGTCAGCGATGTGTAGCGTGCCAGTCTCTTGACTACGAGTTGCCTCTGATCGTGGGCAAGCCGATCTCCTTTGGCCAGTGCAACGGTGTACGTATCGGTGGCCCATTGCTGGACCTCCTGAAGGAGGGTGGGTAGGGCGATCTTCTGAGCTTCGGGGGAAAGCCGCTTGTGGTACCATGCTAGGGCGGTGTAGGTAGGCAGATACAGGGGAAATGGCAGGTCGCGGCTGTCTCCGTGCTGAAGCGTCTGGAAGTCCAGCACGCAGGAAATCAGCACGATTCCATTGAGGGCAATGCCGTATCGATCCAACAGATATCCGGACAGGGCTGCGGCACGCGTCGTCCCATAGCTCTCACCCGCCAGGAACAAGGGCGATGTCCATCGCTCGTATTGGGTCAGATACAGACGGATGAACTCCGCCACCCACTGCGCGTCCTCCTTGACGCCGTAGAATTCCTGGCCCTTCTCGCCGGGGGCAGGCCGGCTGAAACCCGTACCCACCGGGTCGATAAACACCAGGTCGGTCACATCGAGCCACGTGTCGGTATTGTCGATCAGCCGGTACGGCGGTCCGGCGGGGATGTCGTCCGTGCCCATCTCGATTCGCTTCGGTCCGGCCGTGCCCAGGTGAAGCCATACGGCGGCCGCGCCGGGCCCACCGTTGAAGACAAACGTCAGAGGGCGTCGCGTCGGATCGGCACCGGCTGGGCGCGTCTTCTCATACGCGATGAAGAAGACCGTCGCCTTCAGCTTTCCCGTCTCGTCCTTCATCGCCATCGTGGCCGCCGTCGCCCGATACCTCAGCGGGGCTCCGCCGAGGGTGATCTGCTGTGCGGTCACCGACGGCTTTTCGATGATGCCTTCGGTGGCCGTGGGCTGGGATGCCGCCTCCGCCTTCGCCTGCGGCCCCATCGAAGGGTGGCTGCCAGGCAAGCCCCGCCCGCGCCCGTCGGCAGGCTGAGAAACCTGGGCCGAGGCTGCGGCCGTCAGCAGCAGTGTGAAAACCCAACCGTTGATAGCATGTCGCTGAAACATCGTCGGCTCCATCCTGTCTCGATCACCCCGAGACCACTCTGAATGATAGATGACCGGAGGTGCCCTTCGCAATGATGGCCGTGGAGGTGCACAGATCGCGACTTCCTCCACTGTGCCGGAATTGCGGCGCCCCGCCCTGTGCCGTTAGGCTCTGTCCGGCCAGACAGTTCTGCAATCGGGGCGCAGACAACCACCGCGTATCCTGGGTGCGAATGCCCACGGGAGATTCGTTCATGTTCATGACATTGCTGGTGACCACCGGTCTGATGCTCGCCGCCGAATCGCCGGTCGGCGGCGATATGCAAGCTCGGTCGATTGTCGAGCAGGGCTGGTGCGATTCGTTTCAAACCGATGCCGGGTGGCATCCCGAACCCTGGCAGGTCGGCAAGCCGGATGATTGTGCTTCCAGCTCGTTCGGCTCGCAAGGCGGAATCTTCGAGGTTCGGTCCCATGGGCGAGCCATGGCCTGGACACGCACCGCGTGCCCCGTCTGGATCAGCAGCTTTCCCTTCCTGGAAGCCGATTATGAGATCGTGAGCGAGCCGACCGACCCCAACAGCTTCGTCTTCCTTCTGAGCGATGGATCCACAGGACCCGTGACGCCCGGCGCCCTGAACCCGGAGAATCCCCTGGCCAGTGGGGCCAGGGCAGCGTTCGGGGCATCGTCGCAGGGTCGACATCGGCTCATCGTCGATTCTCGTGCGACATTCAGATCGGACCGCGTTGCCGAAATCACGGTGCTGCTTTCCAGTGGAAACGGTTCGAGGAAGATCATCCTTCACCGTCTGGCCTTCTGGGCAACGGATCCCTCCGGTCCGGCAGGACGCGTGACCGGCTCCGCTTCTGCAAACGTGTCTTTCGAGGCTGAGGATCGGGGCGGTCCCGACGTTGTAGGGGATTGGGTACCTCTCTGCCTCGGGGGAGACAAGGCTGTCTCTACGGAATGGCTGGGTCGGGCGCTTGGTGTGTCGGTTCGGTGGCCGGCCGACAAACTCGTCGTGCGAAAGGGTATCCCATTTCAGTTCGCCGGTCCCCATCGGGCGGCGGTGGCGACGAGCGTATCCCAGACGGAGGCGATCCAGATCGCCGCCGATGCCTCCGGCCATGAGTTGGCCTTGTTGCTGGCCGCCCGGACGTTCGGCAGCGATCGAGCATGGTATGGGGGGACGCCTCCCGCACGAGGGCCGATTCGTTCGCCACACGAACTCGTCGTGCATCTGGAGTATCAGGACGGCACGTGCCGAAGCCACTTTCCCTGGTCCGTTTCGCAGCGATCCTGGTGTGTCGGGCGGCTTCCGGAGCCCTATGTCGTGCCGCTCGATCCGGGCAAGCGGTTGATCCGAATTCGCATCGACGACCGGATGACTCACGGGCAAGTCTTTCTCCTGGCGGCCAGCGTGAACCGCTCGACCCAACCTGCCTTCGCGCCGGCTCATGATCGGGAGGAGGCTGTCGTGCCGACGCCACCGGTCACCCCCAAGACGGTGCCCACGCGATACGAGCGTGTCGGCGACCGCCTGACCGTCGAGAACGGTTGGATGAGACTGTCGGCCGATATCGGTGCCGGGCTGGCCGTCAGTTCGCTGCGATGGGCGCCTCTCGATCGTGAGGTCATCGGCGGGCCGTCCGGCGGATCTTGGCTGCAATGCGTCGACACTGGCGGACGTCCCGAGACAATGGCACTGCGCGATTTCAAAGCGAACAGGATGGCAGACGCTCTCGATCTCGCGCTGGAGTATTCCGTAGGCGACGGTGCGGCCGGGCGAGGAGTCACAGCACGGCTCGAGATCGCCGACCGCGGCGAAATCCGCTTGACACCCACGCTGGCCAAAGACGTGGCGGTTCCCTGGCAGGTTGCCGTCGAGTATCCCCGCATCACTCGCTGCCGTATCGCTCCCTCCATGGACGACGCATGGTACTTGCTGGGCACTCGAAATATGGTTCTGGACCATCAGCCCACCACGGTCGAGCTGCCCTACAGTGGCACTTTTCCACTCCAACTCATGGACGTCTTTGCACGTCGCGCTGGCGGCGGCTTCGGCGTGTACATGGCAGATGTGGGCCTCCGGCCGAAGACATTTCGCTTCAAGCAGGATCAGGGCGGCACGGACATGTCGGTTCGCTACGACCCCATCACCCTCTCCGCCAAAGGTCGCGTGACGCTTCCAACGGCCGTGCTGGTTCCCCATATCGGAGACTGGCACGGATCCTATGCGGCGTATCGGCAGTGGGTTCGAAGCGTTGCGGCCAGGCCGAGTGCCGGCCGCCTCCAGAATGCGGTCTACTGTCGGCGCGACTATCCGCTGGGAGGAACCGGATACCTCTTCGATGTCCGCTCCCGACAGTATCGGTTTGAGACGCTGATCGCGGAGTCCAGGCGTGGCTTTGGCGGCATCGACATGATCGACATTTCCGGATGGGCTTACAACGAACGCGTTGGGCGCGTCGGGGAGTATCGAACAAACGACCTCGGGGGGCTGCCGGAACTGTGCCGAGCCATCGACGTCGCCCATCAACGGCATGTGCAAGTCGGCCTCTACTTCGAAGGCTATCTGGTCGATCGTCGGACGGCCCTTGGCCAAAAGGCTCTTCCGGCGTGGCAGATGGTCGGCCGGGACGGCAAAGCACTGTGGTGGCCCAGGAGCGACAAGGAGTTCTTCGTCTGCCCCGGCGTGGCCCCATGGCGAGACGAACTGTCCAAGGCCATTGCTGATGTCGCCTACGAGACCCATGCCGACGCCGTCTACATCGATGAGTTCGGGCTTACGGGTTCGGGCAAGGTATGTTGGTGCGGCGACCACGGTCACCCCATTCCGTCCAATCCGCTGGTCGAGGAGCACTCGATGGTGGTGGCGGTTCGCAAGGCACTGGATGCGCGTTCCCCACACGTCGCCATCTACGTCGAATTTGTGCCCGTCGACCTCCAGATACCCCTGGTTGATGCTGCGTTCGACCTGGGCATGTCCATGTCGGGCACTCCTCAGCACGCAACGAAACTGCCGCTACCTCGGTTCGTGTTTCCCGAGACCACCTGCATGGAGATGGTGGCGCATGGGATCCGGCCGATTCCGTCCGGTCCGGAGGACATACACGCCTCCGTCTTTGCCGGCGCGGCATTGTGGCTGAAGGGGCGGAGCGAATCGTGGTACTCTCCCGAGGCGCGAAGAGCTGCGACGCAGGCCCATCGAATCCTTCGTGCCTATTCCGATGTCTTCCACTCGGCGGATTGTGAGCCGCTGACCCCGACGCTGCGGACAGACGTTTATGCCAACCGATTCAGCAGTCCGAAGCGAACGATCATCACCCTTTACAACGCTCGGTTCAGCGATGTGTCCGGCGATCTCATCCGAACGCCTCTGCCCTCGGGCTGGCGCGTTCGTGATCTCTGGAACGATCGGCCTGCCGATGTCCGCCGGGAGGGTGACTTCGCCGTCGTTCGCGGCCGCGTCGAGCCCCATGCGGTGGGAGTCTTTCTGCTGACATCCGAATGATCCTCGGCACGGACGTGAACTCACTCTCCGGTCACACGCCATGAATCGACCTGACTTCCACTACTTCAGCCAGGCTTCGATGCCATCCGCTTTGCCACGGTACCGCCGGACCCAGTCGCGGTCGAGCTGTCTGTCGTCGCCCTGCGCCTTGAGTCGTTCGAGGTAGTCGGCGGCATCACGGCACGCCCGGACATCCTCAAGAAGTAGATCCTTCGCCTGTTGCCGGTAGGCGGCTGCGTCATGACGCACGCGTTCGTAGAGGGCGTTGAGACTGAAGTGGATGCCGATCTCCCGACCCACGACGTGCATCGAGTCAACGTAGATCCGCTCCCGTCGGAGGTGTTCGCGCCGTGAGGGGGTCTTGCCCTTGCCGGACCACCAGAAGGCGTAGAATACCGGAGTATCATCGGCCCATTCAGCGGCCTCGCGCAGCCGCTCGGACGCCTCGACGTAGTGAGGACAAGCCAGACGCCAGGCGTCCCCAACGCTCTGAAGCCGGGAGGATAGGTCGGGCGAGTTGTATGTTATCGCTCCAGCACGCCGTGGTGGCTCACCGCCTTGCACACCCTGTTTGGAGAAGGCCTCCGGCGTCGGTGTGTAGTTGCGCCCCTGGTACCACCCTGGCCACTGAGCCGGCGGGAAGGTGCAGGCATAGGAAAGGGCGGCATGGGCACGATCGAGTGCCTGCCATGCCTTCAGGACCAGCGGGCCCGCCTTGTCTCCGAACTGCCGTGCCGCGATGTTCCGGCAGACGGCCGCCGGATCCGCCAGGGGGTTCAGGAAGAATTCGCGGCAGGCCACCGAGTTACAGGAGATGTCCCTGTTGAAGCCGCCCCAGTGATCGAAGACCCCGTCGACTTGAAGTTCGTGCCAGCGGCGGAGTTTGGCCCCGATGCTCAACGGATAGTCCTGAATGTCGTTCAGTTGGTGGACGGTGTCGTCGCCCCAGTGGAGATCGTCGTAGCCGACGAAGGTCTGACCTCGCTGGCGGCAGAGTCCCCGGGCGGCTCGAAGCAGGTCGTGGAGTTGTCTCTCCGGCTGCCAGCCGTCCGTCTCCGCCGCAAGATACAGTCCGCTGGAGGACGGAAGTTCCCGTTGGTGCGACAGGAATGCCTCCGTATTGCCGGACCATCCCCAGCCCGTGGTGAGAACCCTTAGCCTGGGACGGACCTTCTGCCCCTCCTCGATGAGGAACCGGATCAGTCGGTCGCGCTGATCGATCTTGCCCAGGCCTCTGCATCGTGTACACGTCTGCGGATCGCAGAACTCTCCGTCGGCATCGAGCCCGAACAGAAAGAAGGTGGACACCTCTGGGAAATCCGCGAAGAATCGGACCAGCAGATCCCGGTAGAAATCGCGCACCCGGTTGTGACCGAAACACAGGACTTTGCCCTGGTATGTGCCACTGTCGCTGAGCATCTCTTCGGGAAAACGCCTCAGGAACCTCTGGCGGGTTGACTCGGGCACCCACGGTCCACCCTGACAGGGTAGCTCGGTCATCCACAGGCAGGGCTCAAGGGCGTAGTCCAGGCATGCGTTGATGAGCATACGCAGATCGCGGTGACCGGTCTTCACTTCCGCCTCATCCACCGCGTCAGGAAACATCGGACTGATCACATACCCTTGCAGGTGTCGGCGGTTTCCTTGCCAATCGTGTGTCAGCAGGCAGTGGCTTGCTCCCAGATGACTGATGTAGCGGATGTCGGCCGGTTCACCGGGCCATTCGTCGAAACGCTGGTGGAAGTATCGCTCCCTGAATTGAAACGTCCCCTGGAGGTGGGTCTGCGCGTCGATCGGAGTGCTGCTGAGCAACAGCTCTTGCAGCTTGAAGACGGCGTGCAACATGCCCCGAGGCGTGTTGCCAACCAGAAAGAGGGTCCCATCGTGCACGAGGATCTCGTAGGCGTCCTTGTCTGGAGGCACGTTGTGCAGATTGATGGCACCCTGCCGTGCGAGCGCCTGCACCCCCTTCGACTCGCCCAACTGACCGACAAACAGGCTGCTGGAAACAGGGGCATCCGCACGGATAACGCGGAGCGAATCAGTCCTGATCTCTCCCAGTACCCGTGCCAGCTCACGAAGCACGGTGTCGTGGACACGACTCGTGCCCGGCATGTATATCGGAGTCTCCGGGTTGACGGATATCCGACGACTCGCCTCTTCGGCGCCGGCCGAACCCCGCCCGCCCAGAGTCAGCGCCAACAGCCCGGACACGACGGCACCGCCATGCAGCAGTCTGCTTCTCACGGTCCTTCCTTCCTGAGAGGCACTCACAGGAGTCCGTCGGGGTCCACACTCTTGGGCCACATCGGTGGGACGCGGAATCCCTCGCCGAACCGGCATCCGCACTGAAAACCGCGTGTTCGGGCAAAGGTGTCCATCATCTCGATGCACGTGACGCCGTACATGTCGATCATCCACTGATCCTGGCTCTTGTGGCAGGCGAGCATTCTTCGCTTGGTCTTGATCTCCTGTGTGATATCCACATACCGGTTGGGGATCGAGTTCACCCCGCCGACGGTGTCCATGTAGATGATCTCGGGGATCCTCTTGCAGGGGGGATGCTCGGTCACGATGTTGGGCACGACGCCCATCACATGGATGTCCCAGATGATCCTGCCGGTCGTGGTGTGATCGGGATGGTAGTCGGAATCCGGATCCGGGCAGAGGATCAAGTCCGGCCGGGCCTGTCGCACCGTGTCGATGAATTTCAGCCGTGTCGCGGCATCATTGAAGAGGAATTCGTCGGGATACCCGAGCCAGAAGAACTCCGCGCCGATGATGTCGGCCGAAGCCTTGGCCTCCGCCTTGCGGATGGCGGCGATCTGTTCTTTCGTGTGGGTGGACGAGCCCACCTCGCCGTTCGTGGCGATGGCAATCGCCACCTCGTGGCCCGCACGTTTGTACTTGGCCAGTGTCCCCGCGCAGAGGAATTCGATGTCGTCCGGATGAGCACCAACGGCCAGTACCTTCATGTGTTTGCCTCCTGGTTTGTTCAGAGTGGTTGTCTGTGTGTTGCAGATGTCCTTGCCTTGGCGCCGCTTCTGGTATAATGCTGCGCCACACGTCGGAAACATGGCACAAGGAGAATGAGCAATGAGAGAACTTACAGCATTGGTGTTGTTGATGGTTCCGCTGTCTCTGGTCTTGAGCGCGTGCAGTACCGCCGGCAAGGCGGTGACATTCGGTGACGACCTGTCGTTTCTCAAGAAGCACACGGACGTCGTGGTCCTGAATGATGCGACGGGCAAGGCCCAACTGGCCGTAGCGCCGGCCTATCAGGGACGGGTGATGACCAGTAGCGCCGACGGCGCCGATGGGATGAGCTTCGGCTGGATCAATCGCGAGCTGATCTCGTCGGGTAAGATTCTGCCGCACATCAATTCTTTCGGCGGTGAAGACCGGTTCTGGATGGGTCCTGAAGGCGGTCAGTTCGCAATCTTCTTCAAGAAGGGTGATACCTTCGATCTGAAGGCCTGGCAGACGCCGGCCGTGATCGATACCGAGTCGTACGATCTGGTTTCCAAGACCACTGAAGAGGCGGTCTTCCGGAAGACGACGAAGCTGGCCAATTTCTCCGGAACCGAGTTCAACGTGCAGATCGATCGCACCGTCCGGTTGTTGCCGGGCGATCGGGCGGCCAAAGTCCTGGGTGTCGAGGTTCCGAAAACCGTAAAGATGGTCGCCTATGAATCGGAAAACCGGATGACCAACGTCGGTTCGAAGGCTTGGACGAAGGAGGGTGGGCTGCTGTCGGTGTGGATCCTGGGGATCTACAATCCTTCGCCCGAGACGACGGTTGTGATTCCCTTCCGGCCGGGTTCGGACAGCCAACTGGGACCAAAGGTGAATGACGCCTATTTCGGCAAGGTTCCCGCCGAGCGGCTCGTGGTCAAGGACAACGTATTGTTCTTCCGGGCCGACGGCCAGTATCGCAGCAAGATCGGGCTTTCGCCGAAGCGAGCAAAGGATGTCCTTGGAAGTTACGATCCGATTCACAAGGTACTGACGATCGTGCGATACACGAAGCCCGAGGGTGTGACCGATTACGTCAACTCGATGTGGGAAATGCAGAAGGAACCCTATGCGGGTGACGTTGTGAACTCTTACAACGACGGGCCGCCGGAGCCGGGCAAGAAGCCGCTGGGGCCGTTCTACGAGCTTGAGACGTCTTCTCCTGCCGCGGCGCTGCCGGTCAATGGCTCGATCACGCACGTGCATCGGACGTTGCACCTCCAGGGGTCGGAACAGGATCTCGACGCCATCGCCAAGGCCACCTTGGGGCTCGGCCTGAAGGAGATCAAGGCGGCGTTCAAGCCATAGCGAATGAAACCTGTCGAAGCGAGCGGGTGCGGGGCATGGGACTCGCACCCGCCGATCCTCTTCTTTCATATCTTCGGGGCATCCCCCACTTCTCCCACCTACCGTATCGGCTCGGCCAGCCAGGCGGAGACGGGCCATCCGTAGGTCGACATGGTATCGGCCGTTGTGGTGAAGAGTCTTGCCAGCGACGAGCCGGGGCGTCGAAAGGCATCACTTCGACGCATGGCGACCAGAGCCGGTTTCCCCATCGGGGCCAGCAGATCCGCGAGGTCCGAGAGGGTCGGCCCTTTCTGTGGATCATCCTGTGTCGAGAGGATGGGGTCGAGCCGATATACGGCTTCGAGCCAGGGAGTGAGTGCGGGATTGCGCGAGGTAGCGGCTCGCGAGATGGCCAGCCATGCCGGCATCCACGGCGGATTGTCCTTGAGGCCGCCCAGGCGCCCGATCGGTTCGGTGGCGGCCGCGTCGCGCCACTGACTCAGAAGCTGTAAGACGACCAGCCTTGCGGGGATGCCGAAGTCCTTGGGGTCTCTGTTGAGGAGGTCTCGGACGACGGGGGCGGCGTCCGGGGGCAGATCACGGAGCGCACGGTACTTCTCGCGGGCGGCGGGCCACTCGGCGTTCAGAAGGCCAGCGGTCAGGCGCCTTGCCTCGATGCGAGCCGGGTGGTACTCGGACCGCTTTGGCAGCTCGGGCGGGTGTGTCTGGGCGAGCAGGTCGGGGGTCGCTTCGATGGACGTGCCGGCCTTGCGCCGGACCCATTCGCACGCCTGTTTGAGCGCATCGGGCGATACCCAGATCGGCTCTCGCTCCCAGGAGAAGTCGGCGAAGGTCTTGCCGGTCAGGCAGGACAGGACCCATATGGCGCGACGTCGCGTGGTCAGATCGTTGTGGACGAGGAGATCGGCGAGTTTCGTCGCGCGTTGTTCGGCGGTCTGGTCGATGGTGGGGCGGCGTTTGCGCAACAGCATGGCCGAGGCGAGACGGACTTCGGCGGGCTGGCCGACCAGAAGGTCGTCGAGAACCGCATCGGGACCGGCCGAAAGCGTCATTTGTTCCAAAACGCGGTCGAGTTGTTCGAGCCAATACTGTCCGCGATCGCGGGGTAACCATTGCCGGGCCGACCAGTAGCCGGCCAGCAACTGTGGCAACGCCGTGCGTCCCAGGCAGGCCATGGGGCGGCGCACTCGGGCCAGTGCTTCGGACCAGTGGCGTTGCAGTGACGCGGCATTGACGCCAAGGGGCAACAGGGCCCGATTGGCCATCGTGTCGGCCAGCATGGTATAGCGAACGTTCGAGGTGTACAGGGCGTACATGGGTTCAAGGGCGCGGGCGTCGCCGATCTGGGCGAGGCTGATCAGGGCTGTTTCGTGGAAGGGTCTCTCCGTCAAGGCGTCGGCCAGCGCGTTGCCGGCCTTGGGGTCTTTGATTTCGCCCAGGGCGACAATCATTGCCCGCCGGGCATGATCGGAGACGTCCGCTCGATCCATCGCCTTGAGGATGAATGGTACGGACACCGATCCGGATTTGCCCAGCGTCGATCCAAGGCGTTCGACCTCGACGTCGTCGGTCGCGGCGACCAGGGCGTCCACCAGCTTGCGGGCGGCGGCCTCGTCGGCGGCCGTTTGCGACGGCATGGTCACCGGCCGGGACGGGCGCTGGAGGTGTCTGATCCAACCGATCGTCAGATTGACCAGGACGATCAGGGCGACGAGACCCGCCAGGACGCCGGACAGGACGGCCATCTTCTTGCCGGTTGGGACCAGTCGGAGGCGCTGGAAGAGCGGCAACATCTCGCCGGTGAAGACCTGTCGTTGGCAATTGAGGCAGGTGTCGCCGCCGAGGGCGAGTTGGGCACCGCAGAAGGGGCATTTTGCCTTGGTCGAGCCCGGCTTCTTTCGGGGCCTGAGACGCAGATTGACGGACATCCACCGGCCGCAGCGCGGGCACAAACAGAAGGGGTGGCCTGGTTCGGGCTGGGCCTGAAAGCAACTACCGCAATGCGGACACACAACCGGCTTGCCCATATCGACCTCTGTTTTGAGTCAGCGACCCATTCTCCTATCCACACAATTCTATCACCGCCGATGGCCGTCGGGGGGGAGTCCTAGGGTTTCACGACCACCGCACCGTGCACGTGCAATGCCGGCAGGGTGACGGAAAGGACGCCGTCGGCATGGCTCCACTTCAATTCGCCGCCTTCAGGCACCCACTCGACGACCGAGGGCTTCTCGGCGATCTTGAGTTTGATTTCGATCGGTCCGACGGCCGGCAGACTGTCAAACGCCAGGAACCGATCGGCGTTCTGCACTCGCACCAGATTCAGAAGGTGAATGGCGGTTTCTCCCGCCTGCGTCCGACGCAGCGCAACCTCGATGCAGGGCGGTCCGTCGACGCGAACCGCCGGGTTGGGGAACAGCTCCTGGACGACTTGTCCGATGAAATCACGCAGATAGGGGTGGTGGCTGTTGAAGAAGTTGATGGCCACCGGCCCGTAGAATGCGGCAACCTTGCCCTTGCCTTGCGAGACGACGGTGGCGGCCACCTGGCCGTCCTTGCGTGCGTCGCGCGACGGATAGCGGTGGATGAGGGGTTTGGCGGTGGTTGGCTTGACGGTCTGCCATTCACCGTTGGAGTTGACAAGCCTGGTCTGATCGATCAGGTCGGCATAGACGCCTTGCGGCTGGCCTTCGAAGGAGACGCCCAAGAGGGGTTCGAAGAGCCGGGCGCACTTGGTTCCCATGAGCAGCAGCGAACCGCCCTGTTGGACGTACTCCGTCAGGGCCTGTTTGAAGGCCTCGGGCAGCTTGTACGAATCGGGGATGACCACCAGCGGATAGTCTTTCAGGCGGGGTTGGAGCTGGTGTTCGGCCAGGATGTCTACGGAGTACTTCGATTCGAGCAGTGCGTGCAGAGCGCCTTCCATCTCGTCCACGGTGCCGGCGAAGTGGAATACCGCATCGGATCGGTCGAACTGTGTTTCGGTTGAGAGCAGCAGGGCGATCTGGGGCACCGTCGTGCTTTTGTGAGAGACGCGCTGCCGGGCTCGGCAGAAATCGGCGACCTTACCGAGTGTCTCGGTCATGACCGGGGCGAGATAGCCTGATCGCGTGGGTTGGTTGTAGATCTGGAATCCGCCACCCTGCATCAGCACGACGGCGGCCTCCTGCTGGAGCTGGAGGGCCGGTTTCAGGGTATGGCTGAGTCCGGCGTGCCAGTTGAAGCCCCAGGCCATCAGGTCCCACGGCATGTTCGTGCTGGCCAGGTACCTGGCCTCGACGCGGGCACGATCGACCGAGACGGTGGGCGAGTAATCGCCGGAAAGGTAATCGAGTTTGGCCACCACGGGCTTGGGGGCGAGGGTGGTATACATCCAGTTGCTGGTGATCTGGAGCTTCGGGTTGTGGGCATGGAGGGCGTCGACCCAGTGACAGAGATAGCGTTCAAAGGCCCGTTTGTGGAACATCTTCCATTCGAGCCAATGGGGGTCGGTTCGTTTCTTGGGGGCTTCCTTGAACCCGGTTTCCCTGGTCCATGCTTCCAGGGCGGCGGGGGAGTAGTCGAGTGCGGCCGCCCAGCATTCGCCGTCGGCCCAGATGCCGTCGAGTTGGTACTGCGTGGTTACCTCTTTGAGCTGCGGGATCAGGAGTTGATCGACGTATGGGCCGAAGACGCTGGTGTTGTTGGTGTCTCGCTTGCCGTCGGGCCCAATGCGTGCGTATTCGGGGTGGAGTTCGATGGCGCGGCTGTCCCAGACGCCGGAGTAGTGGATGTAGAGGCCGACGCCGTGCTCGCGCGTCACCTTTCGCCAGATGGCCAGTGAGTCTTTGACGATCCCGGGCGAGGCCGAGCCCACTTTCGTGGGATAGCCGGTGTAGCCCGGGTGCCCTTTGCAGTCGTACTGGACATAGTCCGGCCGGACACGGGTTAGAAGTTGGGCGATGTTATCTTCGGTGACGTCGGCACCGAGGGAAGTGTCGCCCTTGCCGGGGTGCAGGTCGAAGTGGAGGCCGAAGAAGGCGTCCTTGCGAAGGATGGGGGCCTTCCCGCCGCTGCCGGATTGATCCTGGGCCTGGGCGGCGAGGGGGATCGCGAGGGTCGTCAGGGCGAACAGGATGGCGTGTTTCATGGCAAGGCTCCTGGTTTCAGTTCGACACCAACCGTTGGGGATGACAACGGTGTCGGGCAAGCGCAGGCCGCCAAGGTCCGGGACCGGCGTTTGCGGCCGGAGCGATGTTAGTGGTTGGCCTTTGTGCATGTCAAACCGTCCTTGAGCTTGCATCGTGGGTGGGTCGGACCCTGTGTTCGGGCGGGGGACCGAGCGGATCGGAGCGGTGGATGTCTCACTTTCGACACATTCTTCATACGTTCTTGGGGAGGGCGGGGAGGTAGAAGCTAGGAGTTGGGAGTTAGAAGTCAGGAGTTGGACGTCAGAAGCCGGCAGGTGGGCGGGCCTATTCGGATTGGGCGAGTCGGCGGATGTCTCACTTTGTCCCAGTGTGTCACAGAAAATGGACGGCAGGGGATCGGGGATCGGGTGTGGGGAATGGAGCTTGTTGGGGCATTTGCTGAGGCTGGGCGTCTCAGGTTGGGGTTTCCGGGCGGGGGATCGAGCGGCTTGGGGCGACGGATGTCTCACTTTCGACACATTCTTCACGCGTTTCGAGGGGGGGTGTCTCGCGTCGGGTATCCGGGCAGAGGACTGCCCGGCTCGGAGGGGCGGATGTCTCACTTTGTCCCAGTGTGTCACAGAAATTGGACGGCAGGGGATCGGGGATCGGGTGTGGGGAATGGGGCTTGTTGGGGCATTTGCTGAGACTGGGCGTCTCAGGTTGGGTTTCCGGGCGGGGGACCGAGCGGATCGGAGGGGTGGATGTCTCACTTTCGACACATTCTTCACGCGTTTCGAGGTGGGAGGCGGGGGTTCACCCGGCGTGAAGATTGGGGCTCGGGCGGCCAGTGGGTGTCTGGGTTTGGGTGTCCGCGCGGGGGACCGCCCGGCTCGGAGCGGCGGCATACCGAGGGGACAGGCACCGTTTCCGAGGGTTTCGGTCTTGCGACCTTGGCCGTCGGAAACGGAGCCAGTCCCCCGGGGCTGCGACCTGAGTGATCGGAATTGGAGCCGGTCTCCTGGGGGCGATGTTGGAGGAGTCACAACGGTTGCCTCCGAGGCCGGTTTCGGGAGGTTGATTCCCACTGCGGCCTCATTGGGGAGATGGGGGTCGGGGACTGGTGCACTGCGTAAATGCGGGGGTGCAGCTCGCGGGTTCGCTCGCCCTCCCGGGGTTTCAGCCTTTCGGGTCGGGCTGGGTTCGGGTGTATGCGCACCAGGGCTCTGTGGGCGGCGGTGGCCGGTATGCTCTGTGCGTGCGACGAGAGGCAGGAGGCGGCTTCATGATCCCTTTGACGAAACGTCGGGAACGCGTCAGACTATGGGGGATCGTAAGTGATTCGTCGGGTGTGCAGACCCGAATGACCCCGTATCCTCGGGAGCGATGCATGAGCACTGTGGACGCCGAACTCCTGAAAATCCTCGTCTGTCCGGAAAGCAAGGCCCGACTCGTACAGGTGGGCGACTGGTTGTACTCGACCGATCCGGCCACACGGCGCCGGTATCCCATTCGAGAGGGGATACCGATCATGCTGGTGGACGAATCGGAAGTGGTACCGCAGGGGGAGTTTGACCGGATCATGGCGCAGCACTCGTAAGCGATCCGAGGGCCGTTGTCTTCGGGCATACCGACGGCCTGCGCTGTGACGCCGGAGGGTGGCGGCGGTATCAGAGCTTGCCGTGTTTTCTGAGAACCTCTCCCAGGCGCTGGCGGAAGCCGGCCTTATCCCATTCCGGGTAATCCCCTGTGATCTGCTTCTGGAGGACGTCCGGCGGCAGTTTTGGGTGCTGCTCAGCGGGCAGGTGAAGCGGGCTGATATCAAAGAGGATGAGGAAGTGTTGCGCTCGGGGGCCCGCGCTGATGCGCCATCCCTGGCATGTGGTGGCCAGGAGCTGGTAGGCCTCGCGATCGCCGCGGATGTCGAAGAGGTAGTACTTGACCGGCCAGTCGGGCGGCAGGCGTTTCTGGAGCGAGGCGATTCCTTCGGGGAAGGGCAGGGTGATTTCGGGACACCTCCAGAGGGGGCGCCGGATGTAATAGGCAAGCTGGGCGTCGGCGTAGGTGTTGGTCAGGACGCCGACCTTGTCGGGGAGGCCTTGTGGCCCGATTGCCTCGAAGAGGTAGAAGCTCAGGGGGCGTTGCATGTCAGCTCGTTCGAAACACTCGGCAATGCTCTGGGTCTGTCCGAACAGGATGACCAGCACTGCTATCCCTGCCAGGATCCTCTCGTGAAGCGCACTTTGGCTTCCCACGAGGGCCTTCAGGGCGATGGCGATGAGGATGCCCATGACGGCCATCGCCAGGGGCAGTAGCTGGCTCATGGTATGCGGGTGCTTGACGGTGTGGATGGGCATGAAGAGATACCAGGTGACTGAGCCGGCGAGGAGGGCCAGGATGAGTGCGGAGGGGGCTGCCAAACGTGTGGCTTTGTCTGCTCCGCGTCGCAACAGCACAACGGCGATTCCCGCCAACAGAACAAGCACCTGCCACGGCCAGAAGTAGAGGCGTTGGCTGTTCGAGAGGACGAAGTCCGGGACGTTTCGCAGGACCTCCCAGCGATTTTGTGCTTGTCCCCGTCCGGGACGCCGAAATGCGTCTGCGGCATCTGCCGAGGCCCAGGACCAGCCCATGGCCCAGCAATTCTGGAGGAAGTGGAGGCCGACACCGGCGATCGGTGCGGTGGCGAGGAAGAGGAGTTCGCGCCATCGTCGACGGATCTGTCCCGTTGCCAGCACATAGACCCAGGCGAAGGCCTGTGGCCAGAGGATGAACTCGAAGCTGGTCAGAGATTCCAGCATGAGGGCCAGCCAACAGACGGCCCACGTCCATCGGGGTGGTTTCTCCGCGTGCACGCCATGTATGAAGCAGAGGAAGAAGATGCCCATAAAGAAGATGTTGTAGGTGTGTTGGTGGACACTCACGCAGTAGGTGAAGAAGTACCCTGTCGTTGCGATGAAGGCCAGGCCACATGCGGTGGCGAGGGAGCCGAGGAGGGGGGCGAAGGCCATATACATGCAGAGGAATCCAGCGACGCACATAAGGCCGCAGAGCACACGCATGGCTACCAGGGAATTGATGCCGAGGATGCGCATGACACCATTCATCGCGTAGGGAAGCGGCGGGTAGTGCGTGTAGTAGGAGGGTGGGTCAGTCATTGGGCCGATATACCACACAGGAAGGAACCGCAGACGGAAGAGGCCGTGCGTTGCGAAGTTCTCTCCGCCCAGGAGTGTGTTCATATCGCTGTATTGGTCATCCGGCCAGATGACGTCGGATGTGCTCAATGCGCACACGATGATGAACATCACGATCGCTATGAGGATCATGGCAATCTGACCGCTTCTTTCGAGGGTTGAACCGTCGAATGAAGCCGATTCTTCAGGTGACGTTCCGTCGGATAGTGGGGTAGGCAGGTTTCTGAGCACACGTTTTCGGGTCACGGTATCATTCCTATTAAGCTGCTTGTCTGCGGCATGATAAGTCATGCGGGCGGGAAACGCCACTAATCACGAAGGGAAGCAGGACACTTGGGGTGTGTTCATCCGACAAATCGCCGGGTTCGCAGATGTCCTGCCGGGAGTTCGTCGACAGATCGACGTTACGGCTTGGTCGGAGTGTAGTGAAGAATGGCTCCGGATGTGCCTACGACAAACACGTCTGTCGGACCGGTACCCCAAACGAATTGGAGGTCTTGGCGTGTGTCATTGGCCATGGGCGACCAGCGGTTTCCATCATAGTGAACGATCGTGCCTTTAACTCCGACTGCGAAGACGTCGGTTGGTCCGGAGCCCCAGACTCCGGTCAAGTAGCTGGAGGTGGCGCTGTTCATGTGCTTCCAGGTCGATCCGTCATAATGCAAAATGGTCCCGTTCTGTCCGACGGCGAACACGTCTTCGGGACCGCTTCCCCAGACACACTCGAAGCTGCTGATGGTGTCCGGACACATCGGCGACCATGCCGTTCCGTCGTAGTGCAGCAAGGTTCCCCTGTCGCCGACCGCGTAGACATCCTGAGGGCTACTACCCCAAATGCCGAACAGGGAGTGGGTGACTCCGCTGCACATCGGCAGCCAGCGTTCACCGTCAAATCGCAGGATGGTCCCCCGGCCTCCGACCGCGAAGATGCTGTTGTCGGCTGTTCCCCAGAGGGCGAGCATGTTCTGCGTTGTCCCCGTCGTCATTGTTGTGCAGTGCTTCCCGTCATACCGCAGAATCAGCCCCTGAACCCCAGGGATGAAGACGGAGCCACCGGGAGTTCCCCAGGGGGTTCCGTACAGGGTGGTTGTTGTTCCACTGTCCAGCAGAGACCATGTGGCTCCGTTGTAGTGGACGATTGTTCCGCGTTCACCGACCGCATACACATCGTTACCTCGTGTTCCCCAGACGCCAAAGAGCCCTGCGGCTGTCAGGTCCGGCACCGAGGACCAAGCGGCCGTCTTGGATGGGGGGCGGTTGCGCTCCTTGGGGGCTGTCCCATTGGTCGTCTTCGGGTTCGGGGCGGCACAACCTGTGCTGAGGGTCAAGAGGCATGCCAGGCCCGTGGGGACCCCAATGAGAGACTGGTGGCGAATGCGGCAGAATGCTCGATGGAGTTGAATCGACATGCTCGAAAGCCTCCCGCATGAGAACTGCCATGTCCTCTTGCAGGACGTGGTGTGTTGGCAATCGTCACTGCGAGAAATGCATACCATTAATATACCACAATATGGATATGGATAGGCTGTCAAACAACAGCCCACCGGGTGCGCGTCACATGAGGCACGCACCCGGTGGGTGAATCGCTTCTCAACTCAAGGGGCCACCCTCGATGGGGAGAGGCCTCTTGTGTGCTACTTCCGGCGGAGCAGGCCAGCAAGTCCGCCCAGGACCAAGAGGCCCAGGGTGGCTGGTTCGGGGATATAGTGCATGATCGTCCCGCCATCACCGACTGCGAAAGCTTCGCCCGTTCCAAACGTGAAGACCGACTGCAGGTTGACCGAGGTGTTGCTAACCATCTGGGACCACGTCATACCGTCGTAGTGGAGAATGGTGCCTCCGACTCCGACAGCGGTGATGTCTGCCTCGCTGTTGCCCTTGATGTGTGTAAGGAAGTTGTTCGTGCCGCTGTACATGCCGGCCCAATTCGTTCCGTCGAAGTGACGGATTTCGCCATACCGTCCCACTGCGAAGACGTTGTCTGGTCCAGTGCCCCAGATGTCTTCAAAGTCACGTGTTGTTCCTGAAGACACGGTAGACCAACTCGCCCCGTCGTAGTGCACGATCGTTCCGCCCATACCAGCCGCGTAGACATTGTCGGCGGAGCTACCCCAGATTCCGAACAAGCCATTGCTCGTGCCTGTGCTTTCCAGTGTCATTGTGGAGCCGTTGTAGCGAACCACAGAACCGCCAGAGCACGAGCCCAGGATGTTGTCGGGGCCGCTGGCCCACAAGTCCAATATGTTCTGGGTTGTACCCGCGTTCGTTGACCACCAAGTTGACCCATCAGAGTGCCAGACTGTACCGAGTGAGCCGGCGACGTAGACGTTGGTAGGGCCGTTGCTCCAGGGATCACCCATCAGCGTTGTGGTGGTCGAGAGGACTTGCGACCAGCTTGATCCGTCGTAGTGGAGGACTACATTGTCTCCCGCAGCATAGACGTCGGTCGGGCTGTTGCCCCAGAGGCCGAAAAGGTTGTGAGTGGTCGGGCTGGTCATCTTGCGCCAGTCGTTTGCTGATGCCTCCGAGAGCAGGACGGTGCTTGACATGAGGCCTGCGACAAGCATCATCAAGCCATTCCGAAACTTTCCACTGGTTCCCGTAATCCGACTCGTTGCCATCTCTGAACCTCCCTCTAAAGTATGAAGAACCTAAGACTCCCTCTTGCGCCCTCGTCACATCACAGTGCCCAGGGGGCGCAGTGTTTCCTTGCAAGCGTTTGCCGATGAACTCCCTCGCTTCGGCATGGGATCCTGAACAGAGTCACGCGCCTACAACTCCCTCGGTTCACCCTGTGGCTACTGGGTGGACTTCGTGCGCAGATACCCACCGGTCAGTTTGGCCGGCCTCGAGATCCCAATACAATAGAGATGAAGTTGATCCCTCTAGCGAAAAGCAACCAATCCCTCACCTGGAACCCTTGGACATCAATCCCCTGGTGATCGGGAATCACCCTCTGACATCCAGGGATCACCTCCACTTCCTCCAGCAACATAATACGGGTGGACTAAAATTGCGTCAAGGGGGCGAACTGCGTTGGATCCGGATCTCGCCGGATCGCACGTTGTTACCATTTGAGGAAGCAACAACCCGGGATGCGCCCCATCTGGGCATTCAATGGGGTAGGTTTGGCTAAAGGATCAAGTACTTGAATAGGGTGTAGACGTATCGTGCTGCGACGCGACGGATATTGATATTCGACTTACCATACCAGCGTTCATGCTCGTGTGTAGGCGCTTCAGCCATGCGGTAGCCTTTGCGCAGTGTCTTCATGATCATCTCTTGCTCGATTGTTGTTATGTTCTCGATGAGCCCGAGCGACCGTGCGATATCTACGCGGAGGGCTCGGAATCCGTTCTGGCTCTCGCTGAGCCGAACGCCAAATCGCCAATTGATGCATGCCATGATGAACGAACTGCCCATGAGGCGGAAACACTCGTCGAAACCGCCGTGAAGTTCGCTGGATCCGCCGAGCATTCGCGATCCCGAGACGTGATCTGCTTCGCCGGCGATGATCGGGGCAACCAGTTTTGGGATGTCATTGGGGTCGTGAGATCCATCGGCGTCCAGAAAGACGACGATGTCTCCACGGACGGTTTCGATGGCCAGGCGGATTGCGGCCCCCTTGCCACGACCGTTGTCCATGATGACCTTGGCTCCCCGGGCCTCTGACACCTGGACTGTATGGTCCGTCGAATGGCCATCAACCACCATCAGTTCATCCGCGTAAGGACGGCAGCCGTCAAGAATTCTGCCAATGGAGCGTTCCTCATTGCGAGCCGGAACGACGACAGAGACCACCGGTTTCCTCCCAGTCCATGGAACGGGGAGAGGTTGGCCGTTTGGACTGTGCTGGTTGCTCATCGTTGAATTCCGTGAGAACAGAGATCGGAGACTTCTGTGCTTGCCGGACACACGGTTTCGATCTCGGCCATCGTGTTCTGTCGCCCAACAGACCCCACTGTAATGCCCTCCCGTAGCCTGTGCAACCACTTGGCGACTTGATTGGGCTTCGAGGCATGGAAGGTGAGGCTGAACTGCATACTATTCAGCGCCTTGGTGCGGGACGGGTGGAGGGAGGGGGTTGGGCGGCCATGGTCCTGTAGTAGGCTTCGAGGATGTCGCGGTAGTCGTCGCCGACCTGCTGACGTCGGACTTCGAGGAGGCGTTTGATGTCGTCGGCCTCTCGGCGGTCGGTCTGCGTTCCGGGACGGATGGCGGCGTCTCGTCCACGACCGGATCGGAGGCGGTCGTCGCCGGGGTTGCGGGTGGGCAAGCGGAGGGTGGACTCGGTGTCCGAACGACGGGGGGCTGCCGCTCGCTGCTTGTCCTGGAGCGATCGGAATTCCTTGATGAACGCCTGGGCCTGTTCCGGGGTCCAGCCGAGGTCCTTGAGGAGGTTGGGGTCGCCCTGGTTCTCGCGGAGCAGGCGATCCAAGGCGTTGACGCCCGATTCGGCACGATTCAAGGACGCGTCGAGGGGGGCGGTGTTCTGCGGATCCTGTTCGATGGCAGTGGGCTGAAGGTCGGGTCGCGTAGAGGGCATCGGCTGACTGGTGGCCTGGCCGGCCTCATCGGCGGCGCCGCCACCGGAGGTTCGCTGGGGAGAGGCGAGCTTCGACTGGCCGTTGGATTGTGAATCCTTGCTCTGTCCAGAGGGGGCAGGACTCGGATCGGAGGCTAATGGGCCGCTGTGATCGGACGGGGTATTGGATGGGGCGCCTTGCTGTGGGGAGGTCTGGCCTTCGGGGGTGTTCTGCGACCCGGTGGCGGAGGGGTTCTCGGTCTTGCCCTGGCCGGATCCCTGTTGCGGCGAGGCGTTCTGGCCAGACGCTTTCTGGTCGCCAGGTGCCTGGGAAGCGCCGTCCTTGCCGTCGGTGCCCTTCGATGCGCTCTGAGCATCCTGCGACTTCTCCGACGGTGCGGCGTTGTCCTGGTTGGTTGGGCTGCCCGGCTGCTGTCCGTCTTGAGAGTCTCTCTGATCGCCGGATTGGTCGGCCTTCTGATCGCCGCCGGTGTTGTCTGAGGTCTTTTCCGATGGCGAGGCGTCGGGGGTTTCTTTCTGGCCCGGCGTGTCGTTGTTGGTCTTGTCGGTCTTCTGATCACCGGTCTGGTCGGCGGAGGCTTTGTCCGACGGAGATGCGTCGGGGGCCTGTTTCGGGCTCGACGTTTCACCGGGCGACTTGTTGTCCGGACGGTTGCTCTGGTCCTGAGGCGTCTGGTTCTGGCCGGGTTGGTCCTGGGGCTGACGCTCCGATGGGCCGGCGGGTTGGGAGTCGGGCGGGTTGCCGTTCGGACGCTCGGACGCCGGATCGGTCTGCTTCGAATCCTGTTTTGAGGAGGGGTCGGCCGATGGCTGGGGCGACGGTTTGTCGGAGGGGCCGTTCGTCGGGCGATCTCCGTTCTGATCCTGCTGGTCGTTTTTCGACGAGGGCTGCTCTGCGGATTGGGGGGCATCCTTATCCTTCGGGGCGCCTTGCTGCGATGGCGACTCTGCCTTGCGCTGGTCGGCGGTGGGCGTTGAGGGGGCGGCCGGGTTGTCCGAGGGGGTCGGCTTCGCTTCGGCGGCAGAGGGCTCCGTGGGCTTGCGGCCGGCAGGGTTGTCGTCGGATCGCGTCTGCTGCTTCTGCGGCTGGCGGGTCGTTCGCGTCTTCGAGGCGGTTTCCGCCGTGACCGTTTCGCGGCTTTCTCGGGTCGATGGGCTCGTTCTGGCGGCCTCGTCCGATTCTGCGGCCGGCTGAGTTCCGGTCTGGGCGGCTTTGGGCTTTCCGGATGGGGCGCGTTGTGCCTCGGCGGCGTGCTCGTCGGTCCGGCGTCGTGGGAGGTTCTTGCTCAATCGTTCGAGTTCGTCGCGATGGCGTTCGACGAACTTCCGGAGGTCGTCGGGTGCGGACGTGGGGCGAGAGGTGGAGGTTGTCGGGGTCATCGTGGTTGACCGTGATGGCCGGGTGGCGGCCGGGGCGCTCGAAGGTTGGGTTCCGGCGGGGCCTTGGGCAACCGCGGGGGTTTGAGAGGTGGTTTCCGTGGTGGATGTCGGGGCGTTGTCGTCTTGCGGTTTGGGGCGTTCGGCGACGACGGGTGGGGTTGCCTCTCGCACGGTGAAATGCCGTTTGGTCGTTTCGGTCGTTTGGGGAGTGGGGTGGTTCGTTGCGTCGCAACGATTGTCTTTGGCGATAATCCACCATGCGACCCGATCGCCGGGTTCGACGCGGAGCCTGGTCAGGGGGATCGCCTTTTCGATGGAGGCTTCGCGGTCGGGCCGTTCAGAGGGTGCGACGAGCGGCAGGCGGCCGTCGCGCGAGCCGACTTCGTAGGCCAGGAGGACCTCGGACAGGCCGAAGTCATCGGTGGCGCGGCCTGCCAGATCGAGAGAATCGTCGCGTGAGAGTGTGAGATCGTCTTCGGGGCGGGCCCATTCGATGCGGGGCGGCTCGTCGGGGCGGGCCCGGACCGTATAGACGACGGTGTCATTATTGGCGATACCGTTCTGGTCTCGATAATCGATGGCGTATTCCTCGTCGATATCGACGCGGAATCGGCCGGTGAAGTGCGTGCCGGATCGGTCGTCGGCACTGGTGCGGAGCTTGTGCTGTTTGTCCTTGCGGAAGGCGATCTGTGGGGGGTGATCGGCACGTACGGAGGTGGTGATGCGGACGATGACGAGCGTTCCGACGACGGCATCCACGTTTCCGCCGTCGGTCTCGCGTGGCGACTGCCGGGTGTAGGGCGGATATTCCAGTCGAACGGAGACGGATGCGACGGTGGGATAGGGCCTGACGCGGAGGGCCCGGAGCTGGGACTGTCCGTCGCCGGCGACGAACTGGTAGAAGACGCTTTGCTGGACGTCGCGGCCGGGTTTGACGGCTCGCCACCTGTATTCTTCGCGCGGGTCGATGGTTCGGTGGGTGGGGGGCGGATCGAGCAGCAGTTGCTGGTCGGTGAGCCATGTGGTTCCGCCGTCGACGCTGAACCTTACGTGGGCCTGGTCGGGCCGGCGGCCCGTGACCTGGGCGACCATTTTGACGGGCGTTCCGACGAGGGTTTCGAAATCGGGAGCGGGCTCTTCGACGAGGATCTGGGTTCGCGTGGGTGCGGGGAGGTCGGCTCCGAGGAGGCGTCGAACCGACGGGATGACGGGTTTGGGGGCGAGGGCGGCGTAGAGGACGAAGAGCGTCAGCCCTGCTCCGGCCCAGAGGGCGGCCCGGCGGAGGTGACGAAGGTCGATGGCCCGGCGGAGGTCCACGGCGCCGACATCTTCCGCGGCGCGGGCGGCGAGGGCGGCCCGGATGGAGCCGGGCAGATCGCCCCTGCCGATCAGTTGCAGGGCGGAGATCAGCGAGTTTCGGAATTCGGGGAAGCGGTGCTCGATGACCCAGGCGGCGAAGAGATCGTTGATTTTACGGGCCATGGGGACCAGCGCCAGGGCGGCTACAATTCCGCAGGCCCCTACGAGATAGATCCCGCGAAGGGCGTGTCGAACCGGTTCGGACAGCCCGTCGGCGGGGATGTGGTCGGCGATCACGGCGGCGGTGACCAGCAGAAGGGAGTAGGCGACCAGGACCATGAGGGCCGACATCGCCTCGCAGAGCTTGATGCGCCGGCGCGTACGGATGAGACTCTCCCGAAGGATGTCCGTGTCGACCGTGTGCTCGGCGGACTGGGTGTCCATGGTCAGCGGGTCCGTCCACGACGAACGTCTCTGTGCCCCCGATCCATTCTATACCGGCCGGGCTGTCGGGAGTATGGGTTTCCTCGGCTGGGTGGACAGAGGGTGGGGGTTCAGCGGCGGACGGACAAGGCGATGAGCGTCTGCGCGACGAAGTAGGTGCTCAGGATGACGAGCCGCGAGGCGGCGAACGGACAGGCGAACCGATTTATCGCCAGAGTGCTGTCGGAGATCATGAACAGAACGGCCCCGATGGTGGCCAGGACGGCACCGGCCTGGGCTATCTGCGGGGCGCCGATTCGACAGGAGGCCCGCCAGGCCATGGTGGCGATGGCGGCGGTATAGCACACGACGGGCAGCTTCATCGCCCCGAGATGGGGCCACAGGTAGATATCAAGGGCCATACCGGCCAGGGCGAAGGGGATCAGTCGGGGGAGTTGGGCCGGGGTCCAGCGGACTTTCCAGGAGAAGGCGGCGATGTAGAAGAGATGGGCGATCATGAAGGACACGAGGCCGGGCAGGAAGTAGCTGCGCGGGCGAGTGGGCAACATCAGGCAGACGTCGCCGATCAGGCTGAAGAAGAGGCCGATCAGGATCAGCGATCGGTATCGGCGTCCTATGGCGGGTCCCTGTGACGCCAGGAGGATGATCAGCAGGGTGGTCAGGGGTTTGGTGATGTAGACCAGGGGCTGAAGGCGAAAATAGCCGACGGTGATGTTGATGGCTGCGAGGATCAGGATGACGGCGGGGAGTCGCTTCATGGGTGAGAGTGAATACACGATTCGACGGCGGAAATCCAGCCTTGGCGGGGAAGGGCTGCGCCGTTTCTGCCGTGATATTCACAGAGGTATTCTGCCGACGATGGGGCCGTTGGTGTCTCCGGAGACCGGACCGAGGACGATTCGGTCACTTGACGCCTGACCGAGCACTAAGCGTGTGTCGATGGTGACGCGGCTCCGGCCTGCGGGACGACATCGTCGTCATCGTCATCGTCGTCATCATCATCATCGTCATCGTCGACGACGTCGCTGACCTGGACCTTGGCTTCGTTGGAGCCGCTGAGATTGGGTCGTTCAAGCCATGTCATCACGTCCTCGTCGGCCAGGGCTTGGGTTCGCTGACCGGGGATGACAAAGACATTCTGACAACTCTTACACTTTGCGCGTCGCCCCGCCGCGTGTGCACGCAGGCGGAAATCCGCTCCGCAACTTGGGCACTTGCCTGTGATGTGTGTGGCCATGGTCGACTCACCCTTTCCAAATCATATGATCGAGCCTATGAAGAGTACACAACCGAGCCATCGGGAAAGACGACGAACGCCGCACACTTCGGCGCGTAATCTAAGCCTTCGGCCGGTTGGATCAATTGGCGACGCACGAAGAAAGGGATGATGTGGTATGAAGCCTTTCGATTGTGTCGCCGTGTTGATGAGCCGCCCTGTTAGCGGGGATTTCTCTCCTCTCGAGCCTCAGTCTATCACACGTACGGGGTTGTGGCAAGTCCCATAAAGGCGAAGTAGCTGGAAGTCCAATAACACGATTTGCAGGCATTAGGATGTCCAGAGTTCTGCCTCTTATTAATGGCATGTTTTCGCGTCGCGCCATTCAGCATCCGTGAATTCTCAGACGACTTCCGGCTTGATGCGGAAGAGTCGGCAATAGTCGCGGAGCTGTTTCTTGTAATCTCCATAGAAGAAGATTTGATGGAATCCGGGGTATCCGAGGGTATCGGATACGCCATCAAGTTTGACCATGACGGAGACGACACAGCCGCCGGCGGGTGGTACGGCAATGTTGTCGACGACGGTGCCGGCGGAGATGTACATCTGGTGTGGCTTGTTGTCTGCGCTCAGGGCGACCTGGGCGACGGTCATTCGTTCGCCGACGCGCCATGTTGGGCGGGGGACGGCGTCTCGGCTGCCGTGGTGGTGGGAGAGATAGTAGGGTTCGGGCGGCTGGGCGAAGCCCTTCAGTTTCGTCGGGCAGGTGCAGTGAGCGCCGATGACGCATTCCTTTGCGGTTTCGGGGACGGGGTCCTGCTGGAAGCCGGGGCGATCGAACAGGGCCTGGACCAGGACGTGGGTGACGGCGGCGTTGAGATCGGCTTCGCATGCGGCGGGGATGGCATGATCCAGCATGCGCGACCAGGCGATGCAGGGGAGGCTGACCTTCGTCCGGCCGACGGCGCCGAGGCAGTCCATGGTGATGGCGTCGCCTTCTTCCCGCTGGAGGATCTGCCGGGCGACGACGTAGCTCTTGACGCCGTTGATCACGTCCTGCTCGCTGGGGCCGCTGACGCGGGTGGCGGCTTTCATGTATTCGGCTGCGATTCGGCGGATTTCGTCGGTGTCCGGAGTTCGCCGATACTCCTCGAGAAACGTAGCGGCGGGGAGATAGCGGAGCTTGGTGCCGAGGCCCTTGATCTCGGAGTCCTTTCGTTCGGTTCCCTTGATGACGATGTATCGTGTTTCGCGGAGCCTGGCCCCCGCCTTGAGCATCTTCATGCCCCAGGCGACCTGCTGGAAATCGTCGGTCGAGCAGATGAACGTGCCCTCGGTTCTGGCGACCGGCCACGTGTTGACGGTGAAGGCGGCGCCGATGGGGGCGAAGATCACCGTGGGGATACCGCTTCCGATCGCCTTGCAGGCGACGGGCCAGGCGTGTTCCTGCCGGTCGAGCAGGACAACGAGGAGGCCGTCGGGTTTCTGCGCCTTGGCTTGAGCGACCCACTGCTCGCCCTCTTCGATGGCGTAGAGCGGTGTGGGGGCGATGGTGGCCGTGATGCCCAGAGATCGGGCCGTTTCCTCGATCTGTTTGCGGTAGGAACCGAGGGCGGCGGCGCCGTCGTAGATCTGTCCGGGCCAGCGGAGGCCATACTCACCCTTTCGGCGGACGAAGGCCACCTGGATGGAGGGTGTGTACTTTGAGGCGGGTCCGGCGGGGGTGATTCGTCGCTCGGAGCCGGTCTCTTCGGCCCAGAGTCCGTCGGGCAGGACGGCATTGGCCAGCAGGACGCCGCCGGTTCCCAGCAGGAAGTGGCGACGGGTGCATGACGGCGAGGGGTTGGTTGTGTTCACGGGAAGCTCCTCCGCGTTTTCCTTAGACCTGGACGGGCGGTTGCGCCCGTCGGGTTTACCAACGTATCCGGGCGATTACGGGAAAGTGGTCGCTGGGGTACTGGCCGTTCTTGGAGAAGGTCAGTATTTCCGTTCGCAGGGCGGTGACCGGCCCGCGTGTGAGAATCCAGTCGATTCGCGGGCCGCCTTTTCGGGGCGGACCGAAGTTGCCGAAGGTCGCCCACTTTTCGCCCCGCTCTTTGGCCGACGACCACGTGTCGATGAAGGCATCGGGTCCTGTGAGTATGTTGTAGGCCTTGTTGGCCCCGGCGGCCGCGTTGAAGTCGCCCACCAGAATGACGGGCAGGTCGGCCTTGAGTTTCTTAGCGCGATCCAGAACCAACTCGGCGCTTTTCTCTCGGGCCCGCTGGACCTCATGATCGAAGTGGGTATCAATGAAGTAGAACTGCCGCTGGGTCCGCCGATCGAGAAATCGCACCCACGTGACCATTCGCCGGCAGGTGTTTCCCCACGTGGTGGAGGCGATGACGTTGGGGGTGTCGGAGAGCCAGAAGTGGTCGAATTCCTGGGGGTCGAGCCGATCGCGACGGTAGAAGACGGCCATGAACTCGCCGCGACTTCCGCCTTCGCGTCCCACGCCGATCCATTCGTAGCCCGGCAGGTCGGAGTGGAGGTCTTTGAGTTGCAGATAGATTCCTTCCTGCGTGCCCAGGACGTCGGGTGCGGTGTTTCGAATGAGTTCTGCCATGATGGGTCGGCGCTGGGGCCAGGCGTGGGGCGGCACGGGGCTGGCGTAGC
This sequence comes from uncultured Planctomycetales bacterium, assembly GCA_964446835.1. Taxonomy (GTDB): domain Bacteria; phylum Planctomycetota; class Phycisphaerae; order UBA1845; family JAFGLZ01; genus CAYUQT01. The sequence goes on along the minus strand of CAYUQT010000048.1, from coordinate 29,488 downwards.
GCAGGTTGTAGGTCATCACGCAGAGGTCGTTGGGGTCTTGAGCAGGGTTTTGGCTTTCGGCGGACGATACGCTCGCCACGGAGCTTAGTCCCATCAGGCACATCACGGCGGCTATTCTGAGCATGGTTTCTCCTCGCTCTGCTACGCGTGTTTTGGGGCGGTGGGTCCGCCAGGGCTCCGGCTCTTCCAGCAGGACACCCAATGCCCGGGGCGCAATTCCTCCAGGTTCGGCTCGGATTGGCGGCAGGTATTATCGTCGTGGCCGAGCGGGCATCGTGGGTGAAACTTGCAGCCGGAGGGAAAACGCAGGGGATTGGGCACGTTGCCCGGGATCACTTCGAGGCGATCCTTCATGTGTGACAGGCGGGGGACGCATCGCAGGAGCCCCTGGGTGTAGGGGTGCATGGGGTGCTCGAAGATCTCCCGCACGTCGGCCATTTCGACGATTTTGCCGGCGTACATGACGGCCACACGATCGGCCATCTCGGCGACCACGCCCAGGTCGTGCGTGATCAGCAGGATGGACATGTGCGTTTCGGCCTGGAGCTGTTTGAGCAGGTCCAGGATCTGGGCCTGGATGGTGACATCGAGTGCGGTGGTCGGCTCGTCGGCGATGAGCAGGTCGGGGTTGCAGGAGAGCGCCATGGCGATCATCACCCGTTGGCGCATGCCGCCGGACATCTGGTGGGGATATTCATCGAGTCGCTGGGCCGGTTCAGCGATGCCGACTCGTCGAAGCAGTTTGACGGCGTGGTCTCTGGCCGCCTGACCCTTGATGTTCTGGTGCAGTTCGATGGCTTCGAGGATCTGGTTGCCGATGGAGAAGACCGGGTTCAGGCTGGTCATCGGCTCCTGGAAGATCATGGCGATGCGGTTGCCGCGGATCCGATGGAGTTCGTTCTCGGGCAGTTTCAGCAGATCGCGTCCGTCGAAGAGGATTTGCCCGCCGGCGAAGCGTCCCGGGGGTTCGGGGATCAGTCGCATGATGGACAGGGCCGTGACGCTCTTGCCACATCCGCTTTCGCCGACCAGGGCGAGCGTTTCGTTCTTGCTGACGAACCAGGAGACGCCGTCGACCGCCTTGACGGGGCCGTAGTCGCTGTCGAAGTATGTCCGCAGATCGCGGACGTCCATGAGCATCGGTTTTTGCTGGGCCGTCTGAGTCATGCACCCTCCTGACCGGCCAGCGATCGCGGATCGAACGCGTCGCGAAGGCCGTCGCCCAGGAAGTTGAAGGCCATTACCGCCAGAAAGATGAACACTCCCGGGATCAGTACCCAGGGGTGGAATTTGAGTTCGGGGATGCTCGTGGCCTGTTGCAGCAGGTTGCCCCAGCTTGGGACGGGGTCCTGAATGCCCATGCCGATCAGAGAGAGGCCGGACTCTCCGAGGATGTAGCCGGGAATGGCCAGCGTGGCGTAGACAATCGCATAGCTGAGTGTGTTGGGCAGGATGTGGCGAATGATGATCCGGTGGGAGGGAATGCCCAGTGCTCGGGCGGCGATGACATAATCACTCGTGGTGATGGACAGCACCATGCCGCGGACCACCCGGCTGAAGCCGGCCCAGCCGATGAAGGCCAGGATGAAGACGATGCCGAAGTAGATCTGCACACTGCTCATGCCGGCGGGAAAGGCCCCGCGGAGGATCAGCAGCAGATAGAAGGCCGGGACGAGCATGATCATTTCGCAGATGCGCTGGATGCCGAAGTCATACCAGCCGCCGAAGAATCCGCTGGCACCGCCGACGATCATGCCGATAACGAACGTGATGGTGACGCCGAGCAGGCCGATGGTCAGCGAGACACGGCTGCCGTGGATGATTCTGCTGAAGAGGTCGCGACCTCGGTAGTCGGCCCCCAGGAGGTAAAGCCGCCCGGGTTCGTCCACACCGAAGAGGTGGACGTTTGTCAGAAACAGGCCGAGCAGGCGATAGGGGTCGCCGCAATGCCAGAACCTGAGCGGGAATTGCTGCGACGTGTCCTCGGCGTAGACGCGATTGAAGTTGGCGTCGAAGGTATAGCTCGTCTTGTAGACGAAGGGCCGGCACCACCGGCCGTCGGCACCGACCACGTGGAGATTCCACGGGGCGTGGTAGCTGTGCGTACGGTTTTCGTTGTCGTAGTAGTAGGGGGCGATGGAGTCGGCGAAGATCGCGATCAGGTAGAGCACGATGAGGGTGCGCAGCCCCCACATGGCGAGTTTGTGGCGCCGCAGCTTGCGCAGACCGATCCGCCAGAGCGATTCGGGTCGTTCGCCGAGGGCGTCGGGGATGATCGCGATACTCGTCATGGTCTTGTCAGAGGTCTCCTTTGTCTTTCCGGGGGCTCACGAGTATGAGATTCGCGGATCGACGATCGCCAGCAGGATCTCGGCCACCAGGTTGCCCACCAGGAGCATGATCGCACCCATCATGAATCCGCCCATGACCAGGAACTGATCCTGAGAACGGATCGCCTGGAGCATCAGGGAGCCCAGCCCGGGGTAGTTGATGATGATTTCGAGCAGTGCGGCCCCACTGAAGAGGGCGGCAAACTCGTAGCCGAAGATCGTGACCAGGGGGTTGATCGCGTTCCGCAGTGCGTGCTTGTAGATCACCTTCCGTTCGCTGAGCCCCTTGGCGCGGGCCGTAATGATGTACTGCTGTCGCAGGACTTCCAGCATATTGCCGCGGGTGATTCGCTGGAGTTCGGCCAGGGCGGTCAGCGACAGGACGATGGCCGGTATGATCAGGTGTCGGGCGTAGTCCAGAATCTGTCCGGTCGTCGATAGCTGGTCGTGATCGAGCGATTTGAGCCCACCGCTGGGCAGCCAACCCAGGACGGCGGAGAAGACGTACAAGAGCAGCAGGGCCGAGAAGAATCCCGGGAGTGACATTCCGACGAAAGAAAGGGCGGAGATGATCTTGTCGCCCAGGCTGTACTGGCGAACGGCTGCATAGATGCCAATTGGGATGGCCACCATCCAGGTGAGAATGACGGCGATGATGTTCAGCATGAGGGTGTTGACCAGGCGGTCGCCGATGACCCGACTGACGGGCAGCTTGAATTCGAAGGAGTAGCCGAAGTCCAGGCGGACGAACTGCTTCAGCCAGGCGATGTATTGGATCAGGACGTTTTCGTCGAGGCGGTACTGATGCCGCAGTTGCTGGATGTACTCCTGGCTGATTCGGGGGTCCATCTTGAGTCGATCGAAGTAGTCACCGGGGGCTGATTTCATGATGCAAAAGCCCATCAGGCTGGCCGCCCAGAGCATCAACAGGCCGATCAACAGTCGCCGGAGGATGAAACTGGTCATAGGCTCGGCTCCGATGCCGGATCCGGATCGGGCTGTCTGAATGGTCTCGGATGCAGTGGGCTCTCCGTCAGCGTCGGCCTCCTACTTGATGAAGATCTCATCGATGTTATGCAGCGCGCCAAGCACCGGGACGCTCGCACCACCCAGCGGCGCGACGAACACATTGCCGAGGCGGTCACGGACGGCCAGGAGGTCTTCCCGGGCGACGGTGAAGACATACGGCTGCTGTTCGTTGATGATCATCTGGAACTCATCGTACAGGACCTTGCGCTTGTTCGGATCGAGTTCGCGGATGCCGGCCTCGAAGATTTCGTCGACACGAGCCTCCCACGGGGTGGCGGGTTTGGGTTGATAGGGGTACCACATGTGCATCCTGCCCGAGGACTTCCAGACGTTGCTGCCGAAGGCGGGTTCCGGGCCGCCGGTGAGCCCCAGGAGGACGCACTCCCAGTCGAAGGTCTTGTCGAGTTTAGTAACCAGGGTGTTGAACTCGATGAAGAGCAGGTTGACCTTCATGCCGACCTGCTGAAGGTCTTTGCGAACGATTTCGGCGATTCGTTCGCGGAGCGTGTTGCCGGCGTTTGTCAGGAGTGTGAACTCGACCTTGTGTCCGGCGGCGTCTTCGAGGATGCCGTCACGGTCGCGGTCGATCAGCCCGATCTTGCTGAGCAGTTCTTTCGATCTGGCGGGATTTCGCACGTATCGCTTGATATTGTCGTTGTAGAAGAAGCCGGCGCGGGCCGTCATCTCACCGTCCTGTGGATAGCCCAGCCCGTTCAGGACGGTATCGATGATTCCCTGCTTGTCGACGGCATAGGCGACGGCCTGGCGGAATTCGGTTTTCTCGAACCATGCCCGCTTGCAGGATTCGAGATACGGCTTGTTGTTCTGGGGGCTTTTGCCGGGATTCTGATTGAACACGAGGAACGACGAGCCGAAGTTGGGCCCGAGGGCAAAGACCTTGAACTTGCCCTGTTTCTCCAGGGGTTTCAGGATCGGGAAGTCTTCGCCGCGCATCATTTCGACATCCGTTTCGCCCTGTTTGAACTTGAGCATCATGGCATCCCAGCTCTGGGTGATCAGCCATGTGATACCGTCGAGATAGGGCAGGGCGTTGCCGGCGGCATCTTTGCGCCAGTAGTGGGGATTGCGCTTGAGACGGACCTGGACGCCCGTTTCATATCGGTCGAACATGAACGCGCCGGTTCCTACGATGTCTTCGGGTTTGCTTTCGAGGCCCATGGCCGAATCGAAGGTGCCGGCCTTGATGGCGGCTTCGTACTTATGTCTCGGGATGATTTCTGTTCCGCCGATGATCTTGTCGAAGATGGCGAATTTCACCGGCAGCGTGAAGCGGACGGTGTATGGATCGACCGCCTCGACCTTCCAGGTTTTTCCCTCGGTGGTGATGATGTCGCGGGTCGAGGTGGTGACCTTGGGATTATAGATCACATCCATGTAGGTGAACACGACGTCATCGGCCGTGAAGGGCTTGCCATCGTTCCATTTGACATCCTTGCGAAGCTTGACGGTCCAGACCAGGCCGGAGTCGTCGTGGCTCCAGCTTTCGGCGGTATTGGGCTTGCTCTGACCGGTCCACATATCGGTGGAGGTCAGGCCTTCGAAGATGTGGATGGTGTATTCGGTGGTGGTACTCTCGCCCGATGTGACGGGATTGAAGCTCTTGGGGCCCTGTCCGAAAGAGGCCAGTACGACGGTTCCGCCGCGTTTTCCGATGACGGGTTTGTAGTCACTTCTCGGGCAGGCGCGATAGGTCTGCACGGCGATTCGCGGGGTTGCAGGCTGAGAGCCGGCAGCGGGGGGGTTGCCGGTCGGTTGCTGTTCGCCGCGGCATCCTGCCAGCAGCACACACGTCCATGACACCCAGAATGCTCTTCTCATGATCTCACCTCGATCGATAGGGGTCGAAGGCATCGCGCAACCCGTCGCCCAGGAAATTCAAGGCCAAGAGGGTCAGGCCCAACAGTCCACACGGCCAGGCGATCAGCCACCAGTAGACGTTCAGCGGATTGAGGGCCGCCACGCCGTCGGCCGCCAGTGAGCCCCACGTCGCCTGGGGTGCCTGAACGCCGATTCCCAGGAAACTCAGGAAGGATTCTTGAAGAATCGCCTGAGGCACCGTCAGTGTAGCATACACGACCACCGGCCCGACAAGGTTCGGCAGGATATGGCGCACCACGATGGCCCAGGCCGGCACACCCAGTGCCCTGGCCGCTTCCACAAAGGGCTGAGCCTTGAGCGACAGCACCTGCCCTCGTACCACGCGGGCCATCGTCAGCCAACTCACGCCGCCGATCGCCAGCAGCAAGACCCAGAACGTCGCCCACTGCACGCTCAGGACCCGCTGGAAGTACGGCCTGAGCGACAGAGTGAACAGCATCACCAGGAGAATATAGGGCAGCGAGTAGAGGATGTCCACGAGACGCATCATGGCGTTGTCGACGCGCCCGCCAGCGTAGGCACTGACGGCCCCATAGGTGACGCCGATGAGGACCGATACGCCAGCCGCCAGCAGCCCGAAGGTGATGGACATCGCCCCTCCGTAGAGGACTCGAACCAGCATGTCTCGACCGAGTTCGTCGGTGCCGAGCAGGTGCTCTTTCGAGGGGGCGTCCAGGTTCCCGGACAGGTTCTGGACATCAGACCGATGTGTGGTGTAAGGCAACGAGACGAAGCACGCCAGTATCATGAGGCCCAGCATGACGCCGGCGGTCATCGCGCCGCGATGTCGCGCGAATCGCCGCCAGGGGGACACGCCTGTTCCGACGGCAGGCTCGTCGGTGCCGTTCGTCGCGATGGGATCGATGGGCTGTGTCATGACCGTGTAATCCTGCGTATCGGGTCCTCCCGCTGGGGGCTGCACGTCGTTATCCTTCTTCCAGTCGTATCCTCGGATCGATCCAACCGTAGGCCAGATCGACCAGGAGGTTAAAGAACATCAGAAACAACGAGTATGTCAGCACGGTGGCCAGGATCATGGTTCGATCGCGATTGCTGACCGACTCGACCACGTGCGTGCCCATACCGGGCACGGTGAAGATCTTCTCAACGACAAACGAGCCGGTCAGGATGGCTGCGGCGGCCGGCCCCAGGTAACTGAGTACAGGCAGAAAGGCGTTCTTGAACGCGTGTACCAGCAGCACTCGCCAGGGGCTGAGCCCTTTGGCCCTGGCGGTGCGGACATAATCCTGGTGGATAACATCGAGCATTCCCGCGCGTGTCAGGCGGGCGATGTAGGCCATGAAGGGCAGCGAGAGTGTCAATCCGGGCAGAACAATCTGGCTGGGCCGGCCCCATCCCCCGATCGGCAGAACATCCAACCAGAGTCCGAAGACCATGAGGAGGACGGCCCCAACGACGAACGTCGGCAGCGAGATGCCGACCATGGCGATCGCCACGGACAGATAATCGACCCAGGTGTTTCGCCGTGCGGCCGACAGGACCCCGACCGCCAGTCCGCCGGTGAGGGCGAGGCAGAAGGCGAAGGTTCCCAACTGGAGGGAGACCGGCAGGCTTGAGGCGAGGATCTCCGGGACAGTCCAATCTTCGTAGCGATGGGCCGGCAGGTCGCGGTCGATCAGCAGTCGCCGGATGGGCCACGTGTAGAAGTACCGCTGGTACCAGGGTTGATCGTAGTTGAGCTTGATTTCCCTGGCTCGTCGGGCCTCGGGCATGAGTTCCTTGTCGCCGGTGGCCAGCGGATCGCCGGGTGTTGTGGCGACGAGCGCGACGCTCAGGGCATAGACAGCGAAGAGCACGAGCGGCATCTGGATGAGTCGGCGGAGGAAGAACCCCGTCATGGCAGGCCCTCCGTCGGTCCTGTTCTTTTCGGGAACGTGCGGTGGACGAGCAGATTGAGCTGACTGTCCGGATACAGTCCGTCGAATCTGGGATTCAGCAGATAGAATCCGACGTATTCGAAGATGGGGGCGATGGGCAACTCGTTGTGCACCAGCACGGCCTCGGCCTTTCGGAGGATCTCAAATCGTTTGCCCGGGTGCGCCTCCTGGACGGCTTCCTGGATGAGTCGATCGTAGGCTGCATTGGCGAATCCGGTCTGGTTGTGGCCACCGCCGGTGACGAACATGTCGAGGAAGGTCATGGGGTCGGGGTAATCGCCGATCCAGTTGCCGCGGGCGACATCGTAGTCCAGCGATTCGACGCGGGGGCTGAAGACGTTTCGTTCGATCTGCTTGAGTTCGATCTTCAGGCCGAGCTGTTCCTCCCATGTTCGGGCGACGGCCTGTGCGATCAGGTGGTGCCTCTGGTCGCGGTTGTAGAGGAGTTCCAGTGGCCTCAGGCCTCGTCCGTTGGGGTAGCCTGCTTCGACCAGCAGACGCCTCGCCAGATCGCGTCGCTGCTCCGGTGTGAGGTCTTGTCCGATGCCGACGGCCGAGGCGTAGCGATGGTCGCGCCCCTGGGCGTCCTGTTGGATCATTTCATCGAGACTGCCGGGCGGTACGTACGTGAACATCGGTGGATGGCCGGAAGCCATAATTCTATCACAGATGGCCGTTCGGTCGATGGTCAGCGACAGGGCCTTACGGACTCGGGCGTCGTTCAGGGGGGGGCGTTTGCAGTTGAAGCGGTAGAAGTAGGTGCCGAACCGTGGCCGGATGGAGAAATCGCTTCGCCGTCCGGCACGTTTCTCGGTATACAGGGCGCGGAGAGCCATGGGGTTCAGCTCTGAGACCATGTCGACGGCGCCGGTTTCGTAGGCCAGCAGGGCCGTGTTGTTGTCTTCGATGGGTACGGCTTCCATCGTGTTGAGTCTGATGCTGGCCGCATCCCAGTAGAGGGGGTTCTTGCGGAGGCGAATCCGCCGCTTGAAATCCCACTTGTCGATCATGAACGGCCCATTGCAGACGAGGTTCCCTGGACGGGTCCAGAGGTGTTGGGTCGGGAGGACGCGACCGTCTCGATAGGCCCATCGTTCGATGGTTGGCCGGTGCACCGGGGCCAGCGTCATGAAGGCGGCCAGGTCCAGGAAGTAGGGGCACGGAAAGGCCAGTTCGACCTCAAGTGTTTGCGGGTCGATCGCTCTGGCTCCGAGGATGTTGAAGGGTCGATCGTTGGAGGGATCGCGATCGGCTCGCGAGAGGTAGTATTCCTTGGCTCCACGGATGGGGAAGAGTTGATAGAAGTACTCACTGGCGATGACGGGGTTGAGGACTCGTTGCCAGGCGAAGAGGAAATCATCGGCGGTGACCGGGCCGGCGTCGCCCGGCGTCTTGCCGTCGTACCAACGGGCATTGGTCCTCAGATGGAATGTGTATCGTTTTCGATCGGCGGAGATGTCCCATCGTTCGGCCACTCCGGGCTCGGGGCGAAAGGTCCGATCGTTGAGGCGGGTCAGTCCTTCGAAGAGGCAACGCCCGGTGCGAATTTCGTCTATCCAGCTCGAAAGGGCGGGGTCGAGCGTCCGGGGTTCGAGCGAACTGACATAGACGAAGTCGGCACGGGGTTCGCGTGCGGACCAGAAGACAACCGCGACGGCAGAAGTCGCCGCGATCACAACAATAAGAACGAGGAGCCTGCTCACATCCGCACCGGATAAAGGGGGATGGCCTTTATCCCTTCGGCTGAGACGCCGGAGCGCTGGAAGAGGCCGGACGCGACGAGGAGGTCGTAAAGCCTGCGCCCCCGGGCACACCGAACAGTTTGTCGTTGAGCACGCCGTTTGCAGCGGTCGCGGTGCCGATCCACTTGTTTCGTTCGTCTCGGAACAGCGTCGGATCGAACTGGGCCGGATCGTTCACCTGCATCCGGGCGAGCACATTGATGTCGAGCTTGGCCGGTCCGCCGCAGTCGGGGACCAATCGCCGGAGTTCTCTTTCGACCTCGCGGACCAAGATGAGTTGTCGGCGGATGGAGGCGGTATTTCGCTTGGAGACGTCTGCGATGGACAACTGTTCGGCGTAGGCTTCGGTCGTCCCACAGAGGATTCTCGCCAGCGCCAGGGCGTAACGTCTTCGCATGTCCGCCCGTGTCTCGTCTTTCATAGAGACGTTCAGACGAGCCACCGCGGCAATTCCCACCGTATCGGCCTCAGAGCATTTCAGTTTTCCGTCGGCAATCAGCTTGCCACGGGCGTCGAGCACGTCGACCAATGTGGAAACCACTTCATCTTTGAAAGACGGGTTGCTGACGGACTGTGCGAAATCGATCGCCAGATAGATCTCGCGGAGAGCCGGATCGTCGTTTTCGCGTATCGCGGCCTGGCGGAGTGCGACGAGGAGTGTTTCTCTCGTGGCGCTGAGGTCCGCAATCATCTTTTGTTTCATGCGGATCGTCCGGGCGATCCAGAATCGCACGGCCGGCAGGGGGCTGGCCAGGGCATCGCCGAAGCCCTCTCGCAGGCTGGCCGGCGGCAGCCAGGGATTGAGATCATAGAGCATCATGGCGGCCAGCATCGCTCCGGCCGGGTTGATCTGCGAGGCTGTCGCGGACGTCGCGGGTTCCTTGTTGGCGGCACCGGCCGGCGACTTCAGGCCTGCCAGAACGACCTGCGCGACGATGGCGGCAAAACGGCTTCTGAACTGCTCGGACGCGGCAGGCTCTCTGGTTGTGATCAGCCGGAATTCCTCACGGATCTTCCGGCGGCCTTCGACGTTCAGGTCTCCCTGTAGAAGCGTTTGCACCTGTTGCTGGACGCACTGTTCGATCTTGGTGCGGTCGGCCTCGGGAATGAAGGGCTTGGTGCGCAACTCGGCGATCGCATCGAGCGGTCCTGTCGCCTCGGCTCGAACGTCCAGCGGCAGTACGCCGATAAGGCTAAGGAATCCGCACACCACCCCGGCGACTCGGGGTCGTCGCACTGCGATGGGTGTTTCCCGCGTGACTCGCCCCCGATCCATGATGTGGTGCCGTCTGATTGGGTTGTCTTGCATCATCGTCCGGTCGCCATGGCATACTCGGTCTGACGAAGGGCTATCGCCCGAACCATCCTTGAAGGCATCACCGTAACCGCGGCGGAAGCGGACTTCAAGGGGAATTTCGACTTCCCCCGCCTCAGAACGGCCGGGGATCGTGGTTCCGCGGGCTTTCGGGGGCGACGGACCTGCCGCCCGGAGGTCGCGAAGACCTCCTTACCAGCCTGTCTGCACCGTCAATGTCTGGCCTCTCTGCAACGCCAGATCGGCGAACGTCAGGACGATCTGATCGCCCGCCACTCTGGTCTCGGCTTTCTCCTGTGTGCCGTCGATGTGTGCCTGAATCTGCGACGGCACGACACCCGTCGGCAGGCTGAACGACAGTTGCTTGAGCGGCAGTTTCCCATAGGCCAGGCGGATGGTGTGGGTTTGCTGCCGGTCGGTGCGTTTCTGGGAGAAGCTGCCCCAGCCTTCGGCCGTGGTAAAGAACGACTGGTGATTCTCGGGGCTGAGGCGGGGTGCGAAACCAAGTGATTGTCTGGGACCACTGTAGCTATACCCCTGGGCAGCGAGCAGAAGGGACCAACTGCTCATGGCGCGGGCGTAGTGATCGCCGCACTCGATTTCGTTCCAGGGGTTTCGCTTGATGCCGTTGTATCGTTCCCGAGCACCTTTGACGATTGCCAATCCCTCTTCGATCTGCCCCTCATAGATTTTGTGGGCGGCCACCTGGTATTCCACGCCGGTCCATGCTTCGTCGCGGTAGAGGATCGGGTCGGCGGGGCGTCCGCCCTTGGGCCAGCTTCCACAAAGGAGGGCCTTGTCGTCGCCGTCGGCGAACTGGAGAAACCGCTGCGTGCCCTCGAATCCTTCCTGCGTCCAGAGCCAGTTGTGCTTGAAGATGGCCTTGAGGGCCGAGCGGACCTGATCGGCGGGCAGGATGTAACCGAGGTCGAGCTGATGGGCCCACCACTGTCCGACGACCTGATCGGCCCAGACACCGGTGCCGTAGCCCAGGTTGATGTTGTCCGCTTTCTGAATGTAGTACTCGCCGTTGTAGAGGTCTGAGGAGCACTGGGCCCTTCCCTTGTCGAGGATCGCTCGGAACCGCTGAGCCGCGGCAGTATCGGCGAACGCCTTGGCCAGCTCCTCGGCAGCCCGGAGGGCCCCCAGATAGAGTGATGTGACGAAGGTGTTGTGCCCGTAGATGTCGCGGTCGTAGGTGTTGAACTGAGGCTTCTCCATGACGCCGTCTTCGTTGGGGTCCCAGGTTCGGATGGCGTATTCCATCGCTTTGCGAATCCGCTGCCAGCGTTGGCGGGTGAAGGTCTCGTCGGGGCTCTGGAGGTACTCGCGATAGGCTTTGAGCACCGCGCCGCACTGTCCGTCGGCCACCGGCATGTCGCCGTCAGGGGCTGCGGGTCGGGGGATGCGAACGCGATGCGCACAACCACCGTGGTCCCATTGGCTGTGGTCCAGTTCGGTGACGCGCATGTCTCGCTCGATGCCGGGGTAGAGCTTGGCGAGGGCCTGTTCGTAATTCCAGACGTGGTTGCAGTTCATGGGGCAGCAGCCGCTGTTGCCGCCGCAGCCTTCGAAGGCTGCGAAGGTTCCGTCGGCGCACCAGAAGCAGGTTTGCGAACGAATGATCGAGGCTTGCGAGCCGAAGGCATCGATCAGGTAGTGCGGCAAGGTGCCGCTGTAGAGCGTGTCGCGATAGAGTCGCGTGTCGCCGAGAAGACGGTCGAGGTTCTCGACGACATATCGCGCCACGGCGGGGGCATCAGCGAACCATGTCGCGTAGCGATTGCCGATGTTGGCCTCGCCCCAGAAGTGGTTGGGGAAGTGCCATGCGATGACGAAGGGAACCACCGTTTCACTGCCGGCGGGCAGCTCGACTGTTGCGCAGAGGGCCCCGTTGACGGTGTGTCCCGGCGGTGTCGGTTCAGGGGTTGCGCTGGCCGTTTCGGGCAGGCCGCGGAGGACGAAGTCGGCCCAGAATCGACCGCGGTGTGTCCAGGCGGGATTCACGGAGACCTTCTTGTACGGGGTTGCCAGGCACAGGGTGCCGTAGCCTTCGACGGTGGCGGGCACGCCGTCGGGTGCCGATACCTGGCTGCCGGTTCGGTCGGCGGCGAATCGGAGGAGGCGATTGCGGACGGCCGGGGTGGTTCGTTCGCGTCCTCGGGTCAGATCGCCCAGCAGGACGATCACACGACCCTTGTCGACTCGATGTTCAATGAGGAGCGTGCGCCCGTCCGATGAGGCGACCGCCTGAGCGGTCTGGCGGGGCTGCATGTCGGCGATGTGGCCTGTGGCGATCAGATCGACGGCCTGCTGTCCGGAGGAAAGTTGCAGGGTTGCTCTGCGTTTGGCCGAAGGGCAGGTGCCGAACGTGATTGGCAGGATGGCGGCCACGTCCCGGGCGTGATCTTTGGCCCAGACACCCGGCGGGGTGTTCGAGAAACGGATGTCGTCGACCAGGATGTGGCCCCACGGACCGCTGTCCTTGTCGACGATTCGCAGGCGGGCCTTCTTTCCGACGAAGCGACGGACATCCCAGAACTTCTGGACCAGCAGCTCCCTGTCCTGTCCGGTTTCGCTGAGGACGGTCTTGCCATTGATCACAAGGTCCATGCAGCATATGCCCGGCTTGTTGCCACCGCCGATGAGGAAGGAGATGCAGGGCAGCTCGATGACGAATTCCGGGCTGGTCAGGGTTCCCTGGGGGCCATCATCGGGGAGGAATGTGTTGACAAATCCCTTGCCGGTCCAGCCGCTGACCGGCTGCTGCCAGCCGATCTTTCCGGTGGCCGGCCGTGTTCCGAAGGCATTGCCTTGGACGGTCCAGGGGGCGTAGCTGTCGCCCTCGAAGTCGGCGAAGACCTTGTCGATCTTCTCGGCGGGATTCAGGCGTTGGCTTTCGGCAATGGATCGGAGCCACGGATGCATGGCTCCGCTGAGGATCAGTGTGGCGCCCGCCTTCACGTCGGCGATGATGGCCCTGTGGTTTTCGGCGGAGAGAGAGGCGGGGTCTTGTCCGGTCAGCCACCAGCAGCGGTGTTCGGCGCCGGCGCCGGGGTTCTTGGTCAGCCCTTCGACCGCCTGTGAGACGCCGATCAGACGGACGCCATCGAGCGGTCGGCGGGCATCGGACCAGAGGAGTTCATGATCGACGACGATCGTCATGGGTGGGGTGGCTTTGGGAGAGGCAGCCCCTCGGGCGGTCATGGTGATGCCGGTGGTGGCCCCTTCGCGGATGGTCGTGTTGAGGTTGTGGCCGTAGCTGTCGAGGTGGGTTCCCTTGGACGCGGCGTGGCCGGTGTGGCCCACGGCGTTCTGGAGGCAGCCCAACAGGTCGGCCGTCAGCGGCGCTGAGGTTCGGTTCTTGATGCGGTAGAGCAGGATCGCGCAGGGCAGGGCGGAATCCTTTTCGTTCAGGGGGATCATGGGGTTCAGGGCTTCGAGCGAGATCTCGACAGGCAGTTCCTTGTCGCCGAATGCCAGCCGGGCGATCGGGTATTCGCCGATGAACTCGGCCGTTTCCATGCCCGGCAGGTCGCCCAGGTCGCCTTCCTGCAACGCGCGGACGTGGACCTTGCCATCGGGGGTTCGCACGCGAAGGGCGAAGAAGCTGTCGTCTACAAATGAGGCCTTGTTGACTTCATTGAAGATCTGCCATTCCACCAGTCGGCCGGTGCCGTGAAGGGCTATGCTGCCCGTTCCGATTCCCCCGAGAGGGAAGGCCACTTTGGCCAGGGACGGCCCGGCGTATCGGATGGGCATGCCGCGCTGGAGGAGTGCATCCCACCATGCCTTGGGCGGCGGGACCTTGGCTTCGGGGGGGAAGTAGCCCACCTCGCCTTTGCCAGTGGAGGCGGCAACCGCCGCTGTTGCGGCCGCCGCAGTGGTCTTGATGAGTTCCCGTCGGGAAAGACCGTGGCACTTGCACGAACGCGAGCATCCGGAGCCCATGGGTGATCTCCTGAAAGGGCGTCGATGTTGAACGAGCGGAACAACCATACCACGGCCATGGGGTCTGTTCCAGCGAGGTGATTCGGTGTCTTCTCAGAGGCGATCCACAGCGTCTCGCCAGTCAATCGGCAGGCACCAGGATGATTCGCGTGATCATCACGTTGGGGCCGGAATTAGCGCGGGCCGAAAGGCGAATCGATCCGTTTGCGGTCTCGGCGGCTTTGACGGGCAGTGCGAGCCACACGCCCGGGCCGGTGTGATCTTCCAGACGTCCGAGATGGCGATCGTTGAGTGTGATATCGGCCGCTCGGCCCAGGCGGTTCCAGTCGTGGAAGTGGGCGTAGAGGGTGCCGGAGAACCCTTTCGGGCAGGTGACGGTGAGGTTCAGCGTGGCGTTGTGCCAAGCCGATCCGGTCTCATCGAGCCATGTACCGCCGGAGACCTGATAGCCGAACCCGGTCTTGAGCCGGTTGACGCGATCGTGCGAGGGCTGCCAGTTCTGGGAACGGTTCGGCGGGACATGAGCAGCCGCCTTGATGTCGAGTGCCGCCTTGTCGGTGGCCTTGGGTTCGCGGCGGTACCGGGCGATCGACGGTGTTGCCAGCAGGGCATCGAGCAGACTGAGGCTGAGTTCCTGCGAGGGCTGGAATCGGTTGGAGTTGGCGTAGCTCAGCAGACTGTGGCGGAGCTGTCGGGCGACGGGACGGCTGTCGAGGTCGCTCTTCAGGTCGATCGTGCAGACCAGCAGCTTGCCGTTGCCGACCTTGGCTTCCAGAACGGCACCGAGCTTGTGGTTTCGGTCGAAGTTGTCGATGACCTGGACGATGGGGCGAAAGGCCGCGGGGGTCTGGTTCAGGATGAGCGATCGGGACCGGCTCATCAGTTCCCACCATTGCCAGTTGCTGTGAGAGTCGGTGGGGAAGTTCGCAAGGGCGGGGTGGGCCGGATCGCAGAGGATACCCATGGTGCCGACCTGTCCGGAGAAGAGTCGGAAGCACCAGAAGACCGATGGGAACGTGCCCGGCAGCGACCGGCTCGTCGGCGTTGAGGCGGGCGGGATCAGTACGACCTTCCGACCTTCATTCAGAGCCTTCTTGGCGGCGTCGTTCCACGCTTCGTAGACCTGCGCCTCACCGGTCGGCGAGGGCGGCGGCGAGGCGGGGTAGACCCAGAGGTCCCAGTCGTTTGCGAAGGCCGTTCCTTCGAGCGTGACGGTGACCGTGTATTTCGACGGTGCGTGGATTTCGCCGAGGGCTACGGACAGTTGCCCCAACGGCGAGAGAGTGCCGGGTTGGACCGTGGTCGGGGGCAACTTGCCGCCGGCGACGGTACGACCCTGGGTGTCTTTGAGAGTCCAGGACGGTGTGACCTGGTTGAGAGGATTGGCTCCATGGTGAGCCACCTCGATCTTGGCGGCCAGGGTCTGGTTGGTGGTCCACACCCGTTTGGGGAGCCGCAGCAGTGGGACCGTCGAGTTGCAATATCGGCGGAAGGTTTCGGGGGCGATCAGTCCTTTGGAGTCCCAGAACGGATCGAGCATGCCGACCAGGGCCGTGCCCTGTCCGGGGAAGTCACGGACGTCCAGCAACTGAAAGCCGCCGTAGTTCGGGGTGCGGAGGGTGGCCTCGATCTCCTCTTTGTAGAGCAGGAGCATGAAGGTCCCGGATGCTCGCCGGAAGGCTTCGGCTTGGTCGATCATGCCATTGCGGGTCAGCGATTCTCTGTAGGCCTCGAAGTTCAGTGCCCGCAGTGTGCCGGTGTACTTCGCGGCTTCCTGGAAGTTCGGATACATGGCCCACTGGCCCATTTCATGCGAGACATGGGGTTTGGCATAGCCGGCGATGGAGGCGCGGTAGTCGGGATCGGTGGTGGGGACTTCGTTGGCGAACCGTCCCTCGTACCGAAGCCAGCCCTTGGGGGTCATGTGGAGGACATAGAAGTCATCGTTCTCGCTGTGTGGGCCGCGGAAACACGTGGCGGTGCTGAACAGATGTCGTGGGTCCTTCTGGTGGGCGTAGCGAACCAGGCTTCGCAGGAATGAGTATTCTCCCTCGAGTTCGTTGCCCATGGTCATCATGCAGAACGACGGGTGGTTTCCGTAGGTGTCGAGAATGCGGTCGAGTTCTGCGTGGATGAAGTCATCGCGTTTTGCATCGCGCCCGACGTCGCCTGTCCAGAAGGGGGCTTCAACCTGGAGGAGGACGCCGGCCTCGTCGGCGGCGGCAAAGGCAGCTTCGGGTGGACACCACGAGTGGAATCGCATGTGGTTCAACCCATACGAGCGGGCGACGGTGAAGATTCTCCGCCATGCGTCCATGTCCATCGAAGGATATCCGGTCAGGGGAAAGATCGCGCACTCGAGCGTGCCGCGGAGGAAGACAGGTCGGCTGTTGAGGACAAACTGAGAGCCTCGGGTGCCGAACTCCCGGAGGCCGAAGTTGACGGTCCGCGTGTGAGCAAACCGTCCGGCCGGTGAGATCGCGCTCGTCGACAGCCGCAGATCGCATCGCACGGGGGCGAACTCGTCCCAGAGCGGCGCATCTGGGGGCAGCGCGAGGTTCATTTCAAACTGACGCCGGCCTGCACCGGCATGGACCTCTGTGACGGAGCGATGGATGGGGCGGTCTTGCCCGCAGGGTGTGACGACGGCTTCGATGGACACTTGAGCGGCTGCATTGGTTCGGTTGGCGAGGGTCAGGTGGGCTTTCACGTGGTGATCGGACACCTGCGAGTACACCTGGACTGCGTCGATCCAGACGGGGGCATGGGCATTCAGTTCGATCCGTCCGACGATGCCGTTCCAGTTGGTCTGCGTTTCGTCGGTGAGGCTGTGCCCCCACGGGCCGATGTTCAGCTTGATCGAATTGTCGACGAGGAGTGTCAGGCGGTGTCTGCCTGGCGGGAGGGCATCGGTCAGATCGTAGACGTGCGGGACGCAGAGGCTGTTCTGTGTGCCCAGGTCTTTGCCATCGACCCAGACGTGCGTTTCCCAGTGGCATCGTTCCAGAAACAGGGTGATGCGCTTGCCCTGCCACGATTCCGGGATGGTGAGTTCACGCTGGAACCAGGCGGCGCCGACGTATTCGTAGACGCGTGTGAGTCGTCCGACGGCCGGCTGGGTTGTTTGTGTGCCGCGACGATTCTCCTCGACGGAACCCGGCAGGCGGACTTGATCGGGCAGTGTTTCGTTAAACCATTTCTCTCGGATACCGACGGCATTGGGGTCGAGGCGGAACAGCCACGTGCCGGAGAGGTCTGTGGTCTCAGAGGCCTCCGCGCGGGCGCCGATTCCGCCGGTCAGGATCGTCGTCCAGGTGAGAGTGACGAACGTTGTCATGAGCGTTATGCGACCGCGTGTCATGCGCTGGTCCTCCTCTTGTGGGCAGGGAGTGATTTCCACTTGGTCCTCTCAGGATAGGCGAGAATCGGTCCTCCGAAAACCTCCCACCGTCACGGTGCTGACTTGTGGACAGACGGCGGGACGCGATGACGCTGGGTTTGGAGCAGGGGAAGGCTTGCCGTCTGCCACACTAAGACTATTGTACTACTTAATAATGCAGACGCTTGACATCAATCTGTGGCGTGAACACAATTGAAGCCTTAACTATCACAATTAAAGCATGGCTGAAGAGGAGCGGCTGATCTTGCTTGGGATTGGGAGAAAGCTCGCAACGCGGTTGTCGCTTCGGATGGATGTCCAAACATCTTCGTGTAGTCACGGAGACGACGGGGGCTCGTTCTGTCTTCGATGGGAAGGAGGTGAAGCCGGGCTGGAGCAGGTCTTGTGGGGCTGTATTGCACTGGGTGAGGTTATCTGTGGTTGCGCGGCACACCGCATGAGGGGACGGACGCTTCCATGAGTCCGTTTCTTTTGATCTGCCGCAGTGTCCCACTTATTTCAAGGAGCTGGCCATGTGCAGAGTCGGAAGCCATTGGAGCGGGAGGTATCGATCCTTTCTTCTGGGCTTGGTGTGGCTGTCGCTGCCGATTGGAGATCTGATCGCCGGACCTACAACCGCCGAGCAGGCGCAGACGGCTGTCATCAAGTGGCTGGAGGCGGATCCCACCCCTGTCGGTGCCCAACTCGGGCTCCTGGTCGCCCAGGCAACGACGTATCCCGATGAGAACGGTGATCCTGTCTATTACGTTGTCAGCCTGAATCCAACGGGTTTCGTCATCGTGCCGGCGGACGATGGGGTGGAGCCCATTATCGCCTTCGCCGCCGAGGGGACGTACGATCCCAGCGAACAGAATCCGCTGGGGGCCCTGGTGACCGCCGACGTGATCGGTCGTATCAAGGCGATTCGTGAGGTTCCCAACGGGGATGAGGCGGTTGAGGGAAGGATTGCTGCCAACCAGGAGAAGTGGACTCGACTGTTGAGCGGCGAAGGGCTCGACCAGGGAATCGGCAGCGTTTCCGATGTTCGGGTTGATCCATTCGTGCAGAGTCTGTGGAGCCAATCGACCGAGTGCGGCAACTACTGCTACAACTACTACACACCCAGCCACTATGTCTGCGGATGCGTGGCGACGGCGCAGGCACAACTGATGAGGTTTCATCAGTATCCGACGTCGGGGATTGGTGTATGGGCCTACTCGATCACGGTGGGTGGGGTTTCCCAGACTGCCTATACGCGTGGCGGCGACGGCGTGGGTGGACCCTACAACTGGGGTCTGATGTCGCTGGATCCCGGGTGCGGCACGACGGATGCTCAGAGACAGGCCATCGGTGCCTTGTGCTACGATGCGGGCGTCACGGTGAACATGAGTTATTCGAGCGGCAGCTCGGGGGCGAATACCCTCGATGTGGCCACCTCGCTGAGGACCCGATTCGGATACAGCAATGCCAAGAAGGGCTACAACTCAGGAAGCAACATCGGGGTTGGGCTCAACGGGATGATCAATCCGAATCTGGACGCCGGCTGGCCGGTCGTTCTGGGAATCACGGGGACCGGTGGGCACGCGATTGTTGCCGATGGATATGGGTACAACCTTTCCACGCTGTACCATCACCTGAACATGGGATGGGCGGGCAGCAGCAATGCCTGGTACAACCTGCCGAACATAGACGTCAGCCCGCCGTACACATCGGTCTATAAGTGCGTCTACAACGTCTATACATCGGGTTCAGGCGAGATCATCAGCGGGCGGGTCACCGATGAGTTTGGGAATCCGATTGCCGGTGCCGTTGTGTCGGCAGGCGGCTATACGGATACCACGGACAGCCATGGGGTGTATGGGCTGGCCAAGGTTCCGTCGGGTTGGTCGACCACGGTGAGCGTTACGAAGTCGGGCTATACCTTCACAAGCCAATCGGTTGTGACGGGCACTTCCACCGACAATGCGAGCCAGGCCGGCAACGTATGGGGGCTGAATTTCACGGCGGGTGAGCCGAACCTCTTCACCTGGGATTCGCCGACGTACAGCGGTCTCTATTATGGCCGGAACTTCGATGCGAACTGTCCTTCGCCCCCGCGGGCCGCCGGCAACGTGACGTTGACGTTCTGGGCGATAGGGGATCTCGACCTGAGCACCGAGTACGTGACGGTGTATCTGAATGGGCATCTGGTCGGCACCGTGTTTACATCGGGGGCTCAGCAGTGTCCGACGACACCGAACGTTGGTTCGTTGACTGTTTCCGCATCGAACTTCAACACCTGGGTTCCGGCGGGCACCGATGCTGTGATCCGAATGGTGCCGAGCAGCGCCGTCACCAACGGGACTTGCTCCACATCCTGGATTCGGGTTCGTGTTCAGTATGCCGCGTCTGCACCGCCTTGCACGCCTCCTCCGACGCCGGCCAATCCGACTCCGACCGACGGGGCGGTGGACGTGCTGGTCGATACGGTTTTGGGGTGGAACACCCCCCCTGCCACTGTTGTGCCGACGGGGGTGCCTGTCGTTGATCCAGAAGAAGCGGCGCCTTCACCCGGAGCGGGGATGAGCAACGGGAAGCAAGGCGAGGCGATACCGCAGGTTGGGGCAAGCGGGGCGATCGAACTCCTGGAGAGGAGCAATGCGACTGGGGAACTCATCGGTATCGACTTCGACGCCGGCAGCGGGTCACCTACCAACTGGAACGTCACGATGGGTGGGGCATCGTCCATTGTGATGACGAATCTGAAGCGAGAAGACGGAACGACTACAGGCGTGGGGCTTACGCTGGTGTCGGCCGGCGGGAGTTTCACCAACTATGTGACCTCGCCCAACCCGTCTACCGTGCCCATCCACTCCCCCGCGCTCGGGGCGGTTGGCGACTACTTCTACTGCTCCACTCATGGTTTGTGGACCTTCACATTCAGGAATCTCGTGCCTGGGATGGCCTACAACGTGTACGTATTCGGGCTCCGTGGCTTCGAAATGAACAACAGTGTGACCATCCAAGGTGGTTTACCTTCCATCAACTTCACCCAGAGCGACGTGACTGCCGGCAACCTGTGGGTCAATCGTGAGGTCGGTGTCAGCGGACGCACCTTGGAGTCGTTCGCGGAGGTGATGACAGCCACGTCATCCGGCGAGATCGTCATTCTTGTGAACTACATAACAGACAGCCAGACAATTGCGGGTCTTGCCGTTGAGCCTGCAGGCAGCGTTGTTCCAACAACCTACGACGTCTACTTCGGTACGGACAATCCGCCGACAACCAAGGTGGGCAGCGACCTGACGCTGCCGAGTTGCGATCCGACACCCGGACCGAATGAGGTACTGGTTGAGGGAGCGACCTACTACTGGAAAGTGGTGGCCAAGCGAGACTGTGGAAAGGAGACCGAGGGACCGGTCTGGCATTTCAAGACCGGACTGGATCCGAACCATATCGCCTGCCGGTCTCTGCCTTTTGGGTACTGGCCCGGGGTGGAAGCGACCGTGACGATTCATGTGGTTCCGCCGTCTTGGGTCGCGACGTATGCCGTCCAGGAGTCGCCGCCGGCGGGGTGGTGGCTGATTCAGATCGAACCTAACGATGGTGTTCATGACACCGTTCATGGGACGATCAAGTGGGGTCCGTACTTCGACAACCTGCCCCGGGACTTCCGGTATGTGCTTGTACCGCCGGGCGGCACATCGGGCGTGCAGGTCTTCAATGGGGTGGTAAGCCTGGATGGGGTGAGCTATGCCATTGGCTGCGATGGTGAGATTCCGATGGCCTGGCCTCATCCGGCGGATATGAACGACGACTGGCAGATGATCGTGGATGAGGTGACGGCCTATGGTTCGGCGTGGAAGCGGCACACCGCATGGCCCAGACTTCCCGAGCCGAATGATCCGAACATGATGAACTACGTGACGCGGGCCGGCTTCCTGTGGCGATCGGGTGAATCGTACTACCTCAACCCCAACTTCGATCCGCCGATGTGCTGGCACTCGACCTACGGCCTGACGGATGCGGCGTCAACAAACGGTGAGGGCGCCATCCAAGCGATTGTGGCCATCCGCGACATCACGAAGTCCGAGGTGAATGGGGTCATGGTCTTCACTGTGTCCGTTGCTGTTCAGCCGGAGTCCACAGTGCAGGTGTATGCGGTTGAAGACGCTCCTCCGCCGGGATGCACCGTGACGGAGGTTGGCGGAGGCGGCAACTGGGTTTCCGCCGCGGGCGTTGTCCGATGGGGCCCGTTCTTCGACAGCCAGGCCCGCACATTGACCTACCAGGCGACTATGGCCTCCGGGGCCGGTGGGTCCGAGGAGTTTGCGGGTCGAGTCTCGGTGGATGGGCAAGCCCGGGCGATTGACGGTGAGACGCGTCCTCTTCGGTGCGGGAACCTGGAGGGTACGTTTGTCCCGGTGCTCGCCGGGACCCTGTTGACCATGGTGTGGGTCAGACGCCGTCGTCGTTCGTGATGTCCGGACACCTTTGGAAGATTGTACGAGAGTCGCATGGAGCCCCGTTCCCATACCACGCTGGGGGCGGGGCTCCCGTCATGTCTGTGGAGGCAGGTGGTTTGTTCGAGCTTCCTGTTGTGATCACTCAAGCGTACTGACTTCCTCGATCGAGTCTGCCCAGGTATGCTTTGATCGGGGAGAAGTGTGGAGAGGGGCGCCGATTCCGAATCGCGATGCCGTCCGCTGGTTCTGTCCGGCGCACGGGGGCGAGCGTGGATGGGGGCTCGTCTTGTTTGGCGCGTGGAATCCTCTGCACCTTTTCCCAAGGACAGGGAGTCGATCGTGCTGCTGGAAGAACTTCGTCGAGAGGTCCACTACGTCAATCTGATGCTGCCGCGGACGCAGTTGGTGACGATGCATTCGGGTAATGCTTCCGGCTGCGACCGGCGCAGCGGGTATGTGGTGATCAAGCCATCGGGTGTCGACTACGACACGATGACGTCCGAGGACCTGGTGGTGGTCGACATGGACGGACGGGTCGTCGAGGGCAAGCTCAAGCCGTCGGTCGACACGCCGCATCACCTCTACCTGTACCGCCGCGATCCATCGCTGGGCGGCGTCATTCACACGCATTCACCCTATGCGACCAGCTTTGCGGCGCTGGGCCTGTCGATTCCGTGCGCGTTGACCGCGATCGCCGATGAATTCGGCTGCGAGATCCCCTGTGCCCCATATGTGGACAACCAGGGCGATCACATCGGTGAGACGATCCTGAAGTATCGCAACAAGGCGCCAGCCATTCTGCTGGGACACCACGGTGTGTTTACGTTTGACGTCACGCCCCGCAAGGCCCTGAAGGCGGCCGTGATGGTTGAAGACGTGGCCAAGACGATTCATCTGGCGATGCTCATGGGCAAGGTCGAACCGCTGCCCCCAGACGAAATCCAGAAGTGGTACACACGCTATCACACCACGTATGGCCAGCCGGGCAAGGCATAGGTCCTGGAGGGCCAGGGTTGGAGGTCCGGTTGCGGAGTAGACCGGCCTGCTATTCAACAAGTTCGATAACCGTAATTACCGGTCGGTGGTCTGACGCGACCTTCTCCGAGATGACGTGAGACTCTATCGTCTTGATGCCTGCATGACCGTTGTGAAGTACGTAGTCGATGCGCCGGTCCGGCTTGCCGGCGGGTATGGTCAGGGCGTCGGCCGGGCGGATGGTGCAGGTGTCTTTCAGGAAGACCATCGTTCGGCGGAGGACCTCGCTATCGGGGCAAGCGTTCAGGTCGCCTGCGAGCAGCACGGGCAGGTTCGCTCGATTCTTCAGGATGGACTGGATCGCCTCGACGGCGAGCAGTCGTTCGCGATCGGCGGGTTTCTCGTTGAGGTGGGTGCAGAAGAAGGCGATTCGGCGGTTTTCGACGGAGACCAGGACCTCGAGCAGGCCTCGCTGTTCGTTTCCGTTCAGGCGGGGCAGGGCGTGATTTCGATGTTCGAGGATGGGGAACCGGCTCAGGATCGCGTTGCCATATTCACCCCCTTGCAGGTCGAGGTTCTTACCGTAGGCTGCTTTCAGGCCTGTGAGTCGTTCCAACTCGGCCACCTGATCCACCATTCCTGAGCGAGGGACCTTGCGGTCGACTTCCTGGAGGGCGACCAGGTCGGCCCGCCTTTCTTGGATGACGCGGGCGATTCGTTCGAGGTCGAGACGGCCGTCGGTTCCCTGTCCGTGGTGGATGTTGTAGGTGAGCACCCTGAGGGTGACCGTTGCCGCCTGAGTGGGAACGATTCCCACGATGGTTCCGCATACCAGAAGACGGAGAAGAAGTGGCGCGAGGTTCATGGTTTACACCTCCAGATGGAATCGGCCTATAATGACGGTAGGTTCCTCCGGTCCCAATCCGTCAGCGTCAGAATCGCCAGTAAAACCAGCCCTTTCCTCGATGTCGCTTCCTGCGGATTTCTGGTCGGTAACCGTGCGGACGGGTACCGAATGCGCCGCATTTCGCGCCGCCGGCGTTGGTTCTTTCACCGCTCTGGCAAAATGCTCATCGATCGGCTTCAGGTAGTGTCCTGAAGCCACCGCGAGACTGTGCCCCATCCACCTCGCCACCACATGGGCAGGGTAGGAGTCACTCAGCTCGATTTCGCAGGAACTACGCAGAGCGTTGAAAGCTTTGCCCCAGGGCTGAAGGCCCGCTTGTGCGATGGCCGCATGAACGAATCGTTCCCAATGACTCACCGTCCGATACTGGCGGATAACGTGAGTCTCGCCGTCCTCGGCTTCCAGCAGGGCAGCTTCCAAGTACGGATACACGGTTGGAAACAGGGGGATTAGGCGTGTCGCGTGCTTCGGGTGCCTCTCCGTTTTCACGGAGTGAACCAGGATCGTCCCTTTGTCGAAATTGACGTCGGCCCACGTCAACGCGAGGTGCTCGCTTGGCGTCCTCAGACCGCAGAAACGCGACAGCGCGAAGATCAGCTTGGTTTCGTTGGTGGGGCATGCCTCGATAACTGCCGCGGCCTCTTCGCGTGTGACGAAGTGGTTATCGTCCGGCGATCCTACAACCGTCGTCTTGCAGCCGTCGAATGGGTTCTCCCCGATCATGTGCCAACGTTTGGCGGCTCGGAAGATCTGCTTGGCTATTGCCAGGGTCTTCGCGACGGAATTCGACGACAGCCCCAACCCGGCGAGGTACATCGTGAAGGCGTCAACGTCGCCCTCGATGATGTCGGCCATGACGCGGTTTGTCCCGAAGTGTTCCGCCATACGGGTGATCGTGGTTTTTATCTTGGCGACACTGGCCGGCTTCAGGTCCACACGCTCCGCGAGATACTCGTCTGCGAATGCCTTCAGCGTGGCCCTCGAGCGCGTCCGCGGGGTCGCCAGGCCGGCCTGCGCTATCCGGCGGTGCATCTCATCACTGAGACCCGCGAGCCACTTCACTGTTTCCGGATCGGTGATTTTGCCCAGACACACATCGGTATACAACTCCTCGATGCGGTCCTTTAACGTATTCGCTACCTTTAGGCTACAGAGACCCAACCGGACCTTTCGCCGATCTCTGGCGGGTCCGAATTCAATCCTTCGACGTCCGTTCGATTCGGTGATGAGACTCGCCATCGTCTACCCTTTCCTGGATGTCCGCCGCTTCGGCAACGTCACCCTGATACCGAAGTACGTGGCCAACTTGTCGGCCAGGTCCAGCCGTAGCGAATGCTTCCCCGCTGCAAACCGCATGAGGGATGCCCGCTCCAGGCCGGTCGCCCGTCCCAGTTCGTACCACGAGAGCCCGCAGTCTTTGATTGCCGCCTTGAGTGCCTCGGTCAATGTCACGGTCTGGTCTCCATCGCCATACCTGTGTGATATCAATCGCCACTATAAGAGACAGATATCACACATCCGGCCCCCTGTCAAACAGAATCCGCGAAGATTATCACTTTCGCACCCCGTCGTATGGATCGTTGCTGATCAGTCCGCAACGACCCTGCCTCTCACATTGTTGCCATCGCCGGGGGTGTTGCCCGCGAGTGCAAAGGCCTGGCATCTTTTCACCGGGCGCCGCCATCTCATACCCAACCGCCGCCGTTCCTGTTCTGTCACGATGTGTACTCCAATTCTCTGTGTTGTCTGATTCGCCTGAGTTTCTGCGCTTCCAGTTCATGACCGGCAACGGTGCGCATCGATGTCGTATCGGGAGGCGGGGCACCCTCGACTTTAGGAGAGGGGTGCCCGCCTACTTTACCTTTAGGTAAAGGTGTGTCGTTTTCCGACACACATGTAATCGTTTCATGTGTGTCGTTTTTCGACATCGGTTTGGGTTTCATGTGTGTCGTTTTCGGGCACACATGAACATGTGTCCTTTTCGACTTCATGTGTGTCGTTTTCAGGCACACATGTAACGGGTCAAATTGTGGCAAAGTCAGCCGATACCAGCTCTGTCCCTCACGATACCCGTAGTTCCGAACGACCCAACCCGCGGAGTGCAGCGTGTTGATGGCAGCCCCTATCCTACGGGGGCTCAGACCGCAGACTTCACTGATGCGGCCTCGCGTTGTACTGAGGCGACGCGACCCGTTTGACAGGCAGCGGATCACCAAGTACACGGTTCCGGCGTTGCGGTCCGCTTTCAGAATATCGGGCAGCGTTTTGCTGCGTTGCTTGCTCATGCAACGCACCCCCTCGACGGCCCCCTGGCATCCTGGATGCGACAGAAGGAAGGCCACCACTGCAATAGCAGCGGGTTCTCCGGATCGGTACGCTTGCCGTATCGGTTCTTGTCGATCAGAATTTCGAGGGACAGCGGATCGGTGTGATACCGCGGGGCGTCCGGTTCACATACCCTGTTGATCAGGATCACCGCCGCCGCGTCGTTCTCGATGGCGCCCGAATCCCTCAGGTCGTGGCAGCTCAAAGCCTTCTCATTCTTCGCTGCGGGTCGATTGATCTGACACACAACGACGATCGGCAACCGGGTCTCTTTGGCCAACACGCGGAATCGATTACTTGCGTAGGTAATCTGTTCGTAAATGTTCTTGGCGCCGGGTACGTCGACCATGCTGATCTGGTCGATCACAACCAGCTTGCCGCCGGCTTCGGCGTGCTGACGAACGATCCGCTCGATGCGATCGATCCGGCGTTCGTCACTGATCCTGATGGGCAGGTCTTGGAGTAGCCCGTATCCGTCATCGACATCGGCTTGAACAGTGTGTTGTTGGCCATTGAGGAAGGCCCTCAGGTCCAGACGACTTGCCGCCGAATGGATGCGCCAAGCAACTTCCTCAAGGGGCTCTTCCAGCTTGACCAATAGAACGGGGTTGTCATCGAGAGCGACATAACGGACGATGTTGCAAGCCAGTGTAGACTTCGCTCCGCCCGTTCGTCCTGCGATGATGTACGTACACCTTGGACGCCACCCGCCGCTGAGGATGTTGTCAACGCTCGGAAATCCGGTACTGATCGGATTCAGGCCCTCTCTGTATTCCGGCCTCTTGCTGATGTCCGACCACGTGTACCAAGGTGGGCCCGCTTCCTCTGGGGCCGAGTCTGTCGGCTGCGCGATGTGCTTTCGCTCGTGGAGCTTCTGCCCCTCTTGATGCTTCGCGTACTTCGTGGCGTTGGTCAGCTTGGCCCTCAGGTCCGCCTCATCCCATGGCGGAGAGCACGTGCGATTCCACGGCTGGAGTAGCGACCATGCAACATCCTCGGAGAGGGCGAAGTCTCTTACGAGTGAGCTGCAGGTAGCGAACGTGTGGTTATCCCCGTTCTGCCCTTCCACGGCCCCAGGACGTTTCAACAGCCATGCGGTAGCACGTTGGATGCCCTCAAGGTCAGTGGCGGGCGTCACTGTCGTTTGGGGCGGTGTCGCCTCTACGGCCGTCTCTGTCACGTCCTGATGTGGGAAGCATCCGTGTAGGTCCGCCAGGTCGTATCGCCGCTCCGGGTGTGCCTCGACCAGCTCGGCTAGTGCTGCGGGTGTCTTGTGGTTCGTGAACCCTGGAAGCCTCATGATTCGGGGTGGGTCGTGAATCGTGGGGTCGCTGTCGACGAGTGCGATCAGGTCTTTCTGCCACTGTGTCCAGGCAACCATGTCGTGAATCGGTTCGGTCAATCGCCAGTAGGCATGTATTCCGTGGCCGCTCCCGATGATCACCGTCGGCTCTGGAAGCCCTTCGATTCTCCGCCGGACCTCATCGAGGGTCACACCGTCGAAGTCAGCGAACAAGCAACGGGCAAGCGGTACGTCCTCAGCCTTTCGGCCTCCATCGGTTCGGCGGGGGTTCGCCCCGATGTAAATGTGCTGGTCGGCGGTGTTGTCTCGGATCAAGCCGGCCACGACTGCAGGGGTCGACAACTCGGAGGCAGCGTGCCACGTCGATCGCCCCGATGGAAGCTGACGAACCTCGATGATGTCGCTTGGCTCGAACAGGACTTCAACGAAGTCGCCTACTTGCTGACACGCGGTAGGGGCGTCCGGTTCAACGGGCATCGACGCGATTACAGGGCCGCTGTTGAATTCTACGGGCTCAAGTGTGCTTTGGGTTGGGGTCATCCGTTACGCCCCTCCTAAGCCCTCCGACCGCGTTTTCAGAGACCGTCAGCCCGGCAGCCCCTGGGGAATCGGTAGTCGCGTGCGTCATCGCAGGACTACCACCAACGTCCGTTTCATTGGCGTTTCCGCTTGATTCGCCCAAGGGCGGCGCGTTTTCCGGCCCACTAACAGGACGCCGGACGCGTTTTCGTTCTATGAACTCTGCGAGGTCTTCGGGACGGTAGCACACGCGGGAGCCAATCTGGCAGTAGCCCAGCTCCCCAGCCCGCCTGGCCAAGTACAACGTCTTGAACGAAACGCCCAGCATTTCGACCGCCTGCTTTTCCGAGAAGACAAGGGGCTTGTCTGCGGTCTGCTGGTGCGGTAGGATGAGGTGCGGGTTAAGCTTTTGTTGTTGGGCCGACGTTCTCAGCGTCGGCCTTTTTGTTTGCCAAGTCATACGGTCTGCCCCTCCTCGATTCCCAACCGCCGCAAAACGTCGGACCGACGCCATCGAATCGACCGCGAACCCAACCGGACCGGTTCCGGAAACTTCTTCACCCGGACGAGTTCCCGAATCCCTCTCGGCGACAGACCGAGGATTTTCGACAGTTCGCCAGAGCTAATCAGGGGTTCGACACTGGGAACATCTTTTGACATGTGTTATCCTTTCTGAGCCGCTTGCCAGCTCCATTCACTCAAATATGCCACGTGCAGGGGCGATCGTATAGGGCTCAATTGCGGAATTATGAGAATTATTTATTGGACCCGACCATATATGGGTGTGTCACAGTGTGCCGTCGTGTGCCTCCTCCGGTCTATCGATGCCCAGCATTGCCCTAAGCCATGGCGATAATTTTCTGACATCGAACGGTGTCGGACTTTCCATGTCGGGTGGAGTCGTCGGCCGTCCGAGCAAGTAGTCAGCAATCAACCGAGCAGCCGCAACGTCGCCCCGCTTGGCCATTTCGGCGAGCTTCAGAAAGACTCTGGCCAAGTCGTCTTCGGAAATCGCATTCCGTACTGCCTCGCGATAAAGGGCGTGCATTGCTTTGTGGGGTCCCCGGCTGTATGTGTGACCCGGTTGGAACCGCCCGTGTGTGTCGCGTTTCTCTTGCATTCCAATATCCTCCAAAATCATTGGCCCATCAGAGGGGGGGGCGCCCACGGCGAATGAGCGCCCCCAGAGGATGCCCCTGCGTGAACCTAATCTGTGTCCTCGCCGTCCTCGCCCTCGCCGGCGGCCAGTGTGTTGTTCACGATCCGACCGATTTCCGCAACGTCGCCCGCTGTAAGCGGTTCGTTGTCGTTGTCGCGCACTTCCGCAAGGAAATCGCTGTAGTTGGTTCCGCCAATCATGTTTTGACACCTCCGGCCATCGTCGGCCGCGTGCTGTGAATCGCCATCCTTGAATTAAGGTCCGCGAGTAGGTGCGTCACTCGGCAGGCCGCATCGCGTGCGCGGTGCCAAG
>CAYUQT010000047.1:0-77790 GCA_964446835.1 uncultured Planctomycetales bacterium | reverse complement strand
AGGGTGGTTTCAACATTGCGGGTATCGCTACAGTCAATCGTGAAATGCTCTAGCCGCCCAGAAGTCCCATGTTGGCTTGCCCTCATACGTGTGGTTGGTCCCGCAGTTCTCTGTGCCGATGCCGACAAACGGCGGCGTCTCATCGAAGTCCATCGCATAGGTCAGCATCGCTCGGGTCATCAGGCCGATTCGCGTGGCGCAAAGTGCCTGACGGTTGCGGTCTCGCAGACCGATCAGGGCGGGCACCATGATGGTCGTGACCAGCATGACCACCGTCCCCACCGACGTGACGGTATGTACCAGCGTCATGGCCCGGCGGGCCGTACCTCTGCCGAATCGAGCTGGATATGTCGTTCTCATGATCTTTCCTCCCGATCCCTACCACCGCCGAAGAAACGCACGCTGCTGGCCCTGGGCGTTCATGGCCGAGCCTACCACGGTACCGGCTGCCGACATCCCATACCCAAACACCGGACCGTTTCCGTCCAGGGGTTGTGGCAGGAGCTGCATGGGTCCCGGTGGTTGCCAGACGAATCCCTGGATCGTGTCGTTCGCATCGAGACTGTAGCCGACAATTCCGCCGGCACCGGCACCCCACGCCTCGGCCATCGTGCCGCCCAGCGTGCCGAGGTCTTCCATGCCCACTCCGGGTCGCCAGAGAAACGCGTGTTTCTGGGCGGCCTGATTGGGGTCGGTAGCAGACCCGGCCGCGGTATCCGACCAGCCCACCACGAGACCGTCGGCGGTGATCCCGTAGGCCTCGCTGTTCAAGCCCCCAAGGGTACCCAGGTCGGTCATGACGCCATCCTGCCAGAGAAAGGCCCGGTGAACCACCGGAGGGTAGAGTTCGTTAGCATCGAAAGGCTCGGCGGTCTTCTGTGACCAGCCGACTACCTGTCCGACGTCGTTGATCGCCAGGGCGTAACTTTCTTGGTCTCCGAGCGTTCCCAGATCGGTCATGACCCCGTCGCTCCAGAGAAAGGCGTGCCATCGCCCGCCGGCGGTTTCTGAAGCTCCAACCACCTGCCCTGTATTGGAGACGCCCCAGGCCTCGCTGTTCAACCCGCCGAGCGTTCCCAGCTCACTCATCACGCCGTTCCGCCAGAGGAAGGCTCGGTTCAGCGTCTGGTTGGGGTCATTGGGATCGGGCAGCTCTGACGTGCCCACGATCAGCGGCTCGAACGTCTCAGTGATCGCATGGGCCTCACTGTTCTGGCCACCCAGCGTGCCAAGGTCCGTCATGTCCTTGTCTTGCCACAGGAACGCATGCCACGTTCCCTCGGCCGTCTCGGCGCCGCCGACGATCTGTTCGGCCGCGTTCGTGCCGGCGGCGATGCTCGTCGGCCCGCCGAGGGAGCCCAGGTCCTCATGATCGCACAGGATGATCATCCCCGTGGGAGCGACGAACGTCACGACGACCGCAACTACAAACACATACCCTCGCACACAACGAAACATGGCAAGGCCCTCCGTCAGGGGTCATTCGCAGAGGCTCGATGCGCTATCGCTTGGCAATGCGATTCGTAAACGTATTCGCCAAATAACCTCTTCCACATAAGTATGGGGGAACGCCTCAGTCCCTCCTCCCAGATGCGATACCGATACTTTAACCCTGTCTACTCCGAATACACAAGAAGAATTGCGAAATACCCTGTATGCCGTCAACGTCTCATGAGGTTGTTGTAAGGGTTCCGCGCAGTGGATCGGCGGTTGGGGAGGGGGTGCCCAGCGTGTTTCAGCGGGGGGTAATTGTGGCCGGTTGAGGAATCCTGTATGGTGCCGCTGCCGGAGCGGAGAGCAGAGAGAGCACATCCAAGTCCTGTGATACTCCGCACCATCGATCCCGCGTCGGGCGACGGTTGCGGACAGCCGACTCTGGCGAACGATGTCGTCCGAGCGCCCCCCGGTGATCGACACGGCTCGGGGGCCACCTCGCGAGTTGTTCTGAAACGGCTCGCGGGACAGTCCATTTGTCGAGGGCTGCGCCATGCATCATCTCCACACGGTCGATTACGCCATCATCATCTCGTATCTGGTCTTCACGACGGTGATCGGCCTCATCCTGACCCGCCGGGCCTCATCGAGTCTCGACCACTACTTCCTGGGCAACCGGTCCTTGCCCTGGTGGCTGCTGGGGATCGCGGGGATGAGCAACTGGTTCGATCTGACCGGAACGATGATCATCACCTCGTTCCTCTATATGCTGGGGCCGCGAGGTCTGTACATCGAGTTTCGGGGCGGCGCCGTTCTGATTCTGGCGTTCATGTTGGCCTATACCGGCAAATGGTACCGCCGATCGGGGTGCATGACGGGCGCCGAGTGGTTGACCTTCCGTTTCGGCCGTCTGCAATCCGTCCGGGTCGTCCGGTGTGTCGCGGCGGCGGTTCAGGTGGCGGTGACGATCGCCCTTCTGGCGTACCTGGTTCGCGGTACGAGCCTGTTTCTGGGCATCATCATTCCGTATCCGCCGGTGACCATGACGATCCTCCTGATCATCCTGACGGCGTTGTACACGATGGCCGCCGGGTTCTACGGCGTGGTGGTGACGGACCTGGTTCAGGGGGTGATCATCATCATCTCCTGCCTGATCATCGCGGTGATGGCCTGGACGATCATTCCCGATTCGAGTCACCTGGCGGCAACGGCCCAGGCCGTTACCGGCAACGGACAGTGGATCGAATCGATGCCCGTCTGGCACACGTCGCTGCCGAAAGGGTACGAGGCCTACCAGTCGCTGATGTTGGTGGCGGGCTTCTATCTGCTCCGCAACATCATCGGGGGCCTGGGCAGCGGGGCCGAGAACCGCTACTTCGGCGCTCGAGACGACCGGTCGTGCGGTCTGCAATCGTTCCTTCAGGGCGTGACGGTCATGTTCCGCTGGCCGCTCATGATCGGATTTGCGGTGATGGGCATCTATCTGGTTCAGCAGATGTATCCGGACAACCGCGTGATCGCCCAGAGCGCCGAACTGATTCGGAGCTACTATCCCGACACCTCGGCGGGTCTGTGGCACAACCTGACCAGCCGAATAGCCGCCAATCCCCAGAACTTCCCCGCCCCCCTGGTCGACGGACTCAAGAATCTGCTGGGCACCGGGTGGATGTCGAAACTGCCGCTCATCGGATACCAGGGGATCATCAATCCCGAACAGGTGCTGCCGGCGGTGCTGATCAATCGCGTTCCGATGGGGCTGGCGGGGCTGATTATCGTCGCGATGCTGGCGGCGATGAAGGGGTCGCTGGCCGGTATGGTCAACACCACCAGTGCCTTCTTCGTCAAAGACATCTACCAGAACGTCCTGCGGCCGAAGGCCTCGAACCGCGAGCTGATCGCGGCGTCGTGGACCTCGACGGCGGCCGTGATGGCCAGTGGGCTTTACATGGGGCTGGCCGCCAAGAGCATCAACGATCTCTGGGGCTGGATCGTCATGAGTCTGACGGCCGGTGGGCTGGCGCCGGCCCTTCTGCGACTTTACTGGTGGCGCTGCAACGGCTGGGGTGTGGCCGGTGGAATGCTGTTGGGTTCGGTGGGGGCGATCATTCAGCGGCAGGTCTGTCCGCA
Source organism: uncultured Planctomycetales bacterium (assembly GCA_964446835.1). GTDB lineage: Bacteria > Planctomycetota > Phycisphaerae > UBA1845 > JAFGLZ01 > CAYUQT01. The sequence continues at coordinate 74,229 of CAYUQT010000047.1, read as the reverse complement.
GATGCTGGAATGGCAGCAGTTCGTGCTGATGACGAGTCTGTCTTTTGCGGGCACGATCGTGGGTTCTCTGGTCACGCCCGCGACGCCCATCGAGACGCTGAGACCCATGTATCACGCCACGCGCCCGTTCGGATGGTGGGGGCCCCTGTGGAGGGAACTGTCGGGTGAGCAGCGGAAGGCGTGGCGAGCGGAGCACGTGCACGACATCGTCACCGTGCCGTTTGCCCTGTTGTGGCAGGTCACGCTGTTTCTGCTGCCCATGCAACTGGTGATCAAGAGCTATAGTTCCTTCTGGATGACCCTGCCGCTGTTTCTGGTCGGCCTGGGGGGTATGTACTGGTTCTGGTGGCGCAATCTGCCGCCGCCTGCACCAGCGGCGTAGCGGGAGGTGGGTTGCGTTGCCGCGATGGGCCCGATGCATGCGTTGGGAGGGATGGTGCAAGGCCTGTGGCCTTGAGGTTGTATGGCGCACGAGTACCGGGGGCGTCGTTTCGCTCGCCGCCCGGCTACTATTGTTGCAGGCCTTCGGCCTGAAGAGGGGAGAGCAAAGGCACATGGGGAACAGTCACATGCTACATGACAAGGTGTGCCCTCGGCGGCGGGCCACGCGGGTGCCTCGCGTTGCTCGAATCGTGTTGCCTGGTGTGCCGCTTCCTATCATTTCCTCACGTGCACACAACCCACCAACCGGATCCTGACCGGCCGTTTGACATTGGGCGGGGCTGGCTGGAACATCGGCTCCAGATCGGGGCTTGCTCGACAGCAAGACGTCTGAAAGCGGACCGCCGACAACAGTCTTTGAGGAGTGAATCATGTTCTGCGCTACGCTCATGGCTATGACACTGATCGCTCAGACCGCCGCCGAACCGGCGGCGGGGCTGACGCTTATTGCTGCGGGGAAGACCGACTATCGGATCGTCGTTCCGGAGCCGCCGTCGCCCGTGCTGGAATATGCGGCCGGCGAGCTTCAGCACTTTCTGGCCGAGGTGTCCGGCGTTCGGCTGCCTATCGTCCGCGCGAGCCAGATCGGCGGCGGGCCAGCCATTGTGCTCGGGGTCGGCGCAGGGGCCGGCGACAAGGCCATCGCCGACCGGCTCGCGACGCTCAAGGAGGACGGCGTCCTGATCAAGACGGTTGGCCGGAACCTGGTGCTATCGGGGCAGAACGATCGTGGGCGGCTGTATAGCGTTTATGTGCTGCTCGAGAGGTTCCTCGGCGTTCGCTTCCTGGCGTGGGATTGTACGATCGTGCCGAAGGCGGGCACCGTGACGCTGCCGCCGATCGACTTCGCCTACTCGCCGCCCTTCATGTATCGCGAGACGCTGTGCTTCAACAGCTTTCCCAAGGTGATTGCCGCCCGCCAGCGGCTCAACGGGCCGATGACGCAATGCGACGCCACCGTCGGCGGCAAGATCGACTTCTTTCCCTACGTCCATAGTTTCTGCCAGCTCGTACCACCCGCGGAGTATTACAAGGATCACCCCGAGTATTTCAGTCTCGTCGGCGGCAAGCGAACCAACCTGACCGTTCACGGCCAGCTCTGCCTGTCGAACCCGGACGTCCTGAAGGTGGCCACGCAGCGGGTGATTCAGTGGATGGACGGGCACCCGAACGTCCCCATCTTTGATGTGTCGCAGAACGACGGCGACGGGGCGTGCGAGTGCGAGAAGTGCGCGGCGATCGTCAAGGAGGAGGGCTCGCAGCACGGACCCATCATGCGGTTCGTCAATGCCATCGCCGACGAGGCCCGCAAGACGCATCCCGACACGTGGGTCGAGACACTGGCCTATGCCTATTCCACCAAACCGTCGGCCATCGCCCGGCCACGAGACAATGTCATCATCCGGCTGTGTCACGGCGGGTGCTTCTTCCACGGCTTCGAGAGCTGCGGGCTCGGCGCGAACTTCGCCGGCTATATCGATCAATGGAGCAAGCTGACGCGGCGCGTCTTCATCTGGCACTACATCACGAACTTTGCCCACTACCTGGCGCCGAATCAGAATCTGGGCGGCATGGTCAAGGACATCCAGTTTCACGTCGCACACGGCGTCAATGGGCTCATGGTGCAGGGCGACTATCAGAGCCCCGGCGGCGAGCTGGCCGAGCTGAGGCAGTATCTGGCCTCGCAGCTCATGTGGGACCCGAAGCGCGATCCGGCGGCGATCCGCCGCGAGTTCTGCACCGGCTACTATGGCGCGGCGGCCGATAATGTGCTGGCGTTTCTGGCATTGATGGACCAGCAGGCCGCCGATACGAAGGTGCACGCGTTTGCCGCGTGGGACCCCAAGGACACCGTTACGCCGGCCTTCGTGGCCGAGGGGCTGAAGATACTCGCCCAGGCGAGAAGTCATGCCAACACGCCCGAGACCGGCAACCGCGTGGCCAAGCTGTTGCTGCCGCTGTGGTATATGCAGTTGGTGTATCCCGATCGCTATGGGTTGGCGCCAGCGGCGGCCGCGGGGGTCTTGCGGGAGTTCAAGGCGGTGGTTCAGGCCAACGCGATCACACATTACTGCGAGGGCGGATCGAACATCGCCGGCTGGCTGACGCAGATGGAAGCCAAGTACGAGAAGGCCACAAGCAAGCCGGCTGGCTCGGCCGCGAAGTAGGCGGTAGATTCGAGGTGTTGCTCGTGCGGCGCCGTCTGTTACGAATCGGCGAGCTTCCGCGGTCGAACGCGTCTGCCACTGCGAATTGAGGAACCTTCGGTGACCGATCGTCCACCTGCGCCGCCGGTCGAACCCGTGAATGCCGAACCGGCGCACGTCTCTGAGGACCTGCTCTGCCTCAAGTGCGGCTATAACCTTCGGGGCCTGGATTTTCGCGGGAGCTGTCCCGAATGTGGTACCTCCATCGGCAAATCCACTTACGGCAACACACTGCGGTTCGGCGATCCGGCGTGGGTTCGACGACTGGCCAGTGGTATGCGGTGGATCACCTGGGGGAACATCTACGTTCTTCTTTCGGCGTTTCTGGCCCACGTTGCATTGTTGGGCGGTATGAACTTTCGCTCAGCCGGTTTGGGCATGATCCTCCCCGGACTGGTGTGGCTGGTCGGGTGCTGGAAGCTCACCACGCCGGATCCGGCTGAGTCGTTCCCTGAAAGCATCGATGCACGGAGTCTGGCACGCTGGACCACCGTGGTGTCCCTGCTGGTGATCCCCCTGGGCGCATTGGCGGAGAGGCTGTTCCCGCAATACAGCTCGCTGATCTGGGCCGCCTGGTGGAGCATGGCCCTGGTCTCTACGCTTGCGGTCATGCACTATGTCGGGCGACTGACCCGGCGGATCCCGAGGGATCTTCTCCGTCAGCAGGGGCAGATCATCATCTGGGGGATCGGCATACTGGGCGTGGTGGAATTCTCGGCCTATGCCGTTCATCTGGCCAAGACCGGTACGCTGATGGCGGGGGTGGCGGCCAGCCAGCCGAGCACCTCCGACGTTCTGGAGATCCTGACCGGGGGCTTCGTGTGTTCGGCCGCGTTGGACCTGCTGGTTCTCAGATTGTGGTGGGCCGTTCTGGTTCTACGGTTGCGCCGGGCCTTTCGTCTTGCGGCGGAGGCCGCGACGGCCTTCTGGGACACCGAGTCCGTTCCGATCTGTGCAAGGCCTCTGGCGGCCGACGAATGGCGCCTTCCGCCTTCGGACAGGGCATCGTTCGATCGGGCGGGCCGCGTGGCCGGGGATATTGCCTGCGTGCGCTGCGGACTGAATCTGCGGGGGTTGGACCCTTACGCCGCCTGCCCAGGCTGTGCGGCGCCCGTCGGGTTGACCACGCACGGCGACCTCTTGCGATTTGCCGGGCCGGCGTGGCTGAAGCAGCTTGCATCGGGGGTGAATTGGTATCTGGCCGGCCTTCTCTTCTGCGCGCTCGGGGACTTGCTGGCTTCGCAATTGGTCGAGGGGTTGTGGGGGAAGGTGTCCGACGCTCTCCTATTGCTGGTCCTCGGTCTGGTCAGCCTTATCGGCCTCTGGAAGCTCACCGCTCCGGAGGCGGACGCGCCAGTATTGCCGAAGCTGTCCAATGCACGGATGTTCGCTCGCCAAACGGCCATTGCCAGTTGGATCCTTGCATCCGTGTGGGCATTGTTCAAGGAATCACCTGCTCCTTATTGCCAGGTTGTCGAAATCGTCAGTGAGACGGCCGCCGCCGCCGCCGGATGTGCCCTTCTTGCATATTTGGGCCGGCTGTCGCGTCGAATTCCGGATCAGAATCTGACCATGCGCACCAGGGTGCTGATGTGGGTTGTGCCGCTGGTTCAGTTGGCTCTTGCCGTGTGGTCCTTAACCCTCCCGCGTGCTGCTGGAGCGGCTGGTCCACTGACCAGCCAGCCGGAGGAGTCTGCTTCACAAACAATGGTCCACTACGGTCCTCCTTGCGTGATCCTGCTGATTGCCATGCTGCTGGCGGTGTGGTGTGTCGTGGTCCTCTTGCGATTCCGGCTGGAGTTCAGGAAGGCCGGGCATCTGGCCACAGAAACGTGGGCCAAACCACCGGCGGCGATTCCGACGGCCAAGCCGCTTGGCCTGTAACGCGGGGTGGGTGCGGCCTTTTCAGGGCAGATGGCTTGCGCTCGATCGCACAGGGTCACGGTCAGGTGTTTCACCATGAGGTCTAGCGGTTTCCTGTTGACACCGGACACGGACGGGTTATTGTGGAGGGTGTCATGGGGGGCATCAGGAGAATGGATCATGTCTAGCGAGCTTGGCCTGATGAAGACGATCAATATGGGCACGACCCAATATCGCATCGAAACGCATATTTCCTGCACACGTCCACTACAGTATAGCATTAGGATTTTGGCCGGTCTGTCTCAGCAGCCGCTGGGCGAACTTCAACGGCTATGCATCGACGGATACATCGCCAAAGCCTTCTCATATAACGAAGATTTGCTTGAGCAGTTCCTGGATACGATGGTCAACATCATCAAGGCCGCTCCCCCAGCAATGGCCCATAGCTCTGACGAGTAGTCCCAACGTTGCCTTGATAGACACCTGGCAAGTAATCCTTCATGATTTGCCCACGGCCCCTTCCGGGTTGATGGTGCGCGGGGCGATGTGAGTCGAGAAACCGGCGCAGGGCCTCAATGACCGCCTGTTGCTGGTCCGCTACCCATCCCCCACGAACGAACTCATCCGGGCGCTCCGACAGCGCATCCGGGCACTCAATGCTGAGCGTCTTCCTGTCAGTCGCCATATATGGGCACGATTACAGGGTCCACGCGAGCAGGGACGGCCAACGCTCCGGCATCCTTGAGCTGAGGCCTTCCTGGCATGCGTACGTCGGGTGCGCCACCCGACACACTGCCGACCAATCCTAAGGCCGCAACAGTGTCGCTGACATCAGGCCCACCACCACCTCGTTGGCCAGGCAACGGACCGTCAGCGAACGGAGTTCACGCTCGGGGTCCAGCGGCAGGTCCAGGAGCGTGGCCCGGCCGGTGCCGAGATCGATTCGGGGAGGGTGCGGACCGGGGATGCAGAAGCCGTCGACCTTGAGGTCGTAATCGGCTTCGATCGGCCACCAGGTCGTCGGATTGTGCAGCGGCAAGCGAGAGGACTGGCCGTCGGCGTAGGCAATCAGGATCTCACCGTTGTCCAGTTGGGAGTGCATCGGATGCGTCGAGCCGGCCACCAGGAACCAGACGTGCCTCGCCCGGCCGGCGAGCGGGATCGTGGCCTCTCTGGGGAAATTGTCCCATTGTGATGTGAAGATGATGTTGGGCTGGCTGCGCGGACCGGGCGTGGCCAGCGGGATTCCCTGGGGGGTGACGATTCGGCCCGCAGCGCCCGCCGCTTTGCGCAACGCGGCATCGTCGATCTTCGGCGTGTAATTCTTCCCGCAGTAGTTCCAATCGCCAAAGCCGTGCAGCGGGATTTGGAGCGAACAATAGGGCGACCGCGGCGAGCGATAGTCATGCACGAAGATCTCCGAGACGCGATCGTTGAACGTCCGGGTCAAGTCAACGCACTCGAAGGTGAGTTTCTGATCGGCGGCCGGCGGACGCCAATCGACTGCCGTGCTCCGTAGCGTGCGACCCGCTCCAAGATCGAGAGTAATGGGGTTGGTGCCGGGTACGAGGTCCTTGCCGGCCGGCAGCCGGATCGGGTCTGACTGCGACCGCGGCGACACTTGCAGGGTGATGGCCTCCTTCGCACCCCCGCATTCGACGGACGCCTGGCCGACGATGGGCTTGTCCGTGTTGTTGCGGATCGCCAGCTCCACCTTGCCGTTCTGCCAGTCGATTCTGCTCTGACAGACCTCCAGCGGCGGACGAATCTCGAAATACAGAGGAACCCACCAGGAGAGGTCGCCCTGTTCCAGCCTGGCGAAGGCGGTGCGATGCCCCAACTGTCCCGCGGCGATGGCCCTCAGTGTGCCGCCGTCCGGCGATGCGTCCTTCAGCGCCTTCTGCGGGTCGCGGACCTCGGGCACCCGGGCCGACCCGAACTGGGCGACGAACGGCTCACCCAGACCGACCACGCCGGGACATTTCGCGGTGGCCGGCTTCTCACCTTGCCAGCGGATCTCGACGCTTGCTCCATCGGCCTTGGCAGCGAGGACCTCAATCACCGGTTCTTCGATCGACGGGATGCATTTCCACTCCGCCTTCTGGCCATTCGCGGCGACGTGTGCCACCTGCACGGCACGGGCGGCTACGCGGAGCCGGAGGCGAACCGGACGGCTCAGCTTCGATCGAACCTCGAATCGCTCTGTGTCGCCGGTGCGCGAGTAGGTGTAGCCGACGTCCGGCGTGTCGATCGATGCGGAGTCCCACTCCGGCGGCAGCCCGGGTCGAATCAGCAGCTCGCCGTCGAGCAGGTTCGGCACGATGCCGAAGAGTCCCTCAACGATTGCCCGCCCGAACATGCCCACACTACAGTTGAAGTCCGTGGCGGCCCCGCTCCATCGCCCGTCGAGTTCCGACGTACCAAGGCAGTTGCCCGGCACGCGGCTGGCGTACATTGCGTCGAGGATCGTCCCGCGCCAGAGGTTCCAGGCTTCACCGCGGCGGCCGACCTGCCACGAGGCCAGCGCTGTGTGCGCCACCTCGCTGGGCACCACATTGCGGATGCTCCAGATGTAGGGCACCCAGTTCGAGGTCCAGAGCACAGAGGCCCTTCCCTCCACGGGCACGTGTTCGATGGCCGTGTCTACGTAGCGGAGCATCTGGAAGGCCTGGAACATGTCGGGCACGTCGGAGTCGATCGGATGGTAGATCGACGGCAGCTCGGCGCTGGGGTGCAGGCGCTTGAGCCCGAGCAGGTCCTGATACTCGGCGTACCAGCCCAGTTCGGGCATCCAGAGGACGCGGTTCATGGCGGCGAGTGTCTTATCGGCCTCGCGCTGGAACGGCTCGGGATCCTTGCCCAGCAACCTGGCCAGCCGTGCCGCCAGTCGCAACGATCGGTAGTTGTAGGCCGATGCCTGCGGGCAGGCGCCGCCGTTGTAGTGATGGGCATCGCTGATCATCGTATTGGCGTAGTTTTCGTACAGGCCGTCGCCGTCCGGATCGAAGCAGCGTTTCTCCCAGGCCAGGTGCTCGGTCAGCACGGGCCACATCTCTCGCGCGAAATTCAGATCGCCTGTCCACATCAGGTGCCACAGGAGCTGGTCGATGTAGACCTGCTGCATGTCGTACTCACAGGTCTGACCCTTGACCGGATGGTGGGGAATACCTCCGCGGGTATTGACCGCAGAATCGGGCGCCTGGCGGGCCAGGTTGTAGTTCGGATCGGCGTGCGGGCTGGCAGTAGCCGGCTCCTGGCGCTGGACGGCGGCAAAGGTACGGAAGTGGAGCTTGGCGCGATCGTGCCAGCCAAACTCGGTGGCGATGTAGGCTCCGCGCCAACCGAGGTAGGGCAGGTGCCATGCGGCCCCGCCGTGTGAGTAGACGGGCGGGTCCCAGAGCGAGTCGCCGGCCGCACAAATCGCCGGAACGGCCGCGTTCATGTACACATCGGGTGTGGTGATCCGCACCCGCTCGGCGATGCCGGCACGATGAGCCTCTGCGGCTGCCAGCGCTGCCGGCAACTGCTCCGGCTTCATGGCCGTTCCATTTTCGGGCAGTCGCTCCAGCGCCAGCAGCAGGGGGTCGCCGGCCTTCAGCGTCCGGCGGCCGACGACGATCGGAAGCTGCTGGGCCGACGACTTCCAGAGTGCGTGTGGCGACTTGATTGCACTGGCATCGGCGATCTTCTGGGTCGATCCGGGGGCCATGATGCCCGCGATCGGCCGTGTTCCGTGGCACGGGGCGCGCAACTCAAAACCCGCTTCTGTGAGCTTGAACTCGTTCTTCGCGCAATCTTCGGGTTTGAACAAGAGGGCGGCTTCCGGGACGTAACAGGCCGTGTCGAAGTTCCAGGCGCCGAGCATGTACCCCGACGCCCCGCCGAAGGTCCACACGAGGTCGACCGCCGGGGCCTTTTCCGACAGGGTGACCCATATCACCGCGCCCTCAGCCTGGCCCATGGGCACGACGTCGACGGTGAGGGCCCCGGGACCGAGCAGGGCATCACGAACCTCGTATCGCATCGCGCCCGCGCGATACCGTGCCTCGATCTTCTCGGCCTCGGAGAGCCACTTCGAGGCGTCTCCCGCGGCGATTCCTAACCAGAGCGTTCCCCCCTTGCCCGGCAAGGCGAGGAGAACCTCCGGCAGATCGCCCGCGTAGATGAAGAATGCCGTGTTGCTGCCGTAGAGCGGCCGGTTGAAGCGATTCTTCCCGTTGACGATCACGATGTCGGCGCCGTCGGGATGATATCGCAGTGGCCGGACGGGGTTTCGAACCTGAGGGGTCGCAGTTTCAGCGGCCAGAACCGCAGCCATCAGACAAGAGGCGATAGAGGCAAGGATTGTGTGGTGAGTCGTGGCACATACCTCCTGCGAAGAAGTAGAATTCCTGTGACGCTCGCTCCAGGCGTCACCGGACGATAGCCTATGAGCCCAGTACGGCAGCGGTCAATGCGTGGCGAAGCCGTCCGCCACACTCGTACACGGTCGTGGGGCTGGACGGGATGGGCGGGGTCTCCGGCCTCAATCTGACAGGAGGACGCGATTCCACTGGAATCGGCAGGAGTCGCTGTCTCCACAGCCGACGAAAAGGATCTCCAATGAGCCCCCAATTCCCGCGAGTTCTGCTGGGTGCGTTCGTGTTCTTTGGCCTGGTCGTTTCCGCCGGACGGGCGGAGCCTCGCGAGACGCTGAGCCTTGATGGGGTGTGGGACTTCGCTACCGACCTCGACAGCCGTGGAGAGATCGAGAAATGGTTCCGACCCGGCGCGAAGCTGCCGGCCATGCCGCTGCCGGGCTACGCTCCGACCGCCAACGGCACGATTCGCGTACCCGGCATCTGGGACAATCAGGGCTATGGCACGGCCACCGACAAGGTTCACCACAACTTCGTGGGAAAGGGGTGGTACAGGCGGCAGGTCGAGATTCCGTCCACGTGGTCGGGGCGTCGCGTGTTCCTCGCCATCACCGGTGTCCACCGTTACGCGAAGGTGTGGATCGACGATCGGCTGCTGGGCGAACACGTCGGATTCCTGTCGATCCAGGAATACGACGTCACGAAACACGTCGCGCCCGGCAAGATGGCCACGATTACGATTCAGGTGGATTCACGGCAGCGATGGGAGATCGACGCCATGTACGGCACGTCATCGCTGGCTGACTACATGGACGTTGCCTGGGGCGGGATCTGGGGGCACGTGCTGCTTGAAGCCAGGTCTGATGTGTGGCTGAGCGATCTGTTCGTGCAGCCGAACCTGTCGGACTCCAGTTGTACGGCTAGTGCTACGCTCAACGGCAAGGCGGATCTGCCGGATGGTGCGAAGCTGGAGGTGTTCGACCAGGACGGCCGGCGCGTGGCCGATGCGACGGTGACGATTGATGCGAAATCCGGGGCCGGAAAGGTTGTGTGCGTCAAGGCGTCTCTGCCCGGCGCGGCGCTCTGGAGCCCGGATACTCCGATCCTCTACAGGGCTCGATTGCGCCTGCTTGGGAGAGGCGGCGTTCTGGATAGCCTTGAGAGCCGTTTCGGGATGCGCCAATTCACGATCGACGGCCATCACATCCTCCTGAACGGCAAGCGGGTCATGTTGCGAGGCTACGGCGACGACCACATCTATCCCCGGCAGATGGCCATGCCTTCCGACAAGGAGTTCCATCGGACGCAGTTGCGCCTGATCCGGTCGTACGGCTTCAACCATGTCCGCAACCACAGCGCCATGATGCCGCCCGAGTACTACGATGCGTGCGACGAGGTCGGCATGATCGCCACGGCGGAGTTCCCCATCTGCTACCACATCTTCCTCCCCGGGACAGGTTACATGTGGCAGGCCCACGCGCTGCCGGGCACGAATCCCGAGCCGGGGATGGAAACCTACAGGCGCGAATGGACGGCCTCGATCACGCGATACAGAAACCACGCCTCGATCTTCTGCTGGGTCAGGGGCAACGAACTCTACGAGCCTCATCCCCAGCGGGCGGAATTTCAGCAGATCGCACGCCGCCTTGATCCGACGCGGCTCTACATCGATTCGGACTCCGTATCGCCGCAGGTTCTGGACCCCAAGAACGATCGAGACACATTGGACTTCTACACGGTCCCGTTCAACGAAGGGACCAACCCTCTCGACAACCCTGGCAAGTTCAAGATGTCCCGGCCGAAGAAGCCGGTGATCTCGCACGAATCGGGCAACTACATCACCTTCTCTCGTCCCGACCTGATCGACCAGTTCAGGGACAACTTCAAGCCGTTCTGGCTCGCCGCCGGCAGGGCCAGGCTCGACGAACTGGGTCTGCTCGGCGAGGCCGATCGGTGGGCCGAGAAGTCCGAGCGGCTCTATGTTCTCTGTCACAAGTACAACACCGAGGCGATGCGGGCCAATCCCTTCATCTGTGGTTATCAGTGGTGGCTCTTCCAGGACTACTGGGCCACCTCCAACGGGATCGTTGACCACTACTTCCGGCCCAAGTCGATCGCCAGGGAAGACATTCTGAAGATCAACAGCGACGTCGTGATACTTCAGGACGGATTGGAGCGGACCTATCGCGGCAAGGGCCGCCTGGACGTCAAGCTTCTGGTGTCGAACTACTCCTCCGGGCCGCTTCAGGGCGAGCTGGCGTGGGAGGTGAAGCTGGGCGATCGATCGATCGCCAAGCGGCAGGCGGCATCGAGCCGGGTGCCACAAGGGGAGCTGGCCGAGATGACGACGCTCGGCCTGGAATTGCCCGATGTGGACTCGCCCGTCCGGCTGAGAATCGAAGCGGTTCTGCGTTGCGGCCAGAGGAGCTTCGGCAATGACTGGTCTTCGTGGCTCTATCCTGCGGCGACCACGCCCAAGGCGCTTTCCGCACCCATCTTGGCCGATCCTTCGCTGATCGAGAGGCTGAAGGACTGGGACGCCAAGCCCATTCCAACCCAAGGCGCCCTGAACGAGCGAGCGGTGTATGTGACCCGCCGGGTCGGCGACCGTCGCCTGGCCGACGCGCTGGAGCGAGGGGCCTGCGTCGTCCTGCTGGATGTCGCGGAACGCCCGTGGGACTCCTGTGTCGTAACGTTCAGGCCAAGCTGGTGGAGGGGCACGACCAACAACCAGGTCAACCATACGGGCACCTTCGTGTATGACCACCCGATTACACGGGCCATGGCCCCGGACGGCTGGTGCGATGAGGGTTGGTTCCACCTCATCGAGGGCGCGCACAAGTACTCTCTGGAGACGGTTCCGGTTCGCCCGCGTGTCATCGTTCGTGCGCTGCCGACATTGGAGAAGGTCGTGGACGAATCGCTGCTCTTTGAGGTGGCCGTCGGCAAAGGATGCCTTATCGTCAGCGGCCTGAACCACACACGGGCCGAGAAGCGGCCGGAGAATCGGTGGTTCCTGGCACGCCTGCTCGAATACGCCGCCGGGTACCCAAAGCCGCCGGTGCAATGGCCGGCATCGTTTCTGTCGGGGACGTGAAGAGGGTCAGTACAGGGCGATCGCCCCCTCCGCCGGCTGCATGGCCACGATGGTGTCGCCCAGCCAGTCTATCTGATGGAGATCCGGCAGGCCCGGTGGGGCCTCTCGCGTCTGCCGACGAGCGATTCGCAGGCGGACCTTCGCAATCGCGTCCGCCGGCATCTCGCCGATGGTCAGATCGCCGCCTGCGACCTTCGCGGGTTGGGCTCGCTCGGCAATGTTCAGCTCGACGTCCGTTGGCGAGAGGCCTTCCGGCAGGCGCACCGTCAGCGAGCAGCGTTTGTGTGCTTGAATTTCCAGGCACGGCTCATGGGGCAGCGACGATCGTACTGTCACCCACGGTGTCTCCGTACTGAACAGCATGTTGACGCGACAGGCATCCTGGTTGCCGGTCACGATGGCCTTGTGTGCGTGGTACAGGGCCCGCAAGGCCCCGCCGACCAGGTCGGTGTTGTACGAGTCGTAACCGTTGGGCTGAGTGAACGCGAAGCCGCCGCGGGCCCGCTTGCGGATGTTCGAGTAAACGTCGTCGGGCGCGTCGGGCTTGTCGGACTGCGGGATCCAATCCGTGTTGACGATCTGCGAGGCGAGCAGTGCATTACGGACGAACCGCCCGGCATCGCCGTAGTATTCCGGGTGCCCGTTGCGGGCGAGCACCAGTGCGGCCTCGATGAAGTCGCCGGTGTTGTTGGCCTCACCCCGGCCCTTACCGGCCGTTCGGGTCTCCTTCGCCCAGCCGTACGAGGTTCGCCACTGGCGAAGGCCCACGTCGTACACCCGGCGGCCGACTTCGAGGTATCGCTTCTCGCCGGTCAGCTCGCCCAGATAGAGCAACCCGGCCATCGTGCCCTCGGTAGAGTGCAGGTGAGGCCCGGTTTCGGTGAGCTTGCCGTCGGGCGACATGGTCCGCTTGATATTGTCGTCGGCGAATCGCCTGGCCAGTTCCAGGGCAAGTTCGTCCTTGGACAGTTGGTAGTAGGTGACCAGGGCCGTGATGGTCCGGCCTGTCGTGTAATTGGCCCAGTTATTCCAACCGTCTTCGTCTGGGCGCCCCCACCCCTTCTCGAAAAGGAGGTACGACGGATAGGCACCGGTCGGGCGGGTCTCGCGTTCCATGGCCCGCACCAGTTGCCGCGCCAGCGTCAGCGATCGCTGGCACCCGCGCCATTTCGCCAGACCCACCAGCGACAGCAGCACCTCGCGGCAGTTGTGCATGTTCGCGGATCGCCGCCCCTTGGGATCCGGCCGCGTGTCGAACGGCAGCCCGGTCGGGTTGTCGAGGCTGTCGTGCAGCAGCCTTCGCAGACCGTCGACGGCTTCGGTGTCGACCGGCACGTCGACGACCTCGGCGCACAGCGCCAATGCATCGAGAAACCGCCCCACCATATGCGGCGAGCCCCAGTATTCATGATTGGTCAGTGTTGGCGGGCTGGTCAGATTGAATCGTACGAACGGCAGGCAGCCGCAGCTCCGGTCGATGCAACCTTCATAGATGTGTGTGACGCCGAGCCGCATGAACCGTCGCAGATCGACCGGCTCGAGTCGCCAGGGGTTCAGCCGAGGGTGATCGCCGGCAGTCGAATGGGTGTGCATGGCATTGCTCGCGTGTTGAGATGAACCGGCAGGACCCTCCGCCGCCGTCGCGCATCGGGCGGCCAGCCATCCGGCGCACGGCGCCAAGCCAGCCTGTCGCACGAATCCCCGACGGGACATCTTCGCCATTGCCGCCGCTCCTCCAAAAGACGGTCGTTCGCGGCCCTTCCGCCCCTCCGACACCCTTCTCTCTTCTCACCCCGACAGACGCGCCCGCCAGACTCGGAAGCGGGTGTTCTCGGAGGCTATCTCGTGTCTCAGGCCGGCCTCTTCCAGGATGTCCGCCGTCGGGGCGGCCCGCTGGACGACGAACAGGATCGCACCGCTGGATGATACATGCGATCTCGCCTTATCCAGGAACTCCTGGAGGAGCCGGAAGTCCTTCTGCATGCGGCGATGGATCGGCGGGTTCGAGGCGATCAGATCATAGTGCCGGGGCTCCACGGGGCACCACCCATCGCCGAGCAGCGCGCGGGCGGCCGGCACATTCTCCCGGGCGGCCTGAAGGGCAACGGCATCATGATCCGCCATGTCCACCGCAGCGTTGGGGCATCGGCGGAGCAATTCCGCGGCGATCAGCCCCACCCCACAGCCATAGTCCAAGGCCCGTCGTCCCGGCTCCAGCACAGGCAGCGTTTCCAGCAGGGCCCGGGTTCCGTCGTCCAGCCGGCCGTGGGCGAAGACGCCGGGATACGACACCCATTCCATGGCCGTCTCGTCGGCGCGAACGTCCTGCACGCGGACCCGCCAGTCCTCCAGACGCGCTCGAAAGACCGGGGCGTGTTCCGGCAACACGCTCCGCAGGACGCGAGAATGCCGGCGAGCGTCCAGCACGTCGGCACTCCCCATCAGGGCGGCCATGGGCCTGGCCACCGATTTGATGCCCTCGTCATTGGTTCCGTAGACGATCAACTGCCCGCCGGCAGCCAGTCGCCCCCCTGCCAGATGCATCGCCATCTCCAGCGACTCGCGGCTCTTCGGCAGACGGAGCGTGATCAGATCGAACGGCCCGGCCGGCGGGCAGGCCGACGCCTCCACGTCCGGTCCGGCGTGGCGATGCCACGTTCGCACCTCCATCCCCAGGGCGCGCAGCGCCCTCTCGACGGATCCCGTCGCATCGTCAATCGACATTGCCGTGCCCGACGGCCGCAGCGCGCTCAGGCTATCGGCCACCACATGACTCAATACCAGTTCACCCTGATCGATCATGCGTGCGATTATACGCGGTTTGCCGCTTGACGGGTGTGGGTCGGCGCCGCGCCGGAGGCACTCGGCGCTCATACGGCTTGGGCACGTGTGTTGCACGCCACACACACCCGGCCTATGATAAATCACGTTCGCGCGGCGTGCGGCGGCCCGTGGGACGTCGTGGATCTCGTAGCGCGTGGCGAGAGGTTTCCGCGCGGGCATGATATGTTTCTTCCAGCAGGGTGGTGAATGTCGACCGCTTCCGGTATCTCGATTCATTCCGTTCGCGATGTGACGGTGATCAACTTCCACGACACCTCGCTTCTGGACATGCTGCACATCCAGCAGATCAGCGACCAGCTCTATCCCCTGGTCGAAAAGCAGGATCGTCGCAAGCTCCTGCTGGACTTCACCACGGTGGAATTCATGTCGTCGGCCGCCCTCGGCGTGTTGCTTTCGCTGAGGGGCAAGCTGGGCAAGGTGAAGGGACGCATGGTCATCTGCGGATTGCGCCCCGATCTGAAGAACATCTTCTCCATCACCGCGCTGGACAAGATGTTCGAGTTTTTCCAGAACGAAGAAGAGGCGCTGAACAGTTTCGGCGCCTATACCAAGGACAGGTGAGCCGGCAGGCACCCAAAGGAAGTGTTACCGTGGGCGATCCCAAAGACATACTGTCGTTAACGCTGCAGGACGGAATCGTCATCGCACGATTCACCCGAACCCAGATCTATGATATCGAAACGGCCGAATTGCTGGACCACGAGTTCAAGCGCGCCATCGAGGGCAAGGCCAATGTCCGGTGGATCGTCGATTTCTCCGGCCTGGAGCTGATCATCAGCCGCGTGATCAACTGCCTGCTCCTGGCGCTGCGCATGATCCGTGCCAGCGGTGGCGAGGTATACCTCTGCGGTATGGGTGAGACGGTCGGCCGGGTGATTCGTCTGGCCAAGCTCGACCGTGTGTTCAAAACTTACGACTCGCTCGATCAGGCTCTGGCGGCCGCCAAGGGCGCCTGAGCCGGTCTGTGCGGGGCGAACCGGTTCGTTCTGCCATGCCCGACCCCCTGCCAACACCGGATCCCGATTTCTCCGCCGTTCAGCGTCTCGGTGAAGCCCACTCCCGGATCTGTGCCGAACTCAGCAAAGTTATCATCGGACAGTCCGAGGTGATCGACCAGCTCCTCATCTCGCTCTTCTGCCGCGGACACTGCATCCTCGAAGGCGTGCCCGGCCTGGCCAAGACGCTGATGATCTCCACCCTTGCCCGAACGCTCAGCCTGACGTTCTCGCGCATCCAGTTCACTCCCGACCTCATGCCTTCGGACATCACCGGCACCGAGGTGATCGAAGAAGACAAGGCCACCGGCCATCGTGGGCTGCGGTTCGTCAAGGGCCCCGTTTTCGCCCAGGTCATCCTCGCCGACGAAATCAACCGGACGCCACCCAAGACACAGGCTGCCCTGCTCGAGGCCATGCAGGAACGGCAAGTGACCGCCG
The DNA here is from genome assembly GCA_964446835.1 of uncultured Planctomycetales bacterium. Lineage (GTDB taxonomy): Bacteria > Planctomycetota > Phycisphaerae > UBA1845 > JAFGLZ01 > CAYUQT01. The sequence goes on along the minus strand of CAYUQT010000047.1, from coordinate 57,983 downwards.
GCGGCACCACGCACCGCCTCGACGAGCCCTTCTTCGTACTGGCCACGCAGAATCCCATCGAACAGGAGGGCACGTACTCGCTGCCGGAGGCCCAGCTCGACCGCTTCATGTTCAAGGTGCTGATCGATTACCCCGACGAACACGAGGAGTTCGAGATCGTCCGGCTGACGACCGCACCGCAGGAACTGCGGATCGATCCGGTTCTGACGGCCGAAGACATCCTCTCGCTACAGGCCATCGTTCGACGCGTGCCCTGTGCCGATCACCTGATCCGGTACGCCATGCGTTTCGCCCGATTGACCCGCCGCGAAAAGGACGACGTTCCCGAGTTCGTCCGACAGTACGTGGCCTGGGGGGCCGGACCCCGGGCGAGCCAGTACCTCGTGCTGGCCGCCAAGGCCCGGGCGATTCTGCACGGGCGATACCACGTGAGCGCCGAGGACATCCGCGCTATGGCGCCCCCCGTCCTGCGCCACCGGATCATTACGAATTTCAACGCCGAGGCCGAGGGGGTTCGACCGGATCAGATCATCCAGTGGTTGATCGAGAAGAACCCGCCGACCCAGACGCCCGGCCTCGATGCGGCCGGCGCCGGACGCATTCTTTCGGAGTAAGCTCATGGCTTGCCATCCCACGCGTCGGGATTTCATCGCCGCTTCAGTCTCCGCCGTCGCCCTGGGAGGCGTGGCTCGATCCGCCCCGGCCGAAGACTCCGGCGCTGCCGGACAGGCTGCCGCGAAGATCGCCCGCCCCTCCGGCTCGCATCTGAAGGTCAGTTGCTGCGCCTACTCCTATCATCCCCTGCTGACCAAGAACCAGATGACGATGGAGCAATTCGTCGACCGGTGTGCAGAACTGAACCTGGACGGCGCCGAACTGACGAGCTACTACTTTCCGAAGAACGCCGATCGCGCCTACTTCAAAGAGATCCGCCGCCGCGCCTACCTCAATGGGCTCGATGTCAGCGGCACGGCGGTCGGCAATGTCTTCACGCTGGCACCCGGCCCGGCCCGCGACAAGCAGACTGCGCTGGTGAGGACGTGGATTGACAACGCCGTCGAGATAGGGGCCCCCTGCGTTCGCGTTTTCGCCGGGGAGGTCCCCAAGGGCACGGCCCTCGAACAGGCTCGCCGATGGTGCATCGAATGCCTGGAGCAGTGCCTGGTTCACGCGGCCGAACGCGGCGTGTTTCTGGCCCTCGAGAATCACCTGGGCATCGTCACGACGTCGGAGCAGCTTCTGGCCTGCATCGAGCCGATCCGATCGCCCTGGTTCGGCGTGAATCTCGATACGGGGAATTTCCGCGAGGCCGATCCCTACGCGGCCATCGCCAAGGTGGCTCCCTATGCCGTCAACGTGCATCTGAAGACCGAGGTGACCAGCACGGTGGGCGGCGCTTCGCCCGCCGACTACGCCAGGATCATGGGCATTCTCAGGTCGGCCGGCTATCGTGGATATGTCTCGCTCGAATACGAGGCCAAAGAAGACCCTCGCACGGGCGTGCCCAAACACCTCAAGGCCATTCAAGAGGCGGTGGGCAAGGTGTAGAGGATTGTCGAGGGGGCTTGATGTGGGGCAAGAACGGTGGTAGGGGGATGCTTCTGGGGTCGACCATCCGAGGCCGTGAAATCCCTGTAGGGCGTGTGAATCGTGAGGGGACCTGGGCGCTTTCAAGGAGAAGACACTCAATGTTCAGGCGATGCGTGCTGTGCGCAGCAATGGCGTTCACAGGGTTTGTCGGTAGTGTAGCGCGGGCCGAATCGGCTGCCGCCGACCCGGCCGTTGCAAAACTGGCGAAGGAACTGCACGGCAAGGGGTGGGTCTGCTACGGCGCGCGCAGCGACAAGGGCGACTGGGACCTCTTCCTGATGCGGCCCGACGGCACGGCGGTCCGCAATATCACCAACACCCCCAACTACACCGAAGCCGCACCCCGTTTCAGCCCCGACGGCAAGAAGCTGCTCTATCGTCGCATGAAACAGGATGCCGCGATCAGCCACGATCAATGGGGCTTTCAGGGCGAACTGATCATGGCCGACGCCGACGGCAAGAACCCCGTCGTCCAGGGCAAGGACGGTGAGCTGCCGTGGGCCTCGTGGTCGCCCGACGGCACCCAGCTTTCGTGTCTGACCAAGAAGGGAATCGAGATCGTCGATCTGGCGACCAAGAAGGTCGTCCGGAAGCTTCCTCGCAAGGGCTGCTACCAGCAGCTCTTCTGGTCGGCCGACGGCAAGTGGTTCACCAGCGTCTCCAACTTCGTCGGCGAGAACTGGACCGTTGCCCGCATGAGTGCTGAGACCGGCGAGATCAATGCCGTCAACAGCTTTCAGAACTGCACCCCCGACTGGTTCCCCGATTCCAAGCGGATCATCTTCTCGCACCGTCCGGCGGGGCAGGACGACGCCTACGGCTATACGCAACTCTGGATGGCCGACGGCGACGGTAAGAACCGCCGGCTGGTCTTCGGTGAAGACGGGCGCCACATCTACGGCGGGCTCGTTTCGCCCGACTGCAAGTATGTGATGTTCACCGCGGCTCCCAAAGACGGCTCCGGCGCCGACAAGGCCGGCGCCCCGATGGGCATCGTTCGGCTCGACGACACCCCCATGATCACGGGCGAAAGCAAGGCCCTTCGGGCCAAGCACCCGAACACCAAGAAGGGGCCGGTCCTCTGGCTGCCCATGGGCTGGGAGCCGCACTGGACCTGCGCCGAGGCGGGTGGCGGACAGTAAGGTCTTCGTAATGCCACGCGATGATCGCGCCGAGGTATGCGTGCGGATCATCCGGGTAATTGCCGTATGCACAGGAGTCAGCAACTTATGTCGAACCTTCTTCTCGCAGTGGGGCATCGAGGAGCGTGGATCCTCTGTGCCATGATGCTTGTCAGTCCCCTGTGGTGTGCGTCGTGCTCCAAGCAGGAGCCACAGAACATCGCCGCGTCCCGTCCCGCCGGTGGACAGACCGCTCCTCGCCAGGCCGGGTCGCAGGTTTCCCCTGGTCCCGCCGCCTCACCGGCTGCCTCTGCCGGCAGCCAGGTCTCCAAGGCAGGCACCGTTGAGGTCACCGCCAAGCTCGCCGAAATCCGTTTCTGGCAGGACAAGGACAAGGACTTTCCCCCGAATGATCTGTATGACTATGCCTACATCATGAAATACGACGTCCTCCAGACGCATCGGGGCAAGGTGCCGGGCAAGGCCATTTTCGTGGGCCATTACAACCCGCGCAAGCCTCGGAGCGCTGCCGCTGACGAGCGGGCCAAGGACATCGGCGGAAACGTCAAGAGCTTCCAGGTCGGCGACGTCCATCACATGGCACTCGATCTTCCGATCGACGAGTTCTACATGGGCGCCATCCTCAACAAGTACAAGGAAGAGGCCAAAGACCCCAACACCCTCTATTGGGCCGTCTGGACCGACAAGGCGAGCAGGTAGCCGCGGATGCTCTTTACATCCCACATCTTCGTCTTCTACTTCCTGCCCCTGGTCGTGCTGCTTTACTACGCGCTGCCGTGGCGGCGGAACCTCACACTGCTGGTCGCCGGCTACGCCTTCTATGGCTGGTGGGAGCCGAAGTTCCTCCTGCTCATGCTGGCGGTGACGGGGGTCGCCTACGCCTGCGGCCGGGTTATCGGCGGGGCCCCGCGGGGCAGCCCTCGGGCCCGGGTCGCCCTGGGGGTGGCCGTCGTGGCCTGCCTGGGGTTGCTCGGCTTCTTCAAGTACTTCATGTTCGTCGAGGGCAACCTGAACCGGCTGCTGGCGCTGTTCGGCGCCTCGGCCTTGCCCGTTCTGAAGGTGATGCTGCCGGTGGGCATCTCGTTCTATACGTTCGCCGCCATCACCTATCCGGTCGATGTTTATCGCGGCGCGTGTCCGCCCAGCCGGTCGCTGATCGACTTCGCCTGCTTCGTCTCGCTGTTTCCGCAGATCATGGCCGGCCCGATCATGCGGTATCACACGATGGCCGACCAGTTCGGCCGGCGATCTCACCGGCTGGATTGGTTTGCCTCGGGCGTGGCGATGTTCATCCTGGGATTCGCCAAGAAGGTGCTACTGGCCAACCCCCTCGGCGGAGCGGCCAATGCCGTCTTCGCTGCGGCCGCGCCGGGTGTGGCCGACGCATGGTTCGGCGCGATGGCATACACCTTCCAGCTCTATTTCGACTTCTCCGGCTACAGCGATATGGCCATCGGACTCTCGCGGATGTTCGGCTTCGACATTCCGCGGAACTTCAACGCCCCCTATCTGTCCGACAGCATCACCGATTTCTGGCGGCGATGGCACATCTCGCTGTCGACGTTCTTCCGCGAGTATCTGTACATTCCGCTGGGCGGCAACCGCCGGGGCGAGCTGCGGACCTATGTGAACCTCGCGACGGTCATGCTCCTGTGCGGGCTCTGGCACGGTTCGAGCTGGACCTACATCCTGTGGGGGGCCTATCACGGCGCCTTCCTGATCGTCGAACGGTGGACGGAGAAACGCAGCCTCTACGGCACATTGCCACGTCCGTTTCGCGTGGTACTCACGCTGTTGATCGTGATGATTTCCTGGGTGTTCTTCCGATCGGCCACCTTCGCCGACGGGGTGCGATACCTGAGTGCGATGTTCGGCGCCAACGGATGGGCCGGCGGCAGCGTGCTGATGGGTGCGGAAATCTATGTTCCCGGCAGGATCATAGAGATGATCCTCTGTGCCGTGCTCTCGTTCGTGCCCTGGCAGGCCTACGACTGGGCCGGACGGGTCACGTGGCTGAAGTGGATCGTCCTGATCCCGCTGTTCTGCCTGGCGATCATGACGATGTGGACCCAGGCGTTCAGCCCGTTCCTGTACTTCCAGTTCTGAGGCGGTACGGGAGTAGGCGTTGGTGTCTGAAGCGTGCTTTTTCGGAGGAGTCCATTGTCCAGCGTCAGCGGTCAGATGACTGAGCCGGTACCCGCCGGCCGCGGGCCCGCCCTGCTGCTGGTTGTCTGCTTCGGCCTGATCCTCGTCGGCGTGAGCATTGCCCAGGCGATCATCGAGGTCCGCGCGGGCGATCGCCCGCAGGTCGCCGATCTGTTCACAAGGGCCCCGATTGCCGAGAACCTCCGCCGGTTCGAGAAGGATATGGAGAATACCTCGTGGTTCGCCACGCGGCTGCGCCCCTGGATGGAGTACGCCCGCTACGTCGCGCTGGGCGACGCCGGTACCAAAGCCCTGATCGGCCGCAACGGCTGGTGGTTCTACAAGCCCGACGTCCGTTACCTCGTCGAGACCCCTGAGCCGCTCGACAGGCCCGGCGAGGGGTTCGCCCCCGTCGTCTCGGTGATCGCCTCGTTCCGCGACCAGCTCGCCGCCTGGGGCATCCGGCTTATGGTCGTCCCGGCGCCCGGCAAACCGAGCGTCTATCCGGGCATGCTGACCGACCGCGACCTGGGCCCTCGCCGGCCCAGCGCCCAGACCCGCCGTCTGATCTCCGACCTTCGGCGAGCGGGCGTCGAGGTGATCGATCTGTTCGAACCCTTCAGCCAGTCGGGGATGGGGTCGTCGGATGCCGCCGGCCAGGGCGAGCCGCAGACCTACTACCTGGCCCGCGACACGCACTGGTCGGGAACCGGGCTTCGGCTGGCCGCCCAGGTGATCGCCCGGCGCCTCGGCCAACTGAAATGGATCGAGCCCGGCGCCGTCCGCTACGACCTCAAGCCCGTCGAGGTCCGGCGCCGCGGCGACGTCGTCCGCATGCTGTCCAATCCGCTGATCGACGCCCTGTTTGCCACAGAGGACCCCCATTGCACACAGGTCATTCGCGGCGACACCCGCAAGCCCTACCGCGACGATCCCGCGTCGCCCGTATTGATCATGGGCGACAGCTTCCTGAGAATCTACGAAAAGGACGAGCCGCGATCGGCGGGCCTGGTCGCCCACCTGGCGCGCGAGCTGGGCATGCCGCTGTCGTCGATCATCAGCGACGGGAGCGCCTCGACCGTGGTGCGTCAGGACCTCGCACGGCGTCCCGATCTGCTCGAAGGCAAGAGGGTCGTGATCTGGGAATTCGTCGAGCGGGACATTCGCTTCGGCATGCTGGGTTGGCAGGAAGTTCGGCTGCCGGCGCCGACGACCCGCGCGGCATCGAGCGGTCCGGCGAGCCGCTGACGGCCCTGTCGCACGCGGCGCCGTCATCGTCCGTATCCGCGGGGGCGGCACCCGCTCGAAGTGCTATCCGTGCCGCACGGGAGGCTATGCCTATGCAACGCGTCAACGAGCACGAAGGTCAGTTTCGCAACGGCGACAGCGGCGTGAAGTACATGTTCCGCGGCCCGCGAATCGACTGGGGCGTGATCCGCTTCCTGCCCGGCCAGCAGCTTGGCCTCCACTACCACGACGAGGTCGAAGAGACCTTCTACTTTCCCGAAGGCACGCCCCTGATGTGGATCGACGGGCACGAATATCGCGTCCAGGCCGGCGACGCCTTCCGCATCGAGCCCAAAGAGCATCACAACATCATCAACGATACGAACGCACCGGTTGACCTGATCTTCATCAAGAGTGTCTACCGGCCGCAGGACAAGGTCGATGTGAAGGCATAGAAACGAGGCGCCGATTCGAGGACGTACCCCGGATCATCGCACCTCCCGCATGATCGGTCGATCGAATTCGATGCCGGCCGACATGACTCGAAGCCGGCAGCATAAATCGATGATTTCCTCGACCCGTGGGTGGGCGGTGTCGGTCATGGCAATGCTGACCCGCAACAGTCGCGACGGATCGGCCTGCCAGCGCTGCATGGCCACCAGAAGTTTGTCCCCCGCCCGGAACTGATAGCTCGCCGGCTGATTGTCGAGTTGATATCGGCTGTCGGATTGCGAGAGTTCCTTCAGCTTCTCCTGAAGGACGAACCAGAAGTCGTTGTCCGTCGCCCGTTGGGGGTCCGACCAGGATATCTCATAGTGGAGCTGCGTCTGCCCGGCCTGCGGGCGGCGCCACAGAAGGACCTCGCGATAGGTGCATTTGTCCTGCGGGTCGAATCGAATCACGATCATCCGTTGAGAATGCGTGGGGGCCAGCGGTCCCTGCGGCGGCGTGAAGAACAGCCAGGCCAGGCGGTCGCCCGTCTCGGCGTACGGCAGGCCGAGGAAGAACGCGACCATCCGCCGGTCCGCCTGCTGCGGGATCTGCTCGAACTTCTGGCGGATGGTGTTCATCTCGGCGGCCGGGTCGCCGCATCCGCAGAGGGTGAGCCCACCCAGGCCCAGCAAGGCTGTCATCAGGACGATCGCCGGCAGTCGTCGGGATGCTCCCGCATCGTCGGCTGTCGCACTCGCCCCTTCACCCCCGCCGGGCAGGTCGGCGAAACTCCCGTATCGCCTCAGAACGTGGATCACCGCAAACAGCACGGCCGTCACTGCATAACCCAGGGCCAGCCCGTTTCCGCGATGAAGGAAGGTCCCTTCCGGCCAGCCGCCCCGCTGCCAGACCAGCAGCTCACGGGGCGTCAGCTCGAACGGCCCCGGCTGAATCCGGTAGGCGTGCTGCAGTCCGATCACCGTCAGTACGCAGGCAATCAGCGACCACACGGCCGCCGCCTTGAATTGGCGGTCGATCAGTTTGGCCGATATCGCCGAGATCAGTACGCAGGTCACCACAAAGCCGCTGTTCGCCCCGGCCAGGGCATAGATACCCACCGGCCACCATGTGTCCGTCCGCCGCGACAGGTCGGCGAGATGGGCATCATGCTGCTGAATCAAGGGCAGGATTCCCTCCTTCGCTCCGCCGTTCGTCAGCATGTCCGGCAGGAAGAGCACCGCCAGCGCCGCCACCGCCGGGAAGAACCCGATCGCCACCGCGGCATAGTGCCGCATCGGTGTCGCCTCGTACGATTGGGCGGTGATGACGATCCCGATCCACAACACGATCGCAATACCCGCCTCCATCGGAATGACCGAGGTCACCAGGCTGCCGAGCCCCAGGAAGAAGATCAGCGTGAAGAACACGGCATTCAGCACCGAGTAGCCGGTTCGGGCCCCCAGGGATTTCCAGCCGGGGTGGCCGATGTAGATTGTCGTGGGGAAACAGCTTCCGCACAGCCCGGCGGCGATCGTGCTGATGCCGTTAACGGCCATACAGCGCCCCGTGTTGAACCGGTCGCCCGCCGCCTCGGCCGACTCGATGTTCTGAAGCGATCCCAGGGCGTTCAGCAGGCCCATGGGGATGATGATGCCGAGGAATCCGATAACGGCATCGCGATGCTCGGGCTGCTGCAACAGGCCGAGCAGGTCTTTCCAATATACGTGAGGCGTGTGCAGGCCGATCCATCGCGTCGAATCGGTTACGGCGGCGACGCTCATCATCGGTGTGCGATACAGCCCGACAGCCCATGCCAGGATCGTCCCCACGATCAGCGCGACCAGCCCGCCCGGCAGGCCGAACGGAAAACGAACCCGGGCGAAGTACACGACCAGGATGATCATCATCGGCAGCATCGCCACGAGCGGCCGCTCGTAGATCTGAAAGGCGAACGGCCCGGCAATGAAGATCACCCCCACCGCGGCCAGCGTGCTGAGCAGGGCCGCCCGGGGTGTCACGCGGCGGATCCAGCCGCCCACGATCGCCCCCAGGAACTCGATGATCCCGCTGCCGATGCAGGCGACCAGCCCCATCTTCCAGGCCAGTTCCGCCGCCCCCGCCGGCCCCAGCGAAGTGTGGCTGTATCGTTGATAGATCGGTCCCATGATGAAGAAGATGTATGCAAACAGGCTCACCGTATTGACGCCGTAGGGCAGGGCCGTGCACTGGTGATTCCGGTCGCGCCGCGCCACCCGCCACGCGTGCCACGAGTAGAAAAGGTTGCCGATCAGCAGGCTCACCGCGATGCCCGGCAACACCCGTTCGACCAGCATCTCCTGACTGAAGCCGCACATCTGCCGGCAGAGGGTTACCAGGACGAGCACCTGAACCAGGTTGTCAACGGCCAACCCGAAGAAGCCGTCCACGTCGCCCTTGCACAAAAGCGGATAGCGTTCCGTACGATCAGAGATCATGGGTTTCTCCATGGTGCGATAGTATCTCCGAACGTCCGCCCCCGGCCAACCGCCGCATCAAAGGGCGTTGCCCGAGTCGGGGAGCGTCCGGCTCGTCGGGTGGAAAGATGAAGTCCGCCGAATCGCGAACTACCTCCGCTCTCCGTGCATGACCAGTTGCCGGGCCCGAAGGACCTCGCTGACGCTCCAGGCCTGGGCAATGCAGCCGCGGGGCGTGTGAGGTGAATCGCCGTCGAAGATCTCGCTGATGCTGCCCAGGCCCGCCTGGCCCAGGTGATCGATCAGCGGGTTGAGGAACCCCTCGCACCGCTTCCGGGCGTCGTCGGAGAAGTCGTGGACCCGCAGATAGGCTTCTACGAACGGGCCCATCAGCCAGGCCCACACCGTTCCGTTGTGATAGGCCGAGTCGCGACTGTAGGCGTCGCCCTCACACCGCGCCCGATAGCCCGGGTCTTTCGGCGAGAGCGATCGCAATCCGTACGGCGTCAGCAGATGCTCTTCGACGCATTCCACCACGCTCTTCTGCCGATCGGGCAACAGCGGAGAGTGTCTCAGGCTCACCGCAAAGATCTGATTCGGGCGTATGCTCGCATCACGCTCCTCGCCGCGAACCACATCGTAGAGGCACCGGTCGCGATCGTTCCAGAAGGCGGACGTGAAGTGTTTTCGAACGCGGTCGGCCAGCTCGCCGCACCGCTGCGCCATGGCGCCGTCGACCAGTGTCAGCCGATCGGTCAGAATGCACAGCGCGTTGTACCACAGGGCGTTGATCTCAACGCACCTGCCGTAGCGAGGCGTGAAGACCACGTCGCCGTGCTTGGCATCCATCCACGTGATCTGTGTTGTCGGATTGCCGCATCGTACCAGGCCGTCTTCGTCCATCGCGGTATCAAACGAGGTGCCCTGCTCGAACGCCTTGATGACGTTGGCGCAGACCGGCCCCAGCACGTTCTTCCAGGCGTGTTCGTCGGCGCTGGTTTCAAGATAGGCATCGGCGGCGTGAATGAACCACAGGCTCGCATCGATGCTGTTGTACTCGCACTGGTCGCCGTAGTCGCTGAAGCGGTTGGGAATCAACCCGTCCCGCTGTTTCTCGGCGAACGTGCACAGGACGTCGCGTGCCTCCTCCAGGCGACCCGTGGCCAGCAGGAGCCCCGGCAGGGAGACGAACGTGTCGCGCCCCCAGTCGCCGAACCAATGGTAGCCCGCCAGGATCGTGGTCGCAGGCTTTCCCCCCGCGCCCGTCCGGCGAACCACAAACTGGTCCGCGGCGTGGCAGAGCTGCCGATCGACCACGTCGGCTGTGGGGGGTATTGGCGTGTACGACGCCTGATTGATCATGCCCAGCAGGTTGTAGGCGTCGACCAGGCCGGTGCAGTTGCCGACAATCGACCAGACCAGCCGCCCGCCCGGCCGCAGCCGCGTGCGCCACCAGCCCGGACTGAACAGGTCTTCGCCGCAGGCTTGTCCCCGGGCGGCCTCTTCCCGATACCGGAAGTTGAACCACCAGTCGGGTTGCTGGTCGAATCGGATCAGTTGCGACGGCTCATGCGCATGAGGAATCAACGCCACCGCCAGCTCGCGATCGAGATTGTCCGCCAGCCAGACGGCACATCGCGGATCGTTGTCCATCTCGAACACATCACCGGCCCGCTTGCGCCGGAGCGAGTGGAAATCGCGGCAGGCGATCAACGGGAGAAAGTCCACCTGAACCGGCCGGTCGGACGGGGCGTCCACCCGATACTCGATGCAGGCAAACGGATGCCCTCGAAACAGCGTGATCCGCTTGGTCAGCTCGACGTCGCCGATCTGGTAGACGAATTTCACCCACGGGCGCGGCGGGGCAATCGCGTAGTCGAATTCGCGGAGATACTCGAACCCCTTCGGATGAATCGCGTGGTTGAACTCGAAGTTTGCCAGCTCGACGGCCCCCTCGGGCAGCACCACCCGTTCGAGGATATTCGCCAGGAGCAGCGTTCGTTCGAGCGGCGGACGTTTCGAGTTTATCAGAAGCCCGTGATATCGACGCGTATTCGCGCCGATCACCGTGCCCGAGGCATACCCCCCCAGACCGTTGGTCAGCAGCCATTCGCGAGAGAGTAATTCTTCAAGCCCGCCCTGAAGGACCCGGCAAAGGGTCTTCGGACACAGATTCGGCGTCGTTGCATGGTCGGTCATCGCTTGCCTCGTTCCGTATGGGTACTGTCGGCGAAAAAAGGACGACTCGCGCCACTCACTCAGCGAACAAGGCCTCGACGAATGTCGTGGGATCAAACGGGGCCATGTCCTCGGGCTTCTCTCCCAACCCGACGAACTTGACCGGGAGGTTCAACTCCTGACGGATGCCCACCACAATGCCTCCCTTGGCGGACCCGTCCAGCTTGGCCAGATAAATGCCCGTCACGCGGGCGTGCTCACCGAACACTCGGGCCTGGTTGATCGCGTTCTGCCCGATCGTGCTGTCCAGCACGAGCAACACCTCGTGAGGGGCCCCCGGTATCTTCTTCTCCACCACGCGGTGGATCTTGCCCAGCTCACGCATCAGATGATCCTGCGTGTGCAGCCGCCCCGCCGTATCCACCAGCAGGACGTCCGCCTTTCGCGCCAAAGCCGCCTCACAAGCGTCAAACGCCACCGCGCCGGGGTCTGATCCCTGTTGGTGCTTGACGATCTGCACGCCGATCCGATCCGCCCAGATGGTGAGTTGCTCCACGGCGGCCGCTCGAAATGTATCGCACGCCGCCACGATAACACTCTTGCCCTCCTGCTTCAACCAGTAGGCCATCTTGGCGACGCCCGTGGTCTTGCCCGACCCGTTGATTCCGGTCATCAGAACCACCGTCGGACCGTCCGGGGCATAGTTCAGACGAAGGTCCGAGGCGGGCCAGTACGACAGAATGTGGTCTTTCAGGAACGGGATGATCTCCTCGGCATCCGATATCTTCCCCCCACGCCAGGCCTCGCGCACCTCGCCGATCAGCCTCGACGTGATCGCCGGACCCATGTCGTCGGTCAACATCGTCTCTTCAAGCCGATCGAGCAGGTCGTCCGATATCTTGCCCCGCAGCAGAATCGCAAAACCGGTGCGAATCTTCTCGCGGGTCTTGGCCAGCCCCTGCTTGATGCGTTCAAAGAGTCCCATCAATCGGATGCCTCTGTTGGAATCGGGGGGGCTTCCGGACCCGCGCCGGCGCCGGACTCCCCGCCCTCTGAACCCAGCCGCTTGCGAACGGCATCCAGGATCCCGTTGATGAACTGCGGCGCTTCGGCCTCACCGAACTGCTTGCCCAGCTCGATCGCCTCGTCGATCGCCACCGCCACCGGCGGATCGCCGCTCGCCTGCAGCATCTCGAACACCGCCACTCTCAGGATGCTCCGATCGACCGCCGCCATCCGGTCGATCGACCAGTGCTCGCTGACCTCTCGGATCAGACCGTCAATGCGAACCCGTCGAGCCCACGCACCCCGGGACAGCGCATCGGCATAGTCGAGGACTTCCCGATCCTCCGTCGACTCGCCCAGGAATCCGGCGAGCTGCTTAAGGTAGTCGTCTCCCTGTGCATCCAGTTGGAACAACGCCTGCATCGCAAGGATGCGGGCCTCTCGTCGCTTGGTGTTCACAATGATTACTTCTTGCCCTCGAGGCCCTTGAGTTTGGCGAACAGATTCACCATTTCAATGGCGGCCACCGCCGCGTCCGCCCCCTTGTTACCTGCCTTCGTTCCCGCACGTTCGATCGCCTGCTCGATGTTGTCCGTCGTCAGAATACCGAAGATCGTGGGGATCCCACTTTCCAGCCCCACCTGGGCTACGCCCTTGCTCGCCTCCGCGGCCACATAGTCGAAGTGTGGGGTGTGGCCTCGGATCACGCATCCCAGACAGATCACCGCGTCAAACTGTCCGCAGTGGGCGAGCTTCTTGGCCGCCAGCGGAATTTCAAACGATCCGGGTACCCATACTTCCGTAATCAGATCGGCATCGCCTCCGTGCCGGACGATCGCATCGATCGCCGCCGAGACGAGCTTGTTGGTGATGAACTCGTTGAACCGTCCGGCCACCAAGGCAATACGCATCCCCTTGGCCGTCAACTCGCCGACGATCTGCTTGGGCATGACAAAGCTCCCAATGGTTTATGGCCTCGCAGGCCTCCGGTTCCGACATTCACCTCGGTCCATACGTCTGCCGAGCGGGTCGGTCGCGGGGGCACGCCGGTCAAACACCCCCAAGACACACAAAGCCGGTCACCCGGCCCGGTTATTCCATAATCGGCGTTACAGACCCCACCTGCGTCCAATGAACAAGATAATGATCGGCAGAATCGTTTTCAACTCAGGCCTCGCGCGCCATTGCCGATTCTCCATCGAACGAATCCTCCTCTGACCCTGCGGGGCCGCGTGCTTTTCTCCTCCACATCTGTCGGCAAGACCCAACGATTTGCGTTTATCGAGGTATGAGCACCACACGTGTCCGGGGAGAGGGTGCACTCCCGTCGTGGGGCAGGAGCTGAGTTCGTGAAATCGATCCGGATCCTGATCGTGGACGGCCATGCCATGGTCGCTGAAGGCCTTCAATACCTCCTGCGACCGGACGAGCGGTTTGAGGTCGTCGGATCGGCACGTAACCTCAAGGAGGCCTGCAACTTCCTGAAACACGCGACACCGGACCTCATCCTTCTAGACCACTGGCTTCCCGACTCGCAGGGGGCCCACACGGTGACCTCCATCCGGCGTGGGTGTCCCACGGCCGCGATCATAGTACTGACCGGACATGATTCGGGAGAAGAAGACGGATTTCGGCAGTTGGGTGTCGAAGTTGTTCTGAGAAAAGAGTCGGCCTTTGAGGCTGTTCCCCAGGCCATCCTGGGTTTGTTTCCCACCGATGCACCGGACGCGTCACAAGACCAGCGGCTGACGCATCGCGAGTCTGATGTGACCCGGCTCGTGGCTCAAGGCATGACCAATCCGGAGATCGCACAACTCCTCGGTGTGTCCAGTGAGACGGTCAAAACGCATCTGGCGAACATTGCACGAAAGCTCGGCATCAACCGGCGCGTGGACATCGCTCGCTGGTGGTGCCAACGCCTCTTGGCTCAGTCTCCGGTTCCAAAATGATCATGGGGCACGGGGGGCGCCTGTGGACAGATGGCGATCAAGGCGGCCTGATCGTCAAGCCCCGTCGAGGCGGCGACCCGATGGTGTCACCATCGCCTCAAGCCGTCCGCGAACGCCGTCAGCAGCCACCTGCTCGATCACGACACGCGCCAGACGGCCGCGAAGGTCCTCGGCGCCCGCATCGCTCGGAGGGGCGAAACCCACCGGAAAATAGCGGCTCGTCCGGCCACTCCACAGCTCGCCCTCGCGCGATTCGATGAGAATCGTATGCGTCTGCCCCACAAACGAACGGCGAAACGCCAGGGCCGTCTCGTCCGCCAGCGTCCTCAGTCGATTCATCCGATCGATCAAGACCTCCCGGGGAGGTTGTTCCCTCTGCCATCGACACGCGGCCGTTCCGGATCGCGGGCTGTACGGAAACATGTGGATTCGGGCGAACCCGACCTGTCCCGCTAAGGCCATCGTCTGTTCAAACGCCTCGTCCGTCTCGCCCGGGAATCCCACGATGATGTCCGTCGTGATCGCCGGTCGGTCCAGGGCGCTTCGCACCCGACGGATGGTTTCCAGATAGTCCGTCGAGCGGTACTGACGGTTCATCCGCCGCAGGACGTCGTCTGAGCCCGATTGAAGAGGCAGATGGAGGTGCGGGGCACACGCCTCCCGACGCGCCAGAACCGTCAGCAGCTCCTCTGTGACGTCCAGGGGCTCCAAACTGGACAGTCGGAGGCGTTTCAACCCCGGCACCCTCGTCAGGGCATCGATCAGGTCTGCCAAGGGGCTCGGCCCCTCTTCCAGGCGGCTCTTTCGGGCCGTGGAACGACCATAAGCCCCCAAGCAGACGCCAGTTACGACAATCTCCTTATGGCCGGCCGCCACGAGCGTGGAGGCCTCTCGCACGGCCATCTCCGGCGGCTTGGAGACCAGGTCCGGGCGCAACCTGGGGACGACGCAATAGGTGCAGCCGGCATCGCAACCGTCCTGGACCTTAAGGAACGCCCGCTGGTGTCCGGCCAGCCGCCCGACAGTCTGGTCGAGAGTCCACTTGACTTGCCTTGGGAGCGAGCCTTTAGTTCTTATGGGGTGTTGGGCGGAGGGTGCCGGCGAGGCGTGGTCCGGACTCGTTGCCCGGTCCTCAGGTTCGTCGGGTCTGACCGAATCATCGGAGCTTGCTTCATTCAGATTACCCTGCGGGGACGATATAGAAACGGATTGGGACAGATTTTGTGTCCCCGCGAGGATTTGCGTCAGGCGCGATCGCAGATCGTCTCGTCGGGCAATCACGGCAATGACGCCGGGGATCTGTGCGAAGTGATCCGGCTGGTCTGTCGCTCCGCACCCCGTGACGATGACACGCGTGCCGGGCGCATGGGCGACGTGCCGGACGACGTGACGGCTCTTGCGGCAGGCGGTGGCGGTGACGGCACACGTCTGCACGACGACAACGTCGGCGTGTTGGCCCTCGGCGGCAGGGGCAAGGCCGAGGTCTTCCAGCACCTCTCGGACGTGTTGGCCGTCATATTGGTTGACTTTGCAGCCCAACGCGGATACGAAGTAAGTTCTAGGCATTGCCACAATTAGCCTAGGCCGACCGACGGGAGAATTCAATCGGTCCGGCGTCCAGGAGGCAGTTATGGCCGGCGAGAAGATGGTATGGGGCATCGATGTGGGGCAATGCGCGCTCAAGGCCCTCAAGCTCCAGGTCGTGGGGGACGAAGTCGAGGCCGTCGCCTTCGACATCGTCGAACACCCCAAGCCCCTCAGCCAGGGAGAGCAAGGCGGTCACGACCTGATCGTCCAGGCACTCGAAACGCTGATCAGCCGCAATGCCATGGTGGGGGCTCCCGTGGTCATCGGCGTGCCGGGTCAACAGGCGTTCACGCGATTCACGAAGCTTCCGCCAGTGGAGCCCAAGCAACTTCCGGCCATTGTCCAGTTCGAGGCGGGACAACAGATCCCCTACGGCATCAACGAGGTCATCTGGGACTATCAGATTTTCCGCGACGAAGGCAGCCCCGATGTCGAGGTCGGCATCTTCTGCATGCGGAAAGAGCTGCTGGATCGCTACCTGGCACCGTTCACCGATGCCGGCATGCAGCCGATCATCGTTCAGCCCGTTCCCCTGGCCTTGTACAACTTCCTCGACCACGACGAGCAGCGATCCGACAAGGCGACGATCCTGCTGGACATCGGGGCCGACAGCACCGACCTGATTATTGCCCACCGGAGCACGGTGTGGACGCGTCCGGTTCCGATCGGCGGCAACAACTTCACCGAGTCGCTGGTCAAAGCGTTCAAACTCCAGTTCCCCAAGGCCGAAAACCTCAAACGCACCGCGGCGACCAGCAAGTACGCCCGCCAGGTCTTTCAGGCGATGCGGCCCGTGTATCAGGACCTCGTCTCGGAGATCCAGCGATCGGTCGGCTTCTACAGTTCGACGCATCGCGACGCGCAGTTGGACAAGATCGTCGGGATGGGAAACGGCTTCAAACTGCCGGGTCTTCAGAAGTTCCTCCAGCAGAATCTCACGATGAAGGTCGAACGCGCCGCGGCGTTCAATCGGCTGCGTCCGGGTCCGTCGGTCAACGCCCCTACCCTCAACGACAACGTGCTGAGTCTGGGTGTGGCGTACGGCCTGGCGGTTCAGGGATTGGGGCGGGCGAAGATCACCTCGAACCTGCTGCCGCCTCAAATCGCCAAGCAGGCGATCTGGCGGCGGAAGCGACCCTGGTTCGCCGCTGCTGCCGCGTCGATCTTTCTGGCGGCTGCCTCGCTTTGGGCCCGCTATTTCCTCGACAGCAGTGCCTTGGCCCGAAACACCGGCGGCGAGGCCGTTACCGTCACCACCTACGGCAAGGATCAGCTCAAGCGGATCCCCAGCATGCTCTCGGGCGACCTGCCTCCCCGCCAGTACGTCGCCAAGGTCATCGGAATCGGTGAAAGTCTGTCGAGCCAGTATCGAACGCTTTCCAGCCAGGTGAACGCCGGTGCCGGCCAGGTGGAACAGATGCTGGCCCTGCTCGACGATCAGGCCCTCTGGCCCAAGATGATCGATCTGATCCACGCCACGATGCGCCAGAAGCCCGTGGCCGACGACAAGACGCTCAAGCTGCTCGATGCCTCCACACTCGAGAAGTACATTGAGGAAGCCAAGAAGCTGCCTCGAGAGCAGCGCCGCCAGATCGTCATCGAATCGTTCGAGACGCTGCCCTCATCGAGCGTGCAGGTCGACATGGAACCGCTCTTCAAGGAGCCCGAAGAGGCCAGGCCGGGCGGGGCTCGCTCCAGCGCAGCACCCGTGACGCCGCCGCGAGCGTCGGGAGCACCTCGAGGCGCCGTCGCCGGCCGAGCACCGGGCTCGGGCTTCCTTGTCACCATTCGCGGATACACGCCGTTCCACGAACCCAGCGTCCTGACCGATTTCAAGGAATTGCTGAAAGAGAATGGCAATCCCAAAGACGTCAAAGAGGCGGCCAAACTCGGTTTCTACATTCTCATGCCGCCAAAGGCGCTCTTTCCAAATCCCGAGTACCGGGACCCCCAGGCGGCCCTTCCCATAGAGGATCGCGCCGTTCCGGAAGCGGCGAAACCGGATAAGCCCGTCAAGGCGGGCGACGTCGATCCGGTGACCGGCGAATCCTGGAAGAAGGATTGGGTCTTCGTCCTCCGATTCGGGGTCGTGCTCGGCGAAAGCCCGGAGGCCACAGCCCCCAAAGAAGGTCCCAGAGGTGGCGGCCGGCGAGCGGGGATGTAAGGGGCCCGGAACGTGATCTGATACTCCGGAGAAGTCGCAATGGAGTTTATCAAACGCAATTGGTTCGTGCTCGGATGCTTCGGGGTCGTGCTGGTCTCGGTCGGGTTGGGGCTGATGGCCTGCAATCGCTTCACAACCATCGACGAAAGCATGAAACAGGCCGTCGAATTCGGTCAGCGCCTCGGAAATGCCGGTAAGGCCGAAGGGCGAAAAGACACCTTGGCCGAGCCCGATCTCGACATGCAGGCACAAAACATCAAGACCGTCCAGGACGAGCTGAAGAAGGTCAGTGAAGGCATTCTCGATCGAAACCGGGGGCCCGGCGGCAAGCTGGAATACCTCCTCGACGAGGCCTTCCCCGATCCTAAGAACAACCGGACCGTGTACTACACGTTCGCCAACAAGTATCGCGATGCCATCAAGAATCTGCCCGAAAGAATGCAGGCCAAGGGACTGCCCACTGCCGAAGACGAGGCCCGGGTCAAAGAGGCCATCGACGAGGAGAACAGGGAACGGGGCATCAGCGAATCCACGCCCCGAAAACCCGCCGCGGGAACCGCCGTTCCGGCGGCCGGAAACAGGGGTGGACTGCCGATCGAGGCCCTCAGGCAGGCTTCCGAGCGCCGGAACACCGCCACGCCCCCTCGGTCGCCGGCTGAGCCCAATCAGGCGATCGCGGGCGAGGACACCATCACTCCGGAAGAGCGCGTTCGCACCGATCCCAAGCAGAGGGCCCAGATCGAACGGGCGATGAGCATCCGCTGCTATGTCGGGAACTCGCCTTCGGAAACCTTCACCATCATCCCCGAGGCCCTCGACGTCAAGACGATTCCGACGCCCGCCGACCTCTGGCGAGCCCAGATGACCCTCTGGGTTCAACGGGAGATCTGCGACGCCATCAATGGCGTGAACGAAGACGCCGAAAAGGCCCTGAAGAAGGCCGATCCCAACGCACAGGTCAATGTGACGACGCTGCCGATCAAGCGGCTCGTCAAGCTGGTGGTTCCTGACTACTGCTACCCGCAAGGCCTCGGAGGCGGAGCACCCGGAGGACCTGGCGGCGCACGACCGGCCGAGCGACCCGAACGCGCTGACAGAGGCGGCGGATTGGGCGCCTTTGGCGGCGGACTGGCTGTGCCGGCCGGCAGTTCCAGAACCCCACCCAGAACCGGTGAGCCTGCCAAAGAGACCGAAACGCCCGCCTTCCAGATGGACCTGTCAACGTCGACGTGGACCGGAAGGCAACCCAGCCCGGAACTCGATATCGTTCGCCTCGGCATCGTGCTGGATATGGATTTGAGAGCCCTCGAGCAGTTGATTGATCGAATCTGTCGGGCCAACTTCTACGTGCCCACCTCCGTGAACTATCGGATCATCGATCGTTCGCGGCTGGACGGACCCTACGTCTATGGTCCGGTACCCGTCGTGCAGGTCCAAGTGACCTTTGAGCGGTACTTCTTCCCCAAGATTTATACGGACAAGATGCCCGTGATGGTCCATGAACGTCTGGGACACCCTCTCCAAGATCAGCCCGGAGCTGCCGGCAGAGGGGGGCCCAGACGGCCGAACTAGCCCGGAGTGAACCATGGCTAAGAAAAGCATCAGCATCGTCGAGCTGCACGTCGAGAAGGTTGTTCTCGGTGTGGCGGTGCTGTTCCTGCTCTTTGTGGTCTTCAGCTATCTCATCAGTACTCCAAATGTTCAGGAGTTCGACGGTAAGCCCTACGGACCGGGTCAGATCGACAACGAGGTCCGTCAGCGGGCCGAGACCCTGGCCGGCCGGCTGCAGCGAACCACGGCCCGCGAGGCAGATCGAATTCCGACGCCGAACTGGGTCGTGCGTCTCAACCGTGCGTTTGACGACGGCCTGATCAAGGCCAACGGCCTGTCCCCGACGGTTGTGGCGGCGGTTCCCTGGGGGGTTTCGGTTCCCCAACTCAAGGTGGAGCGATCGCGCCAGTCGCAAAGCGGTGGTTATGCACTGGCCAAAGTCCAGAGTCCTCGGCGGGTGAAGGCCTCCTTTGAGCGGATCGTGGCCGTCCGGCCTGCCGATCCCAACGCGGCGAAAACACGCTCAGACAACAGACAGCCGGCTGCAGAAGACATCGTTGAAGACATAAACCTCGTGTCGCTGGAGGCCCAATTCGACGTCGAGGCGCAGCGCAACGAACTCCACGCCGCCTATGCGGACGACACCGCGGAGCTGGTCTTCGCCGACGTTCAAGTCCAGCGGCGCCTCGTCGGTGAAGACGGGGAGGGGGCGTGGGAGGAGGTGGAACTCCTGGACACCGACATCCCCAAACCGCCGGTGCTCGAGCTGACCACAGAAGGGTCGCTCAAGTTGGATTCTCAGAACCAGTTCGTCGCCTACAGGAATGCCCTCGTCGCCTCGAATGCTCAGTCGCTGCTGCTTGCACCGGCAGGACCCGTGCGGCGTGCGGGCTCCGGAAGAACCGACGTCGTTCGCGAGACGCCGGCCATTCCGATCGACAAGGAAAAGCAGAAGATCCGTCTCAAGAAGGACGACTCTGACTATCGAAAACCCACCGACAAGGACACCGAAAAAGAGAAGCTGCCCCAGTTGAAATCCCGGGAGGATGCCATCAAGTGGGTCGCCCAGACCCTGTCGGCGGCGGAGAAGGCCTACAGCGAAGAGCAGTATGCCCAGGCGACCAAGCTTGCCCGCCAGGTCCTCCAGGTGAATGAAACCACTGCCCACAAGGGCGTCTGCAACAAGCCGCAACTTGACCAGATCGCCAAACTGCTCGCCAACGCCGAGAAGGGCGGACGAGGCGAACCCGTCGGCGTCGGAGTCCGCGACGAGAAGGTTGTTTCCATTCGCGCCTTCGATCAACAAGGGCAACCCGGGCGGAGCTACCAGTATCGACTGCGCGTGGGAATCCTCAATTCTCAGTGTGCCGCCCCCGAGCGGCTCAAGGACCCGAACGACGCGGCCCGTCCGGTGCTCTACGGAGACTGGTCCGAGTCTTCTCAGGCCGTTGCCATCGACGAGGATATGTACTTCTACCTCATCGGAGAGAAGCCGAGTTCCGAACTGGCCCGCGTCGATGTGTTCAAATGGTACCTCGGCAAGTGGCTCAAGGCCTCCTTTGACGTCGCGGCCGGTCAGGAAATCGGCGGAAAACAGAACGTGGTTGTGGATGTGACCAGCGGCGGAACCGCCTACTCCGACGAGGTCGACTTCTCCACCGGCATGGTGGCCGTCGACATCGGTCTGAAGGTCCCCTTCGAGCGACTCGCCGGCGAGGCAGACGGCAAGTACCGCCTCTCCGACCATGTGGTATCGACCACCAATCTCACCTATACCGACATTGACCATCGACTAATGGTACGATACGCCATGGTCGATACCGCCGATCGTCGTTTCAAAGAGATGAACGATCGGATCAAGGAGAGAGAGGACAAAACCAAAGGCGCCACCCCCGGTGGCGTCCAGCCCCTCCGGACTAAGGGCCAGAAGCCGACGATTCTGAATCGCCAGAATCGGTAGAGAGAGTCACACAGTGACCCACCTGGCACCTCCGTGGACCCGGGTCTTCGGCCAAGAACCTCTCTTGGGGGAAAATGTGCCTCCCACTCCGAATGATCCCCTCAACTTTTTCTGTGATTGCCCCAAACCTTTTCTTATGAGACGTTTGGAAAAGTGCCGATAACTAACAACGCCCAAGAGGCGCGGTCTGCAACTACCCTGTGCGGTCAGGGGACACTGCGTTATGCGACTGCCGACCTGAGCTAAGGCTCCGAAGCCGGCGCCCGGGACAGGCCCTTCAAGGATGAAGGAGCTTCTGCCCCAAGGCACCGGGAATTCGGTTCGAGACGCACCGATCTCTGGGCGTCGTGTCTCGAAGGGAGCGCGAGGGATGCAGGCAAGTATACAAGGAGGTAGGGCCTTGAGGTCGCGACACGTCAGATGCCTGTTGGCTGGCCTCGCAGCCGTTTTCACGACGATTGGCATTGCCTCGAAAATGGCTGCGGCTGAGGGTGCCGGCGATCAACTCCGGGAGGGCATCCGGCTCTTCCACCAGGGTGAATTCGCCCAAGCTCGGCAAGTCTTCCTCAAACTCGAGGTCGAAGACCTGTCCGACGCCGAGCGGCAGGAGCGTCAGCGCTTCCTGGCCGATGCGGCGGTTGCCCAAGAGGAGATGATCAAGGTTCAACGCCTCTACAACGAGGCTAATCAAGCCCTTGAACGCAAGGACCTGGACAAGGCCGAGAAGATGTACAAGGAGATTCTCGGCTACCGTTACGCCGGCGTTGAGCTGAAGGCCAACGCTCGCCAGCAGATCAAATCGATCACCGAAAGCCGCACCAAGGCCACCGAGACGACATCCGGTGTGCCTGCCCCCGAGAAGGCTTCGGTTTCGGAAGCTCCCGAGGCAGGCACACTGGTCCAGCCCGACGCGGGCGACGCCAAGGCGGCTCCCTCAGTGGAAACACCGTCGGCTCCCCAGGCCGCCGGATCCGATGAGTCGTCCGAACCGGTCCCGGCCATCGCCGATGGAACCGTCGTATTGCCGGGGATGGACTCCCACGAGCCGGTCGGTCCGGTGGCTCCCGACGAACTCATTCAGATGATCGAACAACGGGCAAGCCGTTCGAAGATCGTTCAGACACCCACGCCGGCGGCATCGCCCGAAACGTCCGACCCCACGCCCCAGATTCAGACGGCCAAGGAGTCGAGCGATTCCGACGAGACAACCCGGGATCCACTTCCTCCGGTGATTTCGCCCGAACGGGCGCTGGTGGAACTGAGCCAGGTGGTTCCCGACGCCGAACTCGCTGCCGAAGTCGTGGCGGCACCGGCCGCCAAGGCTGGGACGACCAAGCCGGCAACCAGTGCTCCCGCCCAACCGGCGGAAGGGGCTGCACCGGCTGCCAAGGAAACGCCCAAGGGGGACGATCGGGCTCAGGCGCTCGATGCCGTCAAGGCCGGTCGCACCGCCTTGGACAAGGGCGATCTCCAGGCCGCTCGCGACCACTTCAATCGAGCCCTCAAACTCGTGCCCGGACTGCCCGAGGCAACCGAAGGTCTGGCCGAGGCCGACCAGTTCCAGGTGATCGAGGATCCGGGTTCCCTGGTAGACAAGATCCAGCAGAAGAAGGCCGTTTCGTGGCAGAAGGCCGAGACGGCCTATCGACAGGCCGAACGGGATATCCGTCAGGCCGCCGCCGAGCGGCGCTATCAGGATGCCCGGCGATTGGTCGAGTATGCCCGCCAGACGATCGAGACGAATCGGCCGAATGCCGATCCGGTCAAACTCTACGAAGACCTGAAGAAGGAAGCCGAGGGCCTTGCCCGCTTCGTTGCGGAGGATGAAAGGGCTTACGAGGAAGACCAGGTCAAGAAGGCGGTGGCCGAGGTCGAAGACGCCCAAAGGAAACGCCAGCAGGAGGCCCTTCAGGCCAAGCAGCAGAAGATCGACCAGTTGATGAGCCAGACGATGGAGCTCCGCAAGGAGAAGCGGTTCGCCGAGGCGGCCGACGTCCTCAAGCAGGTGCTCGTGATCGATCCGCAGTTCGATCGCGCCCGGTGGCTCAAGGAAGACCTCGAAGCCGTGGCCGACTATCGCCACCAGCGCGAGGTTGAAGACACGCGGAAGCGTGAGGTGTCTCGCGTGCTGATGGAAGTCCGCGACGATCAGATCCCCTGGAGCCGAGAACTTCTGCGATTCCCGAAGGACTGGCGAGAGATTACCGTTCGCCGGCAGGAAATCATGGAAAAGGAAGTGCGCAAGACCGAGGAGGATAAGGAGACCGTCAAGAAGCTCGAGCGGATGCTCGCTGAGGTCAAGTTCGAGAACGCCCCATTCGAGAAGGTCCTCGAGTATCTCCGTGAAGAACTGGCCGTCAACATCGACGTACGCTGGAAGGTCCTCGAGGGCGTCGGTGTGGAACGAACCACGTCCGTGACTCTCGATCCGTTCAGCAAGGTCCGGGCGGCTTCGCTGCTCCGTGCGGTCCTCGACGCCGTGGCGTCCGAGCCCGATCAGCTCGCCTACGGCATCGAGTATGGCATCATCACCATCTCGACCAAAGACCATCTCCAGCGGGTCGCCTCTGCCAAGAAGGATGTGACCAGCAATACCGTCCTCCGTCGCTACGACGTCAAGGAACTCCTGCATGACACCGACACCGGCGAATACGGCGGCATGGGCGGTGGAATGGGGGGTATGGGCGGCGGTGGCTACGGCGGCGGCATGGGCGGCGGTGGCTACGGGGGCGGCATGGGCGGTTCTCGTAGCGGCGGTGGTGGTTACGGTGGCGGAAGCCGATCCGGAGGCAGTAGCCGTTCCGGTGGCAGCCGAGGCGGCGGCATGGGCGGCGGTGGCTACGGCGGCGGTATGGGCGGCGGTGGCTACGGCGGCGGTATGGGCGGCGGTGGCTACGGCGGGGGCATGGGCGGCGGTGGAATGCTGGGACGCCCTGCCGAAGACATGGCCTATGAATTGATCGATATTATCACCCAGGTCATCGCTCCCGGTACGTGGAGGGAGTCCACCGGTGGTTCAAGAATGGGCGGCGGCGGCTACGGGGGCGGCGGTCGAAGCGGCGGCGGAAGGATGGGTGCCGGCACCACGGCGGGTGAAGAAGGACAGGTCGGTTCCATCGAGTTCTTCACCGGTGCAAAGCAACTGATCGTCAGCCACACCCCCGAAGTCCATGTTCAGATCGAGAAGCTTCTCACCGAACTTCGAGAGGAGCGATCGGTGCAGGTTGCCATCGAGGCCCTGTTCCTCGCTGTGGGTAACAACTTCCTCGAGGAAATCGGCCTCGACCTCGACGTCATCCTGAACGCCGGTAATGCCGGCTACGATCGGGCAACCATTCCTGGCACCGGGCAGACCGTACTGATCCCGCGGCAGAACTCCCGTCTGGGATTCCTGCCCGCCCCAACGGCCGGCGGAACCGCGATGGGACAATCCGTGCCGAACCAGCCGTTTGGCAACGCGGCCCTGATCCCGCAGACCGGATCTATCGGTCCACATTCGGGCAATATGACGCCCATCGGTATCGAACAGAACTCGATGACCATCGCCAGGCCGGCCAGCACGGGCGTTCCCGGAAGTTTGGGCGGCGATTCACTGGCCAATCCGGCGATGCAGGTCGTTGGAAGCTTCCTGGACAACATCCAGGTTGACTTCCTCATCCGTGCCACGCAGGCCGACAAGCGAAGCAGCCGAATCGAGGCGCCTCGAATCGTCGTACCCAACGGCGGGTCCGGAAACATCTATGTCGGCGAAGTGATCAACTATGTGGCCAGCCTCGAAGCCGTCGTGGGACAGGCCTCGGCCTTCAACCCCAGCGGCGTCGCCTACAACCCCTCACCCGACACACTCGATGTCGGGCGAAGCCTCAGCGTGCGTGCCAGCGTTTCACCCGATCGCCGGTATGTGACCATGACCCTGAGCCCGTACACGACCGAACTGGTCTCGCTGGACACCTTCTCCGTCCAGCAGGGCGGCGTCAATGCCGGGCCGTTGGGTACGGGTAACATCCAGCAACCCCACACGCGTGACACGACGATTACCACCACGGCCACGGTGCCCGACAACGGAACGCTCCTCATCGGCGGCCTGAAGCTGGGCGGCGAGGTCGAGATCGAAGCCGGCGTGCCGGTGCTCAACAAGATCCCGGTGCTCAAGCGGGCATTCAGCAACCGTTCACTGGTCAAGGACGAGCAGACACTGCTGATCCTGGTCAAGCCGAAAATCATCATCCGCAAGGAGTCCGAAGACAACGCCTTCCCGGGTTTTGCCGTGGCCGAGGAACAGCAGTAGCCTTTCTTAGTGAAATCACAGACATCTTCCACCACCCCGAGGCTCCTCGCGAGCTTCGGGGTGGCTCGTTTTCCGGCACCCGTTTCCGATAGCCCCGCATGCCGCGCGGGTTCGTCACTGCGTCCAGGCCCCCCCTTCGAGTACAATACTCACCCATGCCAGCAGAGACGCTGACCCATTCTGTGCGTGTCGGTCCGTGCCTCGCCGGACTGTGCGTGTCGGTCGCAATCGCTTCGCAGCCGTCGGTCTCCTCGACCACGACCTCTGCATCCACCGCACCGGCGACCACCCGCCAGGCCGCGGGCGACAACATCGTCATCTACCAGCCGGGCGTGGCGATCAACTGGACGCGGCATCAGGTCGAACTGGCCGGAAAGGTCGTTCTTCGCCAGGGCACGCTCGAACTCTTCGCCTGTGCCGTCGGACTCGACGGCAGCGACAAGGCACACGAGAGCATCGTCTTGCTGTCGGGCCGCCCCCGGCATATCCATCAGGCACTGGGGCTGATTGGGCTCGAACCCGGACACCCGCCCCGATGGGACACTCGAACGAACCAGGTTGTGCCGGCGACGGGACAACCCCTCGATCTCAGGGTCGAGTGGATCTACGACGCCCGCCGACACGAGGCGGCAGCCCACGAATGGATGCAGCGGGGCGACGATCCGAACCGGTTCCTGGGTCCTCTGCCCTGGGTCTTCGCCGGTTCGCTGTCCCGGCAGGGCGGAGGAGTCCTGGCCGACGAGGACGGAACGGTTGCGACGGTCGTCGATTTCGACGGATCCGTCATCTGTCTGTCCGAGACGCATTCCTCCGACAATACCCAGCTTTGGCTGGCCGCCCGAACGGATCGCATCCCGCCGATCAACACCCCCTGCACGCTCCTGATTCGAGCGGCCGACTTCGCCATCGACATCGATCGTTTCGGTCGGTTCATACTCTGGGGAAAACAATTCGATCTCGACACACTCTCCGATCGCGTGGCCACATACCTGCGAGCGACGCCCGGCGGAAAGGTCCGTGTCCGCGTATCCCCCACCACACCGCCGTCCGACCTCAAGACCCTTCACAAACGACTCCGTTCGCTCGGTGCCGCCGAAGGCTCGATCATCGAACAGCGGCAGCCGGACGACGCCTTCCCCTCGCACGATCCCAATGCCGTCCGGACGATCCTCCACAGTTCCCCGGCGATTCGGCCTTCCTTTGCCGAACCCATTGCCGGCGACCACGAACGGTTCGTTCGACAACTGACCTCCCGCAGCTCCGCCGTCGGCAGCCGAGCCTCGGAAACGGCAGAGTACCTGAATCGTCTGGAGGCCAATCTGTCCGGTCAGACGACCAAGCCCGCCGCTCCGACGACCACAACCGCGCCCCGCCGCGAATGATTCGGCCGTCATGCGAAGGGATCGGCCCGGCAACGATGGCGTTGGCCTCGATGTTTCGGATACAGTGACATGGCGGATTCCGAAGCGTGCGACGGGCAGTCGCAGAAGGACGGAGGCGGCTCGCAGGTGCGAGAGATCTGACATGGATAAACCTTTGATGCCGTTGCCCGATGACATCCAGCAACTTCCTGATGCGGACGTGCTCGAACACATCCGCCGTCTGAGGAAGGCGCTGGGTCCTCGTCTGGTCATCCTGGCGCATCACTATCAGAGCGATGAGATTGTCGGGGTGGCCGATTTCATCGGCGACAGCCTGAAGCTGTCCCAGCGTGCGGCACAGCAGAAGGCCGCCGAGTACGTCGTGTTCTGCGGCGTCCACTTCATGGCCGAATCTGCCGACATCCTGACCGACCCGAACGTCCGGGTCATCCTGCCGGAACTCGATGCCGGGTGCGACATGGCCGACCGGGCCGCCCTCGATCAGGTCGATCGGGCCTGGGGCTTCCTCACCTCGTGCATGCCCGACAAGCAGATCGTGCCCATCACCTACGTCAACAGCACGGCGGCCATCAAGGCCTTCGTCGGGCGCCACGGCGGCGCATGCTGCACCAGCAGCAATGCCCCCGCGGTGATCGATTGGGCCCTCTCGCACGGCGACATGGTCCTGTTCCTGCCCGATCAGCACCTGGGTAGAAACACGCTCTATCAGATGGGCCACCCGCTCGATCGCATGCCTCTCTATCGCCCGGCCGAGCCCAACGGCGGACTCACCCCCCACCAGATCGACGGTGCGTCGGCCGTCCTCTGGGAGGGCGCCTGCCCCGTTCACATCACCTACGGGCTCGACGACTGCCGCCGCGTTCGCCAGGCCGACCCCGCCTGCCGCATTCTCGTGCACCCCGAATGCCCCTGGGACGTCTTCGCCGAATCGGACATGGCCGGCAGCACCGAATTCATCATCGAGACGATCGATCAGGCCCCTGCCGGCAGCCATTGGGCCATCGGAACGGAACACCATCTGGTCGACCGCCTTATCCGCCAATACGCCGGCCGACTCGAGATCCAGAACCTCTCGCCGATCCTGCCCGTGTGCGAGACCATGACGCGAATCACGCCGCGCCACCTCCTGTGGGTGCTGAGGGAACTAGCCGAAGGCCGCGTCGTGCAACAGATCGGCGTGGACGAGTCGGTTCGACGGGATGCCCTGCGGGCCCTCGAGCGAATGCTGGCCCTGAAGGCCTCCGGTGCGATCAAGAGCTGACGACCCAACCATGCCGCGATTTCACACCAACCTGATCGTCACCGCCCCCATCGACAAGGTGTGGGCCTTTCACACCGAGGTGAGCCATCTGGTCCATGTGCTGCCGCGGGACGTCCGCCCCCATCTCCTGAAGGTCCACGAACGCTTCGAGGTCGGCACCGACTACGTCCTGCGGATGATCTTCGGCTATTGGTGGACCCACTGGCACGCCCGCGTGGTCGAGGTCGATCCGCCCCACCGGTTCGTCGACGAACTGGTCGTCGGGCCGCTGCCCTTCTGGCGGCACGTCCACCGCTTCGAACCGCATGCCGGCGGCGGAACCCTCCTGACCGACGAAATAGAATACCAGGTGCCCTGGGGCCGCCTGGGAGGGCTCTACGATACCTTCTTCCTCCGATGGCAGCTCCGCACCGTCTTCGACCACCGCCGAAAGGTCCTCGATCGACTTATCAGAGAAAGCTGAACGAAGCGCAGCGCCTCCCTCGCCTCTTGACCGCCCTATTGGCTGGGGTATAGTGTTCCTTCCTGCGGAAGTTGTCCGGTCCCTGTCGGCCGTCGTCGTCCTCCTTCGTGCGGGCGAACGGTCACGCCCCGGCAAAAAGTGCAGGTCGTAAGTCGCTTAGTCCGATATTCGATTTGATGTTGTTTGTCACTGGCCAGGAGTTCTCTATCGATGTCTACCACAATTATTCATGTGTCCGGTCGCGAAATCCTCGATTCCCGAGGCAATCCAACCTGTGAGGCCACCGTCGTACTCGAAGATGGCAGCGTCGGTTTGGCCCAGGTCCCCAGCGGGGCCAGCACGGGTGAACACGAGGCCGTCGAGCTTCGTGACGGCGACAAGGCTCGCTATATGGGCAAGGGCGTGCTCAAGGCGGTGGCCAACATCAATACCAGTATTGCCGACAAGGTTACCGGCATGGACGCCCGGGATCAGGAAGAAGTCGACCACGCCATGCTCGAACTCGACGGAACCCCCAACAAGGGCAAACTGGGCGCCAATGCGATCCTGGCTGTCTCGATGGCCGTCGCCAAAGCAGCCGCCCAGAGCTGTAACCTGCCCCTCTATCGCTACTTGGGTGGGGCTTCCGCCCATGTGCTGCCGGTTCCCATGATGAACATCCTGAATGGCGGCAAGCACGCCGACAACAACGTCGACTTCCAGGAATTCATGATTCAGCCGTGGGGCGCCCCGAACGTCCGCGAGGCGATCCGATGGGGAGCCGAGATATTCCACACCCTCAAGAAGGTACTGGCCAAGAAGGGCTACAACACCTCCGTCGGCGACGAGGGTGGCTTCGCCCCCAGCCTCAAGACCAACGACGAGGCCCTCGATCTGATCGCCCAGGCCGTCGAGCAGGCCGGCTATAAGCTCGGCGAGCAGATCTTCATCGCACTCGACCCCGCCACCAGCGAGATGTACGACGCCTCGATCGGCGGGTATCGCTTCTTCAAGTCGGACCCGTCGCGGGTCTTCGGCCACGACGAAATGATCGGCATCTGGACCGAGTGGTGCGGCAAGTACCCCATCCGCTCGATCGAAGACGGGCTGGCCGAGAACGACTGGGAAGGCTGGAAGAAGCTGACCAAGGCGCTCGGCGATCGCGTCCAGCTCGTCGGCGACGACCTGTTCGTCACCAACACCGAGCGGCTCAAGAAGGGACTTAACGAGAAGGCCGCCAACAGCATCCTGGTCAAGGTGAACCAGATCGGTTCGCTGACCGAGACCTTCGCGGCCATCAACCTGGCGATGCGAAACGGCTGCACCGCCGTCATCAGCCATCGCAGCGGCGAGACCGAAGACACGACGATTGCCGATATCGCCGTCGCCAGTAATGCCGGCCAGATAAAGACGGGCAGCCTGTGCCGAACCGACCGCGTGGCCAAGTACAACCAGTTGATCCGCATCGAAGACGACCTCGGCGATCGGGCCGAGTACGGCGGGGCATACTGGAACAAATAACGCAGGTGCGAGTACATCGCGGACTTCCGGCTTGCCCCAGGGAGGGCGGAAGTCCGCGAGATATACCCTTGTCGTTCGCAGACATCGCCTTACGGTCTCAGGACGAGCCGCTTTGCGGTGTCGATACCCCCCGACCCGTCCGAAAGGGGTTCCGTTCGGCCGGTCGGCGTTGCCTCCCCTTCCCATGGCGTGGTCGGAGAGGGGCAACGGGGCCTTTGCCCAAGAGGTCCTCTCGCAGAGAGGCACTTCCGCAGCGGCAGGGTATCCGCAGACATGCAGGCCTTCAGGCCAGGGACGGCCACGATGGACCAGATCAATCGGCGCGAGGACCAGGTCATAACCCGGCTGGCCTATCGTCGTGATGACGAGGAGGCCTCACCGATCAGCCATGTGGTGATGTTCTGGTTGTTTCTGGCAGTGGCGGGCTTCCTGTTTGCCACGGCTGTCCTGGTTCCGGTCTTTGAGGAACACCAAGACGTTCTGGCCGCAAAGGACAAGGCCCAGCAACGCATCGATAAGCTCAAGAAGGACCTTCAACGCAAACAGGACATCGCTCGAGCCCTCGTCGACGATCCCATCGTCAACGAGAACACGACCCTTCGCGAACTGAACTTCCACATCCTCGGCCAGGAGGTCGTCCGCACGACGCCCGAGATGATCGTTCGAACGACCAAGGCTCCGCCCGCCCGACAGGAATTTTCCTCACCGTCGGCCTGGCTCGGCTTTGTGCCGGAGGACTATTTCAAGCCGCAAACCTGGATCGAGTTGGTTCACCGGCCGGATATTCGTCGCTGGATGCTCGTTGTCTCGGCCGTCCTGATGGGTGCCGCCATGGTTCTCTTCTCTCCGCCCGCTCCCCGCGGCCTCTTCGCCCGCTTTCTCGACTCCGAACCGACTGCTCCGACCAAGCTGCCTGGATCAACCGAATAGACTGGCCGAAAGCCGTTGAATACACCGACATCGTAGACCCTGGGTCGCAGGTCGCGGCAACCAACCCCGCCCCTGGTCGGGCTATCCTTGGCGGATGGCGTCGACCAGCATCATGGTCTTGACGGCGTCGTCGAAGGTGGCGCCGGTCGGCTTGCGTGTGCGGACGGCGTCGATGAACGCCCTGGCCTGCTGATAGAAGCCGAAGGTCCGTTTGGCGTCGCCCTTGTCGGGGACGAACTCGTCGATCGTTCGCCGCCGCCGCCCCTTCTCGTCGATCTCGTCCATGCCCACCTGCGGCTCGACATAGGCCGAATAGCCCGGGGCGTGAATCTCGAAGGCGTGATACCGGCCGCCGACGTTCCAGTTGCTCTGAAGCACGCCGAGGGCGCCGGTGTCGAAGCGTACGACGGCCGTCCAGGCGTTGGGCACGGTGTCGCCGAACTGCCCGACGGCGGCGGCCACTTCCTGCGGTTCGCCGCCCGACAGCCATCGCAACGCGTCCACCGCGTGGATCGCATCGCAGCCGATCACGTCGATCGCGCCGTCGTAGTACACTGCGGAGGCCTTCTTGTAGAAAGTGGCGTTGACCTGAGTGACCCCCCGGCTTGCGGCCTGCCGGTGGGCATCGGTCAGCATCGGGGCATAGCGGCGGTTGAAGCCGACCATGGTGACGCAGCCGTTCTTCTTGGCCTCTCGGGCCATGCTCTGGACCTGGAAGGTCGTCACCGCGGGCGGCTTCTCGATGAAGACGTGCCGCTTGCGGCGCAGGCATTCGATGACGACATCGAACAGGTGGTGCGGCGGCATCAGGATATACACGGCGTCGCAGGGGTTCTCGTCGAGCATCTGGCGGTAGCCATGGTAGTGTTTTTTGATGCCGAACTTCCCGGCCGTCTTGACGCGATTGTCCTCAACGAGGTCGCACAGAGCGACCATCTCGACGTCGTCGAACTCGGCCAGACTGGGGTAGTGGACGTCGTTGGCCATCTTCCCTGCGCCGATGAGGGCGACGCGAACCTTCTTCTTGCGACCTGCGGACTTTCTGTTCATCGGCAACTCCGAGACTCCTGCGGCGGCTTCGTCCGGAAGGCCCTGGGGGATCCGGCCCGGGGCTTATCGTGGGCGAAGGTCCTCCGGCCGGTAATCGAGCTTGTAGCCGGCCTGCTTGGGTATGGCCTCCTTCACCGACTTGAGGAACGATCCGATGTCGCCCATCGTCGCCTTGTTGCGAAGCTTGTTGATGAAATCGCCTTCGAGCTTGTCCTGCTGCTGTTTGACGAGGTCTCTCTCGATGGTCACCTGGGCCTCGGAGAAGGGGATCGTCCGCTCTTCGGATCGTTGTCCCGCCTTGACGATGAAGAGTCCGTCGTCGGTCTTCATGATGTCGCTGATCTGATCGGCCTTGAGCTGGAAGAGGACCTCGGCCACCTCGGCCCATCGCCCGGTCAGCCCCCCCGGCGAGATGACGCCCCAGGCACCACCCTTGTCGGCGTTGGGGCCGCGGGAATAGCTGCGAGCGATCGCATCATACGGAATACCGCTGCGGAGCTCCTGGAGCGCCTGCTCGGCGTGCCGCTGGGCCGCACGACGGGCCTCAAGCCGGCGAGGCCCGCTGACCTTGCTCCACATGGCCTGGCGATCGTCGGCCGGCGTGCCCTCGAGGAAGCTCCAATACGGGATATCGACCAGGAACATCTCGACGCGAAGGGGTTCGACGAACTCCTTGGGATGTCGCTGGTAGTACTTCCACATTTCCTGGCGCGTGGGGTGGCGAATCAGCGGCAGGAACTTATCGTGGAGGAATCGCCTGACGAGGAGTTCGCGGCGGATCCGCGAGCGAACATCCTCTCGGTTCTCGCCGTTGGCCTGCAACCATGCTTCATACCGCGAGAACCGCCCGCCGAACTCCGCCTGAATCCGGCTCTGTTCGGTTTGATCGACCGCCTTCTTGATGGCGACCTCCATCTCGTCGGTGACTTCCTTCTTGGCTTCGCCATAGGCCAGTAACTCGTCGATCAGGCGGATCACGCGAATCATGAGCTTCTGTTCGGCGAACTTCTGATATTCCGTCATGGACATCTCTTTCGAGGCCCTTTCGAGATCGGCTCGAAGGGGCTCGACGACGTCCTTGACCGAGATGGATTCGTCGTTGACCTGAAGGATGGGCGTGTCGATGGTCGGTCCCTCGGCGCGACGGGTGGTGGCACGCCGTCCGGGGGCCGGGGCCGTGGTGGGCTTGCCCTTGGCCCATTCGCTGCGGCTGGCAGGGGCCGAGGTTGTGGTCGTGGGACGTGTGGCGGTCTTCTGAGAGGTGGGGGCGACCTGGTCGAGCAGCTCCATGTCGAGGCCCTCGGTGTTGGTCTTGGCGTCGACCTTGGACTTTTCCTGGGTCTTGCCGCCCTTGGCGTCTTTGCGCCACCAGTCCCACCGCGCGTCCTTGCAGCCTCCGGCCAGCACGGCGGCGGAGAGCACCAGGACCCACATGAAGCGAGAAGGCATCATCAGGGGCATATCCTGAGAAACGGCCAACGGCTCGGCACCCTTGTGCTGTCCGGGCCGAACAACGGTCCGAACCCGCGGACCGCGCCGCGGGATCGAGGGATCACAACGTTCGTCCGGCAGACACGCCGGCATCGGGGTTTCGAATCGACCCGCTCGAATCGTCCAGGGGACGCTCCAGCAATCTCAGCAGCATAGTCAACATTGTCGGGTGCTCCAAGTAGCGCGGCGGCAAACGCCAGTGCAATGTCTGGCTGTCCGGCATCCGAACCGAGCCGGCCGCCCCGGCAAACAGCCGGTCCATCAGCTTCATCTGATCGACGGTGAAGATAAGGTCGGGCGGCTTCTTGATGATCGATCGAATCTTCCAGTGGCGCGCCAGCACGCGGACCTCCGCCAGATCGAGCAGCGTCTGGACCTCTCGCGGATAGGGGCCGAAGGCGTCGGTCAGATCGGTCTTGAGCTGCCGCAGTTCGTCGACCGTCCGGCAGCGGACGAGTCGGCGGTAGATCTCCATGCGCTGGCGCTCGCTGGGGATATAGCGATAGGGGATCTGCGCGACCAGGTCGAGTTCCAGGTGGACGGGCCGGGCCTCGTCGATCTCTTCGCCGCGCAGCCGTCGCACGGCTCGATCGAGCAACTGGCAGTACATCTCGTATCCGACGGCGGCGATGTGGCCGCTCTGCTCGGCACCCAGCAGATTTCCCGCCCCGCGGATCTCGAGATCGCGCATGGCGATTCGGAAGCCGGCGCCGAGTTCGGAGTATTCCTCGATCGCCTTGAGCCGCCGCGCGGCGTTCGGCGTGAGGGCTCGCGACGGGTCGAGCAGCAGGTAGCAGTAGGCCCGATGCTTGTACCGCCCCACGCGCCCCCGCAACTGGTGAAGGTCGGCCAGGCCGAACCGGTCGGCGATGTCGATGAAGATCGTGTTGGCGTTGGGGATATCGATGCCGCTTTCGATGATGGTCGTGCACACGAGGACGTCGGCCTCGCGCCGGACGAAGCGGAGCATGACCTTTTCGAGTTCGTGCTCGTCCATCTGTCCGTGGCCGACGGCCAGGCGGGCCTCGGGAACGATTTCCTTGATGCGGGCGGCGGTGGACTGAATGTCGTGAACGAGGTTGTGGACGAAGAAGACCTGCCCGTCGCGGTTCAGCTCTCGCAGAATGGCCTCGCGGACGAGATGCCGATCCCAGGATCGCACCTGGGTGATGATGCTGCGCCGGTCCATGGGCGGGGTGGCCAGTGCGCTGATGTCGCGCAGGCCCAGCATGCTCATGTGGAGCGTTCGAGGGATGGGGGTGGCGGTCATGGTCAGCATGTCGACCGTCTCGCGCATCCGCTTGAGCCGCTCCTTGTGCTCGACGCCGAATCGCTGCTCCTCGTCGATGATGACCAGCCCCAGGTCGCCGAACATCACATCCTTGCTCAGCAGGCGGTGCGTGCCGATCAGGATGTCCACCTGTCCCTTGCGGGCCCGGCCGATGATCTCCTTCTGCTCGCGAGGGCTTCGAAACCGGCTGATGCACTCGATGGCGAAGGGATAGTCGGCCATCCGCTCGCGGAAGGTCTCGTAGTGCTGCTCGGCCAGAACCGTCGTCGGTACCAGCACCGCCACCTGCTTGCCGTATTCGACGCACTTGAAGGCGGCGCGGATCGACAGCTCGGTCTTGCCGTAGCCGACGTCGCCGCACAGCAGGCGGTCCATCGGGCGCGGGCGGGCCATGTCTTCCTTGATCTCGCGGGCGGCGATGAGCTGGTCTTCGGTCTCCTTGTAGATGAACGAGCCTTCGAACTCGCGCTGCCAGGTGGTGTCGGCGGGAAAGGCGGTTCCGGGCTGGCTGGTGCGCATCGCCTGGATTCGCAGCAGTTCGCCGGCCATGTCCTGGACGGCCTCGGCGACCTTCTCGGTGGTCTTGCGCCATCGCGTGCCGCCCAGCTTCGACAGCGTCGGCCGCACCGCCCCCGCCCCGACGTATTTCTGTACGAGGTCGATCTGCGAGGCCGGCACGTGCATGATCGCCTGTTCGGCGAACTGAAGCGTGAGATATTCCTCGCTCTTGCCCGAATCGCCCTTGCGCAGCGTCTTCATGCCGACGAAACGGGCGATGCCGTGCGTGACGTGGACGACGAGGTCTCCCGACTCCAGATCGGTCCAGGTGTCGATCGGCCGGCCTGCCAACGCCCGTCGGATGCGGCGCCGCTGACGATAGCGTCCGAAGACCTCGTGGTGCCCGACGACGATCGTGCGGCCGGGCCGCCAGAAGAAGCCGTGATGGATCAGCCCCACCTCCAGGTGCAGCGAGGGCGGGCGGGGGCCGCTGACGCCGGCGATCATTTCGTCGAGGCGAAGCCGCTCGGGTGCGTTGTCGCAGTAGACATAGATGGTGTGCGTGGCGGCCAGCCGGCACAGCTCGGCAACCGCCTCGTCGGCCTTCTGTTCGAATCGCTGGACGCTCTCGACCTCGAACCGGAACAGCTCGCTGTCCGGCGTGGGCGCGAATCGGCAGAGGTGAACCTGGTGGAACTCGCTCGCCCGGCGGAAGACCGCCTCGACGGGGAACATGCCCTCCTGCCGTTCGAGGCGGTTCAGGAACGTCCGCCCGAGCATCTGGACCTCGGACGGTTCGGAAAACGCGACGATCGTGCCGGGCGGCAGGTAGCTGAAGAGGCTGGTGGTGTCGTCCGAATCCTGGGAGGCTGGACGGCTACGGCCGGGCCTCTTGCCGCGTCCGGGCCCGGGTCCCTCGGGTGTCGGTTCGTCGCCGGCCGGCTCGCTGAGGCCGGGGATTCGCACGAGGTTGAGCTTGCGCATGCTCCGCTGGCTCGACACGTCGAACTGGCGGAGCGACTCGACGCGATCCTCGGCGAACTCGACGCGCACGGGATCGACGTCGGCGGGGGGGAAGACGTCGACGATTCCGCCGCGGGCGGCGAAGTCGCCGGGCGACTCGACCATATCCAGCCGCGTATAGCCATGATCGGACAGCCAGGCGATAAGGTCGGAGGGTTCGCACTTCTGCCCGGCCTGCAGGGGCAGGCTGTTGGCCTCGAGGCGGCGGGTGGTGGGCACCGGCTGCATGATGCCCTGCACCGACGCGACGACGACCGCGGGGGTCGGCCCGTTGGGACCCGGAAACCGGCCGCTGTGATCGCGAAGGAGCGAACAGACGCGGAGGCGTTCGGCGCCGATCTCGTTGCCGGCCGGCCCCTCGCCCGGCAGGGCCTCCCAGGCGGCGAAGAGTTCGGTGGTCCATCCGGTGGCCAGTTCGATGTCGTCGCGGGCTTCGTCGGCCTCTTCCAGATGAGCGGCAACGTAGAGCAGCGGGCGGTTGAGCGTGCGTGCCAGCAGGCCGGCGACGATGGGCGCAGAAGATCCCCACAGTCCCACCGCAGAGGATACCCCTGGGTCGCCCTCCAGCCGCCGGACCAGACCCACAAACGTCTCGTCACGGGTGATCCAATCGACCACCGTTGAACCTCTGGCAGCATCGTACAGAACCGGATGCGTGGGGGGCAAGGGCGGCCTGGCGATCTGCGGTGCGAGTGTGGCATGTTCGCCGAGAGGGCATGTCAGGTGCGCTGCAAGCGGGGTGGGGCGGTCAGGCCTGCCGTTGCTGGCGATCTGAGGTCTCGGCGAGCGCCGGGGCAGGCGGGGGCGGCGCTGCGTTCTTGATGTCGTCTGAAGGTGAGCCGCCGAACATGAGCTCCTGCGGGGTTTGACGAACCTCCTTGAACGTAAAGGGGCGGCCGCACTCGGGGCACCTCTGTTCCGTCAGACCCATGAGGGAGTAGCCGCACTTCACGCAATGTCCGGGACGGGGAACCGATCGCACGGTAATGCTGATCTGCACCCAGAATGCCACCATTGCGAATGCCAGCAGCAGGAGCGGATAGGGACTCCCGTTCCCCCCGCGCGAAAGGCCCTGGACATAGTAGTACATCGCAAGCGGAAGGACGACGATCGTACCGAAAGCTGCGAGCCCTACGCCGAAGTAGAATGCCCACCTCAAACCCGGACTGAGACTCCGGACAAAGGCCTTGAGAGTCATCTGAGCCACCCCCGCGCCTGCGGGATGCGGCGCGTCGCCGCGATTCCGAGGATTACTCTGCGTGATCCGATCGACCACCGTTGAATTCCGGCGAGCATCGTACAGAGCGGGATGCGTGCGGGGCAAGGGAATCGGCGGGGCGGGCCTGCTCAGGCAGAGGGGGATGAGGGGCGTTGCGAGATTCGCAGTTTCTCGCTGACCCACTCTCTGAGGAGGTCCGTATCGTTCATGCCCCTGGACTGAGCAATACGGTGGAGCGCCGCGGCCTGCTCGGGTCGCAAAGGGACTCGCATGACGGTCTGTTCACCGCGACGAAAAACAGGTTCGCTGACTTCCTCGAGTTCGTCTTCGAACTCGGTCAGGTCGTGACTATCCCAGAATCGAGCCAGCTCCGCGACAGAGTCAATTTGTGGAATCTTGCTCATCGGTTCTTCCATTGATTGAATCGTATCTGCTCTCTGTCTGTCATAGGGCGGGCCGTAACCGGATACCCTTTTCCATCGGGGAATCGGACAACGACAGAGAATAGATATCGCCCGGCTTCGGTCTGCCCCATGACGTAGTACACGGGGTTTTCACCCTCTGACCCGACCCGCCCATTCCTCTGAATGCTTGTCGTGAGCCGGCGAGAGGCTGTCTCGGCAGGGCACAAGGTCCCTGAAACCGCTATGCGTCTCCACGAGGCGTTCCGCCGCCCAGTCCGGAAAACGTCCGTTTTCGTTGAAGATTAGGCCGCAGCAGCCGTCCTGGGGAGGGTCGGGAGGGGGTGCGCCGATCCGTCCACATCAGAAGCAGGGTGAGCGCCAAGGCTGCGACGAACGGTATCCACCACGGCAACTGCAACGGGGAACGGACACGCAGGGCATAGGCCACCGCGAACGCCAGGCAGACGATCGCCGCGATCCACTTGGCCACCCATCGGAACCGATGCTTCTTTCTCATAACTGCCAGCGTAACTCGTTGACGCGACGGCTGCAACGGATCTCCCGGCGGGGTCATGCCGCTCGGAGTTCATTGCGGCTTGCGGGGCTGTTTCTCGCCTATCCCTATAGAAGGAGACATGTATGTTCACGAAACGCACTTTGATCGTAGCGGCACTGCCGCTGTTCCTGTCGGCACCGTGGGGTGCTGCGGCCTCTGCCGAAACAACCGACACTGCCCAGTCGTCGACGACCTTTCAGTCCATGGAACAGCAGTTCATCGGGCAACTCGTTGCAGCGGAACTCCAAACGTTCTTCCAGCAGGTGGATACCTATGTAGCGAGTTCCCTTTCCTCGAAGCTGGGTGGGGTTGCAAGCACACAACCGGCGGCCGATGACCAGGACTTCGGCGAGAAGCTTTCACAGGCGATGCTTCAGACGTTCATCAAGCAGCTCGACAGCTTCATCGCTCAACTTCCGACACTCCTGTTGAACTCAGTCAACCTCTTCGGCCAGACATCGCAGTCCACGACGGACCTGTAGGGGGCAGAGAGGAGCTGTGCAGAAATGAAATGGTGGCATTGTCTGATACTGGCATGGGGCTCCGGCCTGTCCGGATTCGTGATGGGCCTGGTGTGGTCCGGCTTGCTCAGGGACAAGACCGACGCCCCCTCCGAAGACACGCAGGGCGATTCAGAACTCGAAAGCCATAGGGAGAGTCTCCGGTTCGCCCTGAGTGAGTAATCGCTCAGGGCGAACCAGTGTTCCATTTCGGTAAGCAAAGCCGGATCCCCTCAACCCGACCCCTTTGACCCTCGGCCCTCTGCCGGTGGAGGAGCCGTCGCCGGTGCCCGTCGCGGCGTTTGTTACAGCATGATATCGCAGTAGGGCACGGCGCCGTCCCCTCCGCCCGGGCGTGGCCATTCCTTCCAGCCCTCCCACGGGCCGGCGATAGCGTGATGCCACGGTAATCCGCAGCAGCGGCTTGTCCGTCACCCATCGGTCCGCTTCCGCACAGGCCCTGTCAGAGAAGCCGAGTTGGAAGAGTTCCAGTGTTGGTTTATAATTTCCCTAGTCCCTTGGGAGAATCAACTAACATCGGACTCGGGTCGCACGTCAAAGAAGCGAGCCATGATCTTGGGGCGAAGAAGCATACCCGTCGCGTTGTTATGTCTGTTGTCTGCATCGAATGCCGCACTGTCCAGGGACGGGACAAAGTGAGACATTCGCCGACAAACCCACTCCGAATACGCCCGCCTCGCCCGCCCACCTGCCGGCTTCTGACTTCCAACTCCTAGCTTCTACCTCCCCGCCCCCCATCTCTTTCGCGGAAGGACACCCGCGCCAAGTGGCTCAGCGGCGAGAGACTCACCGACGGCACAACGACATGAAAGGCTGACTGTGCGACGTCACGTCGCCAGCCGATTTGATGCTCGCAGGGAGGCTCGACCACCCTCGAATGCAGATGCGCCTGCTTGCCGGAATGGGGGGTGCCGGAACGGGGCTATCGGGGGACGATCTCGATGGGGATGGCCGGGAGCACGCCGAGAGGAACGCGCTGGGCTTGGCCTTTTCCGAACTGCTTTCCGGACTGGGCCGGGGCGTAGGCCTCGACGATCAGATTGTCGACAAAACCAACCTTGGGGTCATCTTTGGCGGCTTTTAGCACCATCGTCAGGCCGGCGAAGGACGGAGTGACACTCTCGATGGTGACACCCTTGGGTGGGTCGCTCAGTTCGAACTGGGCCGTGCGAAGGACCGGGCCTTTGGGGGCCTGGATTCGCACCTTGGCGGTGCCTCCGGGGACGAGGCGAACCGGGAGGTCGTCCATCAGCTCGATGGGCTGGCCGGGACGTCCGGAGCCCACCGTGGCGACCATGAGCTGCTGCGACGGAACGAGGTGGCGATAGATGAACGCCTGCATCATGTCCTCGCAGGGGACGACCGGCCGACGGATGGTGGTGCCTCGGATCAGGGCGCGGCCTTCGAGCTCGATCGTCGCGGGCTTGCTGAGTGCGGGCCCGGCCGCCGTGAGGGTCATTCGAACGCGATCGCGCCCCTTGGGGATCCGCCCACCGCTGATGCGAAGGCCTTCGGGGCCGGATTTGACGACGACGTCGATGTCGCCGTCGTATCCGTCCTTGCGCGAGGCGTAGACATAAAACGGCGCGGCACTGCCAGGGCGGATGTTGATGCTGGAGGGCGTCATTCGCAGGGTGAAGTCCGGCCTGGGGGTGCTGATCCGCAGGCGGTAGCCATAGGCCGGCCCGCCGTGATGCTGCGAATCGGAGAGCTGGACGTAGTAGGTCCCGCTTCCGGTCAGGCGGGTGCGGATGTACGAGTCGGCGTGATGGGTGATCAGGCCCGCCTCGAGGTCTTCGCAGTCGTCGTTCCAGGCCAGGACCTTGCCCGAGGCGTCGGTCAGCCGGAGGAGCGAATCGAGCGGCGAGGCCAGTCTGCGGGCGTAGACCTCGGCGACGATGGTGTCGCCCTTTCGGGCTTCGAACCGGAAGACGTCAACGTCGGCCGCCGGCGAGAGGGTGCCGTTGACGATCGTCGGCAGCGTGATCTGCTGCGCGTCGGAGGCGGTGTTGTTGGATTCGACGTCGTTGCACTCGGGCAGGGCGTCGACGGCATAGGTTACGCGGTTGGAGAGCTGCCCGCTCTCGCGAGTCGCTGTCTGGCGGACCGTTTCGCCGGTGGCGGAGGTGCCCAGGAGCAACTGGTTGTTGGCCAGGTTCCAGCCGTCGATCGAGGCGAGGGTTTTCGTGCCCCTTCTGCCGCCCAGCGGGTGCATCTGGGTGATGAACGGCTGTTCGCCGACGGCGATCCGGTAGACGAAGTCCTCGCGGCCGCGGTAGATGGAGTCGCGGATTTCGAGTTCGTAGATGCCGTCCTGGGGGACCTCGAAGAAGAGGACGGGGTCGGGATCGAAGACGTAGTCGTCGGCGAAGGCGACTTCTTTGCCCTTGGCGTCGTAGACAGTCAGGGTGGCCTGGAACCATCCGGGGACGGCGTCGGCCAGATAGGGGACGAGCCGCCGCGCCCAGGATTCGATGACGAGCTTCTGGCCGCGTTTCGCGGTGAATCGGAAGCGGTCGATGTCGCCGGGTTTGATCTGTCCGTTGATGATCACGGGGAGGGTGAGGGACGGCGCTTCGGGCAGCGTGATGAAGGGCGGCACGTCGATGCACTCGAGTTCACATATTTCGGGCACGGCGCCCACCTGGAAGGCGATGGGGTTGGTCAGGCCCTGTGGGGTCTTGATGCGAATCTCGCGGTCGCCGGGTGGGGCCTTGGGGTCGATGGTGATTTCGACGAGGACCGATTCGGCGATCTGTGCGTTGGGCTGCTTCTTGCGGATGTTGAGCAGTTCGCTGCGGATGTGCATCAGCTCTCGGAGGCTCTTGTCTTCGAGGTTCCGCAGGAGCGGGTGGGCCGGCAGGTCGGCATCGGAGGCCTGGCTCGTGGCGGATTTGCGGGTGGTGGCGGGGAACTTGCCGGCGGCCTTCTTGCCCCGGAATGATTTGTCGCCGGCGGGCGCGGGGTATCGCATGGCGCCGGGGGTCTCGGCGAGTCGCTGTTGCGTGACTTCCCGCAGCCGCTTCTGGATGGCCTCTCGCTGTTCCGGTTTGAGATTGAAGATGGGCCTGTAGAACTGGATGACCTTTCCGCTGACGCCCGTACCGGAGACGCAGACTTCGGCGGCGCCGCCGAGGCCCTGGCCCCCGATGAGGATCTCGAACGTGCTGCCGCAGCGACCGCCGTCGGGATAGGCGTAACCGATGTGCGGGTCTTTCCACTTGGACTGACCCATGGCCGCGCCGGTGAGGAGCGAGACCACGGCAAGCCACCATCGCATGGATACGGTCATGGAGCTGGTTCCTCGGACTACATGATCTCCCGAAGGCGGCCACCGCCCTGTCCGCCGGCCGGGTCGGTGGGCATGACCTGAACGTTGAGCCCCCGGGGGTTGGGCAGCGGACCGTCGGGATCGATGCCCAGGAGTTCGTACATGCTGCCGATGAGGTCTCTCGGATGCACCGGACGCGTGGCGACCTCCTCGCCCTTGGCGTTCGAGGAGCCGACCACTCGCCCCCCCTTGAAACCACCGCCGGCGACGACGGCCGAGAAGCACTTGCCAAAGTGCCCCCGCCCGCCGTTCCACGGCGGCTGCCAGTCGACCTTGGGCGTCCGGCCGAACTCGCCGCCCCACCAGATGATGGTGGTATCGAGCAGGCCGCGATCAGTGAGGTCCTGCAAGAGCGTCGCCATGCCCTGATCCATTTCGGGCAGCTTGCGGCGCATGGTTTCGAAGTGTTGCTTGTGGGTGTCCCAGCCCTTGTAGTTGATGGTGACGTAGGGGACGCCCTGTTCGATCAGTCGGCGAGCCATCAGGCAGGACTGGCCGAAGGTGCTCCGGCCGTAGCGGGTTCGCACGTCGTCCTTTTCGTTGGTCAGGTCGAAGAGCTTTCGGGCGTCTCCGAACATCATGTCGTAGGCATTCTCTTCACAGGTGTCGAGCTTCTTGAAGCTCGGCGAGGTGGGCATGGCCTGGCCGAGCGAATCGAGTTTGTGGAGCAGTTGCCGGCGGCTCTGCTGTCGCTGGTCGGAGATGCCCTGGGCGACGATGCCTTCGACGACGAAACGTTGCTGGTTGGGATCGCCGCCGGTGGCGAACGGTTTGTATCGCTGGCCCAGGAAGCCCGCCTCGGAGAAGCGGCCCTGTGTTTCGGTGAGCACGATATAGGGCGGCACGAGCCCCTTGTAGCCGTGATCGTAGCCCTTGAACACCGAGACAACGGCGCCGACGGAGGGATAGACCAGGCGATCGGGCAATCGACCGGTCTGCACGATGTAGGAGGCGGTTTCGTGGGCATTCACGCCGTGGGTCATACTGCGAATGATGGAATACTTGTCGGCCTGTTTGGCCAGCATCGGCAGGAGCTCGCCGATCC
Organism: uncultured Planctomycetales bacterium; assembly: GCA_964446835.1. Lineage (GTDB taxonomy): Bacteria > Planctomycetota > Phycisphaerae > UBA1845 > JAFGLZ01 > CAYUQT01. The sequence goes on along the minus strand of CAYUQT010000047.1, from coordinate 14,347 downwards.
GAATGCCATCGACGTTCGTGGCGATGGGCTTGGTCAGCGGGCCGCAGTAGTCGCGGCCGGCGTCGGGCTTCGGGTCGAAGGTGTCCAGATGCGAGGGGCCGCCCCACATCCAGATCTGAATGACGGCCTTGGCGCGACCGGCCTTTCGGGTGGTCGGGGCCGACGTTGTAGTGGGCTGCCCCCACGCGAGGCGCTCGCCCGCCAGCGACAGACCGGCGGCGCCGAGAAGCGCGTGCTTCAGGGCGGTGCGTCGGGTCATGACGGTGTCGGTTCGTCGCTCGGTCATTGCCTCTCCTTTGCGGGGCTGCCCCGCGATGCCGGGCCGGCAGCCCTGGGCTCCGCTCAATGCCGATAGAGGAATTCCTTGCTGTTAATCAGGGCCCAGGCCAGATCGTTGGCGGCCTGATCGGCGCCCAGCCCACTGGTGCGGATGTATTTCTCGGCGATGTCCTGTTCCGCCCGCGTCGGATAGCGGGACAGGATGGTCAGATAGATCGTCTGAATGACACCGGGAACGTCCCAACGGGCGGTTCGGACCAGCTTTCGCAGCCAGACGCTCCGCTCGATCTTCTGCTGAACCTGGGTCGAGTTGAGCAGGTGGAGCCTCTGGGCGTCGGTCGGCTGGTTGTTGCGTTCGGATTCCAGGCCGGTGTCGCGGGCCGGACGGCCGAACATTTCGAGGAACGAACTGGTGATGCTACCGTCGGCCAACGTGATCGTGCGAAGATCGTCGGGAATGAACGAGAACGGCTCGGGGATGGCGCTGGTGTAGCCCTCGCCGGTGCCGGTGATGGCATTAAGGGCGTCGATGAGCACCTCGGCTTCGAGGCGGCGCACGGGATAGCAGGCGAAGAGGGTCTCGGCCTTGGCCTCTCTGGTGCGCGGGATCGAGGACTGCTGATACGTTCGGGAATTGAGGATGAGACGGTAGACGTGTCTCAGATCGTACTGGGCGCCGACGAGTTCCTTCTCGAGATAGGCCAGCAGCTCGGGATTGACGGGTGGATTTTTCGGACGGATGTCGTCGGGCTCGTGGATGATGCCGCGGCCCATGAGCCAGGCCCAGAGCCGATTGACCATATTGCGGGCGAACCACTTGTTCGTGGGCGTGATGAGCCAGTCGGCGAAGACGACGCGGGGGTCCTGATCGGGCCCGATGCGGACCTTTGTGCCGTCGGGAAGTACGGCCTCGGGTGGCGCGGGCTTCGAGGGATCGAGCAGAACGATTTCTTCTTTCCATTCCTTGGTCGACTTGCAGGCGATCCGCGAGAAGAAGACTTCCATCGCCTTGCGGCGATCTTCGGGCCAGGAGTCGAACCGGGTACCCATGAAGGTCAGGGCGACGGCAGCAGCGACGGCCGACGGCTCGCGGCCCTGGATCGCGCGGTAGAAGTTGACCGGCGGCACACGGAAGTTGCTGCCGCTGGAGGTGAGGAGTTGACGGGCGAACTGATCGTAGGGCATGTTCGACCGGAGGCTGTCGCGGATCCAGCGATGGTAGGCCTGGACGGCGTTCGGCCAGAGGTTGATCGGGAACTCGGCCTTGACCCGCAGGATGTCGCACCACTTCATCGCCCAGTAGTCGGCGAATTCCGGCCGGAGCATCAGGGTATCGATCACGGCGGCCCGCTTATCGGACCGGCGGTCCTGGAGGAACTTTTGAACCTGGGCGGGTTCGGGCAGGGTGCCGATCAGGTCGAGGTATACGCGTCGGATGAAGACCTCATCGGAGCAGCGGTTGGCGGGTTCGACACCCTTCTTGTTGAGGCGGGCGAGGACGAGGTCGTCGATGGGATTGGCTGGGGTGAATGCCCCTTCGGTTTCGAACGGGCGCACGACGGCGGACTCCACCCCCCCGGCAACGGAGGCCGACATGAACGCCGCAACCGCAAGCAGGTATGCTCTCATCTGCTCCCCCATGGCGCCTACGCTATTGTAGACTAAACGATCGACGGGGGAAGCTATTGCGTGATCTGAAGATGAGAATCTGCAAGGTTTTGGGACTTCTGGGGAGCTGGGCGGAGATGCCGGTTGCGAGACTGGGGCAAATCTGATTAACTGGCGGCTCAAATCTGTGATATCTATCGAAAGCTCAAGGCAGGAGGATCGCATGCCTCGCGTCTGGAATCGTCTGTGTGTGATTGCTGTCGGCCTTTGCGGGCTGGGTTTTTCGGCCGTTCGGGGCGAGGAGAATCTGGCCAACGCCCTGTCGCGTGAGCGGGACATCCCCGAAGCGAAGACATATATGGTGGCGATGCGCGACGGGACCAAGCTGGCCACCGACGTGATTCTGCCGAAGGGCAAGCCGGATCAGAAGTTTCCGGCCGTTCTGATTCGAACGCCGTACAACCGCCGGGGCGGGGTGGGCAAGATGGCGGCCAACGGGATCCCCAAGATGGGCGTTGCCTCGGTGGTGCAGGACATGCGGGGGCGGTTCGGGTCGGAGGGCGAGGACTTTCCGATCTTCGGCGGATGCGGGTGGGGCAAGTTCCAGGACGGCTACGACACGATCGAGTGGATCGCCAAGCAGCCGTGGTGCGACGGCAGGGTGGGCACGGTGGGGCCGTCGGCCATGGGGATCACTCAGAACCTGATGCTGCCGACGCAGCCTCCGCACCTGAAATGCGCTTTTGTGATGGTGGCGGCCGGCGACATGTACAGCCATGGGAACTTCTGGGGCGGGGTCCCGCGGAAATTCCTGGCCGACAACTGGGTCGGGCAGAACCGGATGGACAAGCGGAACCTGAGCCTGTTCACGGCGCATCCGAGCTACGACGAGTTCTGGGATTTCGGCAACTCGATCAAGCTGGTGGAGAAGGTGATTGTTCCGGTGCTGTATTACGGCGGCTGGTATGACATGTTCTGCCAGGGGACACTCGACAGCTTTGTCGCGACGCAGAATCGCGGCGGGCCCGGGGCCAAGGGGCAGTGCCGTCTGATCATGGGGCCTTGGCAGCACGGTGGCCTGCCCGAGGGGCTGAAGTATCCTGAGAATGCCGCACCGAAGTTCGAGCTGTGGGCGATGGACTGGTTCATGAAGCACATCAAGGGGGCGGACATCACCGGCGGGCGTACGAAGCCGGTTCAGTACTACGTGATGGGGGCGTGCGGCGAGGAAGGGGCCCCGGGAAACGTCTGGCGCCAGGTGGACACGTGGCCGGTCGTCGGCGAACCGGTGGCATGGTATTTCCACAAGGGCGGGCTGCTATCGACTGAACGGCAGACCGAGGCCCAGGCATCGCTCACCTACGATTTCGACCCGAACAACCCCGTGCCGACGCTGGGCGGGGGCAATCTCATTCTGGCGCGAGGACCGATGGATCAGCGCCCGGTCGAGGGCCGGCCCGACGTGCTGGTGTTCAGTACGCCGCCGCTGCCGCAACCGATCGAGGTGACCGGCCGGATCACGGTGAAGCTGTGGGCCAGTTCGTCGTGCCGGGACACGGATTTCAGCGGGAAGCTCTGTGACGTGTATCCCGACGGTCGCAGCATGATCGTGCAGGACGGGATCGTTCGTGCGCGATATCGCGAGTCGCTGCGCGAGCCGAGGTTGATCGAACCGGGCAAGGTGTATCCGCTGGAGATCGACCTGTGGTCGACGAGCATCGTGTTCAACAAGGGGCATCGCATCCGGGTGGCGATCAGCAGCAGCAACGCCCCGCGGTTCGATCCGAATCCGAATACAGGGGGTTCGTTCGATTACCCCAGCGATAAGCGGATCGTCGCGAAGAACACGATCTACATCGACAAGGATCGCCCGTCGCACATCGTTCTGCCTCGACCCGTGGGTGGAACGGCGACGAAGACGAATTGAGAACGCAGCCGGAGCCCGTTACCCGTTGGCTTGCTCGCACACACCGGCGAACGGAGGTGGGCAGGCGATCGCGCTGGCGATCCCAGTCAAGGACATGCGCCTTCGCCACGGTCATGTGAAGTCTTGGGCATGATGGACCACCGCACACAAGGGCGACTCTCTAGTGGCTTGGGGTTGCCGATTGTCTGCGCGATGTGTGGGGCCGTCGTCTATGGGTTTGAGGATCAAACCGGCTGGCTGGCATCCTGGAAGTTGTGGTCCGAGGTTAATGCACAGGCCGAGGCCAGAATCGCCGATGGCGATCTGATCGGGGCGATCGGCGTTTTCGAGAAGGCGTCCGATAGCGCGCGGGCCGACAAGGACTACGCTGCGCTGGACCTGCATCTGAGCAGTCTCTACCGATACTACCTTCTGGCCAACAATCCCGAGAGCGCCAAGCGATGTGCTGCGGAAGCCGTTCGGAACAAGCTCGATCACGGCCAGGCGTTGGCCGAGAACTTCAGAAGCCCCGAGGACCCGTATGCGGCGATGGCCCTGGCGCATATCCGCCTGGGAGAATATGAAGAGGCCCTCAAAGTGGTGGCGAAGGCAGCGGAGGCTCATCGCCCGCTCGGTTTCGCGAATATGGAGGCCCTGTCGCAGTACCAGATTCGTGAGCTCGAAGCATACTGCCGGTTTGTCCTGGGAGGCCGCCAGGCGGCGAAACCCGCCTATGACACGTGCCGGCAACTGGCCAAGGGCTATGAGATGCCCTTTCATATGGGGTGGCTGGACAACACACTCGAGCTGTTGATGAACGATGCCGACGCCCTGGCTTCTCTGGGCAGCCTGGCCGCCCATTATCAAAGCCGGCTGGGCACTGGATCCGGCCCGACGAAGGACCCGGGTCGCGATGAGAGAACGGCAGCCCTGCGTCGCCGGCTCGAAAGGCTGGCACAGCACAAGGCGCCGTGGCTTTCGGGCATGTCACACTTTCTCCGCGGGCGATACGACCGTGCCAGGACCGATCTACAGGCGTGGGTGGCGTTGCCCGACTCGCGAGCCATGACGGAGAGGTACTGGCTTGCGTGCGATCGGCTCGGAGTCTGTTGCGAGCGATTGCAGGACCTCGGCTCGGCGGCGAGCGCCTACCGTAACGGGGTGGCCGTCCTGGAGGAACAGCGATCGCACCTGACAAAGGACGCGTACAAGCGGCGGTTTCTGCTGGGGCGCGACCACGCCTACGATCGCCTTGTGATGCTCCTGGCGCAGCAAGGTTCATTGCCTGAGGCCTTTCGCTTTGCCGAGGGGGCCAAGGCGAGGGCCCTCCTGGATCTGTTGGGTGCCAAGGAGGTCGGCCGGAGCCCGGAGGTCCGGCAGGATGTCGAACATCTGTTCGCCTCGGCAGGTCTCGTGTCGGCAGCCGGGGCCTCGGAACTTCCGGCGGGGCAGACCGCCGATGACGTGATCCAGACGCGAGCGGCCGCCGAGTATGCCAGACGACTGACTCGTCTGCGAAAAGAGGATGAGGAACTCGCCTCGATGATTCACGTCGAGGCGCTGTCGTTCGAGGACGTCCGGGGCCGTTTGCCGGCCGACGCCGCGTTGATCGAGTTCTACCTGACCGACCAGGGCGGCTGCCTTTTCTTTGGTGTGGGTGGGACCCTCCGCGTCCGTATGATTCCAGAATCGGAGGAGACGATCCGCCGCGACGTGGACGCCTTTCGCGATCAGATCGTCCGTGGCGACGCGAAGGTGGCCGAGATCGGTCGAAGGCTCTATCAGCGGCTGCTGGGCGACGTGCTCGACACCCATCGCGCTCAGAGACTCTATGTGGTGCCGCACGGTCCGCTGCATTACCTGCCGTTTGCGGCCCTTCATGACGGCCGCGGGTATCTGGTCGAGCGATGTACGATCAGCATGCTGCCCAGTGCCTCGGCACTGAAGTACTGCGTGGGGAAACGTAAGGTCGCGTGGACCTCACTTCTGGCGTATGGGAACCCGAGGCTGCCGATCGAGGGCGCCGACCTGCCGGCTGCGGTGCAGGAGGTGAACGCCATCGCACCGCTGTTCGAGACGAAGGTGATTCGCACGGGTGCCGAGGCATCGGAGACGTCGTTCAGGGCCCAGGCTGCCCGGTATGCGATCCTTCACTTGGCGTGTCACGGCCACTACGACAACGATTGGCCGAACCAATCGGGCGTGCTGTTGGCTCCCGACGGGGCGAACGACGGCTACCTTCGGGCCGCGGAGCTCTTCCGGATGACGCTCGGTGCATCCCTTGTGACGCTCAGCGCCTGCGAGACGGCACTGGGGCGGCTCAGCGAGGGGGACGATGTGGTCGGTCTAACGAGGGCCTTCCTCTATGCCGGAACACCCGCCGTGCTGAGCACGCTGTGGTCGGTGGACGACGTGGCGACCTCGTTTTTCATGTTTCGGTTCTATGAGAATCTGAAGGGCGGCAGAGGCAAGGCCGAGTCGGTTCGAGGGGCGCAGTTGGCCCTGCTGGGTCGTTCGGGGGGCGCGACCGTTCGACGGGGAACGTTTCTGAGCAAGGCCCCGCGTGAGGCTCGCACGATCCAGTACAGCCACCCGTACTTCTGGGCGCCGTTCGCGCTCGTTGGCGATGGGGAGTGAGATTCTCGGCGGAGAGGTTCAAGGTTCCGGAGACGCCACCCGAATTTCCGGGCCGGCGGAAAATCACGAGTGGCGTCCCCGTCTTCCTCGGAGCACGGTCGGATTAGTCGATCAGACCGATGAGTACCAGGGCGGCTTCTTGTCGGGGCGTGGCGCCCTGCTTGAGCTCCTTCTGGGCGGCCTGGAGATCGGCACGGGCCTTCTCACGGGCTTCACGCAATGCAGCCGTCTTCTTGGCGAGATCGTCGGCGGGGGTATCCTTGTTGTCCAGGGCCGCCTTCAGGTCCTGCTGGGCCTGAGCGACCTTGCTCCTGGGCTGGCCCTCATCACCGCGGCCACGACCGCCAAAACCACCAAACGATCGCAGGTCGCGCTGAGCGTTCATGACCTTCTCGATCTTCGGCAGCAGCGCTTTCCACTCTTCGTCTGTCGCGCCCATCTGGTCTTTGATTCCGGTCATCATTCGCTCGCGCATTTGTGCGAAATCGCCACCGCCGCGGCGTCCGCCTCGATCTTGCGCCTGTGCCAGCGAAATGGCCAGCAATCCACCTACAAGGACTGTCAGAACGAGGGTACGTCGTACCATGAGACTGCTCCCTTCATGAGCGTCGCGCGACGTGTTTGAAGTTTCTGGTTTACGCGGTTCCACCCAGGCCGTGACGTCGCGCGGTCATCGTCCTGTTGGTCGTTTCTGTCAGGTTCCACCCCCCGAAGAAAGCCCGCCGTCATCAATCGGGTGCTGCGTTAGCAGCGACCGAGTCGCCACCAACGCGTTGCCTTCCATTGAGTTCCGTTCGTCCGGAGTCGTGTCTGAGGGCCCGCAACGTTCGGCCACCAGCGGCCCCGCGGGCCCTCGGCCGAGGCCGGACAACGTTCCAATAGGATCTAACGGACGCAATTCGGTTTGCTTACGGGTTTCGTCTGAAGATTTCGTATGAGAGGCGGGCATTGTCCCTGCGCACCGGGGGCGGCCATGTGAAGCGAGGTTCGGGGTTGTCGGCGGGCGCTCTTGGCGAACGACCGGCAAGTGAGTAGGGTGAAGGGACAGACACAACGACAGACGAGGCTGCCTTGGATGATGGGAGCAGCCGAGTGCCCGGAGCCACGGTCTCCGAGCCGAGGATGCACCATGGAATCGACCCCACAGTTCCCGCACGAGGCGTGTCGAGCGAGTCTCACGGCGTCGGATCGGCCGCGAGTGGGATACGCATGTGCCTACGTGCCGGTTGAGCTGATCGAAGCCGCCGGCGGCATTCCATGGCGACTCTGGGGCACCCACAAAGAGACCCCCCTGGGTGACGCGTGTCTGCACCCCAATGTATGCCCGTTCGTGCGCAGCCTTCTGGAGGGGCTTCTGGAGGCGACAGGGCAAGGCGACGGCGCACAGGCGCACGGTTCCGTTCAACTCACCGGCCTGATACTGACGTCGTCTTGTGACGCCATGCGGCGGCTGTACGACGTGGCGGTCAAGAGGCTTTCGCTGCCTTTCGTGGCGATGGTCGACGTGCCCCGGAAGCTCTCGCCGGCGTCGATCGCCTATTTCCGAAGGCAGTTGGAACGTCTCGTCGACTCGATGCGGGGGATCGGCGGCCTGCCGAATGAGCCACCGTCTCTGGCCGAGGTCATCAAACTGCACAACCGGCGGCGGCGGCTGATCGGACAGCTCGCCGAGCGGATGGAGCAGCGTCCTTCGTTGCTTCCGGCCTCGACGTTTCACGAAATCGTGCAGACGGCATTCCGCAGTGATACACGGACGTTCGTGGATGCGCTGACGGCGTTTCTGGGCGATATCGACCGGGTGTCGACCCCGGCATCCACGTCGTCACGAAGCGGGCCGCGTCTGGTCATTTCGGGTGCGATCCTGGACGAGGCCGCGTTAATCCGCATGATCGAGGACACAGGCGCCACCGTGACGGCCATGGATACCTGTGCGGGCATTCGGTCGTTCGAAGGGGCGGTGTCTGCCGCCGATGAGCCTCTGCGGGCGCTGGCGGAGCGCTACCTGTCGCGGCCTCCGTGCTCGCGCATGCAGATGATGGCCGAACGGGTGCAGTATCTCCAGTCGCTGCTGGAGCGGACCCATTCAGACGGACTGATCTATCACACCATCAAGTTCTGCGACCCGTATGCGTACGACCTGGCGGCCATACGCCAGACGCTGCCGCCGGAGTTTCCGGTCTTGGCGGTCGAGAGCGAGTACCGGCCGGCGGGTCTGGAGCAGTCGCGGACGCGGATAGAGGCCTTCGTCGAGATGATCGATCGCAAGGGTCGCGGTGTTCGGCGACGGCAGGGCCGCGAGGTCTTTGTGGCCGGTGTGGATGGGGGTTCTCTGTCGACCAAGGCCGTGATTCTGGATGCCCAGGCTCGTGTGGTGGGCGAGGCATTGGTTCCGACCGGGGCGAACAGCCTGTCGGCCGCCTCGATGGTTCTCCGCCGATCAGCGGAGAACGCGGGGCTCCGTCAGGAGGATCTGGCCTTCGTCGTCGCGACGGGGTACAGCCGCCGGATTGTCTCGTTTGCCGACGAGATTCTGACCGAGATCGCCTGTCACGCCCGTGGGGCGAGGGCGGCGTTTCCGGACGTTCGGACCGTGATCGACATCGGGGGCCAGGACAGCAAGGTCATCGTGCTGGGCGAAGAGGGTCGCGTTGTCAACTTTTCGATGAACGACAAGTGTGCCGCCGGGACCGGGCGGTTTCTGGAGCTGATGGCCCGAACGCTGGAGGTCGATCTCGATCGCATGGGCGAACTGTCACTGCGCGCGAGGCAATCGGTACCGATCAGCTCGATGTGCGCGGTGTTTGCAGAGAGTGAAGTGGTCTCTCTGATTGCGGAAGGGCACACGCCCGTGGACATCATTCGCGGGCTGCACGCGTCGATCGCGGGTCGCGTTATCGCCATGGTGCGTCGCATCGAGGGTCGAGGTCCGTTTGTCATGACGGGGGGTGTGGCGAAGAACGCGGGCGTTGTCCACGAACTGGAGGAGCGGCTTGGAGAGCGTCTGTTTCTCCCGGAGGATCCTCAAGTGGCCGGAGCCATGGGGGCGGCACTGTTTGCATTGGATCGAGTCGGAGAGCCGACCCAGGCTCTGAGGGGATGAACATCGCCCGGCGTGGGGATCGAGAGGTCGGCCATGGAACTATTGCGATATCTCCTGGAGCGTGCCAGCGGGCCGTCCGCCGTCAAGCGGGCCCTGGTCTTGCAGGACCTCCGTCTGAGGTTCAGTCGCGTTCCCGAGGCCCTGCCGTCGGAGCGTTTTCTGTCGTTGTCGAATCTGCGGCTGGTTCGCGAGGGCCTGCGTCACCCGAAGCGTTCGGTCTGGACGTCGATCTTCGCGCCTGCCGAGATCTTTCATGCCTTCGGTGTGTACCCGTTGCCCATGGAGGGACTGGCCTCGGCCGCGGCGGGTGTCGGTCTGGCCCCGACGCTGTTGGACCTGAGCGATCGATTCGGCGTTCAGACACACGCGTGCACGTATCATCGGGCCCTGGTGGGTCTTGCGGTGAGGGGCATTCTGCCTGCACCTTTGGCCATTCTGCCCAGCTCTCACATCTGCGACCACAACGTCAAGAGCTTCGAACTGATTGCCCGGCTGGTGGATCGGCCGTTCTTCATGCTGGACGTACCGAATGACTACGGTCCGGACGCGGTGGTCTATCTGGCCGAGGGCCTGAGGGATCTTGTGGCGTTTCTCGAAGAGCAGTTGCACGAGCGTCTGGCGCCGGAGCGGCTGGCCGAAGCCCTGACGCGGTCGAACCTGGGCCGCCAGCAGCTCCTGGAAATCAATACGCTTCGGCGTCGGTCCGATTGTCCGTTGCGCGGTTCGCGGGCGCTGTCGTTTCTGTCGCCGACGTACCTGTTGATGGGATCGACGGAGGGCGTCGAGTTCTTCCGCCAACTGCGGCAGGATCTGAACCGGGAGTCGTGGCTCACGTCCGACCGGTGCGTTCGCCTGATCTGGATGCATCTGTCGCCGCGTGAGGACGGCCCGGTCAAGGCGGTGTTCGACGACGGACAGCGATGCCGGATCGTCTTCGAGGAAATCAACCAGGTCTACTGGGAACCGCTGGATATCGCTCATCCCTTCGAGAGTCTGGCGCGGAAGCTGCTGTCGAACTACGGTGTCGGGCCGCTTCGTCGCCGGATCGATCGAATCCTGGAGATGGTCGACGACTTCCGGGCCGACGGTGTGGTGCATTTCTGTCATTGGGGCTGCCGGCAAGGCGCCGGTGCGGTCGGCATGCTCGCTCAGACTCTCGACGAGGCGGGCATTCCCTTCCTGTCGCTCGATGGCGACTGCGTCGACCCGCGGCAAGGGTCTCCGGGCCAGCTTACGACTCGGATGGAAGGCTTTCTCGAGATGATCGAAGCCCGGGGCGATCGTTCGGTGCGGTAACCGTGTTGCGTGCGCGGCTCAGGGGTATACCGACAGGGCGATGAGCGTCTGCGCGGCGAAGTAGGTGCCGAGGATGATTGCGCGGGCGACGCGGAACTGCCGCGCGAAACGGGCGATCGCCAGGCAGGCGTCGGAGGCCATGAACAGCGCCGCGCCGATGGTGACCAGCAGGGCGCCGCCATGCGGTATGGCGGGAATGTCCAGTCGGACGGTGGCACGCCAGGCCATGGCGACGATGATCGTGGTGTAGCAGAGGACGGGCGTCTTCATCGGCCCGAGGTGTGGGAAGAGGTAGATGTACAGCCCGACGCCGATCAGGGCGAAGGGGGCCAGTGCGACGAGTTGCGAGGCGGCCAGCGTCGTGCCCGTTGAGAACCCCACGATGTAACACACGTGTGCCAGGAAGAATGAGATCAGGCCGGGCATGAAGTAGCTTCGGGGCTGCTCCGGGAGCATCAGGAAGACATCACCTGCCAGGCTGAAGACCAGACCGATGACCACCATGATCTGATAGGTGCGATTGATCGGCGAGCAGGCCAGTGAGGCCAGCGCGATGATCAGCAGCGTGGTGATCGGCTTGGTGATGTAGACGACCGTCCGGGCGCGGCAGTAGTCGGCCGTGATGTTCGAAACGGCAAAGACCGCGGTCAGAATGGGCAGAATGGTTGTCATGCGGTCAGGGTATCCGCAAGGGGGCATTCGCCGCAATCGAAGAATCCGAAATGGGAACGGCCTCTTGCGCCTGTGTTTCCCTCTCAGCCTGGAGGTCCGGGCGGCGGTCCGGGCGGGCGGATGCCGCGCTGGGCCATCCGTTTTCCCATCGCCCTCATGTAGGACTCGATTTTGGCCCGTCGGTCGGCGGGCATCTTAGCCATCTCGGCCATCATCCGGCCGGGCCCGCCGGGGGGAGGACCACCCCCCGGAGGAGGACCGCCGGCCTGGCCAGGAGCGCCGGCGCCACCTGGGGGTCCCGGGGGAGCGCCATTCCCTGACGCCCCCGGGCCACCTCCCGGATTCGGTGCTCCCCCAGGGGAGCCCGGGCCGCCCGGCCCGCCTGGACCGCCCGGGCCTCCAAACATCTTCCTTCCCCGTTCCATCATCTTCTCCATCTCGTCGATCTGCTTGTCGAGATAGGCGGTACGTTGCTCTGCCGGGAGTTTGTGGAAGTCGTCGACATTGCGGCGCATGCGCGCCTCCATGACGGCGTGCATGTTCTGGCCGATCCGCCGACGGGTGGATTCGTCCGTCTCCTGCCAGAGTTTGCGGAAGTTCGCATCGTCCATCTCGGACATCTTCTGCATTCGCTGGTCGACCCAGGCGATCCGCTGATCGATGGGGAGCTTGTTGAAATCGTCGCTGGCGACGAACTTCTGACTCTCCTCGTGCGTGGCGGTCTCGGCCGAAGGCGGCGGCTTGGGCGCCGGTTCGGGCCAGAGGTAGTAGCTTCCGGCCCCCACTGCGGCCACGACCAGCACAACGCCCGCGACGATCAGCGCGGTTCTTGGCCCGCGTCGGGCTAACACATCCACAAGCACTCCATGTACCGCCATTGGTTCGTCTCCTGACCGGTGGGCCACACGGCGAGGCCCCGACGGCACCCCTCAATGTGAGTTGGCGTCTTTGGCCCACGGGTCGTTGGGATCCACGTTAAACGGGAAGTGGCGACTCTCCTCGACATGAAAATCGGCATAGAGGGTGTGGCGTATTTCCTTGGAGCCACGCTTCCCATGAAAGGGGTCATACTCGGTCAACAGGAACAGATCGGACGTCTTGTTCATCCAGTCCTGGAGCCGTCCGGGCGGTGACGGCGTGATCTTGACCACCGAATCGCCCACGTTAACCTTCCCGGCCTGTCCCGTAACCGTGGAGATGTCCATCAACATCCCGGGCAGGCGATTGTATTCATACGATGTTCCCTCGGTTTCCCAGTAGCTTCTTCCGGCGATGTTGGGATCGTCTCGTTCTCGCACGGTTTTTCCCGGGACATCCGCGGGGCAGCGAAAGACCTCGGCCACGCGGGAGTACGGCTTCAGATAGACGGTGATCGCCGGATATCGATCGTTGGGATCGGCGGTCTCTGCGTCCAGAGAGGGCATCTGGGAGGCCGCCGGCAGCAGGTCGCCGTTCTCGTGCAGGTACTGCTGGAACGCCTGACCCAATTGCTGGAGATTCGCCAGGCACGCCGACCTTCGGGCGTTCTCCTTGGCCTTGCCCAGGCTGGGCAACAGGATACTGATCAGCAGGGCGATGATGGCGATGACCACCAGCAACTCGACCAGGGTGAAGGCCTTTTGAGATTGTTGGTTCAGATGCATGATCACAGCTCCGATGAGGCTCACATCTTCCGCCCGATCGGACGGGTCGGGCTATCGCAAACACCGATGGGCCGGCCGGACTTGGTATCGGTCAACAACACGCTCATCATCCTAGACAACCGTACATGAACGGAAGATGAAATTGCAGGGTCATGTCTCGCATGGCCCTGGGGTTCATGTTGCGAGGGCGAGCGTGTTGGTGAGCCGAAAACCGGGGGGCGGAGTCCGTGGCGGGTCTCGTTCTTCTATGCCCGGCGTTGGGGCACCTTGAACGAAGCCCTGTCTCGCGGGCGACCCGCCTGAACTACTGTGACCAGACGTCCGGATGCCCATGGCCCATCCTCTGAGTCCTCTGCGCCCTTCTTGCGTCTGCTTTGCTGCTCAATCATTCGACGCCTCAATCCCTCTGTGGAGGAGATGGGGGCCGGGGGGGGGGAGAAGCTAGGAGTTAGAAGTTAGAAGTTAGGAGTTGGGAGTCAGAAGCCGGTCGGTGGGCGGGCGAGGCGGCGAATGTCTCACTTTGTCCCGTATTGTCACATGTTCGGCGGGGTGCGGAGGTAGAAGTCAGGAGTTGGAAGTTAGGAGTCAGGAGTTGGAAGCTGGAAGCCGGTCGGTGGGCGGGCGAGGCGGGCGTATTCGGAGTGTACGTGTCGGCGAATGTCTCACTTTCGACACATATTTCATACGTTTCGCTGAGCAGGGGATCGGACATCGGGCGTGGGTTGGGGGATCGTACGCTGCGGGCGTGTCGGGGTTCTCTGTTGAGATTGTGATCCGGCACGTCGGCGGATGTCTCACTTTGTCCCACAGTGTCACACCTCTTGAACGGCAGGGCATCGGGGATGGCGCGCAGGGAATGGGGGTTGATGAGACGTTGAGCGAGGGTGACGCAGAGTCCTTTGCTGAAATAGCGGTCAGGCTTGTTGGCGGATGTCACACTTTCGACGCACATTTCACGCGTTTCGGATGTGACAGGGATTGGGCGATGGGGTTTGGGGGATCGGGGTTCGAGGAGGGCTCGGCATTCGTTGTTCAGATTGGGATACGAGATGTCGGCGAATGTCTCACTTTCGACACATATTTCATACGTTTCGGGGGTGACGCGAGCGGCGGGGCCGGGAGCGGTCGGTTGGGGCCCGGATATCCGGACCGGGACGGCTCGTTGTTCTACACATCTTTTGATCCGGCATTGTGGAATCGGGTTTA
>CAYUQT010000046.1:0-78647 GCA_964446835.1 uncultured Planctomycetales bacterium | reverse complement strand
AAGGGTGGTTTCAACATTGCGGGTATCGCTACAGTCAATCGTGAAATGCTCTAGGTAACCGTCCCAGACTCACGAGCAAGTGCCTCTGGGTCGCCCCGATGAAAGGGCTCGATGAGGTCGACGCGGTCCCGGTGGACCGCGTCTTCCTCATCGGAGGCTAGGGAAGGAGGCGGGAGAATGACAGGCTGGCTTTGCGGGTCAAGATCCGTAGTTCGCGCTGGACAGGCCCCTCTGATTGAAGATGTGCCCCGACATCCATCCCAGAAAGGCCGACGTTTCAGGTGCCAGGAAGCTCTCGAGATAGCGGTTGGGCAACGGGTCCACTTCAGGTTCGACGTGACCGTCATAGAACACGGAGTTGCCCTGTTGCACCGGCGAAATGCTCGTGGACGTCCCCGGTGGCATGAGGCGGCTGCGAACCTTGGCCCCGTGGTATTGCCCGATCTCATCGCCCAGTGGGAAGAACATCGGATCCGCACACATCCATCCGCCGCTGATGCCTGCAAGAGCCCCTCCGCCCGCGGTGCCTGGAGTGGGGGCAAAGTCGGTCGCCTGTGCACCGCAGTGGCGATCCCATCGCTCATCGAAGAACATGTTCAGTTTGCCGGCGGCATAGACCTGGCTGATCTTCACTATGGGACCCGGCGATCCAAAGCTGCTGCCGTCGGACCATGGCGAACTCGACGCATCTTCCGGCTCACCCGGGACAAACCACTTTCGCCCAAGAAGGGTTCGCGTATAGTTGAAGGTGTTCTGCGATTTCTGGCTGCTTCCCACTCTCTCGTATTCAGGGCACCGATAGAGACTCTCAAATCGCGAGTATTGAAAGAGCGTTCCGTTCCGAACGGTCGCCTTCTCCGGCCAGGGCTGTTCCGTCGCCCAATAATCCGGCATATCGGGCATGAGCCAGTTCTCCCACCGCTTCCACATCCCGCGAGTGATGCCGCTGCCCTTGGGCCATTCCTTGTCATTCTCCTTATCGTAGTCTTCCCAGCCGACACCCATGAATGGCGGAGTCTCGTTGTAGTCCTCAGAGTACATGAGGACGGACTTCTGGAGTTGCGAGATGCGTGATGCGCACAGCGACGATCGCGCCTGCGCCCGGGCACTGCCCAATGAAGGCAACAGAATCGAGATCAACAGCGAGATGATGGCCACCACCACCAGCAGTTCGATCAACGTGAACCCGGACAACACCTTCCGGCTTGTGTGTGTGTTCCCTGAAGACATGATCGTCTTTCCTTTCCGGCACCTCATCGGATGAGACGCTTATGCCCGCTCTCAACGTTTTGCGGCCATACGTCTCCAGGCCCCTCGGAAGACCCGATTCGAGTCTGGACTGAGTCGCTCTCAGGCCCCGCTCGCTGCAACCTCGGCCACCGACATATTAGGGGTGCCTCTGCAAACAACCGCGTCATTGGTGGTAGGAACCCGCAAAGTTCGCCGGACTAACTCCTGGTCGTATGACATCGGCGGGCCTGCTGCGGAAGACGGGGGATCGTCTGCATGAACCCGAAACCCAATGATAGAAGGTGAACGTGCTTGCCTCTGCGAGACTGCGCCACAACAGGTTCAGGTGCATCTCCGAGGCGGTTGTCCAATCGCTTCCTGATTCCGCCACCGTCATCACTCCCGAGCGCCAATGCTGGGAACGGAAGGGGTCGACGGGGCCCTCTTGATGACCAGGATGGCCACATCGCTGGAAGTGTTGGGGTTGAGGGTCCGTGTGCCGCCGCCGATGATGCGGCCGAGACCGGCGGTTGCACCGGTATGGATATCCATCTCGGTCACGTCAAAGTCGCCGCTGACACCGCTCAGATTCAGCGTCACGCTGCCGCCGCCCGCCTTGAAGATGGCATAGTTGTCGCCAAATCTGCCGCACTGGCCGGAACTGACCAAGGGGGTGGACGGCGTGAAGTGCATGAAATCCAGGTTCTTGTAGAACTCGTGGAAGTAGCCCATTCGAACGGCCCCGGGATCGGTGGACAGCTCGCCGACATCGGGAGGCGGAGTTGCATTGAAATGCTGTCGCATGAGGCTGGCGAAGGTGGGGAACGCCATCGCGTGCACGAAGTTGCGGTGAGTGTTGCGAATGCCCCGCGCGCACTCATTGTCGTACGACTTCGATTCGTACCAGTACTCCTCGAACCACACCGGCTTGCCGTAACCGCGGTAGGTCAGGGCCTTTTGGTACTGGGTTTCCGACCGCTTGGGCGACTGGTCAATCTGCACATCGAGATAATCGATGTTCACGTTGCCGATGCTGCGGGTGTCGATCGTGGTGTGATGACTGCCGATCGGGTGGTCGTACGGATCCTCGTCCTTGATCAGTTGGGCCTTGCGCAAGACCTCGCTCTGCCAGGTGCCCCAGGGCGGGTTGGCCTCGTTGACCTCGCCGTACAGGCGCCAGCGAACGTTGTAGGCCGTGTAGCGAGCCACACAGTAACGGAACCAACGGTCGTCCCGTGCCTGCGTGTTGAACTTGCTCCACCAGGCGCTGTTGCCCGGGAACCCGCCGATGGTCAGACCCATCATGATCCCGTGGTCGTTGGCATACTGGACCATCGTGTCCAGCCGTTGGAAATAGGCCACGTTGGGGCTGTCGGTCTGCGGATTCTTGCCGGTGAAGGCTTCTGGAACGCCGGCCCGTGAGTAGATGGCCAGCCAGACGCACCCCAGAAACGTGTTGAAGTGCTGCGCCTGCCGGGCGCTCATCCACTGCTGCCACTCTGAGGTGGTGTACTCCTCCGAGAATGACCACGCCGTATCGCCGACGGCCAGGAAGGGCCTGCCGTCGCTGAGCCTCCAGGCGTAACCGTCCCTCGTCAGAAAGCCGTGATAGAGTTCGTTAGCCGCCAGTTCAGCCGGAGTGGGCGAGACCGCGGCGAACGATCCGGAGAACCCGTTCATGCCCGCGTCGGTGGAACAGGTTGTCCACGACCAGCCCCCCGTCGCCGTCGGTGCAAATCGGATGCGCCAGGTGCTGCCGCCGTCCCAGAAACCCTTCATCGTCAAGACGGTACCGGCAGCGGCACCCGAAGTGCCCGTAAAGGTCGCAGTGACCGATGGACCGTTGAGGTAAGGAGTGCTCCCAGGACGATCGGCCGAAACCGCCACCTCGCAAACGCGGAACGTGGTAACCGAGGACGAAGGCGAACTGATCAAAGCGGCCGCGGCGCTGGACGCCGCCAACAACGGAATAATCAGCCCCGCAACCCAACCGCCGGTTTGCCTGCGTTCGGATGAAGCCATGACCATCGCCGTATCCTTACCTTCCGTATCTCCCTCCGTTTCCCTTTGTGGACAAAGGACGGCCACGAATGGAACAAAGCTGACCTCCGAGGCCCGTCTTCAGTCCCGTCGGGGGCGATCAACACCGGCCCAGGACCCGAGTCCTGGAAAAGGGCTGCAACTCACCGCATGTCCAGGTTCCCGTTCAGCTCCGCCTTCTGACCGGGTTTCAAGCTCAGTTCGACGAGCTTGTCCCCGTAGCGCACCCGTCCGCCGTTTCCCGTGACACTACGCACGGCGGCGGCATCGAGTCGTCCGTCCTTCCAGCGAATATCCACCTCGAATCCGTCGCGAGCTCGCAGGCCCCTGACCGACCCGATCTGCCAGGCCTTCGGCAAGGCGGGCAACAGGTTGATTTCGCCGCCATGGCTCTGCAGCAGCATCTCGGCAATACCGGCCGTCGCGCCCGTGTTGCCATCGATGACGAAGATGTTGTCCTGCGCCCCGGCAATCCCCGCCACGGAGTACGTAAGGAGGTTCGTGTCTGTCAGCTTCTTCAACAACATCAGCACACTCTGGCGGGCCTGTTCGCCGTCGCCCAACCGGGCGTAGAAGTTGATCATGTTGGCCCGGCTCCACTCCACGTCCTCCCAATCGGGGCGGCTCGTTCGACGCTCGATCGTCACGCGGGCGGCCTTCGCCAACGGCGGTGTGCGACGCGGCGTGATCTGGTCGCTGGGATACAGGGCAATCAGGTGGGTGGTATGCCGGTGATTGGGAATTGCCTCCTCGTAGTCCTCGAGCCACTCCTGCAACTGGCCGTGTCTGCCGACCTTCAGCGGCGGCAGCTTGGCTCGAGCCTTGTCCAGCCTCGACCGAAACTCGCTATCGACACCCAGTGTCTGGGCGGCCTCGATGCATTGCGTGAACAGGTCATAAACCAGCACCCGATCGCACGTCGGCCCCATCGACTCGCTATACGCCCTCCCGTCCGGGGCGATGAACGAATTCTCCGGCGACGTGGCCGGCCCGGTGACCAGCCAACCATGCCGCGGATGCTCGACCATGTACTCAAGGAAGAACTCGGCCGCCTCCTTCAACGTCGGATACGCCCGCTTGGCCAGGAATTCCCTGTCGCCGGTGAAGGCGTAATGCTCCCAGAGGTGCGAGGCCAGCCAGATGCCTCCCGTCGGATGGATGCCCCAGCCCAGCCCCCAACCCGGCGCGGTAAAGCCCCAGGCATTGGTAAACACGTGACACACCCAGCCGCGGCAGCCGTAAACCATCTTGGCGGTTCGCCGCCCAGGCTCGCGAAGCGATTCGATGAGGTCCAGCAGCGGCCGGTGGCACTCCGACAGATTGCATACCTCCGCCGGCCAATAGTTCATCTGCGTATTGATATCCATGTGGAAATCGCAGGTCCAACCCATGTTGCAGGCCAGGTTGTCGTTCCAGAGACCCTGGAGGTTCATGGGCAGCGGCGAGTTCTCTCGCGAACCGGCGATCATCAGGTACCGGCCATACTGAAAGAACAGAGCGGCCAGTTGTGGATCGTCGCCGCCGGCACGAACGGCCGCCAATCGCCGGTCCGTAGGAAGGCCGGCCGCCTCCGTTCGGCCCAGGTCGAGCGCAACCCGTCGAAAGAGCCTTTCATGGTCGGCTACGTGGGACCGGCGGAGCTGGAGGTAGGGCTTCTTCGCCGCCGCATCGACCCGTTCCCGACACAACGCGGCGGGATCGCCGCCACGATAATCCGTGTGGAGTGCCACCAGGACGGTGGCGGCATCGGCCCGTTCAAGCGTGATGCTGTTAGCCGTCGCGCACAGTCTCCCGCCTTCGGGCAGAATGCGGACAAGCCCCACAAACGTGACCCCGCTCCGACCGTCGCTGTGTTTCTTCTCGACGGCTCGCCCGGTGAACACCAGCGTATCCTGCCCCTGTACCTTCACCTCAGAGCGGTTGCTGCCCCCGTCATAACGGGCCTCCAACGTGAGACGACCCGGCGCGTCGCATGTCAGCCGTACAACCAGCACATCATCGGGATTGGAGGCCAGGACCTCGCGGGTGTAGCGGGCGCCGCCCGCCATGTACCCTACCCGCGCAATCCCCTCATCGATATCCAGCTCGCGCCGGTAATCCCCGACTGCCGCACCCCCATGGTTGATCCGAAGCCAAAGGTCACCCACGGGCAGATGAGTCCCATAGGTGTCCGTTCGCCCCAGAAGCCAGCTTCGGCACAGGCCAACGGCCTGGGCAAACTTGCCCTCGAACATGAGCGCGCGAATCCGGGGCAGATGTTGCAGGGCGGCCGGGTTCTCGTGGCGGTCGCTGGGCTTGCCCGACCACACGGTGGATTCGTTCAGTGCCAGACGTTCGCACTCCATCCCACCGAAGACCATCGCCCCCAGCCGGCCATTGCCGACCGGAACCGAATCCAGCCATCGGGATGCCGGTTGGGCATACCAGAGCTTCAGATCCGCCACGCCCGCCTGCCCCACGGGCCCCTGAGAATCCGATGACCGCAGCGGCGAATCCGTTGGCGCAAGCTCCGCCGGAGACAACAGGGATAGAGGAATAAGCAGCGTTCCGAAGATGCCGGTCACAGTGATCATGAGGGTCCCCTGGAAATGGGTGACGTGCAGGCACATCAGTTTCGGGTCGATAGCAGATAGCTGCCACCCGGCCTCGTCTCGAATTCCCACACCGTCGGCTCGGGATTCCTTACCTCAACGGGCTTTCCGTCCGCCATTACCTGAAGGGCGGTGACGGCGCGTACCCTGCATGTTCCACCCAGCCGCGAACGGATAACCGCCGTCGCCAGTGTGCCCCCCTTCCAGACCGCGTCCACCTCGAACCCACCGCGGGCGAGCAGACCCCTGACGGAACCGCTGGCCCACGCCCTGGGCAGCGCGGGAAGGAGATGCAAGACAAACTGTTGATCCGCCGGGCCGGAACCGGCTGCCCGTTCGTGGCTTTGCAGCAGCATTTCCGCGAGACCGGCGCAACCGCCGAAGTTGCCGTCGATCTGGAACGGCGGGTGGCTGTCGAACAGATTGGGCATCGTGCTGCGGCGAAGCAATGCGAGGATGTGCTCGCGCGCCCCATCGCCGTCCCGGAGCCGGGCGAAGAAGTTGATCATCCAGGCGCGGCTCCAACCCGTACCGCCGCCCCCATGGGCAAGACGGCAATCCAAAACCTTGCGCGCGCCGGCGAACAGTTCCGGCGTGGCCGGCGTGATCAGATCGAACGGATGGAGCCCGATCAGGTGCGATATGTGGCGATGGCCCGGCTCGGCTTCCACATACGGTTCGGCCCATTCGAGAATGCGACCGTCAGGGCCGAGCCGCAGGGGCGCGAGCTTTGCGCGCGCCGCCGCGATGCGCCGACGCATCTGCTCGTCCCTCCCCAGAATCGCATCCGCCCGATCCGTCGCGTCGAAGATCGCCCGCACGAGGCTCATGTGATACGTCGAACCGGCGGTGATGCGGATGCGTTTCTTCGTCTTAGGGTCAACGTAACTGTTCTCCGGTGACGTCGAGGGCACGATGGTGAGGCTGCCATCCGGTGCAGCCACGAGCGTATCCAGCACAAACTCGGCGGAGCCCCGCAGAATGGGGTAGAGCCGTTCGAGCAGCGCGCGGTCACCCGTAAACTGGTAGAAGTCGAACAACTGCGCCGCCATCCACGCGCCGCACAGCGGATCGAGGGAAGCATTGATGAACTGCGATTCAAGCGTGGAGGCACTCGGCGTGAACCGCCCAAACGGGTTCGTGGCCAGATAAGCCACCCACCCATCCGATTCGTAGAGACGTCTCGCAGACTCCCGGCCGCGCTGCGCCAGCAACTCAAACCAGTCCACCAGCGGCTCGATGGTCTCCGGCAGGTTGGCCACACCGGCGGGCCAGTAGTTCATCTGGAGATTGATGTTCAGATGATAGTCCGACTCCCACGGTGCCCACATCTTGTCGTTCCAGATGCCTTGCAGGTTTGCCGGCAGCCGCGCCGGCCGCCGCGAGCTGCCCATCAGCAGGTAGCGCCCCAACTGGAAATGCATCGCGACGAGCCCAGGGTCGTCGGCCCCCTTTCGAACGGCCGCCAGGCGGGCATCCGTGGGAAGTCCCTCCAGCGCCGCGTCGGGCGTGCCAAGCTGGATCCGGACGCGGTTGAACAGGGCGCGGTGTTCGTTGAGATGCGATTGGAGCAGTTGCACCCAGGTCTTCTTCTCCGCCCGGGCCAGGAGGGTCTCACTGATCTTCGCCGGATCAACACCGCGATCGAAGTTGAGCTTGCCCAGGCTGTAGTCGGTCGCGGCGGCAAGAAGGATGACGACTTCGGTAGCCCCTTCGATCCGCAAGTGGCCGCCCTCCGCCGACACCACCCCCTGATCCACCCGCACAACCAACCGTGCGGCGAATGTCATGTGCGCCCCCCCGGGACCGGACCCTCCGGGGTTGTCCTCGTAACCTCCGTCCTTCTTCTCCACGTCCACGATCTGGCCGTCGAGCTGCAAACGGCCACCCGCCGCCGAAGTCACCACCGCGTTGCGATCGCGTGTGAGCCCCACCTTGAGAACCAGCGTGCCCGGCCGATCTGTCACCACTCGCAGGACAAGCACATCATCCGGTGCCGATACGAATGTCTCGCGTGTGATCGTAGCATTGCCGATGCGGAAGCGGACGCACGCACATCCGTCAGCCAGTCGAAGCTCACGCCGGTAATCCGTGTGTGTTCCTATTCCGCCGAAATCCAGCCACAGGTCGCCGAGCGGCTCATAGGACCGGAAGGATGTGGGCTTGGCGGTCAGATGTTCGACGCCGTAAGCATGGGCCTCGGCATTCCTGCCGGCGAAGATCAGCCGGCGCACCTCGGCCAGATGCTTCGGATAATCCTCGGGGAAGGCCTCGACCGGACAACCCGCCCACAGACTCTCCTCATTGAGCTGCAACCGCTCTTTCGCAACCCCGCCAAAGACCATCGCCCCGAGCCGGCCGTTGCCGAGCGGCAGCGCCTCATCCCACGTGCTTGCCGGCTTGTCGTACCAGAGTCTCAGCTCCGGTTCTGCACCGAGCGCGGATCTCGATGCCCAAAGGTCAACCACCGCCAACACGACAGCCATCAGAAGAAGGCAGATTCTGTTTGCCATTCTCTTGCCTTTCATGCTTCCGTTCTGAGGGAGCCGGCCTTTCAACTCTGAGCGATAGCCACCGTGTCAGGCCTCGCGAAGGGCAGGGGCACAACACCCCTCCTCCTATTGAAACGAGGCGTTTGCCCCGCTCTCACGGTCGTACACCTTTCTTCTCGGCGGCCAGCCGAGTGTCGATCTCGGCCATGGTGAAACGCGTGCAGACCACCGAGTGCTTCTGCTTCCCCGGACGGTACTTGATGTAAGTCGTGGCGACCAGGGTCCCATCAGGAAGGAGTTCAACGCCGGGATACCCGCAATCCCCCCCGGCGTGGCTATGCAGCAGCTTGATGCGACATTGCCCCGACCTGCCCCGGCGGATGTCGTCAAACGTACCCACCCAGGCAACGAAGTGGCCTGGCGTTGGGCTGCCCAGTGCCTTGTCGCGGAAGGCTATCACCAGACGGCCGTCGGGTGCGTAGACGCCCATGTGCCGATCGCCGGTCAGTCCCCAGGGAGTGTCTGCGGGTGTACTCCAGGTCTTGGCCTCATCCCCGCTGAACATCATCAGGCTGCGGCCCTTGTGCGTGTTCTCCCGCATGAGACAGCACAGCTCCTTGCCGTCGGGCGAGCGGAATACGAAGGGTTCACAGGGCTTCTTGCCCGGCACGCTGGCGGCGACCACAGGGGCAGACCAGGTCAGCCCGCCGTCGCGCGAAAGGGTCTGCATCACTTCCAGCGAACTGCCCGACGGACCGCTCGGTCGGTGATACATGCCGAGATAGGCGCCGTCCTTGAGACGCACAACCGAACTGAAGGTCATCACGCAATTGAAGCCATCGCCCAGTGGTTTGGCCTCGCGCCAGGTATTGCCGCCGTCTTCACTGACGATACGAGGCATGTACGGCGGTTGGCGTCGCTCGCTGGACCAGGCGGAGAAGACCCACAGTCTCTCGGTTCCATCGGGACCGACCATGCGATAGATGCTGGGACAGTTGAGATGCCTTCTGAAGTTCTCGGGGAGGCGGTCATCCAGCCGTCTCCAGGTTCTGCCGCCGTCATCGCTTCGGGCCATCGGCCCGGCATGGCCGCCGTGCCCAATACACCAGACGGCGAACATTGTCTTGCCGCCAGGCATCAGCACGGTTGTGGGATGTCCCTGGTAAATGTCTTCCGTTCCGGCCGCAATGACCACCTGCCGCGACGTCTCTCCCGAAATGTCAACCAACGGCAAGGATGGGGGGCCGTCGAGCGACATCAACGGTGCGGCCAATACGCCCAGAACGACAGGCACAGCGACGATCAAGGCCCTGGTTCTCATTGGGATTCTCCCGCTTCCTGCGTGTCCATGGTGTGTTGCCGAATGGATTATGTCGCTGAGGGTCCGCAGGATCAATGCTGTGATGGACCGGCCCAATGCAGTACAAGTGAGCGTCGAGCCGGCCCCCACCACCCGGCGAATGCCCAGACAACTGCGTCAGGCAGCACGTGCACATCGATGCCGCGTACCGTATCCCACTCACATCTCCGCAACTCCTCTGCAATCCGTCACGCGGTTTTCGCTGCTTCCTGTGAATGACGTTGTTCGAAACCTGGTTTCCTGCGATTGACCGAAGGCTCGGCCGACTATAATCGTCGATTGATGCAGCCGGCAACCTTACCCTCGCGTCTGACCCTTCAGTGGCACATCACCGAACGATGTAACCTGCGGTGCGCCCACTGCTATGAGGAGGGTGCGGAAACCGAAATGCCCCTCGATCAGTGCCGACAGGTGCTTCATGAGTACGTCGCGCTCCTGGCCGAGATCAGCCGACGGCGCGGGCAGCCCACACCCGGACAGATCAACATCACCGGTGGCGAGCCGTTTGCGGTTCCCTGGTTCTACGACCTGCTGAATGATCTCGCCCGAACGAAACGGCATCTCTCTTATGCAGTCCTGTCCAATGGCACGCGAATCGACGACGCCGGCGCAGAGCGACTGAAAACCCTGACCCCCGACTTCGTACAGGTGAGCATCGATGGCTCTCGCGAAACCCACAATCGGATTCGCGGAGATGGCAGCCACGAACGGGCGGTTCAGGGCCTGACGCATCTCGTGCGACACGGAATCCCAACCCTTGTCTCCTTCACGGCCCATGCGGACAACTACCGCGACTTTCCCGACGTGGCAGCCCTGGCGTGCCGACTGAAGGTGTCGCGGCTCTGGGTGGATCGCTTCATTCCGATCGGCCACGGGCGACAACTTCGCCAGCAGACACTGAACGCGGAGCAGACGCTCGAACTCTTTCGCCTGATCGACCAGCAGAGGCGCCGGCTGCGATCCAACCGCACGGAAATTGCCATGCTTCGTGCGCTGCAGTTCCTGGTGGCCGGCACGAAACCCTATCGCTGCACTGCCGGCGGCGAACTCATCGCCCTCCTGCCCAACGGCGATGTGCTGCCGTGCCGGCGGTTGCCGCTTCCCGCAGGTAACGTCTTCCGGACAGGCCTGCAGGAGGTGTATTTCTCAAGTCCCGTCCTGCAGGATCTCCGCGAACCGAAGGATCCGGCCCGCGGATGTGAGCGGTGCTTCTACTCGCGGGTGTGCGGCGGCGGGCTGCGATGTCTGGCCTATTCCCTGCACGAAGACCCACACCGCGCGGACCCCGGCTGCTGGCTGGCCGAACGACGCCGGGTTCCAGGGTCGACCGTCGCGGAATGAAACCCGGACTCCCCAGCTTGTGGCCGACACCGGGCAAGTGTATTCTCGTGGCCGGGCATACTCAGGAGGTCACATCATGGAATGCCTGCGCGATCTGCCGGAATCCTATCAGAAGACCCTGACGGACATGGTGAACACCGCCCGCACGGCCCTGGGACCAAAGCTGGTTTCGGTCATCCTGTTCGGATCGGCCGCCGAAGGGCGAATCCGCACGACCTCCGATGTGAACCTGATCCTGGTGCTCGCCGCCTTTGAGGCCGACAAGGTTGCCGCCATTCGCGAAGCCTATCGGACTGCTCGTGCGACGATCAATCTTCAGATCATGTTCGTGCTGGAGTCTGAGATCCCCGCTGCCGCGGAGGTCTTCGCGGTGAAGTTCGTCGACATCTGCTCCCGCCGCCGCGTCCTGTACGGACCCGACGTGTTCGCGTCGCTCTCGATCCCGCCGGCGGCGGTCCGGCAGGCGATCCGGCAAAGCCTGTTGAACCTCAAGATTCGGCTGCGCGAGCGATATGCCCTGGTCAGCCTGCGGGAGGACCGGCTGGCGGTGGCCCTGGCCGAATCTGCGGCACCTCTGCGGACCTGTGCGGCGGCGATCCTGCGGATAGAGGGTCGTGCGGCCCCCTCACCCAAAGAGGCACTGGAGACGCTCGTCCCAGAGCTGAAGGAGGCCGCCTTCCGCAACCTGTTGCCGAAGATCACCGAGGCCCGCACCTCGGGCCGACTGCCGCCCGGCCAGGCCGAGCAGTGCTTCCTGACACTCATCGCTCTAACCGATGCGATTCAGCAGAGGGCGGAACGTCTGACGTAAGGAGGCCTCCGATGAATCCCTTCGACCTGCGCGGACCGGAATTTCTGGCCTTCTACGCCGCACTGGGCGTCGGCATCAATATCGTGCTCTATGTGCTCTTCCGGCGGACGGAGCCATCGCCTGTCGAGTCGTCGGAGTATCGCACGGACGACCCCTATGAAATCGCCTACCTGCGCGGAGGCGATGCCGAGGCGATTCGAGTGGCCCTGATCTCCCTCATGGATCGTGGCCTCCTGCGGAAGGCCGACGTGGGCAAGAACATGATCATCGCGGAACCGGAAGCCATCGAGCTGGTCCGCCGCCCTCTGGAGAAGGCGCTGCTCGAAAGCTGCCAGATCGAACGATCCATCGATACCCTGTTTCGCCAGTCGGACATCAAGAAGACCTGCGAGCCCTACGAGGAACGCCTCGTCCGCAACGGGTTCATTATTGACCGCGCTGAGTTGCAGGTCCGCATGTATTGGGCCATCCCCGCTATCATCGTCCTCCTGTCGGTATCCATAACCAAGATCGCCATCGCCCTGCAGCGCGGAAGGCACAACATCGGCTTCCTGATCGTGCTGACCGTGGCCTTCTGCTTCGCGTCGTTGGTACTGGCCGGCCGGCGGCGGACCCGTCGGGCGGGGCAGGCGATCGACGATCTCAAGGCGAACATGAATACCCTGAAGGAACGGGCGTCCTCGATCGCCCCGGGCGGCGATACAAACGAACTGGCCTTCCTGGCCGCACTCTACGGAATGTCGGCGGTGCCTCAGGATCAATTCCCCTTCATC
The DNA here is from genome assembly GCA_964446835.1 of uncultured Planctomycetales bacterium. Lineage (GTDB taxonomy): Bacteria > Planctomycetota > Phycisphaerae > UBA1845 > JAFGLZ01 > CAYUQT01. Next base: position 66,009 of record CAYUQT010000046.1, on the reverse strand, counting down.
CAGGAGCTTCGCAAGAGCTCCCAGTTCAGCAGCACGAGCGACCTCGGCGGCAGCGGGTGCAGTGGCAGTGGTTGCAGCGGCGGGGGAGGGGGCTGCGGCGGCGGTGGCGGATGCGGCGGGTGCGGTGGCTGAGGACTCGGACGCCCTCATGAATCAGCATGTCATCATCTGCGGGCTCGGCAACGTCGGCTACCGCTGCTTCGATCTGCTCCGACGGCTGCAGGAACCCATGGCGGTCATCTGCCGCGGGGTTCGATCGGAGTGGATCCGGGAGATCGAAGCCTGCGGTGGCATGTGCCTGGAAGGCGACGCCAGTGACGCCCGGATGCTCGAGCGGGCCGGCGTGAACCACGCCCGCGCGATCATTGCCGCGACCGACATTGATCTGACCAACATCTCCATCGCGATGGACGCCCGAGCGTCGAACCCCCGTATTCGGATCATCGCCAGGCTCTTCGACCAGGACCTTGCGAAGCAACTCAAGGTGCCCTTGGGCATCGAGCAGACGTTCAGCGCGTCCCACCTGGCAGCGCCCGTCTTTGCTGCCGCCGCCCTGGGGGAGAGGATCATTGGCTATTTCGATGTGGGCGACCGGTCCTTCGTCATGGCCGAAGCCTCGCCGGGCGAAGAGACACCATCGAGTGAATTTGCCGACGGGCTGTTGATTCGGTTCTCGGGAAATGCGCCGACGGCCGTTGCTCCGGAGACTCCCGCGCCGGCATCCGGAGAACCCTGCCTCTGCATTCGTCCGGTTGCCTCCGGCGGTCCGTCCTCAGCGCCGGCCCTGCCCTCGATGCGACAACGGCAGCATCCAACCCACATCGGACGGCCGCTTCGCGCGTTCTGGTCGAACACACCGCCGCTGATGCGATGGCTTCTTGTCGGCCTGCTCGCATTGATCGCATCCAGTGTTGCCGTATTCCATTTCCGCATGGGGCTCGCCTGGATCAACGCCGTCTACTTCGCTGTCACCATCGTGACCACTGTCGGGTTCGGCGATATCCATCTGTCCGGCACGGACCCTCTGACCAAGGCCTACGGCTGCCTGCTCATGCTGTGCGGACCGGCGCTGCTGGCGGTACTGATTGGGATTGTCGGCGACTTCCTGGTGTCCACGCGTCTGAGCACCCTGCTGCGAGGGCGGCGGTGTGAGGAAACGGCTCACCACATCCTGATCGGCGCAGGACATATCATCTGCCGGGTTGCCGATGCCCTTCGCGGCGCCGGCGAAGAGGTGGTCGTGCTCGTGGAGGCCGACGACGACAAATCCATCGGTCTGCTCAACCCTGACATCACCTGCCTGCGAGGCGACCCTCGCCTGAGGGACTCGCTCGAGCGGGCCGGGGCCGAGAGGGCCAAATCGATTCTGGCCCTAAGCGACAACGACCTGACCAACCTCGGCGCCGTCCTGGCCGCCAAGGAGATCAACCCCCACATCCGCACGGTGGCCAGGGCCTTCGACTCGAACCTCGCTGCCAAACTCAAGAATCAACTCGGTCTTGACCACGTGGCGAGCATTTCGGGGGTCTCGGCGCCCACGTTCGTGGCGGCGGCCCTCCTTACCGGCGTGATCCAGGGTTTCATCTGGCGAGATCACCTGGTGATCGTTGCGGAGGACCGACCCGAACACGCTGACGCCGTGGACCCCATTGGTCAGACGGTGCCGCTGATTCTTCGCCAACGCGGCGATGTGACCCATCTGGAACCCTCGGCTCCCAATGAGACGCCAGCCGCGGGCGAAAGGACCTTCCGAATCCTGTGCACGCCGCTGAAGGCACCTGAATGAGCCGAGTCCATCTTCCGCACGCGAACACGGCAAAGAGGCCTTAAGGACAGAGCCATGCAGCACTCTGCACCAGAGTACTGCGGCATGGGAACCCGTCGAACAAGCTCCCTTCCAACAATAGTCCCATGAAGACTCACGGCGTCCTCGGTAGGCCCCGGCGATACGGGATACCGTTCGCTGCGCACACAGCGTCGACGATCCGGGCACACCTCACACAAGCTGTGACAGGAAGGTCAGTGCCGAAACACGAAGGGGATCTGTCCTGGAGAAGGCGTCTCTCTCGACATAGGGCAGGTCAAACGCCACTTGGAATGCATGTCGGGCCCCCGTCATGCGCTGGAAGTACTCCAGATTCGGATTGAGGTCGCGCCGCATGGAGGATTTCACCTCCACCAGAAACCATGGCTTATGGTCTCTCGTCACGACAAAGTCCACCTCTCTCTTGGCCTTGTCCCTCAGATAGAACAGCTCGTACTCTCCCATGCCCGTGTCGGTCCATGCGTGTAAGGCCTTGAGCAGATGCGAAGCCACGAGGTTCTCACGGCGAGCGCCTTCATCGGGGACCATCCCCCAGTCCCAGAGATACAACTTTGGCTGCTTTCGAAGCGACTTCGGCACATTTCGGAACCAGGGCCGCACCCGATAGCAGAAGAACAGACCTTCGAGCATGGTGATCCAGCGCCGCACGGTATCCACCGCCACGTGGGTGTCTGCGGCCAGGGAGGTGTAGTTGGCGAGGGAACCGACCTGGCGGGTAATCAGATCGCTCAGCACCTCGACTTGTCCCACCTCCTGTGTCTGCGTCAAGTCGCGGAGTTCTTCGCGAAGGAGCAGCTCAGATCGCGTGTGCCGCCAACGATTGTAGAACCGTGCCGAACTCCGGGTCAGAGGCTCCGGGAATCCACCATATGTCAGGAGTTGAGCGAGCACCTCGGACGAGGGCTTCACAGGAGGCCGAATCTCCCTCTCACCCAGGTCCGGTCGCGTCAACTCGGCCACCGACAGCGGGTGCATACGGTACAGGAAGTACCGCCCCATCAGACTGTCGCCCCCTCGTCGGAAGAAGCCCAAGCGGGCGCTGCCAGTAACAATGAGACGCGTCTGAGCACCATACACATCGAAGAACCCCTTAAGAAAGGTCTTCCACCGCGAGTATTTGTGGATTTCGTCAAGCACGACGGTTGTGGAGGCCTCACGGAGGGTGGAAAGACCGAGGGCGTTGGCAAGGGCGTCCGCACCCCGATTGATGGTAAGACGGTCGGATTGGCGATCCCACGTAAGGTAGTGGTGGTCACCGGCCGCGGCACGGGAGGTGGTGGTCTTGCCGACCTGCCTCGGCCCGGTCAGCATGACAATTTGCCGATCCTCGATCAGGTGCCTTCGAATCATAGATTCATAGACGCGCCTCATGGAATTCAGTATCGGAAAGGCCGGGGCCGAAGGCAAGACCAAAATACGATGCATCGTAAATTGGTCCGAACCGTTTTACGATCCGTCGTAAAATGGTCCGATCACCCATCCAAGGTTCGACCTGGTCGACATGTCGCAGTAACGAGCTACACCGGAAAGACTTAGGTATCAGACTGCACGTGCCTCGACGGATGATGGGGCGAGGCAGACATCATCTCGCTCATGCCCCCTGAGCCTCACTCGAAGACGACCATCGAGTGCATGACCACCTTGGGAACCACCACCTCCACGCCGTCGGCCGCCCGCGTCAGCGGTAGAACGGCGTTCTCCGGTTGAAGGGTGGCCTTCGTAACGCCCGGCACACGGCACGTCACGCGGATGTCGTGTAGCGGAAGCGTCTCCTCGCGAACCGGCCATGTCCCCCGAAGCTCCGACTGCGCAGGGAAGCCCCATTTCTTCTGAAGCTCCTCGGGCAGCGGCGCGAGCTTCTGATAGATCGAGTGGCGGCCATACGAACTGTGATCGTTCAGAAGATGAACCACCTGCCGGCCTTGGGCGGGCTGACGTCGAAACGTGGCCGCCAGCACCAGAGGACCACCGACCTCCAACGGAGGACTACCGGACGCCGCCCATAGACACGCATTGGCGATCATCTGACGCATGTAGCTGTCCGGATAGAAGAACATCGCCTTGTCCACGCCGGCGGCGAAGTACACGACCCGCCCCTTCTCGACGCTCGACACCACGATGCCCGGCTTGCGGCCACCCTGCGGACCCGGCGAGTTCAAGGCATATGTGCAGGGGACCTCCGCGCCAGGCAGCGCCGTCACTTCCACCGCACTGGCCACCAGCGCCAGCGGCCCCTTGTCGGGCGGCGGCTGAGTCCCGCCCAGCCACGCCGTGGCCTGTTTGGACTTGATGGCCGGATCGTTCACCACGGGATGATCCGAATCCAGCGTCAGATAGAGGTTCTCCGTTCGCTGGTTCACCGCATGCGTCTTGACGTACTTGGCGTGCAACAGATCGCCCAGCAGGAAATCGTTGCGACGGCGGAAGTCCGTGTCGTACAGCGACGTCTCAAAACTCGCCACCAGCCCCCCACCGTTTCGCACAAATCGGCGGATCACCTCGGCCGCTCGCTCAGAGAGGCAGGCGACGCTGGGCAGCACCAGCACACGGACGCCACCCATATTGCCGTCCTCCAGGTCGTACTCCGTGAGAATTCGCACCGGCCAGTGCTTCTCAAAGATCGCCCGAAACGTCCCCAGTGTGTGCGAAAAGTAGGCCGGCAAGGCCGCCTGAGCAAAAAGTGCCCGGGTCTGCTCCGAGGCGACGATCCCCACGAAGGGCACCGGTTCGCTTCGGACCCACCACGCCTCGCGGGCCTTTACGTTCTCAACATGAAGCTTCAGGTACTCCTCCCGTCCCGCGGATTCGACAAACTCGGGGTAGACGCCCCAGGGGGCGCCCTCCAAGCCGCGCAACTGAATATCGATCGGCGAAGCCACACCGGAGATCCCGTGCAGAGAGGGCTGAATCCAGACCGAAGCCCCCCGGCCGCGCGTCACCGCCTGCATGAACGCACCACAGAACTGCTGATACAGGGCATCGCCCGGCACGTCCCAATACAGTTCGACCGATGACACATCCACGGCCCCGCTGTAGTACGCCGGATACTCGCCCATGTACATCTCGGGGTAATACCAGGTGCGGTTGCCCGAATTGTTGGCGAACACGACCGCCGTCGGATTCTCCTTGCGAATGATCCCGCGGATACGATCGGCCAGTTCGACGAAGTACGCCTCGTGCCATGTCAGGTACCGGCGCGACACCGGATCGCGAACCGGATCGAGCCGATCGCGATGCGGGATATCCTTCCCCCCGGAGAATTCGCGGAATTGCCGGCGGGTGCCTTCATCGTAGGTGTGCAGATGAACCGGGGCATACCCGTCGAACCAGAAGCCGTCCGGCCTGTACTGTCGCGTGACATAGGCGAGCTGCTCGCACAGCCAGTTCGCATAGCCGCTTCGGATGTTGGCGAAGTTCGGTTGGGCATCAGGTTTGCCGTCCGGGTTGATGCGAAGCCAGTCCGGATGGGCCTTGCACATCTCGGGACTGAGCCAGGGCACCTGCACCGGCCCCAGATACCACACCGATCTGGCCCTCGCCGCATGGATCGTATCGACAACCCGGCGCAGATAGGCGTCGGCCTGGGTCACTTGCTCCGGCTTGAACAATGAAGCGGTCGGACCGACACGAAACCAGGCATCCATGCAATTGACCGTCACCACGTTGTAGCCGGCCTTGAGAAACTCACCTACCATCCGCTCGTTGTAACCCGGCAGATGACCGACACGAAGATTCGCCTGGAGCCATTCAGGAATCTCACGCAGCGGCGGATACGGCATCACCGTGCGAGGCGGCAGGCCCCCCGCGTCGGGGTTCGGAAAGTCACTGCCCAATGCAGCAGCCCCCATCAATCCCATACACACGACCGCCGCACCGAGGAACAGCAGCACCCGACACGAAACTCGCAGGTTTAGCATGACAATCCTCCAGGAATGGACGACAAGGTCATCAGAATCGTCGATCCCGCACCGTGACTCAATAGCCGGCAGGAGTCCACAAGCCCCGCAAACCACCTGCCCATGGTTCGGCGATGAGGCCAGAATCATGGAGACGCGATCCTCCGGTGAGGCAATCATCGATCTGCAAACCGATGGACTCTCCCCACTGCATCTCGAATAGGATCCTGCTTTTCTGGCCGCATCTGAGTTGAACACGCGAGGACGAAGCGGGAGAATATCGTCTGGGCATTGGTCAGACCAATGCCCGGGGAAGTGAACGCCGTGAAGGATCGCCCCAACACGACGACGGGACAAGGAGGATCCGCTCTTCTGTCCCTGGTCATTGCGCTGCTCATGGTCGTACGACCCGAGCCAGCAGTTTCGTCGCAAGAGGACGAAGCCCCTGCCAAAGTGATCGCCATGAGACCGATGGCCGTCCCTCCGACCGAAGACTCCGGAAACGTCGAGGCATGGCCCACGTGCCTGGACCCGTATCTTCGGACTGCCAGTGTGGGCGCCGAGGAATGTGGGCCCGTCGCCGACGACGAGGTCGGCCCGGTGCCCATCGCGATGGTTGACCCTGAGCCAATGACGGGTCCATTGATAGGGGATGACACATCCTCTGAAGCGGATGCTGCCGCCGAGACGATCCCGGACACGCAGAAAGACCGATGGCATGTCGAGGTGACGCCCTACATCTGGCTGGCGGACATCATCAGCAAGACGAACTTCCGTGGCATACGCACTGAAGAGAAGCTGACGGTGTCGCAACTCTCGCACGACTTCCGTGTCGCCGCGATGGCCAGCGCGCGATTCTATAACCGGAAGTGGGTCGTGATGCTCGACGGACTCTACCTGAATTACGTAAATGACATAGGAACCTCCACCGACGGAACCGAAGTGAATGTCACCGATGGTTTCCTGACGCTGGCCGTGGGGCGACGATGGGACACACCGCTGCCCTTCGAGATCTTCACCGGAGCACGCTACAACATCTCCAAAGCCCGGATTGACGTGGGCGAGACGGCGACGGATATGTACAAGGATAGAGAATGGGTGGACCCCATCGTCGGCGGTCGCCTCTCCATACCGCTCGGCAAGAAATGGTCTATCGACATGACCGGGAACGTCGGCGGACGAGCTATTCACTCAAATGTCTCCTGGGAGATGTTGGGGCAGGTCTCGTATCAGGTCTTCAAGCACGGCTATGCCGAGGTCGGATACCGCGCGATGTGGACGCACAACGACCGGGACGATGCCGAACTCGACTACCTCAGTCACGGCCCGATCATCGGGTTCCGGTTCAAGTTCTGAACTGCTCCACTAAAAGGCACACCGCTGCAGAAGCTGCCGGCGATGTGCCCTCAGTGCAGAATCGACTCCTTCCATCGACAATACCGACAAACCTCGTATGACAAGCCGATCTTGAAACAAAAACGGAGGAATGCCGCGAGAAGCTCATTCCTGCCCCTGCCTCCGGTAATGTCGCCCTTTTCATCCACTACTTCATCAACAGAAGACTCAAGGCCATCACGAACATCCCCCCCATGAGCCCCAGGAGGCTGTCGTGGCCTTTGCCGTAGGCCCGGCTCGTCGGCAGAAGCTCATCCAGACTGATGTACACCATGATGCCGGCCACGCCGCCAAACATGATGCCGGTAATCTGCGGAGGTATTGCCCCCGTATCACCTCCGAAGACGAGACGCAGAATCCCGTAAGCAATCCCCGCACCCACGGGTTCTGCCAGGCCGCTGAGCAAGGAGTAGACGAAGGCTTTCCGGCGGTTCCCCGTGGCATAGAATATCGGTACAGCCACGCTGATGCCTTCTGGAATGTTGTGAAGGGCTATCGCCACTGCGATCGCAAGACCCAATCTCGGGTCTTGCAGGGCCGCCAGAAACGTTGCCAGACCTTCCGGAAAGTTGTGGATGGCAATGGCCAGTGCCGTGAACAACCCCATCCGCATGAGTCTCACATGATGCCTGCCATGATCATGAGCACCCGGAGCCGACCCTGCGGAAGACTTCCCACCTGCAGCTTCGAAGTCGGGAAAAGGAGCTAATGGGTCATGAAGGGGAGCCGTCTCCTCCTCAGAGTGCGTCTCGTGCGGATTCTCTGCCGCCGGAACCATCTTGTCCACAAGACCCATCAGAATCATGCCGCCAAAGAACGAGGCCCCATTGACCCAGTGTCCCCAGTAGTCGCCATATCGGCTGGTGAGCGCATCCACCCCTTTGACAAAGATCTCCACGAACGAAACATAAAGCATCACGCCTCCCGAGAAGCCTGTCGCAACGGACAGGAAGCGGTAGTTGGTCCTCTTGGCAGCAAAGGCGATGGCACTGCCGATGCCCGTTGCCATTCCCGCAAAGACCGTCAGACCAAACGCAAGACAGATACCGCTCATCTTCGTATCCCTCTCATGCTTTCGCTGCGGCGACCGGTTTGGCAACCTCACCCACAGGGAATCCTTTGAACGGCAGTCACTTGAAGCCCCCTCCAGAACGGCTCGTACGCGCCAAACGTCGGCATATACTCTCTCCCCTGCCTTCCTCTGTCGAGAGGGCCCCCTGCTTGGGCTCCATCACCGGATACCCTAGCGGCCTTTGATGCACCGCGCCAACCCGTTTCTGTCTCTTGGGGGACCAACGTGTACACCTGTCGAAACCAACACGGCGCACGACACCCCCACGCGGCCGGATGCAAACGCAACTCAACCCCACAACGCCCAGCCGAGAACCGAGACCTCCTGGCCTCCCCGAAGATCTGGCAGAGGCCCCAATACTGTGCCCGGCTTGACCGGATACGTCGTGTCGTTTACAAGACCCGCTGGAGATTGATCACCTGTCCACTGGCTGCTGGAGGCCTCATTGTGAAAAACCGAAAACCCCAACACAAAGGAAATCACCGAGGCATCTCACGACGAGGCCTGCTGGCCGGCGCGGCTGCCGGTTGGGCAACGACGATCGTGCCTCGACACATCTTCGGTGCCCAGGGCAAGCCATCGGCCAACGAGAAGCTCAACATCGCCGCCATCGGAGTGGGCGGACAGGGCGGATACGACATCTCACAGATGGCCGGCGAGAACATCGTCGCACTGACCGATGTGGACGACGAACGCGCCGCAGGCACCTACAAAAAGTTCCCCAAGGCCCGGCGATACCGCGATTTTCGCATCTTGCTGGAGAAAGAGCAGAAGAACATCGACGCCGTCGTGGTCTCGACACCCGATCACACGCACGCCGTGGCGGCAATGATGGCCATCAAGCTCGGCAAGCATGTCTACTGCCAGAAGCCGCTGACGCATACCGTCTACGAGGCCCGCAAGCTGACGGAAGCCGCCCGCGAGGCCAAAGTCGTCACCCAGATGGGCAACCAGGCAAATTCGATGGAGGGCGTCCGTCAGGTCTGCGAGTGGATCTGGGACGGGGCCATCGGCAATGTTCGCGACGTGCACGTCTGGTCCGACCGCCCTGCCGGTATGTGGCCCCAGGGCGTCGACCGCCCGAAGGAAACGCCGCCGATCCCCTCCACGCTCGATTGGGACCTGTGGCTCGGCCCGGCGCCCCAACGACCCTACAACCCCGTCTACGCCCCGTTCAAGTGGCGAGGTTTCTGGGATTTCGGCACGGGCCCCCTGGGCGACATGGGCAGCCATAACCTGGCGCCGGTCTTCTGGGCAATGAAGCTGAAGTACCCGACGAGTGTGGAGGCCAGTTCCACCGCCATCAATGCTGAAACGCTGCCACTGGCATCGATGCTCACGTTTGAGTTCCCTGCAAGGGACGAGATGCCCCCCCTGAAGGTCCACTGGTACGACGGCGGCCTGATGCCGCCGCAACCCGACGAACTCGAACCTGGCCGCGCGCTGTGGCACGAGGACGGGGCCATGTTCGTCGGCGACAAGGGTATCCTGCTGGCCGAAGGCTGGGGGTCGCAACGGCCACGGCTCTTGCCGGAATCCAGGATGAAGGAATACAAGCAGCCGGCCAAGACGCTTCCCAGGTCGCCCGGACACTATAAGCAGTGGATCGAGGCCTGCAAAAAGGGCACGCCCACCAGTTCGAGTTTCGACATCGGCGGCCCCATCACCGAGTGCATGCTGCTGGGCACGGTGGCCCTGCGAACCGGCAAGGAGCGCGGCGGCGGATGCCGAATCCGGCAGAAGCTCTACTGGGACGGCCCGAACATGAAGGTGACCAACGATCCGGCGGCCAATGAACTGCTCCACTTCAAGTATCGCGAGGGATGGACGCTGTAGAGTCCGACATCAAGGCTTCTGCCTGATCGGGAAGCGTTACCAGACTGTGACCCCCGCGACACAGGCCTCTGTGCGCCGGCAGACGATTCGGGTCTGAGAGATGCGTATGGTTTCTGCGGGACTCATGCTTCTGTGTTTTGCAGTCGCCGCCGACGTCGGTCTGCCCCCGGCCATTGCGATTCGAGGTGGTGTGGTCTTCGATGCCACACAGGGGCACATGATCGGCAAACGGACGGTCGTGATTCAGGGCGATCGAATCGTCGCCGTCGATCCGCCGGACCAATCGACGGCCGTTCCACCAGGCATTCAGGTGATCGATGCCCGCGGAAAACACTTGATACCGGGGCTGATCGACGGCCACGTCCATCTGATGCATATCCTGAACGCCTGCCACATGACGGGCGATGAGATCCTGCCCCTCTTCCTTGCTGCCGGGGTAACGTCTGTCCGGGACGCCGGAGACGGGATCGTCGCCCAGAAGCTGCTGGCTCGTTACGCGGATGAGCACCCCTCGCTCTGCCCGCGCGTGTTTCTGTGCACCCCCCTGATCGACGGCGCTCCCGCCTACCATCGAGATGTCAGTCGCTCGATCACCGATCCGGCTGAGGTACCCGCATTCATCGACGACATGGCCGGTTGGGGCGTCGCCACCGTGAAGTTGTACGTTGGAGTGAAGCGGGACGTGGCGCGAAAGGTCATCCAAGAGGCCCACCGTCACGGGTTGCCGGTCACCGCGCATCTCGGGGGAATCTCTGCACCGGATGCAATCTCAGATGGCATCGATTGCCTGGAGCACATCTGGTCTGCCTGGCACAGCGCGTTCCCACCGAACGACGCCCAGGCGAAGGCGCGGATGGACCTCGACAACCCCACCGCACGAGACCTTGTCCGGACTATGGCCGCCCGGAAAGTCATGTTGTGCCCGACCCTCACCGTGTTTCGAAATATGCTCTACCTGTGCGATCTGCCGGAGGTCCAGAAGCACCCCGACAACCAAACCGTCCCGGCCCGACTCAAGAAGAACTGGTCGGACTACCGTGCGAGCAAGACCTTCAACGCCGCGAACCGCGAACCGCGCGCCAGGGAGTTCGGCAAGTACCGGGAACTCACAGGGATGCTCCACCGGGGCGGTGTCACGCTCCTGGCAGGGACAGACACACCGGAGCCGTATTGCCCGCCGGGGTTCTCGCTGCTGCAGGAGCTGGAACTCCTTGTGGAGTCCGGCCTCACGCCGGCGGCCGCCCTGCAAGCCGCAACGATAGACAACGCCAGAGCCTTGAAACAGGAAAAGCACCTGGGGAGCATCGAGACGGGAAAACTGGCCGACATCGTCATCCTGGATGCCAATCCGTTGACGGACATCAAGAACGTTCGACGAATCCACAGCGTCATCCGCAGCGGGTTGATATGCAGGCCGAAGGATGTGCTGAAGGCCGTGCCTGCAGATTAGGAATCGCAGATAGCGGCGAGAAGCTGCGGCATTGTCCTGGACTTGGGGCGAAGTGATATGAGATGCATCGTGGCCTTCGTACTTGCGCTTCCATGCGGCGTGCCCGCTCCGACCGAAGGTCTTGCGATCATTCACATCAAGGCGGACACACCGTACAACGTGACGCGGGACGACATGGCCCGGCTCCGCGAGTTGGCCGCCGGCGTCGGTTGGGAATTCGAACCCGATACCCAAACCACCGAAGGACTCAAGGCGATCGGGATCCGCTGCATCCGATGCATCAACGTCGACCCTCTGCCCGGCAAGTTTGACGAAAACGGACAGTTCCACGTTGCCGCAGAACGCAGCCGGCTGGACGCCCACCTCGGCACATGCCGTGCCATCGGTGCATCGCCGCACATGATCATCGCAACAGGAATGCACGAGGACCTGCGAACCAGGCCCGAACACGCCAAGACCAACGACGAAAGCGTGATGGGACTGTTGCGGAACACCACATTCGGGCCGAACGATTGGGGCAAGTTCCGCAACTACTGCAAGGCCTGCTTCCAACACGTGCTCATCGCTCAGAAGTTCCCGGACGCATGCTTCGAGGTGGCCAACGAACCCGACATCGGCGGCGCGGTCGTGCCCTTGCCGCCTCGCCCGCCGATGGGCTCGCGCAAGCTCTATGAAGCCTACTGGGACCTCTACCGAAATGTCGCCCTTGCCGCCCGCGAGTTTGAAACCGAACACGCGGGCACGCGGGTCACCCTGGGCGGACCGGCACTGGCCTGGGCCTTCACCTTCCGCTTCGGTGACTTCAACTGGACCGAACGATTCCTCCAGGATGTCCGAAAAGACAAGACCAAGCTCGATTTCATCGGCCTGCACTATTACGGCAACATCAGCCCCCTGACGGGCGAATCCAAGGCCGGCTACCCCAGCTTCACCGAGATGATGCGTCGGACCCGCCAGTGGCGGGACGTCCATGTACCCGGAATCCCCATCTGGCTGACCGAATGGGGTGCCACGTACCACACCAGCCTGGCCCCAGAGTCAATCCACAACGGAAACCACGTGGGCGCCGCCTTTGCGGCCGCGATGCTGGATCGAATGCTGATCGACGGCGTCGACAGAGCCCTGTACCTGGTGACCACCGATCTGCGACAACAGATCGACGGCCAATGGAAGGACATCTGGGGTTGGCCCAGCCTGTTCACCAATCCCCACGTCTCCGGTACGCACCCGAAGGCCCCCTACCATGTCTTCCAGATGCTCCGGCGGATGGCCCCTCGCCGAATCGAGGCCGACGGCCCCCCCTGCTGTATCGGCCGCATCGCATCTTGCGAAACCGACGGGCGTGTGACGGTTCTTCTCTGGCACCACAGTTGCCGGATCGGCGAGTTCGGCCCGGGCGCAGAAACGGGCGCCTGGGAGCGCGTCTCCCTCCGAGTTGCCGGACGGGCACACGCCGGTCCCATCCAGATTCGCCGGTGGCTGGTCAGCCGAACAATCAGCAATGCGCGATACCTGTTCGAACGAGGCGAGACCATTGACCACCGTGCCGACCTGCAACAGGTGGATGATCGCACGATCTGGCCGGCCGATGGTATCCCGGAGTATGATTTCGGCATGCCGCCGTCGAGCGTAACGCTCGTGGAATTCACTCCCACAACAGGAACCCGATGACAGAAGCCCCAGGACGAAGGGCCCTTGAACGAGGAACACAACGATGAAACGAAAGACGACAAAGACGAAGGCGACACGACCCCGCCGGACCGCAGTCCGTCGCAGAACCGCCTCCAGCGCACCCCGCACGGCGCAGCCGGCCTCAGGCTGGCGAGAGCGGTTGGCCCGCGAGTTGCCACTCATGGGCCATCGCAACTGGATCGTCATCGCCGATGCGGCCTACCCCGCCCAATGCCGGCCCGGCATCGAAACGATCGACACCGGTACCGATCAGATCCGGGTCGTCCAGACCGTGCTGGACATGCTCGATCGATCGCAGCACGTTCGCCCCATCATCCACCTCGACCTGGAATTGATGCACGTGTCCGAAGAACTCGCCCCGGGAATCAACGCCTATCGCACGGCACTGGACGCGATCCTGAATGACCGGACCGTCCAGTCGGTTCCCCATGAGGAACTGATCGCCAGGCTCGACAAGGCCGGCGAGGTCTTTCGCGTCCTGGTCCTCAAGACCACACTGACACTGCCGTACACGTCGGTATTCGCTCAACTCGATTGCGGCTATTGGTCGGCCGAATCCGAGGCCAGACTGCGGCGGGTGATGCAGGGGGGTCTTTAGGGGATAGGGCATGGGGCATGCCTTGATTGACGGGGGCTCAAGGATGCGACATGCGCCACACCCTATGCCCCACACCCTATACCTGTGTCGCCGGATTCCCGGCCCTCGTGGGAATCGTCGTTTCGCCTGAGTGCCGGCACCGTGCCCTACGCACGGACCGCCGCACCCTGACGGACGTCGTAGAATGTCGGCGGCTCATACGTCCAGCCGTTGCGCAGGCGCCGGTCTTCACGTTTCATCGCCCAGTAAACGATGCGGCCGATGACCGGGGCAGCCAGGCGCGCCTTCAGACCGAACTCGCGGTAGACGTCCTCCAACGTTCGCGAAATCCGTTCGCGAATCGCCGGGTTCGATCGATACCAATGCCTCGCCGCCCACAACGCACCGGCAAAGGTGGACTGAAGGTCGCGGGCCTCGAAGGCGAATCGCGCCCGGATCCGAGCGTCCGGATGATTGCGGTATCGCTTGTATCCCGCCAGCGTGGTCCGCATGACCCGCAGAATACTCGGGCCGTTGACCTCAAAGTCGCGACGAAACGCCCGAAGAAGAAACTCGGTCTCCTGCCCGTTCTTGATATGAGGGTGCCGATAGTTGAACTTGAGTTGTCCGTGGGTATCCGCCAGCGGACACTCGGTCGAATCGAGCATCAACCCCTTTTCCTCAAGCTGAGCGTAAAGCGGTGTGCCGTGGACGGGCGTGTACAGCATGAACTGGTGAAACTCGGTGTCGTGACTGACGGCGTACTCGATCGCGGCGTCGATGTTGTCGGGCGTGTGTTCCGCGAGCCCGATGATCGTGGAGCCGAGCACGCGAATGCCGTGCGATTGAAGCGTGGTGATCAGTTCTCGTGTGTCGATCCCGTGGAGCTTGCTGTACTCGGAGTCCTTGCCTTCAATCCCGATCCACACCCATGAAATGCCCAACGCCACAAGCTGGTCGATGGTGTACGAGCGAAGCACGTTCGCCGAAGTAAAGACATACAAAGCCCACGCCTTGTTGTTCTCGATCATCAGATTGAGCAGTCGAAGCGCCCGCTTGCGATTCAGCAGGAAGTTCTCGTCCATAACGAAGAAACTCTGAACCTTCAGATTCTTCTCGAGACGGCACATGATCTCGAACAGCTCGTCGCCGGTCTCGTAGAAGTGGACGCACTTGCCCTTGCCGCCGAACATCGCCGAGGTCGAACAGAAGTTGCATCCCATCGGACAACCCACCGACGGAATCAGCGTGGCGGCTACATCTCCCTCCTTCTCCCGCATGGACAGCCCCAACGTGCGGGCGCCATGCGCCGACGGCAGTTCCGGATGGGCAATCGGCCGATCGTCATCCTCGCCGAGAAACCGTCGCATCCAGCGAATCCCCTCGCCCTGCACGATGTGATCGGCATCGATGCACTGATCGAGGTCTCGCATGTTCGCGATGTGGCCGCCGATGACAATGGTGGCCTTCGGAAGATGCTGACGGATGAGTTCACACATCCGTTTGACCTTGCCCAGATTGGGTACGATCGAGCTGATGCCGACGATGTCGTACTCCTGGGTGCTGATTTCCTGAATGAATCGATCCTGAGTGGGAAAATCCAGCAGCGTGGACGGGGCCGTGATATTCGTGTGGATGAGCATGAGTCCCCACGAGCGGTGGAACATGCGCAGCGAGAAAACCCCTTGGACACGCGTGACCTGATTGTGATACAGCTCCATCGGATTGATGAGCCGGCTGCCGTACTCATCGTCCTGAGCGTACGGTCCGAATACGCTGGTCAACAGAACGCGGGCTCGATTCCCCTTCGGATGTTGGGGACCCGTGGTTACGCCGTCCAATGTGGGTGTATAGACTGTCGTCATCTACTGCTTTCCTCCGCAATACGCACTTACACTCGATCTTCTCGTCGCTTGAGACTCCCCAGGAACCGCTGCACCTTCCCGGGGATCGGGACATGGTAGGCAGTTGCGCCGCCACTGAAGCGGCATGGCGCTCGGGCTGGTTCTAACATCCGCGACGGATCGGAGTACTTTCCTCCCCGCCCAGGTTGTTATATTGCTATATACTTTACAGCACTCTACCCCCAGGGGCAACCTGTTATCCTGACATCACCTCGTCGAAAGCTCTCTCCCGGAAGACAGATTGTCACGGACTGCCAATCAAAGTGTCTCTGCTACAGCGAGTTCTGGTTCTTGCCGATGACCACGCACCTTGCGTAACCGTGAACGGCATCCGGCCCAATTTGAGTGAAACCTCGTTCAGTCGTAGTCGGCCAGGTAGGCTGGAC
This sequence comes from uncultured Planctomycetales bacterium, assembly GCA_964446835.1. Taxonomy (GTDB): domain Bacteria; phylum Planctomycetota; class Phycisphaerae; order UBA1845; family JAFGLZ01; genus CAYUQT01. The sequence goes on along the minus strand of CAYUQT010000046.1, from coordinate 49,976 downwards.
CGGCAGACTCGGCCGTCGGCCGAACGCCCTCGAACAGTCGCTGAATAGGTTCGGGCCACTGTCCACCGGACAAAGGAACGATCCGAAAACGCCCACGAATGGGCCGCGTTGAGTCGACGCCGACCGCGTGGTTCGTCGGCATCCCCTTCGTTCCCCGGCCACTGACCACCGCATTGTGACTCAGAACAATCCCCTCGGCGCAACGTTCCCACGCGATGTTCGCAGGCTCACACACAAGACCCACACCGTTCCCGGCCGCATCGACCGCCGCCGCAACCTCCACACCGCTGCGGTTTCCGGGAAACCAGAGAGCCCCCGCTTTCATCGCATACAGGCCGTGCTCCGACGCCTCGCTCGAACCGGGATACGAGGGATAGGGCCCGTCCCCTAACCAGTAGACCCCATCTATGAAACCTGGCAACAGGAAGGACAATCCCGCCTCCAGAAATATCCCCGTCGCATCCTTCGGTATGAGCGTGTATTCGACATCGACCCAACCACACGAGCTGATCGACGACGAGATCCGGGCGTCGATGAACTGACCGGGCCTATCCACACGGGCGTACCGGCCGGATAGTATGACTTGGACGGCTTGGCCGGACGCATTGGTCGTGTGGGTCATCTGAACAGGCTTTTCCAGCAGATACGGCTCCCAGAATGACTCCTTGTTCGGATACGACCGCTCCCGCACCCGACGTTCCCCCATCGTGGGATGCCGCCCCACGCGAATCATCGGTCCGCGAAGCAGCGGAGTCTCTGCTTTCGACGGCCTCACCCAGGAGATCACGCCGGCCTTGACGTCGAAATCGACTCGACTCTCCGGCAGAATCACCTGAAGGCCGGTATCGGATTTCCCCACCTGCATCGCCCCACGCTGCCGACTCCGCGACAACTGTTCGGCATAGGACACCGCCCCGCCCTCGGGGCGGATCCGCACGGTGTGTTCGTAGACCGACACCTTCCTGCCGTCCAGGAACCGCACAACCAACCGATAGTCATCGCGTGACATGTCCGCGGGTAGTTTCACGCTCAACGGAAGCTTCCCGGACATCCTTGGCTTGATGCTCGGCATGGGGACATCACCTTCGCCGACGCACTGCGCGCTCCGGTACAACTCCCAGTGGCCGCGAAGAACGTCGAGATGAGTGAAGTCGTATCGATTGGCCACGTCCAACGTGACCTTCTGCTGGCCAGGCTTGAGTCGGACCTCAGCCAGCTCAACCCGAACAGGCGAGTACACCTTGCGGGTCCGCCAATAATCCACCTGGGGTTGACGATCGGCGTACACGATGCCATCCGTGCCCTTGTTGCCGAAACTGTCCATGTACCGATCCTTCGACACCCACACGAGTCCGTCGGTTGGCTTCTTCAGATACTGCTCGAACTCACCGGGCGCTGCCTTCCGGTAGAGGCTCTGGTCACACCAGTGCCAGATCGCCCCGCCCGCCACGTTGGGATACCGCTGCATGACTTCCCAGCACTCGCCGAGACCCTCGAAGGCCTTCCCCAGGGCATGGGCGTATTCCGTGGCCAGCAGCGGACGGCGGCTCCTCTGAGCGAAGCCGGTCAGTTGCTGCGGCGAGGGATAGTGCGGCGCCAGAATGTCGACGTAATCGGGCAGCGAGAAGCCTTCTCTGACAAAGTCGCCGAACCCCTCGGGGATGCACACCGGCCGCGTCGGGTCCAGTTCCTTCACCCTCTTGACCGTGTCGCCGACCATGGATGTGTAGATATTCTCGTTGCCCACACTCCAGAGAATGACACAGGGGTGATGACGATTGGGCACAATCGTTTCGTTGGCCCGCGTGAACAGCCGCTCCTGGTAGTTCGGATCCCGCAACACACTGTTGGCCGAGCTGATCGGGACCTCGCATATGACGTAGAGCCCCTCTCGATCGCACATATCAAGGAAACGCGGGTGGGTTGGATTGTGCGATGTCCGTACGAAGTTGATATGGGCCGCCTTCATCAGTGCGATGTCCTGCCGCCGATGCTCGTCCGTCAGCGAGCGCCCCACATCCGGCCGAATCTCGTGCATGTTGACGCCACGGAGCTTCACGGGCACACCATTGACCTTCAGCACCCCCTTCTCAACCTTGACCTCGCGGACACCCACCGGACGCGTCAACACATGCAGCGACTGCCCCCCACACCTCAACTCCGCCGTCAGCGAATACAGATTCGGCGACTCGGCCGTCCACCACAGGGGACGGTCGATCGGCACGCGACACGCGAACGTCTTGGCCTCCGCTGCGATCGGCTGCTCCACCTTACGGACCATTACACCATTGGGATCGGTCAGCGTGCACAACACAGACAGCCCCGGTGGGGAGCGATCGGCGGAGACGGACACCGACCCCTCCACCGTCAGATGGACCCCCTTCGCGACCGCCGTGTGCGCCCATAGATCGGCCAGATGAATTTGCGGAACCGCGATCAGGGTCACGTCCCTGAAGATGCCGGACAACGCCCAGTCATCGAAGCAGTCCAGTTGATGGCCCGGATATCGCTTGATGACGCGAACGGCCAGTACGTTCTCCCGATCGCCGTGAACAACGGCAGTCACGTCGAACTGGCACGGTGTGAATGCGCTCTCGTGTGAACCGACCTGTTGACCGTTGACCCAGCACTGGAAGGCGTAGAGCACGCCCTCAAAACGGATCATCACGCGACGGCCGGCCCAATCCTTGGGCACGGCAAAGTTGCGCCGGTACAGACCCACCGTTCCGGTGGGCCTGTCGTATTCGGGTCGCTCAAACCCCTCCACTTCCCAGTTGCTGGGCACGCGAATCGAAGGCCAACCCGAAACATCGAAATCACCGCGGAAGAACTCCGTCTGTTCCGGCGTCCGATCCGACGGACAGAGCCGAAATGCCCACGAACCGTTAAGCGACATCTCCCGTGTCGCCTCCGCCCACGCGACCGGCACAAGAAGGCACACGACAAGCGCCGACAGCACACAGGCTCGAAAACCGTTCAGAACCGTCATTCGATGCCATTTCATCGTTTTGACTACCCTCCAGGATGGAAATAGGTCCGCGGGACGATCGAAGCATTGTACGCCCTTGCCGGATGGATGCCAGACGGCCAGAATGCCCTTTGTGCGAGCCTCAGCAACCAGCTCGGCCGCGAGAGTAGTCTGAGACCCCAATCCATCGGAGGCATACGACCATGCAACGCCTGCCCGCTCTGCTTTCTCTGCTGCCTATGATGCTGTCGTCGCCGGCGCTGCACGCCGAGGCGCCCGCCCGCTGGCTCCACCCCCTCTGCAAACCACTGGATCTGGCAAAGCCGGGGCCCTTCGCCATATGCGACGACGGGAGCCTCCTGAGGATCGGAGGCAATGTGCTCTGTACCAGCAAGGACGACGGCAAGACGTGGACGACCGTCGGCCCTGTGATTCACTCGGGTATCCGGATGAACGGCGGAGGCCATCCGGGACAGCTCGTTCGAACGACGGCCGGCACGATCGTCATCGCCTACCTCGACTTCGACGGCTACAAGTGGAGCTGGGACGACAAGCGCGGCGCACCCAACCCCGACTGCAAGCTCGAACTCTGGTGTATCCGCAGCACCGACGGTGGCAAGACCTGGACAGACCGTCAACGCCTCCTGCCGGGCTACAGCGCCGATTTCATGGGGTTCATCCAGACCCGAAACGGATCGCTCGTCCTGACCGTCGAGCACCTGATCCCCGACCTCAAGAGGTGGGTGTGCTGCTCCTTCGTCTCGACCGACGAGGGCAAGACCTGGAGACAAAGCAACCTGATCGATCTCGGCGGTCACGGCCATCACGACGGCGCCGTCGAACCGATGGTCGCCGAACTCAATGACAGCCGCCTCCTGATGCTCATCCGAACGAACCTCGATCAGTTCTGGAAGGCCTACTCGACCGACGGTGGTCGATACTGGCGAACGATCCAGCCCAGCGGGATCGATGCCAGCAGCTCCCCCGGCTGGCTCCTCCGCCTGAAGAGCGGCCGCCTGGCCCTGGTCTGGAATCGCCTCAACGCCGAGGGCAAGGGCACGTGGCCCAAGAGCACCTCCCCGGGCCCGGCATCCGAATTCCCCGCCTCCTGGCACCGTGAGGAGTTGTCCCTCGCCTTCTCCGCCGACGATGGCTCCACGTGGACGCGCCCCGTCGTCATCGCTCGACATCCCGGCGTCTCACTGGCCTACCCCTATATGCTGGAGCGCCGGCCGGGCGAGATCTGGATAACCACCAACGGACATTCGGCCGGCGGGCCCGTGGCGGTTCGCATCACTGAGACAGAGTTCCTGGCACAGACCGCCCGATAGATCGCGGAGGTGAACCGATGTTCTCGACACTGGCAACACTCATCGGCCTGACGCTGAGCGGCACTGCCGATGCCCCCAACAAAGCGATCCTGCTCGTCTGCAACAAGCACGAGAATACGATGTCCTATGTCGATCCCGACACGCTCAAGCCGCTGGCAAAGATCCCCACCGGACCCAATCCGCACGAAATCGTCCTCTCCAAGGATCGACACTACGCCTACCTGTCCAACTACGCCCCACCGGGCAACACGATCTCGGTAATCGATCTGGCCGCCCGCAAACACATCCTCCAGATCCCAACGGGCGAGTACGCCCGCATCCACGGGGCCGCCATCGCCCCCGACGGGCACCGTGCCTATTTCACCGCCGGCCAGTCAGGTGTCGTCGTCGAGGTCGACACACAGACGAATAAGGTCACACGCGCTATCCCGACGCACGGCAAGATATCCCACATGGTCCTGGTCTCTCCCGACGGCCAACGCCTCTATACGGCCAATATCGAAACGCAGAACGTCTCGGTCATCGACCGTGCCTCCGGCAGGATCATCACCCGAATCCCCTGCGGCAAAGGTTGCGAAGGCATGGCCTTCACACCTGACGGCCGGCTCCTGTGGGTGGCCAATCAGGACGCCGGAACCCTGACCATCGTCGATATCGATACGCACAAACCGCTCGAGACATTCGCCTGCCCCGGCATGCCCGTCCGCATCCGATTCACACCCGACGGCCGACTCGCCCTCGTCGCAAGCTGGGCCGAGAAAGGTGAATTGATCGTCATCGATGCGAATACCCACAAAGAACTGAAGCGAATCCCCGTCGGCAGCCGCGCGATCGGTCTGGAACTCTCGCCCGACGGCCGCCGTGTCTTCGTCGGCTGCGAACACCGCGACGGCGTCCATGTGATCGATCTGACCACGCTCACAGCGATCGGCAAAATCCTCACGGGCGACGGCTCGGACGCCATGGCATGGTGGGAACCGCCATGACATCGACGCGAACGCCGGGAATCGCCTGGAGCAGGCCGGCATAGAAAGCAAACGAAGCTCTCCGGCTAGTATCTGTAATCGTCTTGGAGCCCATGATGCGAATTCAGTTCCTCTGTCTCAGCGTGCTTTCGAGCCTGACATCGATCACCCTCGCCGCCCCCCAGCCGGCCACAACACCCTCCACGCAAGCGGCCCTGGTTGAGTTCCGCGTCACCGGATTCCTGCCGGACACACCGATCTGCCGGGCTCGACGACCGTCGCCGGTCGTAGCCGTCATCGAGAACACCGGAGACGTCGAGGCCACGGCCAACCAAAACCTCATCGTCCCCCGGGGCGTCCGAGTAATCGACACGGACACACCAACGCCCGTTCGCATCACCCCCGGCGATCGCAAGAAACTCTCCTGGCAGATCGAAGCCGATGCCGCCATGTCGTGTGAACTCGTTCTCGAAGTCTCCGCACCTTCCGCGGCGGTCGCGAAGGCATCCCTCAAGATGTCATTCCTCGACGCCGTTGAATCAAAGAAGCTGCCCTATATCCCGCAGCCCCGTCCCGTCAAGACGCCCCTCCTCGTCGGCGCACACCATTGCCCATTGTGGGAGGCCGACAAACCCGGCATGTGGGCGAACATCCTCAAGCATCCCGAGCGGACGCCCGCCCTGGGCTTCTACGCCCAGGAGAACCCCGAGGTGGCCGACTGGGAGACGAAATGGGCCGTCGAACACGGCGTCTCGTTCTTCGTCTACTGCTGGTACCGAACAAGTCAGGGCGGGCCGGTCCAGACCCAGTTCGCCACCGCCATTCACGACGCCCTCTTCAAATCGAAGTTCGTCGACAAGATGCGGTTCACCATCATGTGGGAAAACCAGTCGCGCGGCCGGGCGGGCGTGGCCGATGAAAACGACCTGATGACGAACCTGCTGCCCTACTGGATCACCAACTACTTCAGGCATCCAAGCTATGTGAAGATCGACAACAAGCCGCTGCTGTTCATCTACCGTCCCGAGTTCCTCATTGACGACCTGCACGGAGCCGAGAACGTCTCGAAGGCGTTCGCGAAGATGCGACAGGCCTGCCGCGATGCGGGGTTCAACGGCCTGTATCTTCTCGGTGAATACCGAGGCCTCGATCCCAAACACCTCCGCCTCATGAAGCAGCTCGGACTGGACTACACCTTCGCCTACTGCTGGTACGTCGGCAACAGCCCGAAACCCGACCGAGCCATCGCAGAGCAAATGCAATCCATCACCAAAACCCAGGAACTCGGCATCATCCCGCAAATCGTCACGGTGTCTCAGGGCTGGAGCGGCTGGGCCGACGAGGGCAGCATCTGGACCATCCCGCCCGCCGACTACGAACGGCTCCTTCAGAAGGCGAAGGATTTCGTCACGACCCTGCCCCCCGACGAACTCGGCAGCAAGGTGCTCCTCCTGGACAACTGGAACGAGTGGGGCGAAGGCCACTACATCGCGCCCTACCGCGAATACGGATTCGGATATCTCGACGCCGTTCGCAAGGTGATCGCCGGCGACCGCGAACCCCATCTGGACCTCATCCCCGAGGACATCGGTATGGGCCCCTACGACACAGCCTTCCGAACCCACCTCAAGCAGGATGAAGAGCTTCGCCCGATGCTGGCCAAACGGGTCCACGAATCCGGCACGCCGCCAAAGAACCTGATCGCCTGGTGGGCCTTCGACGAGGACGACGGCAACCCGATCACCTACGACTACGCCGGCCACGGCCTGGGCGGAAAGCTCCACCGCGCAAGCCGAACCCAGGGCATCGACGGCAAGGCCCTTGTGTGCACCGGAGGGGGTGTTAAGGTCGAGAACAACCCCCTGCTCTCGCCACCCGGCGCGTTGACGCTGGAGTGCTGGGTGAAGACCGACAAGACCGGCCAGGACAACAAATGGTTCGTAAACCGAGTGTTCGGCGGCGGCATCAACTGCGGATACAGGCTGGGAGTCTTGGCAGGAAAACCCTGTTTCGAAGTGCCGCAGACCGACTGGAGCCACCACCTCAAAGCCGATGCCCCCCTGCCGACGGGACGGTGGGTCCACATGGCCGGCACGTTTAACGGAAAGGTCATGAAGATCTATGTAGATGGCCAGTGCCGCGGCCAGATGTCGCGCCCGGGCCCCATCAACCGGAGCCGATTCCCGCTCTGCCTCGGCACATACGAACTCGATCACCCGGCGCATTTCACCGGCCTGCTGGACGAGGTGAAGCTCTACGACCGTGCGCTGAGTGACGCGGAGATACAGGCGGCATACCGCAAATACGCGGCCCCTTCGCCAGAGCGGTAACCGGCAGACAACAGTACAACGACAAAGGAGACACGATGCTCACTCGAAAGACATTTCGCGGCCCCTGGGCAGGACTGCCCGTGGCATGGAAGGATGACGGCTCCTTCGATGAGAAGACGTATCGCCACGACGTCGCCCGGTGTTGCACTGCCGGCATCCCGGGCGTCTATACCGGAGGCACTACCGGTGAGTTCTACGCGATGGAATTCGAGGAATTCGCGGCCGTCGCGGATGCCGCAATCGCCGAATGCAGACAGGCCGGAACGCCGGTGATGATCGGGTGCACATCGACCTTCACCCGCGGGGCCATCCGGCGAGCCCGTTACGCACGGGACCGGGGCGCGGACGCGATCCAGGTCGCCCTGCCCTTCTGGATGGCACTCACCGACGACGAAATCGTCCGCTTCTACACCGAGGTGGCCGAGGCAGTCCCCGACATCACCATCTCGATCTACGAAACGCTCCGCGCCAAGCGAGCCATCCCGCTGGAGGTACACCGCCGCATCCACGAAGCGATCCCCAATGTGCTCATGGTCAAGAGCAACGAGGAGACGCTGGGCTGCTCGAAAGAGGGCTGTGCGGCCATCAGCGAATTCTGTAATGTCTTCGTCGGCGAACACCTCATCTGCGAGCTCGGCCCACACGGCGCAATCGGCTGTTGCAGCTCGCTGGTCTACCTGAACCCGCGATACACCCTCAAGATGTTCGATCTGCTGTACGCGCGTGATTGGGAATCGCTCAGGCCCATGACCGACGCCGTTCGACGCTTCTTCGTCGACGGACTGGCGCCCGTCTCGGAGAAGGGATGCCTCGATTCGGCCATCGACCGCGTGCTGGGAAGAACTGCCGGCTTCCTCAAGACCAACCTCCGGTGCCGAGGCCCATACACCTCGTGCACGGAAGCCGATATGGAGCAGATTCGCCGCTGGCTACAGGCCAATGTGCCGGAACTGCTCGAACTGTAGGCGAGGTGCTGACGCAAGAGTCACGGAGGCTGACGCCATACGAATCACTTTGGCAGAACGCCCGCCGGACCCGTCAGTTCTACCTGCGACGTGGGCTTGCCCTGACGCATCATGTCCAGACCGAGCAGAAGGTCCTTGACCGCATTCTGAATCTTGTCCGTCGGACTGCTGAAGTGAACGGTGGTTGTCCCCAGAATGACCTGATCCGCCACCGAGGTAACGTTCAAGGTGATCTGCCGTATCTGACGCTTCCACTCCATCGTGGACTTGGTAGGAACGATGGGAATCGGCGAAACGCTCGTGTGCATGACCATCTTCTGACTGGATTGAATCGTAAACTCAAATAAGAGATCAGCCCCGACGTCCTTCGCGGCACCCTGCCGGGCGGTCATGTCACCTCCGCCCGACGTCGTCTCGCGTTCGATCTTCGCAACCGGCTGCGTGTCGGCCCGAGCCGTCAGAACCTCCTTCGTCCTCGCCGAGTGCCCGCCGTGACCGGTGTCCCTCAGCATGGTGATGCGGTAGCCTCTGGCCAACAACTCCGCTGAGATGATCGAGGCAAACTCCCCGGTATGAGCACCGAACATCCCCTCCTCATCCCCGGCGGTCGCCGATGCGGCAACAGCCACACGCTTCGTCGAACCCAGTCTTCCAGAGGTCTCGCTGAGGCTCGTCCAGCTCAGCGTCCGCTTCGAACACCCCGTCGAGCCCAAAGAGACCCACACCGCCAGGAAGGTGGCCAGAACACACTTCGTTCCAATCCAATAACGATTCATCATTCCTACCCCTACGATATGCCTACACATACGATCCCGTTCGCACACTTTCTATTCGAGCCCAAAGAGAGTGTCAACACCAGAGATGCGTCGAAACCGACAAGAGGGAAGCAGAAGAAGAGACAGAATGACCCCGGCAGTATCTGAGCAGGATCATCACCGTCGCCCATCCAGAATTCGACACTGCCATTGTCAACATTTCCATAGGTTTGAATGATCTACAATTGCCTGCCTTCATCCATTGCTACCGGAAGGCAATGGTACCTATCCTGATGGCTCGACACTCTACTCTCGATCCTTCCCACGAATTCGGCCGGGCTCTCCATACGCCCCAAGGGCGTCCGCGAGTACCTGCCAGACCTTGTGATATGGCTTATGTGATTGGTCCGGCGTTCGACCGACGCAGGCCTTGAAGTTGTCGTAGTCAAGCGTTGTCCCAAGGAATGCCAGAATCGCCAGCACGCTATCGCGATCAACGATCACGCGGAAAGCGTAGTCTGCAGACTCACTTGAAATGATCTCCGCACCGGGCAACGGTACCCGCTCGACGAGGTTCTCTAGATCGCGCAGTTCACGGCTCCGCACGTGGAATTCCCCCCCCTGCTTCTGCACGATCGAGTAGAAACCGTACTTGGTCATCAGCCACACAATGCACTCCTTTCCTTAGCGAACGGAACCTCCAATGAGAAGCGATATGGTTCCTCGGCCTACTGTCTCTTCGTAACCCCCGTCCCGCACAGCGGAACGATCTCTTTCGCCTCGGCAACGCCATAGTTGAAGACCGTGAATCCGCCGGTCTTGAACTTCCGAGTGATGTGGATCAACTCGATCAGTTTGCAGACGTCGTTCTTCGGATGCCAGACGCTCAGGCCGATGCCGGGATAACACGGCACCGTGCCGGCCCAGACGACCTGCTTTGAGACCATCTCCTCAAAGTGGCGATTGCTCGAGGTGTAGTCCATCGGGCAGACGAAGTCGAGATAGCCCTTCTCACACCACAGTTTCCAGTCCTGCCCGATCGAGTCACGATACGTCGTCCAGTTGTCGAACACCGCGGCCGAGATCTTCACGTTCGGCCTCGCCTTCCGAGCGGCCTCGGCCACGCCGGCCACCACCGTCGTGATCTGCTGTCGGCGGAAGTCCAGCCACGGATCCTGGCACGTACCCCGGCGAAGGTCGCCCGGCCACTGCTCAACCTTCTTGCCCAGCGCCTTCTCGAAACGTTCGCGACACCCATTACAGAAGCACCCGTTCCCGTCGGGATAACGGATGTAGTCGAAATGAACGCCGTCCACATCGTACTTCGTGGCCACCTCAACCATCGCGTCAATCTCGAGCTTCTGATTGATCGGATTCGACGGACACAACCATCGGGCCTCTGGCTTGCCGTCAAATCGAACCTGCGTCCGACCCTGCCGGGTCATCTCCTCGACGAACTCCTTCGGCGTCGCCCAACCCATGTTCCAGTTCACCTTCCAGACGTGACAGGCAACGCCGTACTTCTTACAGGCCGCCAGACACTGCGCGATCTGGTCTCCTTTGTCCTTGATGGCTTCGGCAACGGGCAGCACCGTGCTCGGATAGAAGGCGACACCGCCCCAAAGCATGTTCGGCAGGATCGCCGTGAACCCGTTGTCGGCGAGCACCTTGATCGCCTCGTCCCATGTCATGCCGTCGACCCCGAACGCGCTGTGGCACCAGAACGCACGGTGCTCACCCTTCAGCGGCCTCTGCGCGGCACAGTACGCCTCCAACATCCACCGCCTGGCCTTCTCCGCTGCATCCAGTGCCTCACTGTACTTGCCGGCCGTCCCGAGGCCGGACACCCCATCGCGAAGCTGGGCCGCCTGATCCAACAACCGCACGACGGTCTCGTTGCCCACCGCCATCGAGCGAACCTTGTCCCGGGCATCCTCGAACCCCGCGTACGGCCCGAACCGGCCGATCGAATCCACCGCGTGCCGCATCGCCTCCGAAGACAACTCGGGAGCGAGTCGGCCGATCATCGCCAACACCAGATGCCGCTTGTTGGGGGCACCGTCGGTTAGAAGGATGTGCGTCATCTGCACGCAGTTGTCGGCCACCACGACGGCCGCTTGGCCGGTCGACTTGTCCTGGTCGTCATGCCATACGGCAGCCACGCGGCTCTTGCCCTCGACGGGAATTGCCTCGCTGATATTCCACGAACGCTGCTTCACGACGGCCGGCGCCCCCGGCACGACGTTGGGGTCCGTCTGGATTGCGGCGAACTGCCCCGATCGGCTTTCCTTGATATGCCGGCCCCCGCCGATGTTCACGAGCGGGCGCAACTTCTCCGGAAGCGCGTAGAAACACAGTAGCTTGCCGCCGCCTCGCAGAAAGCCCTCCAGCCGCTCTGCAACCTCGTCAGGCATGCTCGGATTGTGCGGCAGGATCACCAGCAACTTGCCCTTCAGACTGTCGCCCGTCATGTCAAGATCGCTGATCGTGCAGTACGCGAGGCCCAACTCCCTCAGGAGGCTCCCCATGCCCTCTGTCTGTGCGCACACCCCTTTGTGCTCGCTGGATGCCGTCTTCGCGGCCGAATCCGCCCGCAGCACCGCGATCCTGGCATCGTTCCCCAACAGGCCCAGACCGGCCAGATAGATCGTCGTGTCGGTGTCCTTGCCCCGCCAGGCCGAAAACCGAATCGTCGTGATCCGACCCCATCCGGCCGGCTTGTCCTCGGTTCGTGCGGCCTCCTTATCAATCGCGATCGTCTGCCAGGTCTTCCCCGACTGAATCGAGAAGGTAACCGCATACCAGCCGCCGCCGCTCTGCAAGTAGCAGGTGCCATACGACATCGGCGACGGGTCCGGGCAGAACACGTTGAACTGGATCCCCCGGCAGCCGGACAGGTCCAACGACACCGACCGGTCCCATGAAGCCCTTTCGACCTGGGTCCCCGTAAACGCACAGGGCATCTTCAACACGGGTGTGCCGTCGATCTTGACGACCGAAACATCGGCGCTGCCCGCCATCGGCCGCCAGGCCGCACGAGCGGCCTGATCATTCTCGTACGACATCGCGTCGATCAACGGATAGCCGGCCTTCGGCGGCGGAGAAACTTCGGCGCCCCAAGCCCCGGTGATACAAACAACGCCGACATACAGCCAGGTAATCCTTCGCACGACTCGTCTCCCTTCAAGTCCGGCACGATGAGCCAGGACCTCCGGCATTGTAGGGGCACGTGTTCCACGATCCAGTAGTGGATCAACCGAGTTGGCCACAAATCAGGTACATGGATTGAATGCGGGCGAGGACTTCAGCCAGGAAGGACATCAGGGACAGATCAGCTTGAGCGTCGGAAAGTATGTCTTGTACCGACCGACGTCCCGCGTGATCAGCGGCATCCGCTCAACCGATGCGTGCGCACCAATGATGAAGTCCGGAAGCGGCGACTTCTTCTCGCCACCCAGGCGACGGTACTTCACGAAGCACTTGCCCGCCAGAAAGGCCGCCTCCAACGGGATGTGCCTTCGCTGGACCATGGCTTCTGGCAATGCCTGATCAAGGTCCTCAATGCGATCGAATGAAACGGATACCTCCGCATAGATGATCGGATTGATCGCCAACGTGTTCGCGTCCGCATACTCGTCGAGGATCCTGCTGGACCAGACGTACCATTGGGGATCCTCGGTCAGGACGTCCAGGAGAACGTTGGAATCCACCATAATAAGGGCCACTACTCACCCCGCGTGAGAGACATGATTTCGTCTGTCGACATCTTCCGAGTGGCCCGACCCCGCATCGAAGCAACCAACATGGCACCCCGACTTCGGCGACTGGCCACCTTCCGAAGAACAACCTTCTCCCCCATCAGGATGAATTCCACTTCTGTATTCGGAAGCAGGCCTGTCTTCTCTCGTATTTCCACAGGAATCGTCACTTGCCCCTTGGAAGTCACTCGCATAACCATGCCTCTCGACAAATGCCGTTCGGAAGAACTCTACTTCTTACATGTTGTATTCTTACATAAGCCAGTAAGACATTCAAGGGCATCGGCATCCGGCTCCAAGAGTCAGAGGCATATCGTCCCTTATCCAGTCCCTTGGCGAACACATCCCGCCCGAGTAGCATGACCCCGCCATGTCCGATTCTGATCGCACTCCGCCCCCCGACTCATCCCACTCCGACCGCGAGGTCAACAACTGGCGAGACCTCTCCTCCGCACAGTGGAAGTCCGGCCTGGCCGCGTGGCTCGGCTGGCTGTTCGATGGCCTCGACATGCACCTCTATACGCTCGTTGCTATGCCCTTCGTCGCCGAACTGCTTCGCGTCTCCGCCAAGGACCCCAGCGTCGGCTTCTACAGCTCGTGGATTCAGGCGGCATTCCTGATCGGCTGGGCCCTCGGCGGCGGATTCTTCGGACGACTCGGCGATCGCCTGGGTCGCACGCGGACGCTCGCGCTGACGATCCTCACCTATGCCATGTTCACCGGCCTGTCCTATTTCGCGCAGGCCTGGTGGCAACTCTTCATCTTCCGCTTCCTGGCAGCACTGGGCATCGGGGGTGAGTGGGCCGTCGGGGCATCGCTGCTCTCTGAGACGTGGCCACGCCGCTGGCGGCCGTGGATCGCTGCCGTCCTCCAGACCGGTGGCAACTGCGGCATCCTCATCGCCTGCCTCGCCTACTGGACCCTCGCATACGCCGGCTTTCCCAACCGCACCGTCTTCCTGGTCGGCGTCCTGCCGGCACTGATGGTCTTCTGGATCCGTCGGGCCGTCCCGGAGTCCGAGGAATGGCACACGGCCAGACAGAGCCGTGCTCAAGATACCCCTGGCTTTGCCGCTCTGTTTCAAGGCAGCGTCCGACGGACCACCGTGCTGACGCTCCTGGTCTGTGCGTTATCGTTGACGGCCCACTGGGCGTTCCTTTTCTGGTACATCCAGCACCTCCGCCACCTCGCGGGGCTGGCCGGATGGAGCCCATCGCAGATCGGCCAACTGGTCAGCAAAGCCATGATCATCGTGGTGGCCTCTTCCGTCGCCGGCAACTTCCTGGCCGCATCAATCGCAAGGTGGATGGGCTACCGAAGGGCCATCATCGTCATGTGTCTGGCCTACTGCACGTGCGTGGCCGTCTCCTACGGCGTCCCCCGCGATCACCAGGTTCTGTTGTACTTCCTGTCCGCGATCGGCGTCTGCCAGGGCGTCTTCGCCCTCTTCACCATGTACATGCCGCCGCTGTTCCCGACACTGCTCCGAACGACCGGCGCGGGCTTCTGCTACAACATCGGCCGCGTCGTCGCCGCTTTCGGCACCGTCTTCTTCGGCCTGTTCTCTCAGGTCGGTGACTACCGCCTTGCCCTGTTCTATTCCGGATTCCTCTTCCTGCCCGCCGCCGCGGTCTCGGTTCTCCTGCCGGAGCCCGCACAGCACACCGGCCCCCCGGGAGAAGTGAGTAGGTTGCGGGGAGATGAAGGCTAGGGGACGCTCCCACAGAAATGGGCTGCCCGTCTGTGTCTCAGCTAGGAGGCAGACCGCTGGGCGTGACGTAGTAGGCAGTGAAAGCCTGCTTGTTCAAAGTGGTGGTCGCTAGTGAACGCGTTCTGAATCCCCTCCTGCCGCATCAATTCAAAACTGACGCAATCGACCAGGCCCCATCCCTTGTCGGTACAGTCTTCATACCGTTTGAGGCCCATCAGAAACAGACTGGCTTCCACGTGAATGACGCGTGCACGAGGCTCACGAAGGATCTCCCGAATGAACGAAGCCGCCTGGCTCCGCGCGCCCGTTCGGGCAAGACTGTTGGCAAGCTCGGCCAGAACCAGATTTGTGGTGACGACGACACCGCGTCGCGATCCTATCGCCTCGAAGGATTCTACCGCTCGTTCGTGAAGCCAGTCATCCACATTAAGCAGGGCCACGAGCCCGCTCGTATCGAGGAAGGCCGTCTCAGCGGGCATCGCTCACCTTCGGATGTCCATAGAGGTAGTGATCGATGTTCGTTGCGAGGTCCGGTATGCCTGTCTTCGCAGCGTTACGGCCCGCTCGAAAGAACAGAGGCAGTTGGCCATCGGCCCCCTGCTCGGCCTCAGACGCAACGGCGGGTTCCACGCGAACGACCATTCCGTCCGGCAGATCGGCGCCGGGCTCTAATTCTACGACTCCGTTGCGCACCGTTCCTCGATAGGTCATGCCGCACCTCGAACACATAGATTATACAATCTCTTGCCTACAGTTACATCGGAACAGAAGTCGCTTCGGACATGTGCCCATCAAACAACTCCCTCCCCGTCGGTGCCGACGGCGGAAAGGCCGCGCCACAGTGCCCGCACCGATCCTGATCCACAACGCGCATCCGCCCACACGAAGCACATGTGACGCGAGCCGGCCAGTCTCTGAGAATCAGGAGTGTGATCACACCGACCGGCCCCAGAACAAAGCCTGCGACGGCCCACCCCCAGGTCTGACGCCTGGTGATCAGATAGCGACGCGTAATGCCAAATGCCAACAGCGCCCACAGAACCGCACCAACGATCAGTATGAAGGCCGCATAGGCCCATACGCCCGGATGATCGCTCATCCCTGGAAAGACAACCGGATCCCCGATCATGGCCCCGATCAGCACGAAGGCCAGAAGGCCGGCGATGGGAGTGATCAGGGCCCAAAACGTCGCCTCGGTCCAGGTGGGAGCCGACGACGGCCACACGGTCGGCGGCACATCGTAGCGTTTCAACACCGCACCGGTCTCCGACAATACGATGACATGCTCCGGCTTCTTCGATGGCGAGCGGGCTGAGTAGGACGGTCGGAGCCAGATCGCATAGCCGCCCTTAGGCAAGGCGGCCGCCGATACGTTCGGATACTCCTTGGACGACACGTCGTTCGCGAAGCAGGTGGGAGACGTCAAGACAGAGCCAAACAGGTAGATATGTTTCGCCGTGACGACTCCGACCGAATCGCCTGCCCCTCCAGTGCCGGAATCGGCCCCGAACAACCCGGCACCAAGCACAGGCTCCTCCCGGGTGCCACGCATCAGTACCCTGACTTCCGACCGGCTGCTGTTCACGGAATAGACAGCAGACGGAAACACAAGGATACACGTGTAGTCCCGAGTGCAGAAACACCACGGCATCCCTTCGGGAAACCGCTCCGACGGAGGAACGGAACCCAGACTCAGACCGCCGGGACCGGCCGTCCAACTGCGGCGCTGGGTCTTGCTGTCATATCCGACGAGCAACCGTTCCGAGGGAACGTAGTACCAGGGGGCTGACAAAGACGGCATCGGGAAGAATCGCCAGCTGGAGCGATAGGTTCCCGAACCACTAGGCGACTCCGTTCGAAGACAGCTGAACTGCAACAACTCCTTCATCAGCAACTCGTAGAAAACCTTCCCCTTATGGATGTCCCCAGCACCGCCCCCAACCTGGTTGGCACTACGAATCACGCCGCTCTGGCTATCGTAGCTGAAACAGAGAATGCGGCCCTCCTTGTCCATAGAGTGTGCCGAGACCTCGCCCGGAGGCCTTTCTATGAACGCCTCCACAATTCCCGCAGCAATGCCCCCGATGCACGTCACCCCGACACACAGGACGATCCCCAAGGCAGCCTTGGCCCACACGGGCTGCGATCGGTATTGGCCCGAGGCAGCCATGCTGCCCCAGGCAGCGGCGGCGAGGATGCCCACGGATACCGCCACCACAATCACCGCCTGCCAGAACTCGGGAACCCCCATGACCAAGGCCTCGCAGCAGATCGCCAACGCCAGGGGCAGAACCCGGCTGCCGTACCAACGCACTTGGCGCATCCCTATGAGCAAAGCGGCGAAGTAGAATGCGACGCCGCCAAGAATATCGGCCACCGCGGGCAGAGTCGCCCGCCAGGAGAAGGGCGCCGCAACACGGCCGGGGATCATTGCCCAGACCACCGCGCCACACAACGGCAACAGCATGCCCGCCCCGTACAACACAAGCCCGCCGACGACCTTGCCGAAGAACAATCCCCGCATCGTGATCGGCCGATGGATCAGAAACGCCCACTGCCCGCGCCAGAACTCCGGAACGGTCTGAAGGAGCCCCAGCAGCGTTGCCCCCGCAGCGGCGCCGAGCATCGTCCACATCTTGAAGTGTTCGCACATCAGCACATGGCCGGGATACCACCCTGGATTTCGTGTCGAATAGAGCACCCAGGCCATGGCCAGCGTGACGCCCAGCATCCACAGAACGGCCCACTTGAGGTTCTCGCGAATCTCCTTCCAGATGATCGCTCTCATGATGGGCCTCCCGAAGCCGGAACCAGGAAGCTGCGGCTGCCCCGGTTGCCGACGTAGCTGACAAACGCCTCCTCCAAATCGATGGGCACCTGCTCGATACGATCGGCACCCAAACTGCCCAACCGCTCCTCGACGGCCCCCTCATCACCGACGAACGTCACGGCCACCTCGTTCTCCGTACAGGCACTGTCCAGCAGTCCGGAAATCGCCGGCAGTTCCGGCGGACGATCCGAAAAGTACAGCACCAGCCGCCGAACGTGCTCACGGAAGTAATCCAGCGAACAGCACGCCCGCAGTTGCCCGCCATCGAGCACGGCGATCCGGTCGGCCACACGTTCGACGTCGCTCAGCAGATGCGATGAGAAGAAGATCGTCCGATCCTGACGCTGCGTGACGTACACCATCGCCTCCAGCAACGCCCGCCGGGCCACCGGGTCCAAACCCAGCGCCGGATCGTCCAGAATCAGCAGCTCCGGCTCCGGCGCCAGAGTAAGCGCCAGACACAGCCCCGCCCGCTCGCCCTTCGACAGGCTGCCCGCCTGCATCTTCGGATCGAGGCGGAAGTAGTCGATGACCCCACGAAAGACTCCATCATTCCACCGCTCGAAGAACCGCGACTGAAACTTGCCGCACTCGCCGACCCGCATCCAGCCGAGAAGGCTGTGCCCCTCCGCCAGGTACCCGATCCGAGCCCGCACCTCCGGCGACAAGCCGGCACTGTCGCACCCGAGCACTCGGCACGAGCCTCGCGTGGGTTCGAGCAGCCCGAGAAGCATGCGAATCGTGGTCGTCTTGCCCGAGCCATTCCGGCCAAGAAAGCCGAGAACCCCACCCCGCTCAACCGTGATGCCGAGATCGTTCACGGCACACTTGCGGCCGAAATAACGGGTCAGCCCTCGCGTTTCGATCACGGGATCAGCCATCGCTCTTACCTCGCTTGGGAGCCTTCGGCTGCAGGCCGGAGAGCCCGCGGTCCACCGCCGAACGGATCTCGTCCGCCGAGAAGTTCAACACCAGGGCCTCGCTGAGAAACGATCGAAGCGCCTCGTCCAACCGCCGATGGCGTTCCGCATCCGAATACACCTGACGCCGATCTGCTATGAAGAAGCCGCGGCCCTGACGCGCCTCGATCACCCCGTCGCGGACTAACTCGCCGTACGCCCGCGCCACCGTATTCGGATTGATGACAAGCTGCTCGGCGAGCGTCCGGATACTCGGAAGCACATCCTCCGGCCTGTAGACACCACGGGCCACACCGTGGCGAATCTGATCGATGATCTGCCGAAAGATCGGCGTCGAACTACCGGACGAAACTCGAATCTCCAGGGCCAAGCATGTCTCCCAACTGTATTAGTTGTACTAGTACAGTATACCACATTTACGCTTCTTGTCAAACGTATCTGTGAATTCCAGCCATGCCCCCGACCTCAGGACAGGGCGCCGGCCATGCCGAATCCACCTATTTGTGCTTGAACGATCACGCAAGCTCCGCCATAGTTCTGTCGGGAAGCCCCCGTGCCTGAACCAGAATCAACACAACATGCAGATGGGAGGACAATGAGAATGGACCTCGAACGCAGCCGTCGATGGTGTGGCCGGATGTGCGGTGTTCTTCTGACATCCCTCATGCTGTTCGATCGGCCGTCGCCGGCCTACGCCGTCGAAGGCCCGGCCGAACCCACCGCCCAGATCGCGTGCGGCTGGTGGCCCGACCTCCGCGACTACTGGACGCCGATCGGCTGGGAGGACCATCCGCTGCGATTCAACGTCCTGTTCAACGGAACGATCATCGCCAACCCCAATCCGTGGGGCCGGCTGCCCATGTTCAACGGCCTCGGCGTCCAACTGACCATTGTGCCGTCGCCGAACGGCGGATACAGCTCGCCGCCGTTCGTCACGCGTGACACCGGCGGCGTCCGGCAAGGCTGGGTGGACACGGAGGTGCCGGTCCTGTGGAGTGAGTGGTCGCAGGAAGGCATCCAGTTGCGTGAGGAGGTCTTCGCGCACCTGCCGGGGGCCGGCAAGGTCGAGACGGGACGCGAGCCCTTGTTCGCATGGGTCCGCCTGTCCATCGCGGGGCGCTGCGACCCGCTGCCGCTGGAGCCGCAGCACGGCTTCGCCGTCAAAATCAATGCCCCGCACATCCAGACCACCATGGCGTATCTGGCAAACATCCACTTCGTGCCGGATCAGT
Source organism: uncultured Planctomycetales bacterium (assembly GCA_964446835.1). Taxonomy (GTDB): domain Bacteria; phylum Planctomycetota; class Phycisphaerae; order UBA1845; family JAFGLZ01; genus CAYUQT01. Next base: position 30,211 of record CAYUQT010000046.1, on the reverse strand, counting down.
CGGCGTATCCGCGGAAGCTTTCCACATCCGACGAGGGCGGCTCCCTGCGGCTGGTCGAACCCGACGGCAAGGTCCGGCTCGGCGTTGCGCCCGGCTCCCGGGCCCGCATCTCCTACAAGGCTGGCCAGCCTACGGCTCGCGACGCCGTCCTCTCGATCCTCCTCGACACCCGACCCGGCGAACATGTGGACCTGCTCGTGCCTGCAATACCGGCGGCGAAGGACGCCTTCGACGCCGAACTGGCGATCGGCCGTGATCGCGCCCTGGACGAGGCGAAACGCGCCTGGTCGATCGAACCCCAGACGGCCGCCCACATCGACACGCCCGAACCACTCATCAACGACGTAATCCGGCACAGTCTCAAGCTCTCTAGAATCATCTCAGAGAAGCACCCCGTATCGGGCGAGTATTCGCTGCTGACCGGCTCGCTGCAATACGCCGCATTGTGGGCAACGCCCTTCGCGATGACCAGCGTCATGCTCGTCGACCTCATGGGCTACCACGATTTCGCCGCTCGCCACCTCGAGATCTTCCGAACGCGACAGGGAACCGTCGTTCCGCCAGGCGGAAGCTTCAAGCTCCACCCAGGCTACTTGAGCTCGCCCAAGAGCCTGACGTCGATCGACTGGCTCAGCGACCACGGCGCACTCCTGTACGCCATCAGCGAACACGCCCTGCTCTCCGGCGACGCATCCTTCACCGATCGCTGGCTGCCGTCGATCGTCAAGGCGTGCGAGTTTATCCGCGACGCCAGGGCGATCCGCAATCACAAGGGGTATCCCGGCATCATGCCGCCGGCGGTGGCGACGGACAACAAGACACAGATTCAGGCCGTCTGGAACGACGGCTGGATGTACAAGGGACTCCGTGCGGCCATCAAGGTCATGCAGAGGGCCAGGCACCCTCAGGCCGCCGAGTTTGCCAAAGAAGCTCAGATGTACCGCGAGGACTTCCAGAAGGCCCTGCGCGACAAGACCGCCCGCATGCCGCGTTGGAAGGATGCCGGCGGCCGCGAGTTTCCGATGGTTCCCACGTCGCTCCACGGCGACCAGCCCGGCGAGACGCGGCACGTGTTCTACCTCGACACCGGGCCGCTGTTCCTCGTCTACTCCGGCCTGGTGGACGCCAGCGACGAGCTGATGGAGGCCACCCGGGCATGGTTCCGAACAGGACCGCAGGTGCAACAGGCCCGCGCCGAGCCCCAATACGGGCTGATGCCCTACCTGCAACACGAGATGTCCAGTTGGGAGCCGTGCTACAGTTGGAACGTCTTCCACTCGCACGCCATGGCCGATCGCAACCGAATGTTGGAGGGCATGTACAGCCTCTTGACCGGATCGGTCTCTCGAAGGACCTTCGTCTCATGTGAAACCCGCGGCGGAATCACCGGACTGGTCATTCCCGCAGGACTTGGCGCCTTTCTGGCGCGGCTGGCGGTCGTCGACGACCAGATCGCCGACGACGAGTTACACCTGCTGCGGGTGATGCCCCTGACGTGGCTGCGAGCAGATCGCCAGACCCGGTTCGAAAACATCCCCACAGAGTTCGGTCCTGTCACGATCCGGGCCGGCCTCGCAACAAACCCGACCGCCCTGACGGTGTCCTTCTCGTCGAAGTTTCGCTTTGAGCCGAAACGACGGGTCCTTCACGTGCCGCCATGCCCCGGACTCAAGGAGATACGTTGGAATGACACGGTACTGCCGTGGGACGGTCGAGCCCCCTCGGTGGTTGTCTCGACAGCCCAGTAGGCCACACCGGCCCTGGAGAGAAAAGGTCAACAACGAAGTGCAGTCGTCCTGCCGATAGACCGCCCACTCCGAAGACCGCGCATCGCTGTTCGGTCCCGGTTCGATCGGCCGGCAGAGGGTTAAGCGTGCCTAGAGGCTCGCCAGGAATCGCTCATCCGCTATCAGCTTCGTCCACTCTTTGCGAGGCTTCCTGAACCGAATGGCGATGCCGGCATCATTGCCCAGATTGGGCGGCCACTCCCGAACGACTTCATACGAGCCCACGTCCACCATCTTGAGAGCTTTTCCCTTTGCCGTCGAAGGCACACTGAAGCTGACATGTCCTCGCTTGAGCTGGCCGTGCGGCAGATTAGCGATGTTGCGTGTGCTTCGCAGGCCACACAGCGCTGCCCCACCGGCGCTCATGTCGATGACATCCAGCTCGAGGGTACCCCCCGTCTCCTCCTCCAGGCGGGCACAACACACACGGCGATCATCCTTGAAACGCGGATGCGCACGCCTCGGATCTGCGCTCATTCCAGACTCCTCACGCGGTAACCATCTGTCCGCAATAGAAAACCCCGGAAAACCGTCATCCCCTGCACCGGGCCGGGCCCCAATGTCGGGGTGGAATGACACAGTCTGACAATAGTCGTAGTGACGCGTGCGATGGTTAACCGTCTGAAGTGTGTCATCGATGAGCGTTCCGATGACGGTTGGCAATCCCTTCCTGCCGTCGCTCGCATCGCCCTGCGCACCATTGTCATCATTTGTCTCCATCGGTTCAATGCCCTTGCGCCGAATTGCCCAACGCGCGATATGGCATACGCCGACAACTGATCACACTCTCCCTACCCAGAATCCCGGCCTTGACGCCACCGACGAACCATCCTGAAATGTCGTCATGAATCCGAAAACGAATCTCAATCGACGGCGTTTCCTCGGACTGGCCACCGGCGCAACCCTCACCGGACACACCCTGTCCCTACAAGCCGCTCCCGGCGATCCCCAGAAGCTCGCCTTCCATAGAGACCTGCCGCGGCTGGGTGCCTGCGACGTGGTCGTTTGCGGCGGGGGCCCCTCCGGCATCGCGGCCTCCATCGCCGCACGAAGGGCCGGGGCGAAGGTCCTCCTGATCGATGCCCAGGGCCAACTCGGCGGTACGAGCACTTCGGGGCTGGTCTCCCACTGGCTCGGCGGCCGTTCCAACGACTGCTCCCGATGGGTCGTCGGCGGAGTCTTTCGATCCCTCTCCGAAGAGGCAGCCCAACGCGGCATCGCCCTCATCCCTCAACCGCCCGCATCCAAGTACCAGCCGCACGGCTGGCACACCGGACAACTGAACGCCGGCATCCCCTTCGACCCCTTCGGTATGGCAGCCTGTCTCGATGAACGGCTCGCCGCCGCCAAGGTCGACGTCCTGCTCCTGACCCACATCGTCGATGTCTGTGTCGAGGGCGATCGCATCACGCACGTCATCATCCACAACAAGAGCGGCCTGGCCGCCGTGCCCGCCACTGCCTTCGTGGATGCCACCGGCGATGCCGACATCGCCGCCCTCAGCGGCTGCGATCTGGTCAAAGGCCGCCCCGAAGACGGCCTCATGACACCCACCTCGCTGATCTTCCACGTCGACAACGTCGACCAGGACGCCCTGTCCGACTACATCCACAAACACGACGAGCCGCGGTTCCGCGAGAAGATCAAACAGCTCCGCCAGGCCGGCGAGTGGCCGTTCCCCTACGACATCTTCATCAGCGTGCAGCTCCAGACCAAGGGCACGATGATGATCAACACCATCCGCCTGGTCGGCATCGACGGAACCGACGGCGCGTCCGTCTCGCAGGGCATGGTCCGCGGACGAAACGAAGTGCAAACCCTGACGGCCATACTGCGAAAACACTTCCCCGGTTTCCAGAAGGTGAACGTCAAGACCGTCGCGCCGATGCTCGGCGTCCGCGAAACCCGACGAATCCGCGGCCCCTACATGCTCACCGTCAAAGACGTGCTCGAAGGAAAGGGATTCCAGGACACCATCGGGTTCTCGGCCTACGGCTGGGACCTGCCCGACCCCAAGCAGCCCAGTGCAAACCCAGGCCACGGCAAGAAGCCCGAGCTGACGCCCATCCCCTATCGCGTGATGGTGCCCAGGCCGATCGTCAACCTGATCTGCCCCGGCCGTGCGATCAGCGTCGATCGACCGGTCCTCGGCCCGCTCCGCGTGATGGCGCCCTGCATGGCCATGGGCGAAGCCGCCGGCCAGGCCGCCGCCCAAGTGATCGCCCGGAAGACCCGATTCGTCGACGTCGACACCAACACCCTGCGAACCGACCTCCGCAAACACGGTGCGATCGTCGACACGCCCTGACCGAGGGAAGCCCCCCCGGCTCACGTCACCTCCGAGGCCTTGATGTGCCGCCCCTCCGCCTGTGACATCAGCGCCGCACGGGCGATCAATACCGCGGGCAGGTGGTCGCTCGCCGATGGAAACGGCGGTTTCTTGCCACGAACCGCGTCCAGAAAATGAAGGTACTGACTCGTGGAGGAATCCATCTTCGACTTGGGAAGAGCGATCTCCTCCGTCCGATCGCCGCCCGCACCCACCGTGCCGTGTGGATTCCAATACACCCCGCTGCGAACCTTTGCCCGATCCGATCCCGACGGCCCGATCTCCAGCGTAGACTTGTCACCGAACAGAATGTCGGAACCCGCCCCGCCGCACGAGTAAAGGTTGCCGCCATAGGTCATCAACGCCCCGTTGGCATAGCGCACCAGCACACCGGCGTGATCCCAGGAGTCCCGTGCTTCCAGCCTCTTGTTGTGAACGCCGCCCATGCAACTGACTTCCACGGGCTCGCTGCCGATGAACCAGTTGAACACGTCGAAGGTGTGAATCCCCATTTCATACACGACCGCCCCGCCTTCGCTCTGTTTCATCCGCCAGTTCTTCTTTGAGTCCTCCTTCGGATCCGCATAGATCTTTCGCCAGTCATTTCGGAACGTCTGTGCCCAGCCGTACAAGACCGAACCGATCAGCCCCTCGCGAAGCTTGCCGGCCAGCACTGCGTATCCGGACGCGTGCCGATTCTGTGTGCCCACCTGAACCACCCGTCGCGTCCGGTTGGCCGCCTCGATGATCGCCCGCGTGTCCTTCAGTTCCAGCGTCAGCGGCTTCTCACACAAGACATGCTTGCCGGCCTCCAGGCAGGCGATCGTGGCCGCTCGGTGAAGCGTATTCGGCAGCACAATCGCCACGGCGTGAATATCCGGCTCCTTGATCATCTTCTCGTAGTCCATGAACATTCGAGGCTTCCCGCCCCTCACCAGCTTCTGCTTCTCCTCCAGCATCTCCGGCAGAATGTCGCACAGCGCCGCCACTTCCATGACCTGGGCGCATTGATTGATGGCCGTAATGTGGGCGCGGCTGCGATTACCGCACCCCAGAATGGCAATCCTCAGCTTCTGACCGGCCCCCAACTCCACCGGAACCACGGACGCCTGCTGAGCCAGAACCCCCGAGCCGGCCTGGGCCGCGATGCCAACCCCTGCCGATACGATCAGACCTTTCTCCAGAAACGAACGACGCGTCAATTCGCCGAGATGCATCACGCAACCTCCCGATGTGTCATTGGCCCCCAACGCCCCACAAACCCTGCCGAGCCCCACCCCGGAACGGTTCCGCACCAGACATTCTCATCCGAATGGAACCCCCACGCCATACCCCAGGCGACAATCCCACTGCGACAAGACCCCGACCCCCACCGTACCCAATTCACGGGCGCAGCGGCTTCACGTTCCCTCGATTCATGGACCATCCACAGGGAAGAAGTGCTACGAGAAACCGCACGACGCCGCTGATAGCCGAATGTGACCTCGCGCATTGACTGGTAGCATCAGAGGAAAGTGCGTCAAAGGATTCCAGGCAGGAACCAACCCGGCCCACTTGTCGCCGAACGTAGCGAGGCATTTCCCCGACAACCGCACCGTCGATGCCGAATGAAGGTCCCCGTACAACCTGGCCAAAACACAGAAGCCCAATGCCCGCTGACAATCACCGCCGCCGCACGAACCACATCCCCATCATCGCCAGCAGACCAAGCACCTCGCCCCCGCCGCTGCCGCACTCGACCCAAAAGTACGACCGCTCATCCGCTCCCATGTCCACCTGGCCGCCCATCAGCCGGGCCTCCCCGTCGATGTCCGTCTGACCCGCATAGTCCCCGTTCGGATCCCCTGCGTTCTTGCACGGCGAGTACACCGACAGGTGATAATCATTGTCCTGCCACGTATTCGCATCCCCGTCCGCTCCGTACGGATCCTTGAACAGCGGGTCCGCATCGATATTGCCTTCACCCCAGTTCAGCTTCGAATTCACCAGCCCCACACCGGGAACAAAGGGCTGGTTAGGCGCCATCCGCAGATCATAGACATCATTCGGCCCGCCCTGCACGTCGCTGTACTCAACCGTCAAGCCCTTGGTGTTGTGATCCAGTGCGATCTGTGGCCCCCCCAGAGCTGTGTTGCCCCACACAATACAGTTGCTTACAACGACCGCCGATGAACCGTGACTCGCAAGCCCTCCCCCACATACACTCGACGTATTGGCTGCCACCGTGCAACCCTCCAGGACCGATAGGGCGTCGTGGAAGTAAAGGCCTCCGGCGATATCGCCCGCCCAGTTGCCGACGATCAGGCAGTTTCTGATCACGGGACTCGGAGCCCTCCAGGCCCCGATACCACCCGGGCCGGAATCCGCGAAATTCCCCCGGATGATGCAATTGAGGATCTGGGCCCCACTGTAGTGGCAGCCTATTCCCGCAGCAGAATCATCACTCGAGTTCCCCGTGACGATGCACCGTCGAATCAACGGGCTGCTGTATTGGCAAGAAATGCCCCCGCCGAAGTCGGCGAACCCGTTGGTGATCGTCAGGTCCTCGATGATCGTGTTGGCATCCTCACCCTGATGGAAGTTGAACCCCCGCCCCCGACCCTCACAATCGATGATCGTCCCCTCGGCGCCGTTCGCGCCGCGTATGATGATCGCCTTACCACCCGGATCCAGGTCCCGGTTGCCGGCCCCACGATACGTCCCCTCGCCCACCAGGATGGCCTCGTAGTCCTCCGCCGCGTCAATGGCCCCCTGAATCGTCGGATACTCACTCGGAACACGTCGCATCGGCCGCACCCGCAGCATCACCTCAATCGCCACGGGCGTGTTCGATGCATTGGCATCCGCGATACTCACCTGGCACCAATGGTCGCCCGCCGCCAGTCCGTTCGGATCCGCCGATAGAGAGACGAAGCCCACTTGCCCGCTCGATTCCCCCGAAGAAGGTGTGGCCCGCAGCCACGAGCAGTCCGCCGTAACGGTCCACGAAAGCACGCCGACCCCGCTGTTGACGATGGAAATCACCTTGGCATCGGGTGCCGGCCCGCCGATCGGACCGGCAAAACGAAGGTCGTGTTTGTCCACCACAATAAATGGCTTGGCCCCCGGCCTCTCAAAGGCGCCCATGTCGGGCCTGAAAACCCCGTCACCGTCACCGTCCGCCGAACGGGCATACCCCTCGAAATCTGCATCCGGCAGCCCAGCGTTGGGGTCGCCCGTACCGGCATCGATACAGGGTGAACCGCCCATGAGGTGATAGTCACCGGAGATCGGGCAGAAACACGGGTCCGCATTGATATTGCCTTCACCTGCATAGCCGCCCTGAACATCACTGTACGTCACCGAGGGGCTGCCAGAGATCTGTGCCGTGCCGCTCCAAGAAGGCGCGTTGCCCCAGATGATGCAATTCTTCACGGTATCCGATGATCTACATGCAATCCCCCCCCCATCTTCGTAGGCCCGATTTCCAGTAATCGTGCAGTTGATCAGCGAGATGGTGCTCGCGCCACCCTCGCCTCCTACGGTGGCGACGCCCCCCCCGAAGTTGATCCCTGAGTAAATGTAATCCTCATAGGTCACATTGTTGAAGACGAGGCAGTCCGTAAAGACGGCACCGCTATTCAAGCAGAAGATGCCGCCCCCAACCATCATCATGTATTTGGATATCAGTACATTATCCCGAATCACGCAACGCGAGATCCGGGGGCTCCCCTCAAGAGCGGCGATCCCGCCTCCCAAGCTTCCGGCCCGATTCCCCGCGATCGAGCAACACTCGATCGTCGGGCTGCTGGCCTCACACAGGATGCCACCTCCACGATCAACGAAGCCCCTCTGAATCGTCAACCCGGCAATTCGCGAGCCCTGCCCCTCGCCGCTATGAAAGTAGAACCCTCGATGTGACTCAGACAGGCTGCCCTGGCAGTCGATCACCGTCGCCTGCACAACGCCCCAGTCGTTCGGGTCCTGGCTCCGAACCGTAATCGCCTTGCCCAGCAGGTCCAGATCGCGGTTGCCGTCTCCACGATAGGTGCCCGGCGCGATCACAACCTCATCCCCCGCCACACTCGCATTGATCGCCGCCTGAATCGTCCCGTACTCCGCCGGCACCCGCCGCTCCACCCCCAACGCCCGGCCGCTCAACACCGCGCCCAGGCACACAACCAGAACACACATCCACCCACATCCCCACCTGTCGCTCTCGCCCATGTGTCACCCTCTCTGCACGCTGTAATCTCTGTGGCTCGATGTACCGGCCGCTTCGCCCAACACACACAGTCGCACAGCCACCCTCGCCGAGCAACGGAATCAGAAAGACACTTACTACTACAGGAAAAAGACCCGTCCGGGCGAAATACCCGTACGATCGACTCAGGCGCCATGAACTCTTAGTAGATATCCTCCGATGAAGAGTATAGCTGCCAACAGACGCGAAAATCAACCGCAATCCATTGGGGCAGCGCCGGTTCGGAGGAAGCCCGACCATCACCTACTGTTTGCGCGTAATCCCCAGCCCGCAAAGAGGCAGAATCTCTCGCGCCTCCGACATGCCATAGTTGAACACGGTGAACCCCCCGGTCTTGAATCGCCGCGTCACCTGTATCTGCTCGATCAGCTTGCAGATGTCCCCCCTCGGCTGCCAGACGCTGAACCCGATCCCCGGATAACACGGCACCTTGCCTGCCCACGCCACCTGCTGCTCCACCATCTTCTCGAACAAGCGGTTGTCCGAGAAGTAGTCCATCGGACAGACAAAGTCGAGGTAGCCTTTCTCGCACCACAACTTCCAGTCCTGACCCAGTGAATCCCGATAGGTCGTCCAGTTGTTGAACACCGCCGCAGAGATCTTCCGCTTCGGAGCAACCTTCCGAACGGCCTCGGCCACAGAACCAACCACGCTCGTGATCTGCCGGCGCCGGAAGTCCCGCCACAGCTCCTGATACTTGCCCCTGCGAACGTCCCCCGGCCAGTCCTCCACCTTCTTGCCCAGAACCTTCTCAAACCGCTCCCGACACCCGTTGCAGAAGCACCCGTGCGCACCGGGATACCGAATGTAGTCAAAGTGGATACCGTCCACCTCGTACTTCTTGGCCACCTCCACCATGGCGTCGATCTCGAGCTTCTGATTCACCGGATTCGATGGACACAACCATCGAGCCTCGGGCTTGCCGTCGAATCGCACCTGTGTTCGCCCCTGGCGCATCATCTCGTCAACAAATCGCTGCGACGTGGCCCACCCCATGTTCCAGTTCACCTTCCAGACGTGACATGCGATGCCGTACTTCCGGCACGCCGCCAGACATTGGGCGATCTGGTCGCCCTTCGCCTTGACGGAATCGGAAACGGGAAGCACCTCGCTCGGATAGAAGGCAACGCCACCCCAGCACATGTTCGGCAGAATGGCCGTGAAGCCGTTGTCGGCTAGCGTCTTGATCGCCTGATCCCACGTCATCCCCTCGACACCGAAGGCACTATGACACCAGAACCCCCGATGCTCCCCCTTCACCGGCTTCTGCGCAGCGCAATAGGCCTCCAGCAGCAGCCGTGCCCCCTTGTTCGCAGCATCCAGCGCCTCGTTGTACTTGCCCTCCTGCCCAAGCCGCAGGGCATCGCCGCGAAGTGCCGCGCCCTGACCGACCATCTGCAGAACGGCCTCGTTGCCCGCCGCAAGTGCGCGAATCTCCTCGCAAGCACCCACATAACCCGCGAAGGGCCCGAAACGCCCCACCGCGTCCGCCCGAAACGCGATCGACTGTTGCCACGCATCCGGCACAAGCGCACTAATCATCGCCAGCAGAAGCCGAGACCGCTTGGCCGGATCCTCAACCAGCAGAACATGCGTCATCTGAACGCAGTTCTCACTCACGACAATGGCGGCCCGCCCGGTAGATCGCCCCTGCTCGTCATGCCACACCGCAGCGACGCGACTCTTTCCGTTCACGGGGATCGCCTCGTTGATGTACCTCGACCGCTGCTTGACAAATGGCGGAGCCCCCGGCAGAACCTTCGAATCGCTGCACACGGAAGCAAACTGACCCGATCGTTCCTCCTTGAGCTGCGGACCACCTCCAATGCCCACCCAGGGTCGCAGCATCTCCGGCATCGTGTAGAAACACAGAAGCCTCCCCCCGCCCCGCAGAAAGACAACCAGCCGCTCGGCCACGTCGTCAGGCATGTTCGGATTGTGCGGCAGAATCACAAGCGACTTGCCCTTCAGGCTGTCCCCGGTCATGTCCAGATCACTGATCATGCAATGCCCAAGACCACACTCCTTCAAAACGCCGCTCATCGCCTTGGCATATTCGCGAGCATTCCGCTCCTCGTTCGGCCCGGACCTCGCCGCCGAGTCGGCCCGAAGAACCGCAATCCGAGCCTCCCCGCCCAGCAACCCCAGACCATGAATGTAGAACGTCGTGTTCCGATTGCCATAACGCCATGCGGATATCCGAATCGTCTTGATCGCACCCCATCCCACCGGCGTGCCTTCTACCCTCGCATCGGCCTTCTCGATCAGAACGCTCTGCCACCCCGATTTCAACGGCAGACTGAAGGGCACGGCATACCACCCACCGCTCGTTCCGAAGTAGAAGGTGAAGTGCCCGATCGACGACCGATCGGCACAGTACATCAGTAGCTGAATCCCCTGACATCCGGACAGGTCCAGCGACACCGACCGGTCCCACAACGCCCGATCAACCGTGTTCCCCTCAAACGCGCACGGCATCTTCAGAACAGGCTTCCCGTCAGTGGTGACCACCGAGACTCCGGCAGTGCCCCGCTTCGCCTGCCAGGCCGCCCGAGCGGCCTGATCGTTCTCATAGCGCAGGGTGTCGATCAGTGGGTAGGTAACATGCGGAGGCGCGGGAACCTCGCCCCCATGGGCCATCAGAGGAACGACGACGCCGACACACAGACAAAGCATCGTGCGCATAGCATGCCTCCTTCCAACGACACACGTCCTGGACCATTTTGCTCATCCCATCGGATTCAACATACGGTGATTGTAGGCTCAAGGGCCCAAGAGAGAAAGGGTCAGACCAATACTTACTCTCCAGTATAATCGACTTAATCAAGTATCGAACATTCCGTGAGTTTTCCCTTGACGGTGCCGTTGTTTCTGCTATTATCGACTTCTATAGAAGCGTCGTATCGATCTATTCAATGCGAGGCATGAGCCCCATCATTTCCGAGGACAAGTGTCGTGTCTGTCAGCCTGCAGGACCAAGCCTACGATCACCTACGCCGATTCCTGATCGGTGGGCAGTGGCCTGAAGGGGCCGTCCTCTTGCCAGGCAAGCTGGCAAGGCGCCTCGGCATGAGCCCCACCCCGGTCCGAGAGGCGATCATCCGACTGGAAAGCGAAGGCTTCGTAGAAACGGTCCCCAAGCGAGGGGTTCGGCTCCGACGGATGAGCCGCGCCGATCTCGAACATGCCTTCGACCTCCGCGTGGTGATCGAAGGTGGGGCCGTCATGCTCGCCGCAGAACGAATCACCCCCGCCGAATTGGCCGAACTCGATACCAACCTGGCCGAGCAGCGAGAAGACCTGCTGGCAATCCGCCAGGTGCTGCGCAGCATGTCACAGACCGGTCTGGAAGGACAGGTCCTCACCAATGCCGTTCACGAGCGGGGCGTGCGACTCAATGCCGCGTTTCACCTGGCGTTGATGCGGGCTTCTCGCAACCCGCGACTGATCAAGGTGGTGGGAGATTTGCACATCCTCACAGTCTCCCTCCAAGACCGCGTTCACCCTCCCGGTGAACCTATCGCCTGGCGGGCCACGCGAGACCACGCCTTCCACCGATGCATCGTTCGCGCGTTGCGCCGTCGGGACGGACAAGCCGCTCGGCATTGGGCCGAGAAACACGTCCTGGATGCCAAGAAGTACCACCTCGCGGGCTACGACTGGCGTCAAAGCCAACACGAACTGCAGCAACGCGGCGCAGAGTGGTCGCAGGAAACCCTCGATGTCATGCTTCACATGGAGGCGCGATTGGGTGACGAAGCCGTCCCCCCCGCCGAATAGGGCGGTGGGACGAATGCCATACGAAGAAAGGGCGCCTGACAGCGGAGTCCGGCGCCATGTGTTCGGAGGACTTGCCGTAGCAAGGGAGAGGATCATGAGAGCCTGTATCGGATGTCTATGTAGTGTGGCCGTTGCACTGATCGCCAATGCGGCCATGGCGACGCCGGTGTGGTATTCCAACGGTGGGCATTACTATGCCCTCAGCGACACCTCGGGCAACTGGACCCAGACCGAAAGCGAAGCGGTTCGTTTCGGTGGCCATCTCGTCGCCATTAACAGTGCGGCCGAGAACGCCTGGCTGGTGTCCGCATTCCCCCAAACCGCCTTCATCGGCCTGTACCAGCCGGATGGCTCGCCCGAGCCCGCCGGAAACTGGGGCTGGAGCAACGGCGAGGCCCTTACCTACACCAACTGGCGCGCCGGCCAACCCGACGACTACCTCGGCCGCAATGATTACGGCCAGATCAACATCGGCGCCGCAGACGGCCTCTGGGACGATGTCGACGTCATGGGCTATCCCGAAGACCGCACCTACCAGGGAATCATGGAAGTCGAAGACCTCACTTGGTTCACCTACCAGGGACACAAGTATGGCATCACCAACGGAACCGGCACATGGGCCGACCTCGAAGCCCAGGCCCAGATCTACGGCGGACACCTCGTCACTATCAACAACGCCGCTGAGAATGCTTGGCTGGTCAGCACATTCAATCAGAATTCGCTCTTCATCGGCCTGTACCAGCCGGCCGGCTCGACCGAACCCGCCGGTGGGTGGAGCTGGATCAGCGGTGAAGCCGTCACCTACACCAACTGGGAAGCCGGGCAACCCGACGGCTTCATGCCCGAAGACAACTATGCCATGATGAACGTTCAGAACATGACCGGCCAGTGGCACGACGTCGGCCCCACGGGCTGGCCCGTGGGTGGGTCCTACCGCGGCATCGTCGAAGTCGTGGTACCTGAACCGGCCAGCATGCTGTTGATCCTGGCCGGGGCTGCGATCGGTATGCGTCGACGCAGTCTCTAACACAAGGACAATCTCCTTTGGCGACAGACTGCCTCACATGCTACGAGGCAGTCTGTCGCACCGATGTCGATCGGATCGACTACAAACAGAATGGCACCGACGCGACGGCAGATCGGAGGAAGTGTCGTCGCTAGGTGCCTTCTTTTTGTGCACAGCGATCCTGGAGTCGCAACTGCCCACGCAGGCCGTTCAAGGCATTGGCGAACGAGTCCACAAGAACGAAATGGCGAGCCCCCGGCTGCACAGACTCCAGGCCGATGCCCAATACACGATCACCGACCCGACGGTTTCCCCTGAGCCTTGGCCATGCTGTCGTAATAACCCCAACACGCCTTAAGAATAAGCGGATCATAGCTGACTCGCTCCAGATCATCGAGAATCGCCTTGAAGGCGGACAGATCTGCAAGACGCATGAAGTGATACGAGTAGCCATCGCCCCGGAACTGATAGAAGCGATCAGCGACCGGGACGGCAGCGGGGCCCATGAATTGGGCCACAACCTCCGGCCGGCTCCCCTTCGGGTCAAACCCGTCAGGATTCCAGTAGTAATCCGCCGCACTCGCACCGAAGAACTTGCCGATCGGACTGGTGCCGTTGACGTTGATATAGCTCGTGCGATCCGCGCACTGGCCGGCGAACCCGCTGGGATACTTCGAGTGAAAATCGCGAAGCGGCTGGTGATAGTGCCATGTATTGTCCCAGTAGAACAGCAGGCGATCCTTGCCGATCAGCGCCCGGTAGGCATCGATGTCCTCGTTCGTGATCTCGCGGCTTTCGGTCACGGGCCCGGTCCATACGATACGCACGTTCGGGTTCCACGCTCGCGTGTCCTGAAGGTACTGAATCGCCTCCCCTCGTACCGGGCTGTCGGGCTGCCAGCGCCGATGCTTGAGGCCTTGATAGTACGGTGTGCAGAAGCTCAGGATCACCGCAGGGTTGATCTTCTGAATATGGCACCACACGCGATCCACCAGAGCCCCATGCGCCTGAGCCGGGCGATCGAACGTCCCCTTCTCCTTCGGCTGCAACCTGGCCAACACATCGTCGTAGCAGAGCATGATGTGCCGCGCCCCGGACAGACTCAGGGTTTCGGTGATCGTCTCGAGCAACCGCTCAACGTCCTTAGGGTCACTGCAATCCACGGGACGCTTCGTCTGCCCTCGACCCCCGACATGAAACTGAACCATGTAGCTCATATACGGCGATTGCGCCGTGTATTCCCGGATCACCTTCATGGCCGTCTTGTGCTGGTCCGAAAGCCCGGTCCAGTTCATCGCGGGGTAGCAGCTCGCGAACCCGTTGAGCTTGTACAGCACCATCCAATCGAAGAATTCGACGGAGCCCAGCGAGTACTCCGCCGTGTAGCGAGTGGCAAAAGTCGGGGCGTCGACGATGCCGGCGCCTCGGACGACCAGGCTTCCCTTCCGGACATTCAGCAATTGCAGAAAAGATGCCAACCCGTTAACCAACCCGGCGCCGTCCTTGCCCACGCACAGCACGCCCTCAGAACGAACCTCCAGCAGATACCCCTGGGCCTCCAGAGACCCAATCGCCTCCTTCACTCCGTAGCGGTCAACCAGGTACTTCGCGCTCGGGTCGTTGGCCAGCGTAAACAGCAGTGCGAGCCGTTGAGACTTGTCCGGCGTTCTCCAGGCGCCTTCGAACTGCCGTCGGTAACCCTCGAACCGTTTCTCGAATAGCCGGAGCAGCAGGGATCGCTCCGGTCCGAAGTACTCAAACATCGGCTCGAAGAACTCAATCCGGGCAGTGCCGTCCAGCAGTACGAACGTATCGTCGCGATAATCCACCCGCTTGGGCCTCGGCACGATGCGGCCGGTCAGATAGGGCGGTCCCATCGTCCGAGCAATGTCGCCGTCCGATCGAACCGAACGGCTCGCCGTGGTAGAAGCGGACTTCGTAGTCGCTTCAGACGCAACCGTTCGCCCCGGACACCCCAGAACCAGACACACCGCCGCCATGAGGGCCGGCCAAAGCGGAATCGCAAATCTCAAGCCCGTCACACGCATGATCGAAGCCCTCATGAGTCATCCCCAATGCCACAATGACCGGTGCCACGAATCTGTGAGTTTGTTCAGCAGGTTGGACGGACAACGATCGCCTTCGGCGATGTCGGGCACACCACCTGACACGCACCGCAGCCCGGACATCGCGAGGCATCGACCGTCAGAACGGCCTCATAGGCCTCGGCATCCCACCGAGTCCGCAACGCCTCATAGGGACACGCCGAGATACACCGCCGACACTCCGTCGTATTCAGCAGGCATCGCTCGCGGTCAATCGCCGGCTTCCCGATCGACGCCAGAACCTTCCGATCCGGCGCATGCCTCTCCAACGCGCCGCTGGGACATGCCTCCATACAGGCCACGCACTCCTTCAGGCAGTACGTCTCCTGAAAATCCACGCACGGCGTCATGAGCGATAGGATCCCGTATCGTCCCACATCAGGGCTCAGCAGCTTCTCAGGACAGGCGCGAACGCAGTTGCCGCACCGCTCGCACAACCCGATGAATCGCCCCTCAGACATCGCCCCCGGCGGACGCAGCGGCCTGCCCCCATCGGCGCATGCCCGTCGAAGCGCCAAGGTCGAACCCACCGCCCCAACGCCCACCGCAAGAACCGACCGCCGCCGGATACCCACGACGCCGCTCACCCGCCCCGCACGCTCGGACGTCCCGCGACGACGCCATCGCCATCCCACCCCCGTCAGCAAATCCTGCGTCGCCCCGAGCGGACAGACCTTGCTGCACCACGATCCCGGCCACAGTACCGTCATCACCACCATCAACAAGAGGACCGCCGCGACGAACGCCGCCGCCGACAACGAACCTTGCCAGGGCAACCCGACGATGTTGCCGAATATGGAAAGCGGATCGGTCCACAGTAGCAGAGGGTAGCCGGCGCAAGCCCCGCCGAGCGTCAGCAGAACGATCCAGAATCCCACGCGCGGCCACCGAGCCGCCCGCCCGCGCCCGCGCGGTCGCACCCGACCCACCTGCTCCAGAACCAACCCCACGGGGCACGCGTATCGGCAGAACCATCGTCTCGACCACAGACCGACGATCAGAACGGGCAACGCAACCAGCATCATCGGCCGAACCGAGCGCGTAGCCAACAGAGAGCTGATCGTCACGAACGGGCTGACCGCCTGGACGTACGCCGATGTGGCCCCATGCACGATCGGCGCAACCAGAATCGCAGCGACGATCAAAAAGCCGCATCGGATGATCAAGCGTCTTCGGCGTTTGTTGCCCACGTGAATGCCGTTCGTCGATCCGCTCGCAGACTCGCCACCGGCTCTGACTCGCCTAGCCCAGAAAGGCCCCCTGATCGCGAAGGATCTGCTGAACCTTCGGAACCTCGACGTCGCGCGGCCGGCAGCGAGCCTTCACCGAAACCGCCGCCGCCACACCGGCCGCGTGCCCCGTCGTGAAACAGTTCGGAATCAGTCGCACCACGTCTGTCATCTTCTTGTCGAACGAAATACATCGGCCACCGGCCAGAAGATTCTCCACGTTCCGAGGCAACAGCGCGCCATAGGGAACCTGCCAGGCCCCATGGCTGCCGAGCCGCGCCCCGTCGCCCGACGTCACGCCGCCAACGGCCACAACGTCGCCAAACGTCTTGCCCGCTCGGTGATCCTCGCTCGTGATCGCCCTCACACCCTTCAGCACCCGCGTGATCCGAACGCCCAGTTGAGGGGCCGTCTCCATCAGGTACACCTGCTCATAGCCCGGCGTCTGCCGAACCGCCTGAACCTCTTTCCATATCTGCTTGCGGTGAGCCAACTCCAGCCGGGACAGGGCGGCCACGTCGAGCCCGTCGGCGTCGGGACCGTGCATATTGACCCAGTTCACGCCGCTGATGGGCGTAATGTGTCCGATCCCCTTCGGCGGCTTGCCCGGCGCCTTGGCCCGGTCCACGCGATCGAGGTTCCCGATGCGACAGGGCAACCCAATGTGATATATCCGCCGCTCATGCTCGGCCCCAGCCGCGCCGAACACGTCTCCGTCGCCCGTGGCGTCGACGACCACGTCGGCCAGAACCGCCTGACGACCCGACTTGCTCTCGAATACCGCCCCACGGATCGTGTTACCGTCCATGATGGCGTCCACGCCCCAACAGTGCAGCAGAACGTCGACCCCCGCCTCGGTGATCATGTCCACCATGACATACTTCAGTGCTTCCGCATCCACCGTCGGGTCCTTGCCGGGCCCCCGGTTGCAGATGCCGCGATCCAGCTTCTCCAGCCGCTGCATCATCTCCTCGCCGATGCCCCGGCTGACCTGTGTCTTGCCGTCCGCCAGGTGACCGATCACCAGGACCACCAACCCGCCGGTCCACAACCCGCCAAAGTGACCGTAACGCTCGACCAGCAGCACCTTGCAGCCGCACCGCCTCGCGGCGATCGCCGCGCTCACCCCGGCCGGCCCGCCGCCGACCACCAGCACCTCGGTCCGTTGCAAAACAGGCAACTCCCGTTGCGGCTGAATGACCTTGCCATTGGTGATACCGGCCGGGCTCCCCTGCCCCACCGTATCCCCGACGGCCGAACCCGGCTGAGCCAGCGAGCCAAGCCCCACACCCAACCCCGTGCCGCCCAACTTGCGCATCCAGTCCCGCCGAGAGAGCCCGTCTGCCATCTCCGTCTCCTTCGTCATATGCAACTCTTCAGACCTGGAGGTTTTATGGTAGCCGTCGCACCAACAGGCGTCCATCAAACAGGCCGCCCCCTCACACACAGGCGAGCATCCGTCTCCGTGTTGAGATGGCATGGGTCCGCGCCGAGTCAGGTTCGGCATCGCCGCCGGATCCATCGCAACACGAGGGACACCTCACCCTCGGGAGAGTGCCGGCGGACCCGTGCGAATCTGGAGCATCATGCTGATCCGCCGCCGCTTGGCACCTCATAGAGTTTTCGGACCCAGTCGCTGGACTCCGCCTTCAGGCTGCCTATACTCTTTCGGGGGCAGGGCTCGACGTCGCGGGAGAGTGCTGCCGTGAAACACCTCGCTGGTTGTCTCCCGGCAATAGTCCCTGCGCTGGCATTCGCCTTCCTCACCACCCCCCCGCTCCAGGCCGAAACCTTCAAGCTCGATCTCCAGCGTCTGGAAGACCGCCCCATGTACCTGGCAAAGGGCCTCGACCTCACCCTGAGGAAGACCATACCCCGAGGCTACTGGTTCAGCGCCCATGGTTCACACCAGGAGCCCAATCTGCCGGACTTCGATGCACTGATCAACAAGGAGCCAAGGAACTACGGAGCCGAACCACCCCTCCGTTTCGTGGTTCGATTCGGCACCGACTACTACGCCCTGGCTCTGGGAACGAGCAATCCGAAGCTCGGTTACGATCGCCTCTGGTTGGACGCAAATCGCAACGGTGACCTGACAGATGACAAGGTCTTCCGATCCGCGCCGCTCGAGCCGGGAGATCGATCCAGAGACGTCTTTGCGAACCGATGGTTCCCTCGGATAGATATAACGCCCCGCATCGACGGGCAAGAGACGGAGTACTCCTTCTTCCTTTGCGCCTCAAGGCAGATTCGGGGCGGCGCCTTCCATACCAATCTTTACATCTACTCCGGCGCCGTCCGACAGGCCGACGTCACCCTGAATGGAACGCCGCATCGAATCCTCCTGATCGACTACGACTCCAGCGGCCGGTTCAATGACGCGTGGGAGGCGCCCAAGGCCCTCGTCAACAGCCGCCTCCTGCAAATCGCCCGTGACGTCCTCCTCGTCGACCCAGAGGCCTCCGGCCCTCCCTCCGAGGGTGCCGATCTCCTCAACCTCCCCGAAAGCCAGCCGGTCTCCCGTTGGGTGAACATCGGCGGGAAGTACTACACCCTGGCAGTCGCCCCCCGAGGCGAAAGCATCACGCTCAAGCCCGACGATTCGCCCACCGGAACAATCGCCAGCCCCAAAATCCCCCTTCACGCCCTGCTGTTCAGCGACCAGGCCATTCTCAGAATCCGCCCCGACAGAAACCAGCCGATCCCCATCCCCGAAGGCGACTGGCGGCTGTTGAGCTATCGGATCGACATGACGCCCCGCACCGCCGCCCAAACCATGCCCGCAGCCGAACGATCGTCTTCCGATGAACCGTCGGAAGCCAAAGCCCCAAAGAAATCCCCATCGCACCCCCCCGCCCGAACAACCGCCGCGACGCCGACCCCCTGCCCCACCTACCTCGTCGCCACCGGAATCCGCAACGGCCCCGTCATCAAGATCCGCCAGGGTCAGAACCTCACCCTCCCGTTTGGCCCGCCCTTCAAACCGATCATCATCACAACGGTGCCTGAAACGGGAACGGCCTTCCTGGAGATGAGGCTGGTCGGCAAAGGCAAGGAGATGTGTACTGACTTAGCCGTCAAAGGCCGTCGGCCCGACCCGCCCAAGTTCAGGATCACCACCGCCAAGGGCCAGGCCGTCGCCGCCGGCAAGTTCGAGTGGGGCTGAGGTTTCACCTGCGGGCGCCCGTGGCGGGTGCCAACCAGACTCCAGAGCGAATACCGCGTGAAGGTCGATTTCACCCCCGGACCGTTTGAGGTCGACGGCTCGGAACCGACCGTCATCAAGGCCGACGATCTGCGATTCACAGAGCGGCAGAGGTAGCTCTCCACACACGGACGGCCGTAGCCGTGTCGGCGAGCAACAGCGGGTGGGTACTCCATAGACACGCGGCCCAATCGCCCGACGAACCTGACGAGGGACCTATGCTTCCGCACGCAAGAGACTCTCCAGGCCAAAGACGCGGAAGCTTCTTTCACCACCAGGCATCCGAACTACGACTGGTCCGACAACGTATGAACTCTAGCTTGGGAGATGTAGGCGTGGTTAAATCCCAAGTTATTGTGTCCCAATTTATTATGGCACAATGATCCATGGCTGCCCTCGCAGCCATCCAGACGAGCCGTGCCAACCGTATGAAAGGGTGTCCTCCATCGCAACACGCATATGGAGGCCGAAACCCCTCCAAGGAGGTGCAGAAATGTTGCCGTATCACCTCGCCAAAGCCAGGGCCCTTCGGCACGCCATTGAAACGGGTCTGCTGGCCGAAATGGACCTCATCCACTCCATACAGTCCCAGGAGGGACACGAGCCGTGCTTCGGTCGCATGGAGAACCACTGCCCCCAAACTCAGTGCAGATGGCACGCCGAGTGTATGGCCCTCGCTGGCTATACCCCCTGCGAATCTGAGCTGGCCGCTGTCTGATCAACCATGATTTCAGGGAATCATCGTCTGATAGGCCTGCCCTGCCGAGTCCGTGACACTCACTGCGACTGCGACGCGGCAGGCGTGTCCACAATCTCGAACCCCGACAGGTTGATATAGCGATCCTTCGACTCCGGCGACTTTTTCGGCGTCAGCGTGATCCGCAGAACATGGTGTCCGCGCCCCAGCCCGACTCGTTTCCAGTCGAACGGCAGGCCACGACCCGGACCGTACTGGTCGACGACATCCACCACCTTGTCGTCGATCCGCACCTCCGCCCGTCCGGCGTCGTCGAATCGCTGCCCCAGCCACTGGGTCCCGTCTCCCTCGAAATCAGCCTCCGCCGTGGCACCCACAGCGTTGGTAAACCGAAACGCCCCACCGCCCTGCCACGTCCCACCGAAACGGATCGCCCTCGCGAGGAATCCCTTGAGCAGCTCATCGTTGGGAATACGCAGGCAATATTCCCGCGTTTCATCGAACTGTCACCGCATCGGACCGTCGTCCAGCGTGACACCCTGATAGTCGAACGGCCGCAGCACGCGCTGCCCCTTGGCCTCCGGCCCCACAGCCACCCCCACCGACAACACCAGAACCATCAGACTCGACATGACCGCCACACCCCTTCCACCTCTTGCCCCTGAAGAGCGGTTCCCGTCAAAGGAAATGTGCTCCGCTATCTTCCCGAAACCCTTCATGCATAGAAACCACTACCAAGGGCTTCGGTTCAGGCCCTTTGCCACAAACAACCTGCCACCCCTTGCGGAAACCGGTCCCTCAAAGTATCAGGAATCGCGTGTCCGTCTAGACGCTCACCGGCAGCAGGCTGCGAGCCAGGAGGCACCGCACATGCGCACCCCACGCACCGCAAGAGAATCCGCAATACGGACATGCCTCCCTTGCCTGCTCCTCCTCGCATCGTCGGCTAAGCTCGGCCTCGCGGCAGCCGACATCCCTTCTCCGACAACCCAGCCCAAAACCACCTACGCCGTCCACTACAAACCGAAGTCGCACCCCATCGGCGACGTCCACCCCTATTTCGAAAACGGCACATGCCATTTCTTCTACCTGCATCTCGAGCACCCCGCCCCCAAGAAGACCCTCTTCGTCTCCTCGCTTTCGCGTTCCGAAGACCTGCTGAACTGGCGCGAGGTGCCGATCCGACTCAACAACCCGCAAGCGAAGGAGGCCGTAACCTACTACGTCGTAGCCGTATTCAAGGATCGCACCTCCGGGGCCTACCACAGCTACTACGGCCACGAAGCCGGCCGGATGGTGGCCACCGTCAGCGACGACATGACCCACTGGCGCATCGCCGAGCCCAATCTCTTCATCCCGCCTGTCCCCAACCTCTACGCCGTTCGCCGCGATCCCTACGTCTTCTGGAATCCCGACGAACACCAATACGGCTGTGTGATGACCACCCAGTTACCCCGGCAACACGGTACCCCATCGGGCGCGTTCAGCTACGCCACCGGCAAGAACCTCACCCACTGGACAAACCACGGCCTGATCGAAGCCCCGCAGCACATCGGCGTCCCGGAATGCCCGCAGATCTTCAAGCTCAACGGCAGGTGGTACCTGCTCGCCAGTGCCACCACGCCCTGGGGTGTCGGCGGTCCGAGCTACTGGGTGTCCGATGCCCCCGGCGGACCATTCGCCAAGATCGGCCACGGCATGCTCGACGGAAAGGACCTCTGCGCTGCCCAGGTAGCGTTTGACGATAAGAAGGCCCGATGGCTCCTCATGGGCTGGATCCCTCTGAAACCCTGCGACGGCAAATCCCAGCATTGGGGCGGCCACCTCGCCCTGCCGAGAGAGGTCTTCGCCAACCATGATGGAACCCTCTCCACCCGCCTGCCCGACGACGTGTCGGCCGCCATTTGCGGCCACTGCATCGCCTCCCGCAACGAACTCATCGTCTCTCCCCAGACGGCCGAAGACATCTGTCTGGCCCCCACCGCCGCCGACATCGAAACGTCCATCACCTTCACCCCCGCCTGCCGCGAGGCCGGGCTCCGATTGGAAGCCGGCCAAGGCATGCCCGCCGTGATCATCTCGGTCCCCAGCCCAAACGGGGCATTTCAGATCCGCGACGCCTCCGGCAAGGTATGGGCCGAGTATCCCGTCGAGCCAAAGCAGAACAGTCCGACACAACTGCGCGTAATCGTCGACGGCGACATCATTGAGGCCTTTCTCAACAACGAGGTCTCCCTCGCCGCCCGCATACCGTGGAACGCCCCCGTCGGCCGCTTTCAACTCCAAGCTCAAAGCGCCACCGCCACATTCAAGAACGTCCGCGTGTTTGAACTCAAGAGCGCTTCCTTGGAAACGAAGTGACAATCCCCTTCCGGTCGAAAACCGAGGTTTGGACTGCTGCGATGAATTGCGAAGCAGATGCTCGAACTGACCGAGCGAGATCTTCGTGCCGTCCGCGCGATGGGCGACGAGGTCATGGAATGGAACGTCCCAACGTGCCAATAGACGCCCCGCACAAGATCGCATAAGCTCAACACTCGGCAAACCCAGTCCTACAGACAGAAGGGAACTCCCATGCTCAGAGTCACCCCGTCGATGGCGGCCATCGCATCCGGCTTCCTCCTCACCTGCTCCTGCGCGGTCGCCCACGCCGAGTCACGACCGCCCGACAGCATGTACGACCCGGACCTCTATCTGTTCGTCAACGACGACCCTGTCCTGATCAGCGTCGGTCTGACGCGAACGCTTCAGCCGCTCCGGCGAGACTCCGGCGACCCCGTCTTCACCCCCAATCCCAGCGAGGACGGCACGGCAATCGCCTACTCCACAGCCGCACGCGACCCGCGAACGAACGAGTTGAAGCTGTGGTACCTCAACTACACCGACTACCACCTTCACCTGGCCGTCTCCAAGGACAACGGAAAGACCTGGACCCGTCGCGGCCAGGCCATCACGCTCGACGGACCGTGGGGGATCGACAACGCCTCCGTGGCGGTCGTGGGGCCGAAGATCGATCCGTGGTTCGCCGGTTCCCGTTTCGTCGCAACCGCCTTCTTCAACCATCCTCCGAAGGGCCACCCACATGGCATCTATGCCATGCGTTCGACGGACGGCGAACGATTCGAGGTCAGGCTCCCGCCGGTCCTGCCCGACAGAGGCGACCGCTCGTCCGTTGCCTACGACGAAGCCGCCGGACGTTACATGTTCTTCACGCGGCCGTTCTGTGGTGCGATCCCCGGCATGCCCGAAGGCTACGATGTCCGCCACCGCCTCATCCGGATGTGGACCAGCGACGACCTCATCAACTGGAAGGATCACGGCGTCGTCATGAAACACGACGATGACGATCCGCCCGACGTCCAGATCTACGGCGTTCAGGTCTTCCGTTACGGCAAGGGATTCCTCGCCTTCCTCGAAATCCTGCACCAGGCGATCGAACGGCTCGACACGCAACTGGCCTGGAGCACCGACGGCCACACGTGGCAGCGAATCGGCAACCGCCGGCCCGTGTTGCCAATGGGCGGCGAGGGGGCCTGGGATTCGCACTTCGTCGTACCGACGCTCAACCCGCCGATCCCCGCCGGCGATCGCCTGCTCGTCCCTTACACCGGCGGAAGCACCAAGCACGCCTCCGGCAAGGCCCACAAGAAGGCCATCGGCCTGGCCTCCATCCGGCGAGACGGCTGGGTGAGCCTCGAAGCCGGCCGCGCCACCGAAGGCGTCCTGCTCACCAACCCGCTGCCGCTGACCGAACCCATGAAGCTCGAACTGAACGTCAACGTCTACAGCGGCTACGTGGCCGTCGATGTGCTGACGCCCGGCGGCAAGCCCGTCGAGGGCTACGCAGCGCAGGCCAGCAAGGTCGAGAGGATCGACGCCGTCCGCCATCGGGTCACCTGGGGCGATCGTCGCACCGTTCGGCCGATCGAGGGCGGTTCCTGCCTGCTGCGGCTCACGATGAAGCAGGGCTCCCTGTTCTCCTTCCGGTGGAGCAAGGCCGTCCGGGATGAGTGAGCCGGTGCGTCCGAAGATCCCCCGCAACGCCGCGCCCCCCCCGAATCGGGTAGGATAGGCCTGTCCGACGCATGAACTCCCATCGGCGGCGTCTGGAAACACCACCTGGGGCAAAACGCGATGTGATTGACGACGCCTCTGTATCGTGTTACACTGTCTTACGATGAACACTCTAACCATAAGACTTCCTGAAAAGTTGCGCGCCGATCTGCTGAGAATCAGCAAGTCGCAGAACAAGCCCGTCAGCGACGTCGTGCGGGAATCATTGCGTCGCTATATCGCTATCGAACGGTTCCGAACGCTTCGCAGGAAGGTCGTGCCGTTTGCCGAGGCTCAGGGTTTTGTCACCGACGAGGACGTTTTCAAGGCCATTTCATGAAGGTCGTTCTGGACGCGAATGTCGTCGTGGCAGCCTTTGCCGCCCGCGGCCTGTGTGAGGCTCTCTTTGAAGTGTGTCTCGACGGTCATGACATCGTCACAAGCGAAAACCTGCTGGAGGAGATCGCAAGAAGCCTTCGGAAGAAGATCAAGCTGCCGTCGGCAACCGTGAACCCAATCATCCAACTCATTCGCGAAAACAGCACGCTCCTTGCCCCCCACCAAGTCTCAAGAACGCTTTGTCGCGACCCCCAGGACTTACACGTGCTGGGTCTTGCCGTCGCGGCGCATGCCGACGCGCTCATCACCGGAGACAAGGACCTCCTGGATGTGCGGGGTATCCAAGGATGCAGAATCCTCTCCCCCCGTGAGTTCTGGGAGTTGTTGCGCAAGAAAGAGCGAGGCACCTAGGGCCCATGAGGATCTGCGGCAAACTGCCCGCCCGCCTCTGCCCTACCTGCCTCGATGCCCGCCCCCAAAGCCGCCCCCTCCGTGGCCACCGCCACCACCCGCGCGGAACGAACTCCCGCTGGAGATGCCGCTGCTTCGCGATCCACCACCCCCCGAAAACCCGCTACCGCTACTTCCCCGAAAGCTGGATCCCCCGTGCATCGTACCGCCACGACTGAACGCCCCCCCGCCGCTGCTGTGGCCTCCGAAGCTTCGGCCAGACACTCGCGAACCCGAACCGATCGACCCATGGTGACTTCGCACGGACGAGCCCGCATTACGCTGAACCGATGGAACACTGACAGTGCCCGAACTCTCCCGCGATCGCGTCGAGAACCCAGGGCTGCGCTGCCCCTGCGACAGACTCATCGCGTTCGAACTCTGCAGCCCCGACGTCGAACCATGCCGACTCCGATGAGACATCAGCCCGGAAGAGCCCGAAGGCATCGATCCACCGGTCCCCCCTCGGCTCCCATGTCCCCGGCCACTGAACGCATTGCCACCGCTCACCCCTTGCGGCGACTGTGTGATGCCGCCGGACCCATGCCCGTCACCTCCCCTGCGACCCCCCATCGATACAGATCGATCCCCCGATCCGATCGACATCGACCTCTCGCCCGACGACACATCCCCGCCACGATGCCGCCCGCCGGCCGCCAAAGAACTCCCATGCGGAGCAGGACCTCGATGCCCGTCCCGAGCCCACCGGTGACCATCACGACCCATCCTCGATCCCTGATAGTACCCGTCGCCCCCCGACCCGTGACCACCCCGACGATCTCCATATCGCTGGTACACCCCAAGCGGGCTGACATATCCGTGACCTCGCCAACGATGGTAACACACGTAGCCGTGCCGCCAGTCGCAGCCGAGATAAGCCCACGAACCCAGCGGAACCCCCGGCCAGAATGTCATCCACACCAGTGTGGGAGACGTGTTCGGATAATAGACGACCGACGGACTGTATATCGGTACGTACACGATCTCCGGATCGGCGGGCACAATCTCAATGGCCCCTTTTTCGACGATGACCCGCTGTTCGGGAGTCTCCTGGAGACTCCCGGCATCCTTCGCCTTCGCCCGAAGCGTCTGAACGGCGGCCATCACGTCCTTCGGCTGGTTCAGATACGCCTCGCCGAGCTGCGCCGTCCAGGCCAGTTCCTCGTCCATCTTCTTCAGAATCGCCGGAAACCGCGTCAGCGCCTTCACGCTGGGGTCCCATTCCTTCTCGTCGAGGGTCGCCGGATCGTTCTTCGCCTGAACCCACCGGTTGGCCAGAACCACGTCCGAAGGATACGTCGAAGCCGCCAGCACCTGTGCCAGGACCGTGTCCGGATATAGCGCGATCGGCGCGAGCAGCTTCTCCAGCTCTTCAGCGGAGAACTTCCGGTCGGCGACCGCCGCCTGCTCTTCCTGTCCCACGACGATTCCCGCTACGCCCCAGAGAGCAAGGACTACACCACCCAAACGACATGTGAATGTGCGCAGTGACATTGCTAGCTTCCCTTGAGCCCGGCTGGTGGAGACGCGGACATGAACCCCACTACATTATAGATGCTCCATCCCCCCACGCCAATGCCACAAAACCCAGAATCCTGTCTCACCAATCCCCCGAACCAGGGAGGTCGCACAACGCTCGGTGCGCAACACGCTCCTCCATTCACTCGTCGACGTTGGCGCTCATCCAATTCCGTCATTTTCGGACTAACCACCGGCCGAGACCGCGTGTCCATGTTGATGAACGGCTCACAGAGCCTTACAATGCCCGCTATCGCGGATCGGGCGAGGGTTCTCGTCGTCGGTTGTCGGCGTACGATTCTTTGTTCTCGTTCTTGAGGAGACTGATCTTGAGAGATGCGACTTCAGTGTCGGCAGGGTTCTTTCTATGCATCGCCATCACGTTGGGTGTGGTGTGGCCCGTTCATGCCCAGCTTCCGGGGCAAGATCAACTGAAGCGGACTATCAAGAAGAAGAGCAAGGCCCTCGTAGGGATCGACGACGAGAAGACCACCAAAGGAGCGGAGAAGACCTCTGAGTCGAACAAAGGGTCGGCCGGCGGCGAAAGAGAATCCTCAGCCGGAAAGATTCTCTTCTCGAATAAGCCCATCAACCCCAAGAACCCTGCCGATCTCACCACAACGTTCAAGGCCGGCGATTCGATCTACGGTCTCATCCGAGTATCCAAACCCTGGCGGGAGATATGCAGGGCCGAAAGCTCAAACGAACGCCAGTTCATGGTTCGCTTGATCATCAACGGTCAGATTAAGACCGGTCAGTATATCACGCTGACCAAACCCGAACTCTTCGACCAGGACTTCCTCGTGCTGGATGTCGCCCCCGCCGTTGACAAGATGACCGCCTATGCAAACCCCGACATCCGATGGGCCGAGGCCCAGAAGCGACTGAAAATCGGTCCCCATGCGTTCACCTCTTTCCTGAGCGAACTCGCACCCGGAAAGCACACGATCACGCTGAAAGTCGTCAATTATGGTGATGATTTCTCGGTCGGAACGTTTGAGATCGAGGGCGGCGACTTCAAGTCCTACGGCGACCTTCACAAGCAGATCAGCAAAACCCTGGAAGAAGGCACGACCCTCCCTGCCGCAAAGAAGACCGACAAGGAGATGGAAGCCACCATGCGCAAACTGTGCGAGAATGCCGGGTGGAAGGACATCGTGCGACTCAACATCGTGGACCCGGACTGGTGGTTCGATCGTCACTCGGGCGGAGACAGCGCGATCGTGTCCAGACATATGGATGCGGCTGTCGCGGCAAAGGGAGCGGACGGAAATTACTACTACTGTATCTGCACCTTCCATCAGCGACGGCTGATCGACGGTTCGTACGGCAAACTCGAACTGACGAGCACGGGCCAGAAAAGAACGATCCCGGCCAAGAACATCGACAAGTAGGCACACCCAATGGCCGCGAGGTCGATGGGGGCCCTTGGGGAGGCAGACACGAAGGTTAACAGCCGCCGGACGTCTTGTGGCGGTTGTCGGCTGGAGCTCATCCTCCGAATGCCCGGGTGGCATTGCAGAACCTGGATGAGTATTCCCCGTCCTCTGTCTTCCAGTCAAGAAAGATGCTTCGCGCACGTTGCGCGGCGCACGGAGAGGATTTGTCACAACTCAGGAGACCATCATGAGGAAGTGTGTGGCTGTTCTGCTGTTGATGCTGGCAGTGCCAATGTTCCTGGCACTCAATTCTGGGTGCTTCCCGGCACCATCATCCGGTGGCGGCGGCGGTGGCGGCGGCGGTGGTGGCGGACTGACCATCGTTAAGACCAACATCGATGTTCGTTACGATGCAGGACTGAAGTGCGGGGACGATGTGATCGCCTTCGGTACCAGCACCACGACCGGCGTTTCATACATCGTGCCCTCGGCCGGCCCCACCGCCGGCACCCCCGTCACGAACAGCGAAAACTACGACAACAGCGACTTTGCCGTGGGTGGAAGAAACATCTTCCTCGTCGGCCACAGCGGCAGTGGCATTGCGTATCAGGTCAGCGTCTACAACGTATCGACCGCAAGCCTGACCAGAACCTTCACGGCCGCCGAGGTGCGATTGGGAAGCATTCCCGTCAGCCCCCATGACATCGGCAACATCCAGGCCGATGGCGCCTGTTGTGTCGTCGTCTGTGACCAGGGAACGGTCTCTGACGGCAAGATCATCAAGGTCATCGACACGAGCAGTGCAACACCGGCGCTGATCTCCTTCGCCACAAACCCCGCCACCACGTGCTGGCAAGTGAAACAGGTCGCTGTCAACGGGACAACCAGGAAGGTCGTCGTCGTCGCCAACGACACATTCTTCATCTACGACATCAACACCCCCGCGGCAGCCCCGACCCAAATCCCCGTTCCCAACGGCGTCGGCGATGTCCAGATCAGGATCTCGGGCAACTACATCCTCGCATCGGACGACCAGGGCTATCCCGTGGCATTCCTCGTCAATCTGGCCACCAACAGCCTGGTGGCACTCACCAATGCTCAGGCCAACCTTGCCCTGGCAATCGGCGGAACAACATTCGCCTTCTTCGCCAACGCGGACGCCTATGACGCCCACGGCGGTACGCAGCGAGCCGCCGTCGGCACCGTCCCCGGACCAGGCTTCACCAAGGCCGCCCTCAATCAGTACATCGACGGATCCACAGGCAACAACGGCCTGAAGGGATTCGCGTCCACGATCGCCGTCAGACCCGATGGCACCTATGTCTTCCTCGCCGGCTCATACCTCCAATACAGCACCAGCGGGGCATCATTCTCTGTTCCCGCAGACCCGGCAGGAACCGATTCCTACGGGACGCCGGCTTGGGATGTACAGTGCAGCAGCAACACCGTCGGTTTCAAGACCGCGGCCACCCGAACGGCCTCGACCCAAACCAAAGTGGGCTACATCAGACTGCCATAGGAAGCACACGATTCTGAACACCGTGTGCGGTATCTCAAGGGGTCGGAAGCACCTGCTTCCGACCCCTTTCTGCAAGCTCCATCCGAGCCGGGTCGTCCCCGACCGGTTGTTCTACACAAGTCCCGGCAACCGCGTTCTTCGGTGTAAGAAACGGAGGTAACAGTTTAGTCCCAGTGAATAGGGTTTGGTAGGGTCAACGGGTTTAGTAGGGTCAACTCTTGACTCATGACAACCGGCAGCACCTCTCCCTCGCGACCCGAACCCCATCTCTGCCCCGTTCATGGGGCTTCCCCGGCCACGCCGGGCTATTAGGCCAGTCCTTTGAGGAACTGGCAGACCAACCGAGCCTCCCTCTCTTCTTGCTATCAATCAGCCCGTTTCAACGGGCTTCTCGTATCTCCGCCGCGCTTCCCGCGCCTGCACCGTCTGCCAACGCCTCCGCCAGTCACCGCCCCCACTCTCCCCGATGAGGCCGAAGAGGGACCCACCTCCCGAATCCGGCCTCGGAGGCAACCATCGTGGCCCCTCCAATATCAACCCAGGGGACTGGCTCCAATTCCGATCGCTCAGGT
>CAYUQT010000045.1:0-80008 GCA_964446835.1 uncultured Planctomycetales bacterium | reverse complement strand
TATCGGCTAGAGGGCCAGAAATGCTCAAGCTAACTTTGCCGACCTAGTTTTTTTCTGCGCCGTCCCGGGCTCCCTTCTGTATCATGCCTGCGGCCGAATGCGCGGATACACTCTCACGCCGCCGGCTGGACACCGTTCGATGGATTGGATGCGACAACTTCGACACTGGTGCGTTCGGCAGACTCTCAGTGCCGCCGTGCGCACCGCGCCTCGACTTCGCGAGCACACCATCGACTCGTTCGAAGCCGCATTCGCCTGGGGCGCAGCGCACGCCCCGATCCTGGCACGGATCGTGGCCGACAACATGAAAACCCTCGGCGTGTACAGCCCCCAGCAACACCGCGAGCACTTCCGACATATGGCGGCCCAGGTGATCGGCTGGCTGCGAACCGTCCGATGCATCTCCGAATGCGACCTCCTCCCCTCAGGTCAGGCCCATCCCAACCTCATCAGGGTTGCCGAGCAATACTGCTACTTCGATGAGTCCGTTGAGACCTTCGTGCAGACCGCCTCCCTCGGACGTGGCGTCATCCTGGCCGGCACGCACCTCGGCAGTCCGCCCTGCTGGCTCTTGCGCCTCAATCAACACGTCCCCACCACGGCCTACATACGCTTCTCCAAGGACCCTGGCCGCCGGGCCGTGAAAGAGCGAACCTTCCGCCCCCTGGGAGTCGAGTTCTTCGCCGAGCCGGCCGCAGAAGGCCCTCGCGGCGCACGCCTCGCGAG
Source organism: uncultured Planctomycetales bacterium (assembly GCA_964446835.1). Lineage (GTDB taxonomy): Bacteria > Planctomycetota > Phycisphaerae > UBA1845 > JAFGLZ01 > CAYUQT01. Next base: position 79,282 of record CAYUQT010000045.1, on the reverse strand, counting down.
ACTGGCAGACATCCTTCGCCGGGGGCGGGCCATCGTCATCACGCCGGATCTCGCCCGTAGACGGGGAGAGGGCACCCCCATCCGAATGTTCGGGCGTGAGTTCTATATTCCCAGCGGCCCCGCCGTCCTTGCCGTGCTCACCGGCGCCCCCCTCATGATGCTTACCGGACACCGCGTCGGACCGCGCGTTTGCCTCCACATTCATGGCCCGTTCACACCCACAGAACCCGATGGCACCCCCGACTCACAAGAGGGGGCCATTCAGCAGCGTATCCAATGGTTCGCGGGCCTCTTCGAGCAGACCCTGCGGCAGGACCCGGCCCTCTGGCAGCTCTGGGCCGACAATCGCTGGACCCGCGCCTTCCGAGGCGACCCGAAATACGTCACACTTCACCCAGAAGAGGAGGCCCCCATTCAATGACCGCGGTCCTGCTGCTCATCGGTGCCGCTGTATTCATCTGGCTCGGACAAACCGTCCTGCTCCTCCTGGCGGGCATGCCTGTGCGGTCCCGCGTCGATGCCGACGGAATGTCCAAAGCCATGCTTCAGGCGAACCGCATCATCGCCAACATCGCTATCCTGAGCGTCCTCATGGCCTACCCCCTTCTTCGCGGCGTCCAACCACATGTCTACTACTACAACCTGCTCCCCCTCGATCCCAGGGCACTGGGCGGACTCCGCGGGTTCTGCATGGGGACCTTTCTCCTGGCGGGACTCTATCTGGCGTGGGTCATGACCGACAATCTCCGCTTTCGTGTTCGCCACAGCCCGCAACGACTCGCAAAACGCCTCGCGGTCGTCCCCCTGTCCACCCTCCTGGGAGCCCTCGTTGAAGAGCTGCTCTTTCGCGGTGTCGTGGTTGCAGATCTCCTTCGAACCGTCGGTGCTCCCGAAGCTGTGGCGCTCGGAGCGATCCTCTTTGCAGCCGCCCACTATCTGCGACGCGTCAAGCGCTATTGGACCTTCGGAGGACACCTCGCCCTGGGCCTGCTCCTCTGCACCGCATTCACGTGTACCGGAACCCTCTGGCTGCCCCTCGGACTCCATGCCGGCGGCATCCTCATGACCCTCGGTGTCCGCCCGTTCGTGCGCTACATCGGCCCTCCCTGGATGATAGGGGCCAGCATCTTTCCCTATGCCGGCATCGTCGGTGTGATGGCTCTCCTGCTTCTGACCGCCATGATCCTGCTTTTCAAGGGAGGTGTGATGTGAAACCCCAAGAACCCACCAACCCGATCGTTGTCTGTGATTCAAGAAGCCCGGACGCTTCCATTATGGAAGCGTATCTCATCTCCCAGGCATATGCCGACACCCTCTGGCTGCAACCGCGCGATGTCGACGAGGCGGACGACGCCGTTCATCAGAATCGCACCCGCCACGTCATCTTCCCCAACCTCGGCGCCCTCCTCGATGCCATCTGGGACGAGGACATTCACTTCGATCGCTGGCTGTCGGCCGGAATAGTGGTCTCCTTCGCCGACCCCCCGTCCAAAGAGGTCGTCCCGTCGATTGTGTACCAGAGTTGGCAATCCTGGAACCGCCGGCACAAACGACGGCAGATGATCGCCGGCCTGATCCTCAGTGCCATAGCAGTTCTGGCTGGACTCGCCCTGATCCTGCTGGCACTCTGACCGAAGGGCCATGCCTCCCCCCTTTGGCCCCCTGCACCCCCTATCGAGCCTTCACGACGAACGACAGGATGATCTCCGCCGCGATCAGCGCAATAATGATCCACTCGAGCAACTCCATGCGGAAGCTGCCCGCCCGACCCGACAGCTTCTGATAGATGCTCTCCAGCGTCTCGAGCTTGCGCAGAATGCTGGCATCCCACTCCGTCAGGTGGAATCGCTGAGACGCCAGGCGGTACACCCGTGCCAGGTACTGATCCCCAATAAGCTTCAGAGCGTTGCTCACCCCCTCGAACAGCAGCGCGCTGTCCATCTGAAGCTGCGCAACCCGCCGAAGCTCACGCCCACCCCCCCCCAACAGCGGCGGAAAGAAACGCCGCGGTCGCGACATCACTTCGTACGATTCGTCCATCGCCTTGTCGAGTTGCCCGTCCAGATTGCGCATCTCCATGAGTTCGACATTGGCAAACTCCAGAATCGGTCGCACATCGTCGGCGCTCTTGTCATAAACCATGGCGGCATTCCAGTCGATGATCGCCAGGTCGGCCGGTCCGAACGATATCCGGCACTGATGGGCATCGATGACCTCGTCTTCGGACAAGGTCTCCTCTTCCGATCGCAGGATTTGAGCGATGAGATTCGAATAGCGAGACCTCAGCTCACTCGCCGTCAGCGGCGGTGATATCGCCTGGATCTCATAGATCGCGTAATCCTCCACCGCATCCGACAGGTTCGGCCGATATACCACCGGGCGGATCATCTCCAGAAGGCGCTCCACGCACCCTAATGAGTCTGCCAGAAGTGACTCGTTGTCATACAGAATGTCGCTCAGCGAAAGCAAGCCCTCGAATCGCCCCTCGATCGGAATCCGATAGCCGATGCTCACCGCCCCGAACTCGTACACCACCATCTCAACCGTTGGGATCGTCTGATGGTGCCCAAGACGCACCGCCGGATTCTGCTGTGTGATGGACAGCGGCGGGGGTTCATAGTCGAAGTACTTGGGAGCCCGGCGACGATGTCGAATCGTCCTTCGCTCCTTCGCCGCTGTGATCCGCCGCTCGCAGGCACTCAGATCAACGCTCAAACCGACGTCATAGGCGAACAGAACGTGGCATACGCCCCGTTCGATCGTCACCGATTCCTTCCGAAGATCAGCCATACGGCCCTCCAGACAATAGACCCCAACCTGGGCCCATCGCAGAAGTCTATCCTGCCTCCCCTGGCCCCACCCGTCAATCGACGCTCCCGCCAACCAGTCATCGTTCTCGCACTGACCCCAAACGCCTTCGCAACGCTCGGCTCCCTGTCTCCCCTCCCGCTATACTATGTACTGCCCTGTTTCTCCTAGGAGACGACGCATGAGACCGTATTCCATCCTGCTACACTGCCTGCTCCTCGGCTTGCTCTGCATCTCTACTGCACCACTCCCTGCCGAAACACAGCCCAGCCGGGATCCGGCCCAAACCGCCGCCGACCGGTGGTCCCCCTACTTCAACACCGGCCAATGGCAGATCAGCGCCAACCTCCTTTCCAGCCGCGGACCCGAAGAAGAATCCGCCCGACTGGCCGCCGGCCCGGCAACCACCGATGTGCTCGCAGAAACCGACGTCTGCCTCGGCGACTCGGTCCGCACCAACTTCGGCCTTGTCCTCCGGGCGACACCCGACCGATCCTGCCTCGTGGTCCGCTATTACGATCGGAACGACACCCTGGAACTCCTCCGATATGATCGCGGACAAGTCCGCGTCGTTGCCTCTGCCAATTCACGCCTGGGTGTCAAGCCGGGCATCTGGTACCACCTCAAAACCGCCGCTATCAGCCAGACCCTCCTGGCCAAGCTCTGGGAGACCGGTGCCAAGGAACCTCGGTGGCAACTCCACGTTCAGCTTCCGGATGCCACCAGTGGCCAGGTCGGCCTGATGGCCCAGGACGGTAGCCACATCGACTTCCGAAATCCGCGCATCGCGCCGGCATCCGACATCCAAGACCTCCGCACGGAGCTCGCCGACGAGCAACAGAACCGGCTCCGCCGACTGCGCGAAGCCTTGACCCTCGAACTCGAACCTACCCCCTTTGTCCTCAAACGGCCCGAGGGCCCCATGCGCCGTGTCGAACTGCGCTTCATGCTCGATGGTAAACCGGAACCTCTGGCCGGAAGCCTCTCAGTCCGATGCGGCCCGTTCAACGCCACGCGAGCCCTCAACGTTTCCGATCTTGCCAAGGGACCTTATGCCCTCCTATTGCCCGAACCCAACGTGACCACCGACCTGTCCGTGACCTTCGACACGTCTCTCAACACCCGCCTTGAAAAGCGGCTCTCTCTCTCGCCGGCCCGCCATTGGACCTTCTATATGACCCCGCACACCCACTACGACATCGGGTTCACACACCCGCAGCCCAACGTCATCAACCGCCTGTCCGCCGACATGGATTCCGCCGTCGCCTTCTGCCGTCAGACCGCCGACTGGCCCCCCGAGAGCCGCTACCGCTGGACGGTGGAGGTCACGGGGCTCGTCAAGAACTACATCGATCGCCATACACCTGAGCAGGTCGCAGGCCTCATGGAGCTCGCACGTCAGAACCGCATCGAAGTCTGCGGATACTATCTCAACATGCCCACCGAACTCCTCGGCCACGAGGAACTGATCCGCTGCCTCTACTATGCCCGAGAACTCAAGGACCGCTTCGGCATCTCGATCGACACCGCCATGATCAACGATGTCCCGGGCTACGCCTGGGCCCTGCCCCAGCTCTTCCAGGAAGCCGGTATCTCTCGTGTGTCCTTCCGTGCCAATTCCATCCGCGGCCAGTTCCTCTGGTATCGCCCCGGCGCCATCGAGCGCCCCTTCTACTGGCAGGGTCCCGAAGGCAGCAAGATCTTCTTCTGGTATACCGACAGCTATCGAGAGGGCAACTTCTTCCGTGAGCCCGGTCTCCACGAAGATGCGTTCCGGTCGATCATCCAGCAAAACGAACGGGCCGGCACCCGAGTCGACCATATCCAACTGCGGATGGGCGGCGACAACCTCCCGCCCGACCTCGACACCAGCACCAACACGCGAGCCTGGAACCAGACCTACGTCTGGCCCCGAATCGTTGTAGCCACCAACCGCGAATTCCTCCAGGTGATCGAGGACACCTACGGTCCCCAAAGCAAGACCTTCGCCGGTGACATCCCGAGCTGGTGGGCCGAGGGGCCCGCCAGTTCATCCTTCGAAACCGGGATGAACCGCATCGTTCACGACCGCCTCGTCGCCGCCGAAGCCCTCTGGACCCTGCTATGGCTCGGCTCACCCGACATCACCTACCCCCATCAGAAGATCGCCAACGCCTACGACAAGATGCTCCACTACGACGAGCACACGTGGGGGGCCTCCGAGAGCATCAGCAATCCGCGCAGCAAGGTCACCCAGGGACAATGGAAATGGAAAGCGGACACCGCCTATGATGCCCGAAAGTTGACCGAAGAACTCTATACTGCTGCCCTTGAGCAACTCAGCCGGCCCAGGGTCGCCGCAGATGCGTCAACCCTGGCCGTATGGAACACCCTCGCCTGGCCGCGGACCGACACGGTTGAACTCAGACTTGAGGGCACACCACTGGCAGGGGCCAAGGCGATCTCCGTCGTCGACACACGAGATCAGCAGCCCCTACCCGCCCAGATCGGTTGCGATGGAAAGTCCGCCGTCTTCGTGGCACGGAATCTCCCGGCGCTGGGGTCTGTCCGCTACTCGGTCCGCACAGCGACAGAACCGACCTCGACGGGCTCCCCCAACAGCGACCAGATCGAAAACCGATTCCACCGCCTCACCGTCTCACCCCGCGACGGCGGCATCACAAGCTGGTACGACAAGACCCTCCAGCGCGAGATGCTCGATGCCAACGCACCCTACAAGGGCAACCAGGCTATCTACGAAACGCCGATTGGCAAGCGAGAGGTCATCGACCAGAAGAAGCCCGTAGCATTCAATCGAGTAGCCGCCCTCAACGGAAAACGGCTCCGCCGAGTGCAGGGAGCCGTCTACGACGAACTCGTCATCGAAACCGCGCTCCCGACCTGCCCGCGAATCGAACAGGCCATTCGTCTCTATCACGAGCTGCCCGTGGTGGACGTCGTCAACATCGTCGACAAGCAGGAGGTCTACGAACCCGAGATCCTCTACTTCGCCTTCCCATTCAGCGTCCCTGCACCCGAGATAAGGCTCCAGATCGCCGACGCCGTCATGCGACCCGGCAAGGATCAACTCACCTACACCTGCCACGACTTCTACTCGATCCAGCACTGGGCCGACATCGCCGGCGACGGCTTCGGAATCGTCCTCGCCCCGCTCGAAGCACCCCTCCTGTCGGTCAGCGATCTGAACGCCTACAAATGGGCCGATCGCATCACCTTCGACAAAGGCCACCTCTACTCGATGGTCATGAACAACTGCTGGACCACGAATTTCAAGGCTGGCCAGGGAGGTAAGATCCCATTCCGATACAGACTCTTCTCCTACGCCGGGCGCCACGATCCGGTCGCCTCGACACACAAGGCCTGGCAGCCCTTCTTCCCGCTCAGCCCCGTATGGCTTCAATCGGCCACGTCGCCAGCTCCTTCGGTCTCCGAACCACTCCTGAAACTCGAAGGAGACCCCGTCATCGTCAGTTGCATCAAGAAGGCGGAGACCACCGACGCCCTCGTCATCCGACTCCTCGAGCAGCGAGGCGCCCCGGCCCGATGCACGCTCCGGTTCGCCCTGCCCGGTCACCGCCGGATTGCCAAGGCCTTCTCGGCCACCGCCGTCGAGATACCCCGTCAACCCCTGACCGTCAAGGACGATGCCGTTACCGTAGAATTGCGTGCTAATCAGATCGCCACACTGCTCGTGGTGCCTCAACCATGATCTACTTGGCCGGTCAACTGTGGGAGCCCGATGTCATGAAGATTCGCACAAAGGAGCGTCCCGTGCTCAGGACGCCGCATTTGCTCGCACCGGCACTGGTGACGGTTCTCGCCTGCCTGTTGGCCGTCCCCCTCCAGGCAGAGCCCCAACCGACATCCCAGGCCCCTCTGCCCGAAGCCATCCTCCGGCTGAATGATCCCAACTGGAGCGGGCGAATGATCGCCGCCCACCGTGGTGATGATAAAGCCGGACCCGACAACTCCGCCGAGGCAATTGCTGCCGGCGCCGAGGTGGCCGACACCATCGAACTCGACCTTCAGACCACAAAGGACGGCGTCTTCGTCTGTTTTCACGACTACACCCTCACCCTCAAGAACTGTCTGGCCCCCGATCCGTCCTGGTATGGGCGCCGGCTGAACTCGCTCACAGCCGATGAAATGCGTCGCGTCCGTTCGCCGGGCCCCCAAGGCAAGTCGATCCTCACCTTCGCCCAGGCACTCGATGTCTGCCGGAAACACCGCGCGTGTCCGCAGCTCGACCTCAAGAACGAATCCAACGCCACTGCCGAAGCCGTGATCCGCCAGGCAGCAGTCCTCGGCATGGACCGGCACCTCATCATTCAATGTCAATCGCCCACAACTGTCGCCTACATCCGCAAGCTGCATCCCCAGGTCGCGACCCTGGCACGCTGCCGAAACGAGGCGACGGTTCGTCTCGCCCTCGGCCTCAAGGCCACGATCATTCAGGTCGACGACGAGTGGGCAAGCCCCCTGCTCATACAACAGGTCCGCGACTCAGGCCCTCGCCTGCTCGTTAAGGTCCTGGGCGGCCGGCTCGATCGCCCTGAAATATGGAAGGCCCGGTACGACAAGGGATACCACCTCCTGCTCACCGACAAGCCTCGGGAGCTGAGGTCGTGGCTTCTTGCACAGCCCCGCTGACCCCCTGCCAAGGAGATGCGCAAATGTCCAACGTGCTGGACACAATCGTCAAGATCAAGATCGCCGAAGTCGCCGAGCGCAAGCGGACACACCCCCTTGAGGAGATCCAGAGCAGGGCCGCCCAGACGCCCCGGCCCCGCAACTTCTACGCCGCTATCGCCGCCCCCCCCCCGCGCGGGATTCACCTCATCGCCGAGGTGAAGAAGGCCTCACCGTCCGCCGGCATCATCCGCACCGACTTCGACCCCGTCGCCATCGCCCGTACCTATCACCAAAGCGGTGCCAGCGCCATCAGTTGCCTCACCGACGAAACCTTCTTCCAGGGACGAATCGAATACATCAGCCAGATCAAGGAGGCCGTTCCCCTGCCCGTGCTTCGAAAGGACTTCATCGTCGACGAATACCAGGTCTATGAATCACGTGCCGCCGGCGCCGATGCCATTCTCCTCATCGCCGACGTCCTCAAACCGCAGCAAATCCTCGACTGGATGATCCTCGCCGGTCAGATCAACCTGACTGTCCTTCTCGAGGTCCACGATGCCGACACCCTCATGAGGATGCGTTCCGTCGTCGGTTTCCCACACAAGCGCTATAGCCTTCTTGGCATCAACAACCGCGACCTGAAGTCCCAGACAATCGACCTCGGCACGACCTCCCGACTCGCCGGGCTTGTCGAAGAAGGAACGCTGATCGTCTCAGAAAGTGGCATTAGAACCCGCCACGATGTCCTTCGCCTCCAACAAGCCGGTGTCAAGGCGTTGCTCATCGGCGAAACTCTCATGCGATCATCGGACATAGCGGCCAAAATCGACGAACTCTTCGTCACGCCACCCAAAGACTTGCGTTCGGAGCGCTAGCCGGGTTATTATCAATTGTCTAGCGGTCGTTGCGGGAATCAACGACACATACACGGCTGTTTGTCTATGACAAATACTACTGTACCCTCAGATTCGTCGTCGACTCCTCAACCTGGAGAGCAGACGCGAGCGCCGGAAGCCCTCGAACGAATCGAGACGGCCCGACTGATCACCAGACAGCGCCGCACGTGGCGCATGCTCCTCATCCTCCTCGTATCAGCCGGTCTGCTCCTTCTGGCCGCCGTGCTGCGCCGCGATCAGGTTCGACGCCAGTCCGCTACCAAGGACCTCAACGTACTCGCAACCGCCTTCGATCGATGGGTCCATTCTCAATCCAGTTTTCCCCCGAATCTCGAGACCGTTCTCGGTGAGCATTCGCCCGATGTCGAAGATCGCTTCGAGTATGCCGACGTAAGCCGCCGTATCCTCGCCATCACGCGGAATGAAATTGTCGCGATCGTATACGCCAAGCGCCCCACCCAGCTGACCCTCAGCCAGAGCGGGCGCCCCGTCATGTTGTGCCGCAAAGCGGATTTCGATGTCAAATGGATGACCGAGAAGGAATTCGCCTATCAACGTCGCGTTGAAGACGTGCTCATCGCCAAGTCGCAGGACATCCCCCGCGTGCAGCCCGGCAAGCCATGACGATTCGTCAGCCGGCGCCCCTCGACCCCGTCAGTTCACTGGACTGCGCTGCTGACCAGGCATCGTCGACGATGGCTCGGCCGGTCGCGTTGCCGCCGCCGCTCCCAGAGCCTGAACGATCCTCTGATAGATCGAGCGAAGCTCCGAATTCTGCGGATGCTTGCGCAACGCATAGTCTAGAGTCCTCAGACACTCACGATATTGGTCCAGATCCCCGCTGAGTGTCCAGGCCTTTCGAATGCTCTCCGCCGCTCTCGAGACGTCTCCCTGCTCGACCGACTTGGCTGCCACCAGAAGCTGAATCCCCGAAGAACTCTGATCCAGCTCCAAAGCCCGTTCGACCCACCGTCCCCACCCTCTCGGACGCTCCGAAGGCTCCAGCCGATGAAACGTCTTGGCAAGCACTTCATACGACCAACCGAGCATGAGATCCGCACTGGGATCAACACTCCCGGCCCAGGGAATCATCGCGGCAATCTGACGGGCCGAACCCTCATCCCCGGCCGCCAGTAACGCCTGCACCATCCGACGATACACCGGGTGCAACCACGGATGCAGATCGGGCAGTTCACTTGTCTCCAATGCCCTCTGGAGTGTCACTACCGCCGTGGCCGGTTGTTCCGGCATCGTCATCAACTGATACCAACCCACATCGCTCTGCGCCAGGGCCTCCTGAACAGCCAGGCGACAATGGTCGGTCTTGTACAGGGCAACAGACTCTTGGGCCAGGGCGACGGCCTGTGCCGTCTTCCGCTCCGCCGCCCGAACCTCCGCCGCAAGCCGCAGCGTCTCCGGACTGAACGGATCCCTCTTCCAATCGATGTGGCCCTCCTTGAGCGCCGACTCCGCACGGGCCATGTACGGCCCCAACGACGCGTAGAAATCCTTGTTCGTCGACACCTGAAGGATCACCGCCTGATACGTTTCCGCACGTGAGACACCCCGTAGCGGGCGCCGAATCCAGTCGATCATGTCCGACGTGGGGCGATCTCGTTCGGCTCGTATCAGCGCCACCGTCAAGTGATCGCTGAACGGACGCCGCGTCAGTTCGGCCCGCAATGCCGCCATGTGCCGTCGGTGGTACCGACCTAACTCGTTGTAAGCCTCCTCAAACGCCTTCTCGTTCTGACGCCCCACCAGGTCGGCCTTCAACATCGCCATCTGCGCCAGCACCCGACATGTGTCCGCCTCCAAGGCCGAGGCACCGGGCCAGTTGACGAACCGTCCTTGAACCTCCCCGATGCTCCGCAGAGCCAACTCCGCATCACGCTGAACCTGGTCCCACTTCGAGCGAAACGCCAAGTCCGACCATAGGGCCGTCACGGGCTGACTCGCGGCCGCCCGCCGGGCACACTGCTCACCCAAGGCCGACATCCCCTCTGTCGCCAACCCCAGATATGCCTCCGCACGAATCACGTCCACCTGAGTCCGCCGTTCCGGGCGCAGAAGGCGGCGGCTCGCCTCATTCGCCATCGGAATCGCCTCAGCTACCCGATGAGTGGGCGCCCGGTAGCTCGACAGGGCCAGCGCATGCTCGCCCTTGAAATCCGACCACCCGAGCCACACGACAAACCCGCCCAACGCCGCCAATCCCAATGCCCCAAGCCCACGCAGAGCCGCCGGTGGGCGGTATCCCCCTTCTTGCCTCCCCACAAGCGCCAGCGTCGCCCAGATGCCTGCCAACACCGAGTACCACAGGACCGGCAGCGGCTCCAATCGCAGACCGCACCCCATACACTCTTCGACGCACAATGAGATCAATGCGGCCATCAGAACCGCTAGTCTCGAAGCCGTCGGCTCGCCCATTGGCCCACGAAACGCCCGCACACCGGCTCGCAAAGTCACCCAGAGAAGAGCCACCCTCAGTATGAGCCCAAGGACCCCCTGCTCGGCCAAGACCTCCATAAACTCGTTCTGCGCATGTCCCCGCCATCGAATCCCCATGGCGACCGGCTCTGTCACCAGATCATCCGGCACATATTGCTGCGCCGTCATCAGGAAGCCCGATTCCCCCACACCCGAACCGCGGCTCCCAACCCACGTCCGCAAGGCATACTTCCATCCGTACCAGCACTGTCGGAGATCTGCCGCCTCCAAAGAACCACGCGTCCTGGCAATGTGAACGAGCCCCACACCCATCGCCACAATGCCGACGGCCCCCACCACCATCATCACACGCCGGACCCGCCCCGTGGTCCGAAAGATCACATAAGTGACGCCCCCCACAACCAGCCCGGCCCACGCGGCCAGGCTCCCCGACGCGGCGATCCCCCACACCGCGATCAATCCCCCGCCGAGGACAACGGCCAACCAGCCCACCGCCGTCAGCCAGCCGACGCGTCCCAGTCTCGACATTCCGGCGAGAACTCTCCTGACACAAGCAGGAATATGACACACGATGAACAGCACCACCGGCACCAGACAAGCGGCGAACTCCGCACGCCAACCGACCGGGAAGAACCACTCCGAAGGCCATCGGCTCAGTCCGTTCACCCGAAGGGCCATGGCCGCTGCTGCCACCCCTCCCACCGCCGCACCGAGTATCAGAGCCCCGGTCGTCCTGCGGATCGAGCCCAGAGACATCATCACGCGCGCCAGAAAAATCGCCCACGCCACCTGCATCGCCACCACAACGCTTGCCCACAGCGACAGGTCCGGCGACCTCGACCACGATCGAGACAGCACAGACCACACCACCCCCACAACCGCCAACACCTGCGCGAGTGTCACCGGATCGGTTCGCTTCAGGCGATCCCACACACCACGTCGTTCAACGACCTCAACCGGCACCGCCGGTTCGGTCTCCTCACGGCTCCGCAACGCCGCCAATGCCCATGTCACAGCAGTCACCCACAGGATCCCGGCCAACCCCAGACGAAAGACCAGCGCCTTGACCTCCGTACCGTCCGACGTCGGGTAGGCATAGTTGATGCACATCAACTTCACCAGACGCAGGAAGTTGAGCGAAGCCTGACCCTCACTTACGGCGCGAACCGCCTCTTGTGGGGCATTCGCGGAACTCGCCAGAAGAAAACAGCCCAGCGGAACAAGCACCACCACCCCGATCAGCAAGACCCTCAGTACCGATGCCCCTGCACCGTCGGCCTGAACGATGGCGGATTCTGAAGGTTCTTTCATGGTCTCACGAATTCGAATCCAAAGAGGAATCTAACGACGAGTCACATTCACCGGAACGTCGCCCACCCCTGCGGCATAGTTCACTTGACGCGACCAGGCAAACAGCAGATCCGACAGTCGGTTGACGTACCGAAGGACATCCTGCGATATCCTCTCGCTCCGCGACAAACCCACAATCCGCCGCTCCGCACGTCGGCACACCGTGCGGGCGATGTCCAGACGACACGCCGCCTCATGGTCTCCTGACAGGATGAACCCCGACAGCGGAGGAACGGCCCGACACGCATCGTCGATCCATGCCTCCATTCGACTCACACGTTCGGCGTCGATACGTTGTGATGATTCCGTCTGAAGCGCCGCCCCCCCCGCCAACTCCGCCCCTACCAGAAACAGTTCCCGCTGAATCAGCGTCAGCCGCTCACGGATCATCGGCTCACGACAGGCACAACGGGCAAGTCCCAGATGTGCGTTCAGTTCATCAATCGCACCGTATGCCTCGGGACGAGGATCATCCTTGGCCACTCGTGATCCATCCGCCAGCGAGGTCTCCCCTTCGTCGCCGGTCCGAGTGTAAAGCGTCATGGCGGCTCCCTCCAGATCGAGAATCCTGTGCCCGATTATCTCAGCCCGATGCCTTCTTTCATAGGGCACCCCTCGGCACGCGGCAACCCCGGCGTGCTCCATACTCCGATAGCACCGCACTCATGAAACAGCAAGGCGGCACGACCGGGTTCTAGTCCCCGATCGTGCCGCCGAATGCCTTCACATCACGCAGCGAGACTACTTCACATCGGCCATCTTGACCGCTTTGCGCGTCTTAGCGGCAATCAACGCCGCCTCCAGCACCCGCTGCGTCTCGTACGCGTCGGCAAAGTCCGGAATAGGCACCACGGGCTTCTGCTTGCACAGTGCCCGCATGATGTCCGCAGCCTGGTTCACAAACGTGTGCTCGTACCCGATGATGTGCGCGTCAGGCCACCACGACTCCACGTACGGGTGATTCCCGCCCGAAGTGCACATAATCTTCGTCCAGCCCCGCATCCGCTTGCTCAACGTGTTGTCCATGTACTCGAGGTAGTTCATGTCCTCGAACCGGAACCGGAGTGACCCCAGCTCACCGTGAACCTCGATGCCGTTCTGGTTCATGTACCCCATCGCCAGACGCGAACACTCGAAGCTGGCCACGGCGCCCTTCTTGAACCTCGCGAGGAACAACACGGCGTCGTCAACGTCGACCTTCCCCTTCTTGGCGCCGCCCCTCGAACCCTCGGTGATCCCGCCCGCCGAGACCGCCGACGGAATCGTACGCTCCTTGATGAACGTCTCGGCGATCGCGCCGGTCACCTCGGTGATCTCGTCGCCCGTAATGAACCGGGCCATATCGATGATGTGGGCGTTCAAGTCGCCGTGTGCCCCGCTGCCGGCCAGTTTCTTCTGGAACCGCCACAGCAGCGGCGTGCTCGGGCCGCCCCAATCCTGAAGATAGATGCATCGCACGTGGAAGATCCGACCGATCTTGCCTTCCCGCACGAGCTGATGCGCCATCGCCACCGCCGGAACCCGACGGTAGTTGTACCACACGTACGTCTTGGCCTTGTTCTTCTTGGCCGCCTCCACCATCATCCGGGCGTCCTTCAGCGTCCCGGCAATCGGCTTCTCCGTCGCCACCGGCTTGCCCGCCGCCATCGCCTCCATCGCCACCGGCATGTGCATGTAGTTCGGCGTGACGATGTCGACGAAATCGATATCCTCGTTGCGGATGACCTTCTTCCAGTCGGTAGACCAGTTCTTCCAACCCCACTGTCCGGCGAACGCCGGCGGGTTCTCTTCCTTCATCCCGAAGCTCGTGTGCATCACGGGATACATCGGAAGACCCTTGAAGAACTTCCCGACCTTCATGTAGGCGTTGCTGTGTGTCCGCCCCATGAACCCTTGACCGATCAATGCGACGTTGCACGTCTTAGCCATGGCGCCTGGCCTCCTTCTTAGAATGGTGTCGAAAACCCTTTTCAACGCCCGAGTATCGTACGCACACTCCGCGATTCGGGCAAGACCGACTTGAGCTTTACTATCGGCTGCCGGCCGGTCCGAACATCACTTCCCGGACATACCGAGACAGCTCCAGTGGCCGACCCAAAGACTCGACCAGATGATAATCGAACAGATCGAAGGCCGCAGCCGCCGTCTCCGCCGTCACAGACCCCGACAGGATCGACCGCAAGGTCGCCGCATCCACCCGTCGCTTCTCCACCACAGGCCCCTCGCAACCCCGGCACACCAGCCCCCCCGCACGGGCCGAAAACAGGGGATCCGTCTTCCCCGGCCACGGACGGCTGCACATCACGCATCGAGACAGGTCGGGCGTCAGGCCGATCTCTCTCAGCAGCACTCCCTGAAACTCCACCAGACCCGCCAATCCCCTCCCGGGCAAACCCGACAGCAGTCCCACGAGCCCCTCGTACAGGCTCCCGCTCGGGTCGTTGTCCTCCGTGGATCGGTCGATCACCTCGGCCGCGTACTGCCCGGCCACCATCCACCCCAAACCGGCTCGCAGATCGGAGAAGACATTCACCTGATGCCATTCTGTCATGATGCCCAATCGATCCATGGCGTCCGGACGCACGCTGAACACCACCTCCCCCTGCTCCAGAAGATCGATCCCCGTGGCAAATCGCGTCTTCGTGCCGCGCTTGACGCCCTTGGCGATCATCCGCTGCTTCCCGTGCCGCCGCGTGAAGAAGACCAGAATCTGCGACGTCTCGCTGAAATCCAGCCTCCGAATCGTAACAGCCTCGTCCTGAATCAGGGGCATCCGACGATCATCTCCCGTACACTGCCTCGCCTCCTAGACGATCCTAACCGGTATGCCCGCGACTTCAACAACTCTTCGCCAAACCGCATGTCCCCGCCGAGCCATAGAACCATCCCATCTCCCCCGAGTCTTGATCTCCTGCAGGCTCGCCAATAGTCTGACGCCTGACGCCCCTCGCCCACCGCCCCCCATGTCGGCACCGGTCGACAGGCGATGATGCGACGGGCCCTCCCAGACAGAGGCACCCTGGGAGCAACCCTGAAACCGGATGTCCACTCAAAAGGAGAGCACGGGAATGAATCGCACTCCGCCTGCACAGCACATTCGACGTCTCGCCGTCGTCCTGGCAGTGCTGTCTCCATTCTCTACGGCAGCCTCGGCCAATTCCCCCCTGCTGACGATAGAGTCCCGCCGCGAGCTTCTCCTCGACGACTACCTCATCGACAAGGCAACCAGGCTCGAACACCGACTGGGCTCCCCCGTCGCCCGCGAGATCGTCCTGATCCACAACGACCCCTGGGAAGGCACCGGCTGCGGCTATCACACCGTCTTCCGGGATGGTGACATCTTCCGAATGTACTACGTCGGAACCGACCTGACCAACGAGGACGGCACGAAATTCAACCCTCGACCGATCGCCGCCTGCTATGCCGAAAGCCGCGACGGAATCCGCTGGGTCAAACCGCGCCTCGGCCTCGTCGAGTTCGCCGGCTCCAAAGACAACAACATCGTCTATACGGCCCCCAACGCCGACAACTTCACCCCCTTCAAAGACCCCAACCCCAATTGCCCTGCCGACGAACGATACAAGGCGGTCACCTCCGGAAAGGGAGGTCTTCTCGCCCTCAAATCCGCCGACGGCCTCCATTGGTCGTCCCTCTCCGAAAAGCCCATCATCTCCAAGGGCGCCTTCGACACCCAGAACGTCACATTCTGGGATCCCATCCGCAAGCACTACTGGGCCTATATCCGCGATTTCCACCAAGGCATCCGCGACATCCGCGTGGCCACCTCCCCCGACTTCCGCACCTGGACCGAGCCCGCACTCCTCAAGTTCCCGAGCGCACCCGACGTCCCCCTCTACACCAACCAGGTGCAGCCATACTATCGTGCCCCCCACATCTTCCTTGGCTTCCCGACGCGATACATCGAACGCAAGATGTCCGACGCCTTCAACGCCCTGCCCGACCTCGAACACCGCCAGCGACGGTCCAAGATCAGTCCGAGATATGGAACCGCTATCACAGACAACCTGTTCATGTGGAGTCGCGACGGCACAACCTTCTCCCGGTGGGATGAGGCCTTCCTCCGCCCCGGACCCGAGCGAAAACATAACTGGGTCTACGGAGACTGCTACCAGAACCTCGGCCTCATCGAAACCCCCACCCAGGACCCCCTCGCCCCGCCTGAACTGTCCATCTACTCGACCGAGGACAACTGGAAACGCGCCACACACCTCCGGCGATTCACCCTGCGGATCGACGGATTCGTCTCCCTCCATGCCCGACAAAGCCCAGGTGAAATGCTGACGAAACCCCTCTCATTTGCGGGCGAACGGCTCAGCATGAACTTCTCATCCTCCGCCGGTGGCAGTCTCTATGTCGAGTTCCAGGACGAGACCGGTCGTCCCATCCCCGGCTTTACGCTCGCCGACTGCGACGAGGTATTCGGCGATTCCCTGGATCGCACCGTCACCTGGAAGGGCAAGTCCGACGTCAGCGCCCTGGCCGGCAAACCCATCCGCATCCGCATGACCCTGTGTGATGCCGACCTCTATTCGATACAATTCGTCCCGGCAAAATAGTCGCAGAACGGAGGTTACTCCCCAATGGCCGCGATCCAGATAACCCGTCGGAAGATGCTCAAGGCCTCTCTGGCCTCGGCAACAGCCGCCGCCCTGGCACCCACCATGGCCGAACAGACTCCACCACCCCCACGCCCCAGACTCCACGATTACCCCACCTACGAGTGGCTGAGAGGCTTCACCGTCGTGCCCTCATGGGGAGCACGCATCGAAGAGGCCTGGTGGAACTATCAACCCGATCTCATGCGACAGGAAGTCGCCCTGGCGCGATCCGTTCACGCCAACTGCATCCGTCTCTGGATTGAATTCACCGCATGGATGGCCGATCCCGATCGCGTCACCGCCCGTTTTCTCGACGCTGTGGCCGCCATCGATGAGAGCGGCATGAAGGTCATGCCCTGCCTGTTTAACCGTTGGCACGATGCCCGATTCGACTACGGAGGCATCTACACCGAGAACCTCCTGGCCGACTGGCAGCCGCAGCTCGAATACGTCCGTGCCCTCGCCACCCCGCTCAAGGCTGACCCCCGCGTGCTGATCTGGGACCTCTGCAACGAACCCCAGGCCTTCGACCTCAACGGAGATCGGAACCAACGAGAGTTCGCTTGGCTCAAGGCCGTCGCCGATACCCTCCGCACCCTCGGCGTCCAACAGCCGATCACCATCGGCACGATGGTCGGAGCGAACATCAGCACATATGCCCCGCTCGTCGACGTTCTCTGCGGCCATCCCTACGCACATGATCCAAAGGGCCTCAACGACCTCGTCGCGGGCTTCCGAACCCTTCAACGGGCCCACAACAAACCGTTCATGGTCAACGAGTGCATCCCCGGCAGCCTCGACGATGCCGTCCGCGCCAAGGTCACCCGCTTCTATACCGAGACTCTCGCCGCCGCCGGCTACGGCTGGATGGGCTGGGCCCTTCGCGAGGGCAAAGCCATATCCACACGTCGCGATCGCTATGACGCCAACGGCGTCAACGGCCAAGGCTTCCACCCCTTCTTCACCCGCGACGGAAAACTCCGCGACGGCCTCGACTTCCTGAAGGAAAAGCCCGCCAAGCTGGCCCCATGGGAGAAGGCACCTGCCGCTTGACGGCACAACCAGAGCCAACGATCCCACGAAGACGGCCCATCTGGAACATGTACCCCGGTTGCGCCTCTCGTAAGAATCTGCTGGAAGCACAAGGACCTTCGGACGAGCTTGCTCGTACCTGGCACGAAGACAAGAGGAGCAGTTGACATCCCCTATACCAATCCAAACAGTCTCTCGCCGGGGACTTCACGCGATGCCCCGTTTGTGCCCGTTAGTAGCCTTTGTATGCATTGTCTTGACAAGACCTTTCTGCGCGCGTACGCTGGCAAGTGTGGGAAGGTAATATTCTCACTGCATCTCTTGATCTTTCTCACACAGGTCTATGACAGAGCACTAGGGAGTGTGCTTGGGGAAGCATTCGATAGAAAACGCGTGATGAGCATCTGTGTTCACTGGGCCTTGCGCGAGTGTCGGATGACCGTGGATAAGACAGCCAGCATTCAGTCTCGGTGTGGGTGGGTTGTCTTGTCAGCGGCCACATCTTAAGTCCTCCATCGTGCCGGCTCAAAGTGAATCAGCCGTCGTGTAACGGATCATCGCGCCCGATGCGCGTCTCGAGTGTCGAGGCGGATGATGCAATCGCCAATCGGCAGACGAACGTGGGGTTCCTGTGACTCGGGAAACAACGAAAGGAGAAGGGACATGAGGAACGGTCTCGGATTCACAACGCTGCTGGCAATCGCGGTCTGTCTCGGGACAGTGCAAACCACATCCGCAGACTTCTACGATGAGTTCGACGACGGCCACTTCTGGCAGAATCCCAACGACGAGCCCTTCGACCCGTCTATCGGGTATTGGCCGTTCTACAACATGCCTGCCTACGATCCCAACGCGTACGACATCGATAACCCGCACTGGGGAATCATCGCCCTGATGGGTACGAACTACCTGGCCAGCGCCAGCGACGGCTGGCTTCGGCTCTATGCCGAGATGGACTGGCTCACTGACTTCTTCATCGGTGCGGCCGCCGTGAGTGATGATACGGACCCCAACACCAGCTCAACCTTCTTTGACGACAGTGCACCGCACTACATCCTGACCAGATTCAAGGCCTATGACCCCAACAGGGGTGAGATTCTGGTGTTCATGCACGCCGATGCCACCAACTGGACGGGCTGGGGCGCGGATATCGAGCTTGAGTACAAGGACGGCAACCCCCTCCTGCACAACGAATTCACCGCCTCGCACTTCAACGCCACCGACTGGCAGGGCCGCGGTAACTACTTCCGAAACGATCTTGATACGACAACGGGCGTCTGGCTGATCTGCCAGTTCGACGGCGATGGCGACCCCAATCACAGTCGCATCAGAGTGGCGGCCTGGAACGGCGACAAGTACAACTGGAACGGCACCTGGGACATCGATCTGAACATGATCGAGAACTGGGATCCCAACAGGCGGCCGTATTGGAACCAAGGGGTATGCGGCTTCGCCACGCTCGGTAGCACGAATTGTGGCAGCCCCGTGGACGTCGACGCCAAGTTCGACGGCATCGAGTGCCGATGGGGAACATTCTCCAACGTCGCTCGCACCCTGTCGCTCAACGTCGTCAAGCCCCAATACGGTTCGGTCATAGCCGATCCCCAAGTTCGCCACCCGAATGATCCAAACACCGCCGATCAGAGACTCTTCCGATACACCGACGGCACGAGCGTCGTCCTGAATGCCACACCGATCAGCGGTAAGGGCTTCGACTCTTGGGCCATCTGGAACGACCCGAATCTCTATCCGGATGCCAACTATGCGATCACCGACGTCAACTGGGTCATCTATCTGACGATGAACAAGGACTATGTGGTCGAGGCCACGTTCAAGTGCGGCAGCGGTCTCGTTCCGCTCCTGGGAATTGGCTTGCTGGCCCTGGCCCTGGGAATACTCATCCGCCGCTTGACGTAGGCGCAGGCTCGCAGCGCGCGTCCGGGAGGCCGGACAACATGGAAGCTGACGTGTTCGCGTCTGGGTTCGGTCCGACTGGAGATCGGGGTATTCGTTCGCATGACGACCTGCGCAGGGGGATGGAACCCGGTCGGACGGAGGGGAGAGGCTGGTTGCCTCTCCTTCGACAAGAAGTCTGCAGCGACGAAAGGAGGTCTGTAGTGATCTCATATCCGAAGAACACTGTTGTGCGGGATGCACGGGGGTTCACGCTCATTGAGCTACTCGTGGTGGTGGCGATCATCGCGCTACTTATCTCCATTCTGCTCCCGTCGCTGGGCTCGGCCCGATCCCAGGTTCGGACAACGCTCTGCCTGACTCGCATCGGACAATTGGGCAAGGCATTCCTGATGTACGCGAGCGACTACGACGATGGCTTCCCGTTCATCGGAACGTGCCACGAGAAGCCGGCCGAGCCCGAACCGAACGAGAACTGGCTGGCGGATTGGCCCTCCCGAACCAATCCCATCGGCACCCTCCAGAGCGTGATCCACCACGACGAGGCAGACTGGCCCAGCCTCGGGCTGCCCTCAAATCACGTCCCGCGAAGCGGAACTCTCTTCCCGTATGCGCGTTTTGAGAACCTCTACCGGTGTCCTGAATTCGAACGGATCGCCGACTCCGAGAAGAAACAGAAAGCCTTTAACTACACCCGCGGATTCTGGGCACGGCACTGGAGGACCGCGAAAGAAATGATCCTCCTGACGGGTTCGACACCAAAGGTGTGGGGCGATACGACAGGCCCCATCGTCAAGGTCCCCCGGGTGTTCAGTGCTTCACATCTGCCACTGCTCCTCGACGAGCAGTGGGACCGCCATGTGGCCACGTCGGCCAGCGAAGGCGACGCCGGTCTCGCCTGGAACGGTAACGACGGCCTCTTCTCCACGGACAACAACGTAGCGGTCGCGCATGGTCAGCGGGTAACCGCCACCTACCACAAACTCGACCTCTACACCGGCCGCCCCCCGTTCCTCTGGAAGCGAGGCGGGCTCTTCTTCTACGATGGCCACTCTGAACTGATGCGAGACCCCTGGCCGTGCTTCCCGCTCAGCCCCGGCTACACACGCAAGGGCCCGTTTCGTGGCGATGCCTCCGATGGGGTTGGTATGGCCGCCGAAGGCGTAGGAATCCAAGCCTACATGAGCTGGCTCCTCTACGCCCAGCGAGGCTACGTCCACGTCAAGGGCGATCCACCGCTGAGGCTCTACTGAGCGTCAGCATCAGCCGGCAGCGATGTTCGGTTCCGTGTGAAGCAATAGGCCATCACTTCGCCCGAAACGGAGTGTGTCCGGGAAGAACCAGACCCATCCCGTAAACGGACCAAGACATCTCCGATCAGAGGGTGCGTCTCCACCATATCGCCGATCCCCCTGATTTGATCATCCACCATATGGCCCTCGCCCAAGCCTTGCCCTATGATGCCCAACTTCGGACCCCCGCCTCCCGAACGTCTATATGAGGTGAACGTCACATGCTGAAGGCATCCGTATCGGTCGCGCTCTACAGCACAGCCTTCTCGACTGCACTCGCCGCAGCGTCCCTCAAAGCCGCCGTCGACGACACCCCGTTTCTCCAGGAAGCCCACGAGCCCTACCGTCTCGGTGATGCCGCGGGAATCAACGACGTTCGAGCCGTTGCCCTCGACGCCTCGGGCAACGTCTGGGCCGCCACCGTAATCGGCACCTACACACTTGACCGCAAGACGAGACAGTGGTCGGCCGCCATGCCGGCCTCCGACGCGGGTCCCTCCTTCGACGTCGCGCCAGACAATGCCGGTTCCGTCTACGTCGGGGCATGGAACGGGCTCTACCGATCCACCGGCCCTCGACTCGAGCGAATCCCCCAGATCACACACCCTATCTCAGCCGTCTGCGTAACAGACAAGCAAGTTGTCGCCTTCGGCCCCGACGGCCTGTGGCATCTTGCCGATCAGAAGGTCACGCAAGGACCACTTCCCTGCGCCCGCAGCGTTCGTGCTGTCCTGCCCGATCCTCGCGGCGGATTCTGGATCGCCACCGAACCCGGCCTCTACCACTGTACCCCGTCTCAAACACGGCGATTCCACACCGATGCGGGCCTGATCAGTGCCCGCATCCTTGACCTGGCGTGGGCACCCGACCAGACGCTGTGGGTCGCCGGTCTCGGCGGAATCACCGTCTTTCGCGAGGACCACGCCGTCCGGCGATTCACCCCGAAGGAAGGCCTGCCCTCCGCCGACGTCCGATGCGTCCGCCGAGCCCCCGATGGCACCATGTGGGTCGGAACCACCCTCGGCGTCGCCCGATACGACGGCCGCTCCTGGTCCCTCCGCCACAGCAAGCGATGGCTCCTTCATGACGAGGTCCGAGACATCGCCTTCGACGCCGAGGGCACCGCCTGGATCGCCACCGCAGGCGGAGTCAGCGCCATTCGACGAGTCACCACCACGCTCACCGCCAAGGCCGATCACTATCTGCGCATCTGCCTGGCCCGACACGTTCGCGAGCCCGGACTGGTCGAAAAATGCCGGCTCGATCCCCCCGGCGACCTCCGAACCTTCAAGCCTCGCGACGACGACAACGACGGCCAGTACACCAGCATGTACCTCGCCATGGAGTCCTTCCGCTACGCAGCCACAAAGGCCGCCGACGCCCGTGCCAACGCCCGAAAGGCGTTTGACGCCCTCCACTTCCTGCAAACCGTGACAGAAACGCCCGGCTTCATCGCCCGCACCGTGGTGCCCGCCACTTGGACCCAGATGGCCGACGCCAACCGAACGCTTACCGACCGCGAGCAGGCCACCGACCGCGTTCGCGATCCCCGCGACAAATACGTGGCCGTCCGCTGGCGCCCCTCGCGCGACGGTAAATGGCTATGGAAAGGAGACACCAGCAGCGACGAGATCACCGGGCATTTCTACGGATACCTCATGTACTTCGACTTCGCCGCCGACGACACCGAACGCCCCCGCGTAGCCGCCCATGTCCGCCGCGTCATGGATGCCATCATCGACGGCGGATACACCCTCAAAGACCTCGACGGCCGACACACCCGCTGGGCCGTCTGGAGCCCTGAGAAGCTCAACGGCGATCCCGATTGGCAGTTCGAACGCGGCATCAACTCCGTCGAGATCCTCTCCTACCTCAAGACCACCTACCGCATCACCGGCGATGAAAAATACCAGCAGCATTACCTCGACCTGCTGCACAAGCACCATTACGCCGACAACGTCCTGAAGGCCAAGACCACCGACCCCGCGTGGCGAACGCACATCGACGAGGAACTCCTCGCCCTGGCGTATCCGGCCCTGCTCCTTCACGAAACCGATCCCGCCCTCCGCGCCCTCTACCGCCGAAGCCTCGACGCCTGGTATGCCGAGTGCCACCGCGACCAGAGCCCGTTCTTCGATTTCCTCTATGCCTCGCTGACCGGCGAGCCGCCCGATCCGATGCCCGCGGTCCGCTTCCTTCGCGACGCCCCGCTCGATCTCATCCGCTGGTGCGTCGACAACTCGACCCGTGAGGACCTCCGGATCGTTCGATATCCCGAAATGGAACGGCCTCAGACCGATCGAATCCTGCCGCCCAGCGAACGAGGTGTGATCCGATGGGACGACAATCCCTACCTCCCCGTTCAGGGCGACGACGGTGAAACCGAAAGCGACGGGGTCTTCTGGTTACTGCCCTACTGGATGGGTCGCCACTACGGATACATCGCGCCCGCTCGATGACCGATTCCCAGGAGCCTTCATCATGCAGCTCTATCTGATACGACACGCCGAAGCCGTCAACGCCTCCCTGGTGCACAGCGATGCCGAGCGCCCGCTCACCGAAAACGGCGTCACCCAGATGCGCAAATACGCCAAGGCCCTCCGCCGCCTCGGCGTCGAGCTCGATGCCGTGCTCACCAGCCCCTTCTGCCGCGCCCTTCAGACCGCCGAGATCCTCTGCGACGTCCTCAAGTGCCCCGATATCCTCAAGACCTGTGATGAACTCCAGGCGGGCTGCACCCTCGAAACCGTCTTGCCGATCCTGCGCAAGTACCAGACCGCGGAAGCCGTCGCCCTCGTCGGCCATAACCCCGACCTCGAGCTGATCGCCGGCGGCCTCATCGCCCCATCCGCAGAGGCCGCCATCGTCTTCAAGAAGGGTGCCGTCTGCCGAATAGACGTCGATACCTTCTCGCCCCGGCCTGTCGCCGTCCTCATCTGGCACCTTCCGCCCAAGGTCCTCCAGATGCTCGGCGAATGACCCTCACTACGAGACGACCTTCGCCGTCACGATCGTGATGTCGTCGTTCAGGTCGGCCAGCCCGGCAAAGCGCCGAACGTCCCACAAGATGTTCGCCGCAATCGCCTCGCCTTGCAGATTCGCATGCCGAATCAGCGACTCCGTCAGTCGCTCCCGGCCAAAGGACTTGTCGGCGAAATCCAGCGCGTTCACCGCCCCATCGGTATAGAACAGCAGCACATCGCCCGGCTGCAGGTCGACCACCGCACGCTGATACACCGCCTCCGGCGCGGTCCCGATGATCATCCCGCCCACGTCCAGCGACTCAACACGCCCCCCGCGAACCCGAAGGGGTGGATCGTGCCCGGCGTTGCAGTACGTCATCCGCCGGCCGTCCGGAGATATCACGCCGTAAAACAGCGTCGCAAATTCATGCGACAGCGTGTCCCGGCAGAGCTGCCGGTTCACACGGCTGATGATCTCGTCCAGGTGATACAGACTGTCCGCCCACACCCGCAGCGCGCTGCGAACCGAAGCCATCAGCAGCGACGCCGGAATCCCCTTGCCCGCCACATCGGCGATCGCAACGCCGAGGTTCCCCTTCGCCAGGTCCAGAAAATCGTAGAAATCGCCCCCCAGATCGAAGCACGGCTCGTATACGCTGCTGAACACCACCTGGGGATGTTTTGGCGCACGACTCGGAAGCAGCCGGCGCTGAACCTCCGCCGCCGTCTTGACCTGACGATCGACGATCGCAGCGCGAATTTCCTCGTCTGTCAGCCGCTTCCCCTCAATCGCTGCTGCCGCCTGCGCCGCCACCGCTCGCAACAGCGACACCTCGAAACGCGAAAACCGCTGCCGTTCGCCCGTGTAAACCCGGATGACACCCACCGGCTGCCCGCGGAAGATCATCCCCGTCACCAGCCCGCTCACCAGCCCCTCTCGCTTCGCCTCCTCCGGATAACGAATCCGGTCGTCGTGCGACATGTCGGCGATGTACACCGTCTGGCCAGCAAGCGCCTCGCCATCAATCGGATTCTCGCTGACCTTCACCGCCCCCTTGTTCAGGTACTCCTGCGACAGGTTGTGGCCGGCCGCAATCTTCAGCTCGCCCGTCTCCCGATCCAGCAGCCGAACGCTGCACGCCTTCGCCCGCGACACCTCCACCACGTTCCGGGCGATCACACGAAGGATCTCATTGAGGTCCCGCGTCCCCGCCAGAAGGCTCGCCAGATTGTAGATCGTCCCCAGTTCGTCCATCCGCTTGCGAAGCTGATACTCCTGGTGGCAGAACCTCGCCAGCGTGTTCGCCAGCAACTGCAGGAATCCCACCGCCGCCTGCATCTGCTCGTCCGACCACGGCTGAACCCTCGCCAGCGACTGCGTCAGCGCATCGCGGTCGATCTTGTACCGGTCCGCCATCTCCGCGATCTGCTGCGGATTCGGCTTCTGAGGCGGCAGGTCGCCCATGATGATCGTCGCCAGATGCTGTCCGTCTACGATCACAGGAGCCGCATACTGCATCATGCCCGCATGACACGTATACGCCACGGGCTTGCCTTCCGTCCCCGCGTTCCTCAACGCCGAAAGGAAGCTCTCGCGACACGCCCGCCGCGCCACATCGCTTCGCGCCATCAAGCGGCAGAACACACTGCTGCCCGACGGCCGTGTAATCCGACGCCCCGCCTTATCCCGGATGTTCACCGCCACCTGTGTTACCGCAGCAAAACGATCCTGGATCTCCTGCAACGTGTTCTCGTCCAGCAGATCCGTCAGCCTCAACTCATTGGATTCACTACCAGTCATCTCACTCCCATCACACACTCGCCCATCGCGGCACGGCGAGCCTGGAAAACGTTCAAGTATAGCGGATCGCCGATCCCGACTACCACCCCCAATGCCCCGCCGTCCCCTCCACACCCCACCTCAGCTTGACCGCTCGATGCCCCCTGACTAAGGTGGCCTGTCGTTCGAAGACGCCTCACAACTCAATCAGGAACACACGCATGGCGCTCAACGAAGAAACGAACCTCCTCAAGGCCGTCCTGACCCTGGCAATGGTCGATGGAAAGATGTCCGCCGCCGAAAAAGGCATCATCGGGTCTCTGGCCGCCCGCATCGGCGTCGGCCAGGTCTCCCTCGCGGCCATGATCGATCGCGCCACCCGCGATCCCCACAGCGTCGACGACCTCCGGATCGCCGATCCGCAGAAAGCCCGGCAGGCCCTCGAACTCCTGGTCGCGCAGGCACGCATCGACGGCGATATCTCCGATGCCGAACGAGCCTTGCTCGTTCGCATTGCACAGGCGCTCCAGGTACCCACCGAAGAGTTCGGCGACATCTACCGATCCGGTATCGCCCGAGCCGACAGGCTGCGGCGCGAGCGAGGAAACACTGAAACCTCATGATTCCTGCGGACGAGACCTATCATGCCTGACAGCCCCTATCGTTGGTCGGTCTTCACCAAACCCTGGAAGATGCCGCTCGAAGACCTGGGCGGATTCATCAAGGGCCTCGGCTTCGACGCCATCGAGCTCCCCGTTCGCCCCGGCTACCAGGTGCCCCCCGAGAAGGTCAGTCAGGCCCTGCCCCCCGCCGCCCGAAGGCTCGCCGACTTCGGCCTGAAAATCACCAGCATCGCCGGCCCCACCGACGAAAGAACCATCGCCGCCTGTGCCGAGGCCGGTGTCCCCATCATCCGCATCTGCGAAAACATCGAGAGCGCCAGCTACATGGCTGACGAAATCCGCCTCCGCAAGAAGTATGACGCCCTCGTCCCCGTGCTCGATAAATATCGCGTCACATTGGGCATTCAGAACCACTGCGGCCGTTGCGTCGGCAGCGCCATGGGCCTTCATCACCTCATCGAGAAATACGATCGACGCCATATCGCCGCCGTGCTCGACTTCGCCCACTGCGCCCTCGTGGGCGAACCCCCCGATCTGGCCGTTGACATCACATGGTCGCACCTCTGCATGGTCAATCTCAAGAACGCCATCTGGCAACGCACCAACGGTCCCGAAGCCCTCACCGCCCGATGGACCACCTACTGGACCAGCGGCCGCCAGGGCCTCGCCGATTGGGCCGAAGCAGCCGGCGTCCTCAGACGGCGCGGCTATAAAGGAACCCTCTGCCTCTCGGCCGAGTACAATGATCTCGCCTCGGTCAACCGTCTGATCGCCGATGACCTGGCCTTCGCCCGCTCGCTGTTCTGTCACTGACAGGGAGTCGTCCGCCTCATGATGAAAGACATCGAAAACGTGCTCAACGCCATCAGCGGCTTCATGTGGGGTCCGCCGCTGCTCATCCTCCTGGTGGGAACCCACATCTTTCTCACGATCCGCCTGCGATTCATCCAGCGATACATCGGCAAGGCCATCCGTCTCTCCTTCAGCCTCCGAAAGGAAGGCCAAGGCGACATCAGCCACTACGGAGCGCTCGTGACGGCCCTCGCGGCTACCATTGGCACCGGCAACATCGTCGGCGTCGCCACCGCCATCGCCGCCGGCGGCCCCGGCGCCGTCTTCTGGATGTGGATCACCGGCGTCCTGGGCATCGCCACCAAGTATTCCGAAGCGGTCCTGGCCGTCAAATACCGTATCCAAACCCCCGACGGCTTCATGGCCGGCGGCCCCATGTACGTCCTCGAACGCGGCATGAAGCTCCGCCCCCTTGCCATCGCATTCGCCGCCTTCACCGCCATCGCCGCCTTCGGCATCGGCAACATGGTCCAAGCCAACTCCATCTCATCTCTGGTGTTCGAGACCTTCGGCGTACGGGCATGGATCACCGGTGTCGTCATCACCGCCCTCACGGCCGTCGTCATGATCGGTGGCATCCGCTCTATCGCTCGCGTCTGCGAACTGCTCGTCCCCTTCATGGCGGTCTTCTATATCATCGGATGCCTTATCCTCCTCCTGACGAACCTCCACTCGATTCCGGACACGATCAAGCTGATCGTCACCTCGGCCTTCACCGGCCAGGCCGCCGTCGGCGGATTCGTCGGCGCCGGCATGAGAGAGGCCATGCGATGGGGCGTCTCCCGAGGCCTGTTCTCCAACGAGTCCGGATTGGGCAGCGCCCCCATCGTGGCCGCCGCCGCCCAGACCACTAGCCCCACCCGTCAGGCACTCGTCTCCAGCACCGGAACCTTCTGGGACACCGTCGTCGTCTGTGCCATGACCGGCCTGGTCCTGGTCAACTCCGGCGAGTGGACCAAGGGGCTCAAGGGGGCCGCCCTCACCAAGACGGCCTTCAGCGACGTCCACACCGTCGGCCCCATCGTCCTGACCATCGCACTTCTCACCTTCGTGTTCTCGACGATTCTGGGTTGGTCCTACTACGGTGAAAAGGCCGCCGAATACCTCTTCGGCAGTCAGATCATCCGGCCCTATCGCTGGCTGTGGGTGGTGGCCGTCATGGTCGGCTCGGTCTTCACGCTCGACGCCGTCTGGGCCTTCGCCGATATCGCAAACGCCCTCATGGCCATCCCCAATCTCATCTCGCTGATCGCACTCAACGGCGTGATCGTCGCCGAAACGCGTCAACACCTCTGGGAGCGCGACATTAGTGCGCTGCCCCAGTGACCCGGCAGGCCCGAGCTATCCCCCAGTCCCTCGCAGCGCCCCCGTTACCACTGAGAGCATCCGCTTCGACGCCTCGGCCAGCGTCCCCCGGAGGTGCAGCCCCGCCGCCCGCGCATGCCCCCCACCCCCGAACGTCGCCGCCAGCTCCGCCACGTTGATCTGCCCCTTGCTGCGCAGGCTCACCCGAACCCGCCCGTCTGTGTCCTCATACAGCAGCATGCTCACCGCCACGCAACCGATCCGCATCGGTTCGTTGATCAGGTCCTCGGTGTCCGAGGGCCGAGCCCCGCACCGCCTCAACCCCTCCTGATCGATCCGGATGATCGCCAGACGCCCCTCTTCGTGAAGTGTCATCTCGCTCAGAACATGGGCGGTCAGCGCCACGCGTGCCGGCGACTCCGACCAGTAGATGCCCTCGTAACACGTGTTCGGGCTCACCCCCGCCGCCACCATCTCGCCCGCCGCCGCCAGGGCTCGCGCATCGGTGTTCGAGAAGCGGAACCACCCCGTATCCGTCGCCACCGCTGCAAACAACCCCGTCAGTGCCACCGGGGGCATCGTCCAGCCCAGATGCCGGAACCACTCGTAGACGATCAACCCTGTTGCCGCCGCGCTCGGATCGATAATCTGAACCGCCCCGAAGTTGTCGCTCGTCTGATGGTGGTCCACGACGATCACACGGTCGACCACCGGTCGAATCGCCGCCTCGACACAATCGATCTGCTTCCAGCACGCGGTGTCGAGCACGAGCACGGCACCCGCCTTGCCCAGCCTGGCCGGATCGAATGTGCGGTCCCACACCTCAATCGGACCATTTGAAACCAACGATTGATACCGAACCGGAACCGGATCGAGCAGCATGCCCCAGGCCCGACGCCCTCGCGCCTTCAAGGTCGACAGAACCGCCACCGTCGATCCGATCGCGTCGCCGTCCGGGCGACGGTGCGATACTACGACCACCTCGTCCGCCCTATCGATCACCGCACCCGCCGCCGAAAACAGCTCACTGCCAATCGACATCATCACCATCCCGATCCATGGGAGGGCCGAGACCCTTCCTGATCCTTCTGACGAACCCCGTCCCCGCGCCGGCACCCCGGTCAGCGCGCCGCGTCGCAAATCGCACGAACCTCTTCCACGTCATGCCGCATCTGCTGAACCAACGCCTCGGGCGAATCGAACCGCCTCTGCTCGCGAAGCCACCGCAGAAACTCCACGCGAATCTCGCGCCCGTACGGTTCGCCGCTGAAGCCCAGCATGTAGGCCTCGACGCTCACCTTCTCCTCACCGAACGTGGGATTGGTCCCCACACTGATCGCCGACACATACCGCCGGCCACCCAGATGGCACCAACCCGCGTAAACCCCATGGCCGGGGATCAACTGATCGCCCGCATCGACGTTCGCCGTTGGAAACCCCAGCTTCTGACCCCGCCGGTTCCCCGACACCACCGTCCCGATCAGGGTGTACGGACGCCCCAGACATAATGCCGCCCGATGCACGTGATGTCGCAGCACCAGATCGCGGATCAGCGTACTCGTCACCAGCACTGCACCCTCTGCCTCCACCTCGAGTTGAAGCGCCGGAACGATGAAGACCTCAAACCCATGTCGATCCCCCATTCGCTGTAGGAACCCGACATCCCCCTCGCGACCTCGTCCGAACCGCCACGAGGGCCCCTCCACCACGCAGGTCGGGGCAAACCGACCAACGATCGCCTCGGCCACAAAATCTTCCGGCGTCTGCTCCAGAAACGCTCGGTCCGTCTCCACCACTACTACCGCATCCGCGCCGGCGCGGCCCAGCAGATCCACCTTCTCCTTCAGGGGCGTCAGCAAATGGAAAGGCCGGTGCGGCGCCACTACCTTCAGCGGGTGTGGCTCGAAGGTCACTGCCACCACGCTCGAACCGGTTCGTTCGGCCAGCATGCCGGCCTGTGCGATGATCTGTTGGTGCCCCCGATGCACCCCATCGAAGTTGCCAAACGACAGCACCACGCCTTTCATAGGGGGGGTGATCGAGTCAAAACCGCGGTAAACCTGAATTGTCATGAGATCCGTCAGAACCCTCATATTCTGATCCAGGACCGCCCTGAACCAGGATCCGATAATCTCTGTAAATTGACATGAACCCGACGGCGAGTCAATCGCCCTGCCCCATGCATCGCCCTCCCCGCCGGCGGGCACCCCCTCCACAAGCGTCACCAGCACCCTCTGCCAAAAGTCGCATATCCCCCGGCAATCGTTGCCCGCCAACGAATCGAATCCTACAATGACTATAGAGGATCGACGAGCACCCGAGTTCGCCGCGTCGGCGGTCCCATTCCGGACCCGTGGGGGGTCACATCATGAACGTCAACGGTCGAATCGCTGTCTGGGTCTTCGTTCTCGTAGGTGGGATCGCCTGCCAGACCGCCTTGGCCCAATGGTTCTGTCCACCTCCGAAGTTCCCCGGCATCACCAACTATCTCGGCGGCTACAACTACTACAACGACAACGTAGGCCCGCCCGCCGGATACAGCGATCCCCGACCACAAGGCGGCTATCGCTACTACGACAGCCACAACCGCCCCACCGGCTTTTCCTCCCCTCGACTCGGTGGCCAGAACTACTACGGCAACGATGGCGCCCTCAAGGGCTACAGCGTTCCACGCCCCATGGGTGGCTACAACTATTACGATCCCAGCGGCCGGCTCATGGGCTACACCAACTCGCCCAACGCCGGCCGACGGGACTACTACGACACCACCGGCCAGTCCACAGGAAGCAGCACCCCGCGCACCTTCGGCGCCTACCGCTACTACGATCGAAAGTACTGACCCCCAGCCGTCATCCGAGACTGCACCGTATGCCACTGGCGGCCTGTCCGCCAGCGTGCCTGTTGCATCCATCCTATCGCGCGAAAGAGACTTGCCACAGATTCCGGTAGCGACCTCGCACGCGTGAGCCTCGACCGAAGGCCGTCGGCTCGTCCCGATTGCCCAAGACTGCCCAGGAGAGCGGTCGTGCGGTGGAGCATGGCGTCGGACATCGGGGATAGGGGATGAGGTCTGAAACGATGTGCCTCCTCGGGGCGGTTCGTTCCGAGTGTGATCTGCTTTGCCGCCAGATGTCTCACTTTGTCCCACAATGTCACACATGTGAGGCGCAGTGGAGCCGCCGCCAAGAGGCTCAAGAGACACACGGGGTAAGAGTGTGGTTCTGTCCTGTTGGTCGGTGAATGTCACAATTTCGACACATGTTTCATAGGTCCTGGGTGTGACGTGCAACAAGGTCGAGGAGGCGGAGGCCGGTAAATCCTGTTCTCGGGGTTGAAGTTGGCTTGCGGGCCGGACGTTTGTCATGGTTTGGCGATCCTGTACGTCGTCGAATGTCGCACTTTCGACGCATTCTTCACGTGTTTCGGGAAGCAGAGAATGGGAAGTGAACATGACGTCCCGTTGCGTTGAACGCGACAAGATGCCACGTCTGCTTCGATCCTCGGAGCGGGAAATGGGAGTTGGGGAATCGTACTCCGATGGCGTCTGGGGGTTCCTTGTTGGATTTGCGAGTAGAGACGTCGCCGCATGTCTCACTTTCGACACCCATTTCACGTGTTTCAGGAACGGCAGGGAATCGGGGATCGAGTCTGGGGAATGAGGCATAGGGGGCGGGGAGACGGCCTCCGGCATCCATGCCGGGGCTCGGGCAGTCTCGCGACACGGACGGGCGAAGCTTTGGGGGGGGTCGCGTGCTGTCGCGGATGCCGTGTCGCGCTGGGTTGCGAGGTTCTCATGTTCGGACTCCTCGGTTTGGCCATTCTCCTCGCCCATGCTGGAAAAGGGGGCGGGTGCTCTGTGGGGGAAGGTGATCGGGAGAGGCAGAGTGGTGCAACAGACGCGGGCAGTGAGCTATGATGTGAGCACGGTACTCGGGACAACGGGGATGGGCCGGCATCTCCCTCCCATGACAGAAGGGGAAGGCGCGTGAAACGAATCTGCGTATTCTGCGGTTCAAGCCCGGGGGCAAGGCAAGACTACGTTCGCGCGGCCCAGGCGCTGGGCCGGACACTGGCCGAAAGGGGCATCACGCTTGTCTACGGCGGGGCCAGTGTCGGACTCATGGGTCAGATGGCGAAGGCCTGCCTTGATGCGGGAGGAGATGTCGTCGGCGTCATCCCTCAGAGACTGGTTGAGATGGAAGTGGCTTACGAGCAGCTCTCTCAGTTGCACGTGGTGGGGTCGATGCACGAGCGAAAGGCCAAGATGGCCGAACTGTCCGACGGATTCATCGCATTGCCGGGCGGATTGGGGACCATCGAGGAGTTCTTCGAGATTCTCACATGGTCTCAGCTCGGGATGCACCGAAAGCCATGCGGGCTGCTCAATACCTGCCAGTACTTTGACGAGCTCCTGGGGTTCCTTGACCATACGGTTGAAGAGCAGTTCGTTGAGACAGCCCACAGGGACATGATCCAAGTCGACGAAAGTCCGCATGGACTGCTGCGGAAGCTTGAGGCATATCAGGCGCCACAGACAGACAAAGCGGCCTGGGTGCTGCAGATGACACACAAGATGAACGGGGTACACGAGCCGGACCGTTCTGTTTCGGATCTCGACTGATAGCCTATTGCCTTGACCAACCCCCGCCTACCTCGAAGCCCCTGACGATATCCGCTAAGATGGTGAGTCTTTGGACCCGGGCGGAATCGTTTTAAAAGCACCGGGTGGTCGCCGCCCCCCACCCCCAGGACATTACCAGGACGTCTCTGCATGGCAGGTAAACCGTTCAAGCGGCCGTTCCTTCTGATCATCCGCGATGGCTGGGGCTGGAATCCCGACCCGAAATGGTGGCACGCCGACGCCACGCGAGTGGCCGACACCAAGGTCGATCGCGCCCTGCGCGACACCTATCCCTGGACCCTGATCCACACGCACAGCGAGTGGGTGGGCCTGCCCGAAGGGACGATGGGCAACAGCGAAGTCGGACACCAGAACATCGGGGCCGGACGCGTGGTGTACCAGCAATCGGTGCGGATCACCGTGGCCGTCCGCGACAAATCGATCTTTGACAATGTCGAACTCGTCGCGGCCGTCGAACACGCCAAGAAGAACGGCACCAAGCTGCACCTGATGGGCCTGGCCAGCGACATCGGCGTCCACTCGCTGCTGGGACATCTGTACGGGTGCGTCGAACTGGCCGCCAAACGCGGCCTCGACCGCGTCTTCGTCCACGCCTTCGGCGACGGACGCGATTCGCCGCCGAATAGCGGCCTGGGCTACATCCAGGCCATCGAGAAGAGGCTCGCCGAAATCGGCGTCGGTAAGGTCGCCTCGGTCACCGGACGCTTCTATGCCATGGACCGCGACGACGCCTACGATCGCAACAAGCTCGCCTACCGCATGCTGGTCCAGGGCGAAGGGTGGAAGGCCCGCTCGGCGACGGAGGCCGTGCAGCACTACTACGAAAACCCCACCGGCGACAACATGAAGGGCGACGAGTTCATCTGGCCCACCGTGATCTGCCCCGACGGACAGACGCCCGCCGGCCTCATCGGCGACGGCGATGCGGTCATCTTCTTCAACTTCCGAGCCGACCGCACCCGGCAGCTCACCCGGGCATTCGTCATGGACCAGTTCCCGTTCACCGGCAAAGACAAGACCGGCAACGAGACCACACGGGGCTTCGATCGCGGACCGAAGCTCAAGGACCTCTACTTCGTAACCCTCACCGACTACAAGGACGGCCAGCCCGTCCATGTCGCGTTTCCCGACCCCCCCGATATGGTCAACATCATCGGTGAGTACGCCAGTAAGATCGGCCTCAAGCAGTTCCGCTGTGCCGAAACGCAGAAGTACAACCACGTGACGTACTTCTTCAACTGCCGCCGCGCCGATCCGTTCCCCAACGAAGACTGGGTGCTCGTCGAGTCGCCCAAGGTCAAAACCTTCGATATGAAGCCGGAGATGAGCGCCTACGAGGTCACCGAGGCCGTCCTCCCCTACATCCGCGCGAACAAGCACGACCTGATGGTCGTCAACTATGCCAACCCCGATATGGTCGGCCACACCGGCGTCATGGAAGCGGCCGTCAAGGCGGCCGCCGTCGTCGACGAGTGCACCGGCAAGCTGCTGGAGGCCCTGCGAAGCGTCGGCGGCATCGGCATCGTTGCGGCCGACCACGGCAACTTCGAGCAGATGATCGATCCTATCACGGGCGGCCCCCATACCGCCCACACCGTGGGAGACGTCCCCCTTATCCTGGTCGACGACCGCTACAAAGGACGCAAACTCCGCGAAGGCGGCTGCCTGGCCGACGTCATCCCCACCGCACTGGAGATGATGGGCATCCAGCAACCGCAGGAGATGACCGGCCGGTCGCTCATCGAACCCTGATCCGGCCCCTATCGGCAAAGGAGAGACCATGACCCGCTCAAGATATTTCGTACAAGCCATCGTGGCCCTCGGCCTTGTCGTTCATTTCGTCCAGGCCGAGCAGGGCGGAATCCTCGCGCCCGATGCTTGTCTCCAGAAGCTCGCCGACGAGTACCTCTTCACGGAGGGCCCCGCCTGCGACGCCGAAGGCAATGTCTTCTTCACCGATCAGCCCAACAATCGCATTCTCAAATGGGCGACCGACGGCAAGCTCTCCACCTTCATGCAACCGTGCGGCCGCTCGAACGGGCTCTGCTTCGATCGCCAGGGGAACCTGATCGCCTGCGCAGACCAGAACAACGAACTCTGGTCGATTGCCCCCGACGGCAAGATCACCGTCCTGGTTCGGCACTACCGCGGCAAGCTGCTCAACGCACCGAATGACCTGTGGATCCGGCCCGATGGCGGCATCTACTTCAGCGACCCTTACTACCGACGCAACTACTGGTCTCGCGGCCCGAAGGAAGACCCGCTGGAGTGCGTGTTCTTCCTCTCGCCCGATCACAAGACGCTTGTCCGAGTGATCGAGGACCTCAAGCAGCCCAACGGCCTGATCGGCACCCCCGACGGCAAGACCCTCTACGTGGCCGACATCGGAGCCGGAAAGACCTATGCCTACGATATCCGTCCCGACGGCAACCTGACCAACAGGAAGCTCTTCTGCCCCATGGGCTCCGACGGCATGACCATCGACAACGAAGGCAACGTCTACCTGACAGGCAAAGGGGTCATAGTGTTTGACAAGAGCGGCCGGAAGATCGAACACATCCAGGTCCCCGAACCGTGGACGGCCAACGTCTGTTTTGGTGGCAAAGACCGAAAGACGCTCTTCATCACCGCCAGCCGGTGCATCTATACCATTGGGACACGAACCCATGGCGTAGATAGCCAATGAAAAGATATCCTCCGAAACCTATTGTTAAGCGAGGATTTGCGAGAAGATTCGTCACAAACGGAGGCAAGAATCCGGCCACGAACGCCGAAATGTTATAGGACGGATGCTGTGAGAGGGCAACCCAGGACACTCGACTTTCACCCATGACTCAGGCCGTATCCACATCCAACTGAGATGCCGATTGGCATGTAAATTGTCGTATTATTCTGTCTCCTGTGACGATGACATCGGGGCTAACTGATTCAAAAACATGGCTTTAGCTCAATGATGTTGACGTCTATGTCATGGAATTTACAACTATGACTTGTTTACTTGTCCTATTTAATCGAAGTTTTCCTCACCCTACTGCAACGTCTTGGCCGTCTGGGGTTATAAATCATAAACCCCAGTCGGCGCTGGTTGGGCTTGCGGTGTGCGCGCCGCGTATTGTAAGTCTACTGGGTAGGGGATGATGGAGCTCAGAAGCGCCTGAGGGATCGGGTAGGCAAGGAAGGCCGACTCGAGTTGTAGGAGAGGGCGTTCAAGGAAAGGATCCGATAGTGGCTGGTGCAGTAGGCAGTATTGCGGTCAACGTGGGGGAGATGTTGCTCAAGAAGGGCAAGATCTCCGCGGAGAACCTTGAGGAAGCGATGGCCACCCGAAAGGGGCCGGCCGATCGGATCGACCGAATCCTGGTCAAGATGGGTTTTGTCGAAGAACGGGATGTCCTCGAGGTGCTCGGCGAACAGTTGTCCATCCCCGTGGTGGACCTGTCCGAGATGCAGATCGACGTCGAGATGCTCCGCGCGATGCCCAGCAAGCTGGTGCACAAGCGCGGGCTCATCCCCATCGAACGAACCAACGAAACGCTTCGCGTCGCCACAAGCGACCCCTTCGATGTCTATGCCTTTGACGAGTTGCGGATGATGACCGGCCTGAAGATCGAGCCGGTCCTGGCCGCGCAGGTTGAGATCGACCGCGTCATCAAGAAGCACTACGGTATCGGCGGCGACACCATCGGCGAGATGATCGAAGAAGACGACATGGAGATCATCTCCGACAGCGTCGACGAAAACGGCGACATCGAGGCCATGGCCCAGGAAGCCAGCGTCGTCAAGCTCGTCAACGAAATCCTCGAAGAGGCGATCAG
Source organism: uncultured Planctomycetales bacterium (assembly GCA_964446835.1). Lineage (GTDB taxonomy): Bacteria > Planctomycetota > Phycisphaerae > UBA1845 > JAFGLZ01 > CAYUQT01. Next base: position 42,308 of record CAYUQT010000045.1, on the reverse strand, counting down.
CGAGCGGGCCAGCGACATTCACATCGAGCCCTACGAGCACGATCTGAAAATCCGCTACCGCATCGACGGCATACTGCACAACACAAACGTCCCTCAGCAGATTCGGCGATTCCAGGCGGCAATCATCAGCCGTATCAAGATCCTGGCGAATATGAACATCGCCGAGAAGCGTCTGCCGCAGGACGGCGGCTTCAAGGTCAAGTTCAAGGGACGCGAGATCGACTTCCGTGTCAGCGTTATCCCCATGTCCTTCGGCGAAGGCGTCGTGCTGCGTATCTTGGACAAGCAGCGGTCCCTCGTCGGTCTGAACGACCTGGGCATGGGAACCAGAACCCTCGAGTTGTTCGACCATCTGATCAACCAGCCGCACGGCATCATCCTGGTCACCGGCCCGACCGGTAGCGGAAAGACCACCACGCTCTACGCCGCTCTGAGCACCATCGTCTCCGAAGAAATCAAGATCCTCACGATCGAGGACCCGGTCGAATACGTGCTGCAGGGCGTCAATCAGGTGCAGGTCCACCCGAAGATCGGCCTGACCTTCGCCAGTGCCCTGCGATCCTTCCTGCGACACGACCCCGACGTCGTGCTCGTCGGCGAAATCCGTGATATGGAGACCGCCGAGGTGGCGATCAATGCCTCCCTCACCGGTCACCTGGTCTTCAGCACCCTGCACACCAATGATTCGGTCACCGCCTCCACGCGTCTGCTCGACATGGGGGTTGAGCCGTTCCTCATCAGCAGTTCGGTCGAAGGCGTCATGGCCCAGAGGCTCGTCCGCCGCATCTGCCCGGAGTGCAAGGAACAGTATGAGCCCGATCCGGCCACACTCCCCCCCGACTTCCACTACGAGCCCGGACAGCTCCTCAGCCGAGGCAAGGGCTGCCGCCGCTGTCTCAACAAGGGCTATCTCGGTCGAGTCGGCATCTACGAATTGCTCCTGATGAACGAGGAAATCCGCGAGATGATCGTCCAGCGGGCGTCGGCCAGCAAGCTCCTCGAGTGTGCCCGCCGCCACGGGCTGATCCTGCTCCGAGAGGATGGCTTCGATAAGGTTCGTGAAGGCAAGACCACCATCGAAGAGGTCGTCCGCGAAACCAGAGGATAATCTGAAGCCCGGCAGCCGCTCAGCGACCTGCCCTGTCACGCGGGCTGCCGAAGGAGTGCTTGCCAGTCAGACCACACTCCCTGATCGAGGCGCGAGGGAATGGCTCCAATGACCCATTGGAATTCGCAACGGTCCTGACGAAACGATCCCCGATCGTACTGCCCCTTGTCCATGCCCCTTGGGAAGCAGCCGCTCGATGGAGGAGGCGCCCTATTCTATAATCCGGTACGGCTCTGCCTGGAGGCCACAACGATGCGTCACCGTGTTCTTATAATTGCGATATCACTGGTGTCCTCCTCATCGTCCTGGCCAGCCCTCACCGCCGAGTTACCCACATCACCCAATACGCCACCTTGGCAGGCGATCGTTGTCGGACACCCTGCGATCAGCGAACAGCTCGCGATCGTTGATCTCCAGCGATACCTCGCTCAGGTCACAGGCGAGGTGCCCGGCATCCTGGCTCCCTCCGAATGGAAGAAGCAACCCCGCCCTGCCATCATTGCCGGCAACCCCAGCACCAACGACCTTCTGGCCGCTACACCCCTCAAGGACACCACGCTGTCTGATCAGGGCTACCTGCTGGCCCATGCACGGTTGGAGCACACAGACGTGGTGTGCGTGATGGGCCGAACCCCGATCGGCACGGTCAACGCGATCTACGGCCTTCTCCGGGAGTTGGGATACGCCTTCTTCCTCGGCAGCGAAGCCCTCCCTACGTCACTACCGAACCGATTGCCCCTGTCGCCCGTAATCCGCAACCCGGCTCTGGCCGTGCGAGGCGTCTTGCCCTGGTACAATTTCTTCAACAGTCCCACAACGTGGGATCCGATCGACCACCGTGCGTTTGCCGACCAGCTTATCCGCTCCGGGGCGAACTTCGTGGGTTTCCACACCTACGATCAAGAACCTTTCGCCGCCTACGAGGAAGGCGGCAGGATGAAATGGGGCGGCCGGCTGCTCAATACTCGCCAGCCCACCTGGGGCACACATCCGATGCCCGCGAAAGACTTCGCCTTCGACACCGACAAGATGTTTGCCGATGACTACTTCGGGGCTGCCTCCACGCACACCGCATCAGACGCGGACACCGCCATCCGCCTTGAACAGAACATCCTTCGAGATGCCCTCGACTACGCCGCCAAACGCGGCCTCAAGACCTGTCTCGGCTTCGAAATGAACGGCGACCCCACCCAGCCGTCCGATCGAGAGGTCTTCCTCAAACGCATCAACCGTATTCTCGATCAGTACCCGTCGCTCGACTACCTCTGGATATGGCAGCCCGAAACGCAGGGCGCCCAGGGCTACGCAGCGAGCTATAACCAACACATCCTCAGAGACACGTTGACTCCCGGCAGCTCGCTCGAGGCCTACGGCATCGCCCGCCGACCCGTGTTCAAACGAATCGTCGAACGCACCACGGGCGAGCGCCCCTTCTTCCAGAACAACGAGACCGGCAGAACCGCCCGAGCCCTCGAGGGCGCACGCCTCGAACAGTTCGCCCGACTCGCGCTGCGGGCGATCAACCGTCGCCTCAATCCGCCCAGGCTTGTGATCTCCGGCTGGGGCGGTGACGAGCGACTCCTCTCGGCCGAATACTACGAAGGTCTCGACAAGCTGCTGCCCTCCGACGTTGTGTTCTCATCGCTCGACCACATCTGGCCACGAACACGGGTCGACACGGTGTATCACGATTTGCCGCCGGCCCGCCAGAGATGGCCGATCCCGTGGCTCGAACTCGACGGCGATCAGTGGCACCCCCAGCCGTGGGTTCACCCCTATGAACAGATGATGCACGATGTGCACCGGGGCGGCAGCCAAGGCATCCTGGGCATTCACTGGCGAACGCGTGACATCGAAGAAAACTTCGCATTTCTCGTGGACAGCGCCTGGCAGCCTGGTCTGACCTCTGGGGAGTTCTTTGCCCGACTGGCACAGCGATGTTATCCACCCCGGATCGCCCCGGACATGGCGATCATCCACTCGGAACTGGATCGGCTCGGCTATCGATGGGTGGGAGGGGCCGGTCAGGCCGAGTGTGGGACCTTCGATTGGGGGCCCGGCACAAAAGAGAAGGCCGATGCCCTCGAACGACTGGGCCACTGGCTCGATCGCATCAGGCAGAAGGCCGGTACGGACTCCCCGCGACTCGATAGCCTCCGAAACCGCATCGACTGGGTCCTTCGCTTTCGTGAAGCCGAGACAGCCGCGGTCCGCGCCCGGGAACTGCTCCGGGCCCAGAAGCCCGCAGAGGCCCTCGAACTGCTCGACCGCGGCGACCTCGCCCGGGCAATTCGCATCTATGCACGCGGCATATCCACACGCGGCGAATACGGCGTGCTCGCCACTCTCAACACCAAGGCCGTCGTCGCATGGCGATCCCTGCGCGAACAGTGCCTCAAGCAACATGCCCCCACGAGGCCCCAGGCGACGCCCACGGAGTCGGAATCGTCGCATATCGTCCTGCCCAGGTTCCACGGCTCCGTCCCCGCGGGACAGGACGTCGTGTTTATGCCAATCTGCCTCAACGGTCGAAAGGCATGGATGCACTACCGAACCCTGGGACAACCGGCGTGGAACACGCGTGCCCTCGTGCCGGTACGCGGATGGGTCTTCCAGGCAACAATCGCCGCCGTCGAGGTCCGTCCACCCGGGCTGGAGGTGGCATTCTCCTGGCACGAGTCACCGCTCGAACCCATGGCCCAGGGCCCCTTCGACATCACCGTCATGCCCCCCATCGCGGTAAATACGACCCCACGAAAAAGGATTGCCGGAGACGAAAGGACTGAACTCCGTGCCACCGTGAGCCACCAGGCGACTATCCCCTTCGAAGTCCGTTGGAACGACCTTCCGCGTGCCGATTGGTATCGTGTCTTTCGCGACGGCTCTGCCGTGACGGACACCGCCATCGAGTTCTTCCCGGACGCCCCCACCTCACCTGCCGCGCAGCACGTATACACGGTAGAGGCGCACCAGGACAACAAGGTCCTCGCCCAAGCGACCGTCCCGTGCCCCTCTCCCGATCAACCTGTCAGTGAAACATTCACCGTTCGGTGGATGCCGACCCGTAACGGCGTGCTCCTGACCTGGCCGCCGCTGGTGTCACAGCACGTGGCGATGTGGCGGATCCGAGTCGCCTCGCGAGAATCCGGCGACGCACCGGGCAACGTGGTCAGCGAAACACCCGCTCGTCGCTCCGGTGATCATCGTTGCAGCATTCCGCTGACTCCGGGCCGGTGGGCCTGTCGCATCATTTCTGTCAATCAGGCGGGGCGCGAGGGTTCACCCGTGATGGTCGCCGTCGACTGGCCGATTACGCTCAAGACCCGCACACTCCACCTGCCCTTGACCACCCTTCCGGCCAAGGGACGACGTGAAGGTGCGGTGGCCTTCGAACCCAACGGTGCCCGATTCACCGACGGATGGATCGAAGTCCCACATGATCCACTGATGGAGATGCAGCACGGCATGACCCTGGAATTCGAGTTCCAGGCCGACGACGTCGGACGGATGCCGGTCATTCTGTCGCATGGGCAGTGGCAGGCGGCAGGTTGGTTCGTCCAGATCCTGGGTGGACGACTGATCATCCGCACTCCCCAAGGTGACGCCTCCGGCCCTGCGATCAACAAGGGAACCTGGTATGCGGTGCAATGGGACTATGACGGAGATCGGCATCGACTCCGGGTGAACGGTCAGGAGGCGCAGCCGCTGCAACCGATTCCTCCCGCGCCGACACAATGCGTCCTTCGAATCGGACAGTACCAGCAGGTCGGACCTGACTTTCAGTTCGTCGGTCGGATCCGAAATGTGAGGATATCAGGGCCCGAAATCGCAGGGCACTGAATCGATCACGACCACAGCAGGAAGCCCACCCATCGTTTGAGCGGATACTTCGGCTCGAGCAGCAGGGAGAATGTGAAGGCCTGATACAGCGTGGTCAGGGCCCAGGCCAGAGCGAAGCTCACACGCCCCCCCGCCAGATGGTACCGCCGCAGCGTTTGATACGTCGAGGAGTTCCCCTCGGCCTGAGCGGTCCAGAAGAGATGCCACCTCCGGTTGACATAGAGCCCCAACGCCTGAGTGAGGGCCCATAGGGGCTGGTTCCACGTCGCACTATGCCACAGACCGCAGAACAGAAACGTCACATAGTAGTTCAGGAGCACGTGCTTTCGACTGCCCCCCATGGGGATGTAGATGTACTCAAACAGCACCGAACTCATCGTATTGTGATACCGCTTCCAGTACTCCCGAAGGCTGCTGCTCAACCACGGGCCGGTGAAGTTCTCCGGGATCACAAAGCCGATCATCCGGCCGAGCCCGATCGCCACGTCGGAGTAGCCGGACGTCCACAGATACAGGGTAAACGCGACCGCCATCGTGGTCAGGAGAACCCAGCCTCGCGTCAGCGTTTCGGGGTGTTTCCATCCTTCGTCCGTAATGCACACCTTTGAGATCGCTACCAACAGCCCCAGGCGAAGCAGCCCGGTAGCGATCCGAACCAGCCCCATCAGCACGTTCTTCACGCTGATGCGATCCCGCCAGGTGTCGAGTTGCGGCAGGAACTCCTGATAGCGAATCACCGGCCCCATTCGGAAGGTCGGCGCAAACAGGACGTAGGTCAGGTAATCGATGAACCGGACGCTGGAGATCTTCCCGTTGCACACGTCCAGCAACAGGTGAATCAGGCGGATCATCATGTACCCCGGCCCCAGGGTATTCACCAACCCGTACCAATCGGGCCGGAGCTCGTTCGTACCGGGAAACCACGGGGTCTTGACCCAAAGCATCGTCCCGAAATACCAGGCCAGCAGAACGAGCCATGCAACCACCACGGCCGTCCTTCGTCCCGCACCTGTACTCCCCTCGGCTGACGATCCCGAGCCGGCGACCACTCCACCCACATCGCCATCCACCACGGAACCCGTCAGTCTCTGGCACACTCGAATCAGGACATAGGCCAGAACGACAAACCCCGCCATGATCAGACACCACAGCGGCTGCCACGTGAGGAGGGTCAACAGGATGCTCGTGCTGATAATCCCCGCCCGAATCCGGCGTTTCGGCAACAGCCAGAAGACTGGAATGAAGATCAGAAAGGCCAGGACACCGATCGGCATCGCAAACATGGCCTTCTCTGGATCGTACGGCTGAAGCAGAAAGTTCGACATGAGGTATTCCTGCAGATGTCGACGCGACCGAATCGACTCGTACCACTCGCTCACTGCTCGAAACGACGACGCTCCTGCAGGCGAGCCCACCTTAACGGTAGGTGATTATGGCGAACGACCGGCATGTTTTCAAAGGTCCAAGGACGACAGACCCCGGACACCGATCCCGAAAAGTGCAGTTGTCGAGACCTTCGACAGGCGAACCGGGTGACAGATTCAGGCGTGCTCACAGACGCTTGCGCATCAGTCCCGCACTGAGCGCGACCACAAGCAGCACCGTACACGGCTCGGGAACCGGTACGGCCGCCGTGGCCAGATAGCCGATCGTCCCCCGCGTCAGACGCGTGGCGTAGTCGTAATCGATCAGGTTGGGTGTGTCCACCGAGTCGTTCTGAGTGTGATAGACCTCATTGGCCCAACTGTCTTCAATCAGGAGACAGGCCGGGATCTTGTTGTACTCAAAGGGATAGTGATCGCTCCGCGTCGCCCCCGGCCACTGATGCACCCATGCCCCCTGCCCGTATTGTGCGATCGCGTCGGCCAGCCCCTGCTTCAAGGCGGCCGAGTGATCCTCGCCGCAGATATTGGCATGAAACCCGCCAAGGTTGTTCAGCGATATCATGTCCAGCGAGATCATCCCGAGGATGTTGTCGTTCAGGTGCTCGGAGACGTAGTGCCAACTCCCCTGCAACCCCCGCTCCTCGGCATCAAAGGCGATGTAGACCAGGGTGTTCTCGAAGGCATACTGAGACAGCACGCGGGCTGCCTCTAGAACCCCGGCCGTTCCGCTGGCGTTGTCGTCGGCGCCGGGCGTGCCCGCCGAATCGTAGTGAGCGCCCACGATCAATATCCGATCCGGGTGAACCCGGCCGGGTTGCACCGCTATGACATTCTGATATGTTGAGCCAAACGGATCGAGTGTGACCGACAGCCCGAAGCTGTTGAACGTCGCCACAATGTTCGCTCGGGCCGCATCGTGATCCGCGGTCGGAGGTGAGGCTTGGCGGTTGTCGCCCGCGTGGGTGTACAGAAGGTCGTCCAGATAGTGCCGATACGTCGCCTGATCCACGCGGGCCACGATGTCGTCGATAGGACCGCCCAGACCTGTCGCGCCGATCGAAAGGACTGCGACGACAACCCGAAACAAGGCGGTGATCCTGAATGTCATATGGGATGCCCCTCACTGCGACGCCGCTAACCATAGATAGGCACTAACATGTCGCGTTTTCAAGCGACAGCGAGACAGATTCTGGAGAATAGGAGCGTCACATGATCAAGACATGGCAAGCAACCCTGCTGGCAAGCTGTCTGACGTGTTCCCTGGTCGTTTCGTCAGTTCCTGCAGAAGAGGGATGCGCCGGACCCGCCAGCGAGTCTCTAACGGCCAAGCCCCAGGACCTGCAATGGTGGCGGGAAGCACGATTCGGCCTATTCATTCACTGGGGACCCGTGAGTCTGAAGGGAACAGAGATTGGCTGGTCGCGCGGCGGAGAACGCCGCGGCACCGGCGGCAAGGGCGAAATCCCACTGGAGGTCTACGACAACCTGTACAAGGAGTTCAACCCCGTCAAGTTCAACGCCGACGAGTGGGTCGCCATCGCCAAGGCGGCTGGAATGAAGTACCTCGTCTTCACGTCCAAGCACCACGATGGCTTCTGCGAATTTGACAGCAAGCTCACCGACTACAAGGTCACGAATTCCCCCTTCAAACGAGACATCGTCAAGGAACTCGCCGACGCCTGCCATAAGGCGGAATTGCCTGTGGGCTGGTACTACTCGCCGCCGGACTGGCACCACCCCGATTACCGCACGGATCGTCACGCCAAGTACATCGAGTACCTGCACGGGCAGCTTCGCGAACTCTGCACCAACTACGGCAAGATCAACATTATCTGGTTCGACGGCCTCGGCGGTACGGCCAAAGACTGGGACGCGCCAACCCTTCTCCGCATGATCCGAAAGCTGCAGCCCGGTGTGATCATCAACAATCGGGCGGGACTGCCGGCCGATCACGATACGCCCGAACAAACCGTCGGCGGTTTCAACATCCAACGCCCATGGGAAAGCTGCATCACCATCTGCCGGCAGTGGGCCTGGAAACCCAACGACCACATGAAGTCACTGAAGGAATGCCTCCGAACCCTGATCAATTGCGCAGGCGGTGACGGCAACCTCCTGTTCAATGTCGGACCGATGCCCACGGGCGAGATCGAGCCCCGACAAGTCGAGAGACTCAAGGAGATGGGAGCGTGGCTCGGCAAGTACGGGCAGACCATCTACGGCACGCGAGGCGGCCCCTTCAAGCCCGGCCCATGGGGCGCCTGCACACGATCGGGCAACACACTCTATGTCCACTTCTACCCCCGCGACAACAGGGACCAGGACTTCAAGCTGCCGCCGATCCCCAGGAAGATCGTCGGGCACGAGGTGCTCACAGGAGGAAGCTGCGAGGTCCGACAATCCGATACGGGCATCGAGATCAGTGTCCCTGCGGCACATGTCCGGGACATCGATACCCTGGTGGCGCTCAAGCTCGATGGTCCGGCGGAAGACCTCGCGCCGATCCGAGTTCCGTCACAATCCGACGCGGTCTCCCTCGACAAGCCCGCCAAGGCCTCAAACGTTCACCAGAAACAATCCGAGTACTCGGCCGACAAGGCCTTCGATGATGACCCGGGCACCCGATGGGCCACCGACGGAGGCACTCACTCGGCCTGGATTGAGGTGGACCTCGGCCGAGAGACAACCATCAACCGGGCCACGATCAGCGAGGCGTGTGGCGAACGGATCCGGAAGTTTGAGCTGCTGTCCCGAGACGGCGACAGTTGGAAGACCTTCTACAAGGGAACCACGGTTGGCGAGAAGGGACAGTTCACATTCGATCCTGTCCGCGTCCGTGTCGTGAGATTGAACATTCTGGAGGCGACCGAAGGACCGACGATCTGGGAGTTCCAGCTCTACTCAGCGAAGAAATGACGCGTCCGAAGTCGTCTGCATAACCGAGAACGCTGATCGCGGTCCCAAGGTGCGACCCACATAGTGCGGCTGCGTGGGCCTGTCATACCCCGCGCAGCATCTCGGCCAGTTGCACACCCAAGGCGCCGCTGATCTTGGCCAATGACCAGAGAGAGGCCGCATTCTTGCCCAACTCGACCTGAGACAACTGGCTGGTGGTCAGCTCGGTTCGTTGGCTGAGCTGACGCAACGTCAGATTCTGCCGAAGGCGTTCCTGACGAATCCGCTGGCCTATCAACCGGTTCAGGTCTTCTTCGGACGTATAGATCAGCCCTTTTTCCCGAGCCAGATGCTGAACCGCTTCCAGGAGCTGCTCCTGGCGGAATGGCTTGGTGATGTAGTCACAACTGCCGCGTCGCATGGCTGCGGCCGCAGTCGAAATATCTGGATATGCTGTCATCATGATCGGGCTGACGCGGCGGTCCACCTCGCGGAGCTTCTGCACGAATTCCACGCCGCCCATCGTCGGCATCTTGATGTCCACCAAGGCGATGTCATAGGCGACGTTCTCTGCCTCCTTCAGTGCCAACTCCGGCTCTCCGAACGTGTCTACGGTGTAGTTGTTGCTTTCCAGGATCAGGCGAACCGTGCGCCGCACGGACTCGTCGTCATCCACCACCATGATCTTGACGTGATGATGAGGCCGCATGTTCCGCTCTCCCGCCCAGCAGGGGGCATTAAGATGTGAAGCCAACTGTCTGAACCGGCCGCCAGCGACGACTCTTCAAGCAGCTACGCCAAGCCTTTGGAAATGTACCCGTCAGTAGATCGACCTCCTGACGGACATTGATCATACGATTGTTACCTAAGTACATCAAGCCCAAAAGTAGTTCACCGCTCGTTTCGAGCCTCGTCGGTAGTCGACCCCTTACCGGCACACAGATACTTCCGGAACCAGCTCCGGACAGGATCATACTCCTTGAACATCGCCTTGCCGCGGTTGTGGCCCAATCCGTCATGGATGATCAGGAAATTGGGCACACCGGCCTTGTTCAGGGCGGCCTCCAAACGGAACGACTGGAAGATCGGAACCACCGGGTCGCCGGTCGCGTGCAATAGTAATGTGGGCGGGTCATCCGGCGTCACGTAGGCGATGGGCGACATCTCCTTCAGAACCCGCGTGAGCCCCTCGCCCGCCGGCACGCCCATGTACTCCGTCACGGTCTTCACCGGCGGCCCCTCGCCACGAACCCAACTGTTCTCCGTCATCCAATTCAGGAAATCCGACGGCGCATACCATGCCACCAAGGCCTGAACCCGGTTCGACGTCTTCATCACCGGATCCTCCGACCCCTTCACACCATCATCGCCCCGCAGACCGACCATCAAGGCCAAGTGTCCGCCGCTCGACCCACTGGTCAGCCCGATGTGGTCCGGATCGATGCCGTACTCCTTGGCATGAAGCCGAACAAACCGAACCCCACGGTCAATCGACTTGACCATATCGGGAATATACGCCCCCTCGTCGAAGTTCGGATGGTAGACGATGAAGATGGTGTACTTGCCCTTCAGTAACTCGCCGCCCCACCCGGACAGCCCCTTGCTGTAGTCCTCCTTGTGACTCTTGAAGCTGCCGCTGGCCACCAAGACAATCCCTCGGCCCAGCTTTGAACCTGTCGGAGTCAGAACGTCCATCGTGACGTCCCTGTCCTTCCACTTGCCATACGGCACGTTCTCGATCTTGTCACAGGTAACATCGTCGCCGACCTGCGCGTGGACGACGCTCGGAATCGCACAACTCGCGATGGCACAGAGACCTGCCAATGTCCATCCTGCTCTACCTCTCATGTGGATCTCCCAATCTTCACAACACTGGAAATACCTTCACATCTCTCGTCTTCCCACGCCACTCGACACCCTGTCACTTCCCGACACACTCATCCAACACGCCTCATTCCGCGGGCTGAGAGAGCGGAATCGGCGATAGCGGAAGCTCGGGTGGAAAGACATCCGTCAATTTCAATTGCGGTGCCGCAGCAAACGGCCGATACAACGGGTCGCCTAGCAATAGCATCTTCCACGAGTTGTACGGGTTCGTCAGGTAGTAGCACTCCACGAGCGAGAATCTGCCTGTCAGCAACAGCCCAAAGAAGTCGCGAGGCGAGGGAAAGGCCATCAGATACGGCTCATCCACCGGTCCCATGGTTGCGGCCGCCCCATGGTCCAGCAACTCCTTGCACCAGTACTTCTGCTGCGGATCCCGAAGGCTTATCGCCTCGTTGCTGGCGATGTGCAGGGCCACGGCACCGCGAACGAAACGAAAGCTGTCCTGATAGCGCCCCACCCGATACCATCCACAGTAGATGGCCGTGTCCGGACAGGCCCCTATGTCGAATATCTCCGGGCGGTTGTCCAATACGGCCCGAAGATTCGTCTTGTTCAGCACCAAAGCCGCCAGCGAGCGGATATTCTCGTCGTACAACTCATAGCTGCCCGGTTGATTGCCCTTGGGCAGCCCGCGTGCGTCGAAGTAGGCATGCCCTTTCAAGCCGGTCTTCTCTGCATCCAGCGCGTCGTCGATCATCCGTCGAACGACACGAGGGCTCGGGCCGTCCAATCGTCCGACCATCATGATCGGAGAAGCCCACTCGGCCTCCCCCAGAGCCGCACGCAGGGCCGTATTGGCTCCTTCACGTACATTGAGCGTGTTGATCTTCCAGCGGTAGAGCCCCGCGGGCTGGGACCAGAGGGTCGAAAGCTCGCTGTCCAGTGAGGCCGAAGTCTCGGTGCCCTGCAGCCTCTGGACCTCTTCGTCCAGATGAGACAACAGGCCGAACAACCCTCCGTATCGCTCAATCAACTGGCGGGCCTCATCTCGCTCTGGTGCCAACGGCTTCGACTTCAGGAGCGAGTTGATCTTCGACTGTGCCTCCCGAACCGCAACCCGAAGCTTGTCGAGCTGCACCTGTCCCAGCGGGTCATTCGGAGGCCCTGTGGGCCGCAATCGCGGAAGGATGCCGCTCACCCCCTCGGCCCGCTCCATGAACGCCATAAGCTGCCGTCGTGCGATGACCGCATCCTGTGGATCCCGAATGAATGACGCTCGCCTCAATGCACGATCCACCGAGGCCCGGTAGTCCTTTGCCATCACGTCAATACGCTCGGTCGAGCGGGTAGTGGTTCCCGTCGTGCTCGGCGCCGATGTCGGAGAGGGCTCTGCGATACCGTCCACATCTCGGATCACCCTGCGGATTTCCTGGATCACGGCCAAACGCCTCGCCTCAATACGAGACGAATGCTGCCGCATCTCGGGTGTCACCACCAGCCCCGACACGCGAATCGGAACATCGTAGAACGACACGAGACACGCCACCTTCTCGCAAAGCCTTCGAGATGTCAGCCACTGGCGAATCGGCCCGGCCACCTCGGGTTCATACTGATCGCGCGGTAGTGTCTCGACCAGCGGCAAGTCCAATCCCAGCAGACGGTTTGTCGGAATCCCCCGAACCTTGGCGTAGTGGAGTGCCAATTCGCCGGAGGCCTGACTGTTCCGATTGAACACCAGCGCCAAATGTCCTGGTCCCAGATCCCCCGGCATGAGCGCCGCACAGAACACCCACTGAACCATCATCACAACGATGTCTACACCCATGCCATCCCCTAGCCGGAGGTCAGCACTCTCCAAAGGATGATGATCGCCAGAAGGAGTACCAGGCCCAACGCCAGCCACGCCCCTACCGGTATCACGATGGACGGGGGACTGATTCTCTGCTCTGCAGCCGCCGAAGCGCGGGTTTGAGCCGCCGAGGTCAGATCCACGTCATGGGCAGCCGCCTTCGACGCCAACACCAGATCGCGCAGCGAGGCTGCCTCCACCATGGCGGCCGATGCACCATCGATCGGCGACGACGTCCCCAGAACCAGGTCCAGCCCAGTCAAAAGATGAGCGGCCGACTCGAAGCGGTCTTCCGGCAGCTTGGACAGACACTGCGTGATCAGGCTCGTGTGCGTGGGCGGCACGTCCGGGCGAATCTGAGTGACGTCCGGTACCGGAGCCCGAACATGCTTTCGAAAAATCTCGCTGCTGTCCTTTCCCGAGAAGGCTGCCGACCCCGTAAGCATCGCGTACCATGTCATGCCTAACGCATAGATGTCGCTCGCCGGTGACGGCGCGTGGCCCAAACACAATTCCGGTGCGATGTACCTGGGTGTCCCCTCTACCACCGTGGCCAATCCACCCTCGGCAGCAACCTCCATTCTGCCGGCCAGACCAAAATCCGCCACCTTGACAATCCCATCCTCTGTCATCAGCAGATTCGATGGTTTGACATCCCGATGGATGATCCCCACTCGATGGGCCGCTGCCAGCCCACGAACCGCCTGACGAATCACGGTTGCGGCCGCCTGCGGTGAGAGCCGCTGCCCCTGGTTCAACAGGTCTTGCAGAGACCCGCCGCCCATGTACTCCATCGCCACGAAGTAATGCTCGCCCTGCTGCCCTACCTGGTAGATCGTCACGACATGCGGATGCTGCAATTGCGCCGCCGAACGCGCCTCACGAAGGAATTGCTCCACGCGCTGGCTGTCCGATGCAACCATCCAGCCCGGCAGCACTTTCACCGCCACCGGCCGGCCCAACAGGACGTCTTCCGCCCTATAGACCGAACTCACGTTGCTGCGACCCAATAGACCCGTGAGCCGATAGCCGGCCAACCGCTGACCGATCAATGTGTCGGCTTGCGGTGAAGGGTTCACACCGGAATGGTCACCTGTAGCCAGAGACAGTCCTCCCCGACGGACAAGACCGTTTCGTCCGGCTCCGCCGGAATCACCACACTCTCCCCTGCCGAGAACAAGATGGGTTCCGGCAAGCCGCGGGTCGTCAGGCGGCCTCTGCCCGCCAGAACGATCCAGATGGACATCATACCCTCCCCCAACCTTCCCTCGAAGCCCTCCACCACACGAACTCGGTCGATCGCGAATCGCGGACAGGTCACAAGACGAGTCCGTGTCGACCAGGCATCCGCATGGTGCACGGGTTTCTGGGCCTCCGGCAGCGCTACATATCGCATCGACTTCAGTGCCTCTTCCATGTGCAGGTCGCGAGGTCGGCCCGATCGGTCGACCCGATTCCAGTCGAACACGCGGTACGTTGTGTCCGACGGCGTCTGTACCTCGGCAACCACAATCCCGGCCCCCAGGGCATGAACCGTCCCGCTGGGCACATAGAAGACGTCACCGGTGCGGACCGGAATCTTCTCCAGTGTATCCGCCACTCGGCCATCGGCCGCTGCTTCCACGAACCTCTCGCGGGTTATCCCTGGCCGGAAGCCCGCGTAGATCGCCGCGTCCTGGCGGGCCTCCACAATATACCAGGCCTCGTGCTTCACTCTGGCACTGCCGCCGATAATACGACAGGCTTCCTCGTCCGGATGAACCTGAACGCTCAGCGCCTCACACGCGTCCAGTAGCTTGATCAGCAACGGAAAGCGATGGTCCACAAGTGGTGCATCGCCGGTCAGACGCCGGCCCCAATCGGCAACGACCTCGTTCAACGTGCGGCCGGCCATGGGACCTACCGCCACACGCGACACACCTTCCGGCAGATCGCTGACCTCCCAGAATTCCCCGATCTTCTCCCCTTCAGGAATCTGGCGACCGAACAATCGCTCCAGACTCCTGCCCCCCCATATCCTTGGCTGAAGGATCGGATGGAAAATCAGTGGATATATCACGCCCTGCCCCCCGACCTGAGAGCCAGTCTGGCTGCGCCTCCCGCTCACACCTAGCGAACCTCCAGCATCATCGGCACCAGGGAACCTGCTTTGATCCTCGATGCCGTCTTCTGACGCGCGATCAGATCGAACACCGCCTCCGCCGGCTTGCCATTGATGCGCACCTGACACTCCACGGGCTTGCGAGTCCAGTTCATCACGTTCACCAGGATCCGACCGCCCTCCTGAACGCTCTGCCACTCGACACCGAAGACCGCTTTCCCGCTCGCATCCGTCAAGGTAGCCGGCAGGCGAAGACACGCTGCCTCTACCTGCGGTAGCAGGCGATCCCGGAACGAGGCCGTGGTCTCGGCTCTGGCCATCGGCTCCAGACAGGCAGCTTGTATCGGACACACCGATGGACGCGTTGCCGTCACAGCACCGGATTCCGCCAGGGGTTGACCGTACTCATCCATACTCAGACAATCCCTGCCGATCAGGACAACTTTTCCACCCGCAGCACCGAAACGACGGACCCCCTCACGCACCGAAACAGGCACGTTCACCGCCCGCGGAACGATCAGAAGCTTCACCCCGTCCCACTGCCCGGCGGCCACCTGATCCTCACTGACGAATCGCGGACACCACCCGCTCATGCTCAGTGCCTCATACACCTTCTGAATCGTCCCCAGGTACTCTGGAGCATGGATGATCGATGTGAGACTGAAGAGCAAGCCCACGGGACGAGGCGATTCCTGAATAGCCACGACCTCCCGACTCAACCGCATCAGGTCCAGGTGGGCCCGTCCGGCCGCCTCGACGTTCCCGGGCCGGTGAAGAATGCTGCCCTCAAAATCACTCTTGAGGTCGTAGGTCCGTTCCCACACCCACACCGTCGAAGCGCCGAGCCGATGGATCGCCGCCTGCCACAGGACACTGTACGTGTGCTCCGGGGGAATCGGCAGAAGGTCACGATCCACAATCAGATGGTCTTCCGTATTGACCACCGGCGCCGTTCTCATCGAAGCCTGAAGATCGTAGAACATCGCCTGATTGAAGCACTTGCCCGCATACGAACTGTTGAGATTGTGATCGTACATGCTGTATGAATCGTTGCCGTTCAGACTGCTGATCCGACTGAACTGCTCCGGGTCCGTCCCGTAGAAGATCGCGTGACGATCCCACACCGTCGTCATTACCTTGGCGTGGACCCACAGGCCCGGCGCTGTCTCTTGAACGACCTGTCCCATCCAGCGATGCCAGTCGCTGAATCGCTGATTGTTGAACCGGACCCAGTCATACACGAGAGCCAACTTCGAGCGGTAGGCCGCTTGAGCAGCCGCGTCGTTCCTGGCCGGCGCACGGGGAACATCCGGTGCAGGAATCGCCACCGCCTCAAATGATGCATACGCCGAACCGTACCGCCGGTTCAGGCCTTCAATCGTCCCATGACGACGCCGCAGGTAATCCGTCCACATCTGCCGCGTCATCGCGTCCTTGCGGCTGTCGATGTACACCGGCTCGTTGCTCAGACAGATACTGTGAAGCGCCGGTGAAGATTTGACCCGATCGGCCACGGCTCGAAGATGCGTCTCGATCACCCGCCGCGACTCCGCCGGGTCGATCGCGAACCTGATGAACCCCCCGTTGACGCCGCCGAGCTGCGGCCATCGCTCATACGCCCATCCCGGGAAGTAGTGCGGCGACGCCAGCACGGCCACCACCACGTTGTGATCCGCCCCCTCCTTCAAGGCACGCCCGACATACCCGTCGAACGGTCCAAGATCCACCCCGAAGTCGGGCTTGACGGTCGAACTCGGCCCCTGCTCGATCTGAATGATGTTCGCACCGAACGACTCGAACACCGGCAGATCGTCGACGACGCGATTGAAGTGGCCGTAGCCGTTGAAGAACACCGGGCGCCGCTCGCGTTGTCCCGTCGACGGAACCTCCGTGTCGGCCTCGAAGTGCCACCGCACCACATCGATCTTGCCCGTACGATATCGAGGCACGGCCGGCAGCGCCTGCCGACCATTGAGACTCTCACGCAGTTCTGTTCGGGCCTCGCCCAGAAGACGCTCGATATGACCTGCAAGGGGAATGGCTCGATCCATGCGATTGTGTTTCAGGTCCTCGCGACCGTACCCGATGAACCGCTCGACCACCGCCAGCTTGAGCTTCGGGTAATCCAACGGAAGCCGCTTCTCACCGGCGGTCTTGAGCAGCCCCGCAACGACCGGCAGTTCCTTCTCCACGACGTCCAGTCGTCGAGAGATCTCCGCGGGAGTGATCGACGGGTCTACGACGACCCCAGGAATGCCCTTGACCTCCTCGATCGTCACATCGTCGATCCACAGTGCCTCCGTGATCGAGTCCACGTTCAGGCGAAAATCCCATGCCGTCTCATCGGCCCCGGTCTCAAACGCACACTCGACAACCTGCCAGTCGAAGGTGCCCTCCGGAAAGATCGCCCGCGTCTCCCAGCCGACGCCCCCACCCAGCCAGCACACGCCGACAGAAGCCCCCTTGGTCCAAACCCGAATGCAGTACCGCGTGCGAGGTTTCAGACCCCCAATCCGCTGACTCAGGCCGCCATACACATGAGCCCCATACTCCGATTGCGACGATAGACGGACGGAGTATCGACCGCCATGACGCACCTCCTCATCCCGTGCAAGGCTCGCTGCAGCCCCACCGCTGACACCCCACGTCCAGCTCGCCGGTGAATTGCCCGATCCCCACTCCTCGAATCCGCCGTTCACGATCCCCGCGCCTTCTGCCGTCCGGCCCAGGAAAGCAGTGCACGTCAGCATCACGCCATAGAGAGGAAACCATCTCATGCCGTTCATGTTCATTGTCATGATTCCCCGCAATCGTCATCGCCAGTCATCGATCGGACCCAGGGAGTAAACGCACACCCGCCTGCGGTCTGATCCGGGCCCTCGGCTGCCGGCTCACGCCGAGCCCCCACCGGACGTCAGGTCCCCGCCCGATCCAGGAGTTCCTTCGCCTGACGAAGGCTCGTCGGCGTCCTTTCCGGTCCGGCGATCATCTCGGCCAGTTCTTCGATGCGGTCGCGCCCGTCGATCACACGAACAACGCTCCGAGTCTCGTCGTTTTCGCTGGCCTTCTGTACCTTCAGATGACGCGTGGCGTAGGCCGCGATCTGCGGTAGGTGTGTGATGCAGATCACCTGATGCTGTTGGGCAAGCTGACGGAGCTTCTCACCGATAATCGCACCCAGACGCCCCCCCACGTGCGCATCCACCTCATCAAACACCATCACACTGGATCGGTCCGTCCCCGCCAACGCCGTCTTGATCGCCAGCATGATGCGACTCAGCTCACCCCCCGATGCGATCTTTCGCAACGGCAGCATCGGCTGGCCCGGATTCGTTTGAACCATCATCTCCGCGGCATCGCACCCCGTCGAACCCGGGTCGCACTCGCTCAGCCGCATCTCGAAGGCCGCCTTCTCCATCCCCAGCTCCCCGAGCTGCGGATTCACCAGGGCATTGAGCTTCTTGGCGGCCGAGCGGCGTTTGGCGGCCAGTCGCTTGGCCACGGCGTTGAACCGCTCCTTTGAAGCCTCGATCAGCTCGTCAATCCGGCTCCAGTCCTCCTGTTGCTGGCGCAGCGTGCGGATCTCTTCCTCGATCCGTGTCCGGTGAGCAAGAACCCCCTCGATGTCCCCACCGTACTTGCCGCAGAGCCGCCTCAGAAGCGCCAGGCGAGAATCGACCTCCGCCAGTTCCCCTTCGTCGAGGTCCAGACCATCCACATAGCGTCGCAGATCCCCCGCCGCCTCATCGAGGGTTATCAGGGCCGTCTTGCACGATTCCCCCACAGCGGCAAGCCTGGCATCCAATCCCGTCAATTCGTCCAGATCCTTCACCATGCCGCGAAGAGGGTCGAGAACACCCGACTCGTCTTCCATTCCCGCCAGAACAGCCGAGGCCATCTGGCGGATCCGGTCGATGTTCGCCAGCCGTCGGTGACGGGCCTCGACCTCCTCGAGTTCGCCCGGCCGGATCGCCGCCTGATCGATCTCGACGGCCTGGTATTCATACAGCTCGAGCTGCTGACGGCGCAGCCCCTCGCTCCGGCCCAGGTCCTGACGCTGCGACAGATAACCCTCCCATGCTCGCCAGGCCTGGCCCGCTTCATCGGCCAGCGACTCGCATCCGGCGAAGGTGTCCAGCACCAATAACTGGTTCGATGGGCTCAGAAGGAACTGATGCTCGTACTGCCCGTGGATGTCCACCAGCCGCTCACCCATCTGCTGAAGCATCGAGACCGTCACCGGCTGGCCGTTGATGCTGCACGTTCCTCGCCCCCCTGAGAGCAATCGCCTCGTGATCAGCACATCCGGCTCGTCGATGGCCACGTCCGCCAACTCAGACAGTTCCTGCCGAACCTTGGAATTCGTCACGACGAAGACACCCGACACGCGCCCCTCCGTGGCCCCGGGGCGCAACATCTGCCCGGGCGACTTCATGCCCAGCAAAAACTGAAGTGCCCCGATCACCAGGCTCTTGCCGGCGCCGGTAGCCCCCGTGAAGACCGTCAGCGCATCGTCCAGCTCGACATGGACGTCTTCGATGATGGCCAGATTGGAGATGTGCAATTCCCGCAGCATGGCCGGTTGTCAGGATATCTTGCAGCCGGGCGGCATCGCCTCGTCGGTCGTCAGGATGATGACACGGGTACGATCGTCGCTGCTGGCCGCCAGCAGCATCCCCTGGCTGGTCTCGCCCCGCATCGCCCGCGGTGCCAGGTTCGCCACAATCACGATCGTCTTGCCGACCAGTGATTGGGGATCGGCCAGGAACGGCTTCAGACCCGCCACGATCTGCCGCTCTCCCATCGCCCCGACATCCACCTTCATCAGCAGCAACTTGTCGGCATTCGGATGCTCCCGGACCTCCAGCACCTTGGCCGTTCGGAGATCCAGCTTGGCAAAGTCGGCATATTCCACAATACCCGGTATGTCACTCATCGCACCTGACTCCTAGGCTCACCTCGTGAGCCGCCCTGACCACTCCCGAGTTGTCTCAGCGCCGGACAACCTTTCACCCTGGACTCCCAGGGACCGTGCCACAGTATATTCGCCCGAGGGCACAACGTCACCGCGAGATAAAGACGTACGATCCCGAACCCACCCGGAACAAAGCCAATCCCCCCTTCTCGGCGATGAAGTGAACCCCATCGGCCTTGGCCGCCGGACCGGCGCTCTCGGTGACGGCCGACGCGTCCTTCGTCGGCACGAATACCATCGCCGACGCATTGGGCGGGACGGTCACCTTCATCGTAAGGGTGTCGCCCTCCTTCCTCCATTCGCTCTCGATGCGTCCACGAATCGAGCGATAGCTGCTCTTGGCCCAGGTCAGATCACCCAGAACGCGAGGTCGGATGATGATCTTGTCGAAGCCCACGGCGTCCGGAGCCGGTGAGATACCACCCAACACCTTGTAGAACCACTCGCTGACCGATCCGAACATCGGGTGATTGTGCGAGAAGGTGTTGTCGCTGTACTCCCAATGCTCCCAGAGCGTCGTCGCCCCGCCTTCGAGCATGTGCCCCCACCCCGGGAAGGTCTTCTGATTAACCACGGTGTAGGCCACATCTGCCCGTTCCGACGCGCCCAACACATTGAGCATGTACTTGGTGCCGAAAATTCCGGTGCTCAGGTGTCCCTTGCGCGTCTCCTGGATATCCTTCACCAGCACGTCCAGCGCCGCGGCCTGCTCATTCTCCGGAAC
This sequence comes from uncultured Planctomycetales bacterium, assembly GCA_964446835.1. Lineage (GTDB taxonomy): Bacteria > Planctomycetota > Phycisphaerae > UBA1845 > JAFGLZ01 > CAYUQT01. The sequence goes on along the minus strand of CAYUQT010000045.1, from coordinate 21,604 downwards.
CAGATCGAAGAACAGCGCGAAGGCCTGACACGCCTGCGTGCCGGCGTCGTAGCGCCCGGTCCCCGGTTTGAGAAAACGACGATTGAACGCCGTCTTGATCTGTTGAGCCGCCTCGCCATACTCCTTGGAGTCCGAAGCACGTCCGAGGGTCTCGGCGATCCGCGACATAAGCCGCACGTTGTAGTAATAGAACGCCGTCCCCGTCAGCGCCACCGGCTTGGGCACCAGGCTTTCATGATCGCTGATGCCATTCTCCAGAATGCCCTCCACGGCCTTCGACCTGAGCAGTTCCACCCAACGACGCGTTGTGTCGTACTGCTCCTCGAGCAACTGCTTCTCGCCGTAGTACTTGTAGAGCTGCCACTGGAGCAACGGATGGGCCGTGCCCCAGCCGATGGGGCCCGATTGATCTCCCAGACCCGCGTCGGCAATGCCAACATACGGCGCGGTCTCCGTGAATCCGCCATTCCCGCGAACCGCATCGGCATGGTCGCGAACGACCTTGGCATAGAAGTTCGACATGTCGTAGTTCAGGATGCCCATCTCGCTTGAGGCCACAATGTCGCCCCCGTAGCCGAACTTCTCACGGTGCGGGCAATCCGACTGAACGCTGAACATATTGCTCAGGAGCGTCCAGCGCGTCATCTCCTGGATGCGATTCAGCATCTCGTTCGAACAGGAGAAACGGCCGGCCTCTTCGACGGCGGTGTTCAGCCGAAGCCCCTCCAATGCCTCAGGCCCCGGTCTACCCGGATAACCGGTCACCTCGACATAGCGGAACCCATGGAAGGTGAACCTCGGGGTGTAAACCTCCTCATCGCCCCCCTTCAGGATATAGGTCTCGCTCTGCCAGGCTATGGGCGGGGCGCCCGGCCCACCCGTCCCGGCCTGCTTGACCTGCCCGGCCACCGACGTCATCGGATTCAGCGTCCCGTCCGGACGCAGCAACTCGCCATAGCGCAATTGCACCTTCGTCCCCGGAGACCCCTTCACCCGCAGCCTCACCCAGCCTGAGAAATTCTGCCCCATGTCCACGATGAATGCACCCGGCTTGGGCTCGGTGATCTTGACCGGCTTCAGCACACGCGTGCATCGAATCGGTGGTTGCATTTGGGCGCAGAGAGGCCCCACCGACTCGCTCGATGCCGCCGCAGGCTTCCACGCCGAATCGGCGAAGCCCGGACGGTCCCATCCCTCCTGTTCACGCCGGGCGTCGTAGACTTCACCCAGATAGACGCTGTTGCGCACGATCGGCCCATCACCGACCTTCCACGATGTATCCGTAACAACGCTCTGACGCGTTCCGTCGACGTACTCGATGTTCAACTGGAGGATCACGCGCGGACGGCCGATCGTCAGCGCTTCCCGCAGATTGAACCGGCCCCACATCCGCAGAGGCAGCGGGTTGTACCACCCATTGCCCAGCATCACGCCGACCGCATTGGCACCCGACCGGATCTGACTCGTCACGTCGTACGTCGAATACAGAACACGCTTCGAATACGTGGTCCACCCGGGGTCCAGCAGATGGTCGCCAACCCTCTGGCCGTTCAACCGAAGCTCGTAATAGCCCAGCCCGCTGACATAGGCCCGAGCCCGACGGACATCCTTGCCTGTCGAGAAATCCTTCCGAAGCAGCGGTGCCGGGTGCTCGGCGTACATCTCCGCCTCGTTGCCGGGTGTCGGACTCGGTGAACAGATCCAGGCCCCCTGCCAATCCCCCTTCTCCAGCAGGGCCATCTCCCACCAGGCCGGTTCGCTGCAGGCCGAAGTGGCCCCCTGACGATCCCAGATGCGAACCTTCCACCATGCCCGCATCCCCGACGTCAAAGGCTTGCCGTCGTAGAGCACATGAACGGACTGACTTGACGCCACCCTTCCGCTGTCCCACAGGTCCGCCTGGTCCGCCTTCAGTCTTTCGAGGCTGCCGGCCACCAGAATCTGATACGCCGTCTGGACCTGCCCCCGTTCCGACGACTCCAGAACCCAACTCAGCCGCGGCCGTCGTGCCTCGACGCCCAGTGGGTTGGTCAGGTATTCACACTTCAATTGAGCAGGATTCACGCCGGCCACGCTCCACCCCGTCACCGCAGAAGCCACGACAGCCGCCAACGAAATCGATTTGGCGAAGGTATCCACGCCGTCTCCTGTTCTCCCCATGGGGAATGTACTCACGGATACACGCGACCCAACAGCCGCGGGAACGGAATCGTCTCTCGAACATGCTTGAGGCCGCACAGCCACGCCAGCGTCCGTTCGACACCCAGACCAAAGCCGCCGTGCGGCACGCTCCCGTATCGGCGGAGGTCCAGATACCACTCATACGACTCTCGCGGCAGCTTGTCCTCTTCGATCCGCCTGACCAGCGTCTCGTAGTCGTCTTCTCGCTGGGACCCCCCGATGATCTCGCCGTAACCCTCCGGCGCCAGCAGGTCGAAGTTGTTGACCACGCGAGGGTCCTCGCGATTCAGATACATATAGAAGGCCTTGGCCTCCTTCGGATAGTGCGTCACAAACGTCGGACGCTCGCTGCGGCGGCTGATGATGGTCTCGTCCGAGCCACCCAGGTCGCCGCCCCATTGGAAACCCTTGGCCAGCTCCATGTGGTGCGGGATGTTGCCGATTTCTTCTTCCAGGTCGGCCTTCTCCTCGCGAGCACTGGCTATCTGTTGTACGAGTTGATCCGCCTTCCACTTCTTGACGCCCGGCTGTTGACGTTCTGTGTCCTTCTGAGCGATCTCGGCCGTCACTTGCGCCAAACGAGACGTCTTGCACTCCAGCTCCTTCCCCAACATTTCTTGCGTCTCGCCGCCTCGAAGGAACTCGGCGGCCTGGGTGTAGGTCATCCGCTCAAAGGGCCTCGCGATCTTCTCCAGAGGTGCCACATCCCGCCCCAGTTCGATCAGGTCTGCACGGTGGTCGTTCAGCACGCGCGTGACCAGCGACCAGACCAGTTCCTCGGCCACCTTGATCACGTCATCGAGCTGCGCATAAGCGATCTCCGGCTCCACCATCCAGAACTCCGTCAGATGCCGCCGCGTCTTGCTCTTCTCCGCCCGGAAAGTCGGTCCGAAACAGTAGACCTTCCCGAACGACATCGCCGCCGACTCCAGATAGAGCTGCCCCGTCTGAGCCAGGTACACGGGCTCGCCGAAATAGTCGACCTCGAACAGGGTGCTGGCACCCTCGCCCACCGCCGGCGCAAAGATCGGCGTGTCGATCAGCGTGAACCCGTTGCGATTGAAGAACCTGCGGATCTCGTCGATGATCGTGTGCCGAACCCGCAGGATCGTGTGCTGCCGTTTCGACCGAAGCCACAGGTGCCGATGCTGCATCAAGAAGTCGATGCCGTGCGGCTTCGGTGTGATCGGATACGGCTCGGCTCGCTGGATCGCCCGAGCATCCACAACGGCCAGTTCGTGCCCCCCCGGCGAACGTGGTTCGGCCCGAACCGTGCCTGTAACCGTCAGAGAGGACTCCTGCGGCAGGTGCTCCATCTCGGCGAACACCGTTGCTGTCTGGTCGCTCTTTTCGAGCACGCACTGGCACAGGCCGGTGCCGTCTCGCACGATCAGAAACGTCACCTTGCCGCTCGAGCGCGAGTTGTAGAGCCAACCGCTGAGCCGAACCGTCTGCCCCACATGGTTCGCCAGTTCCGCAATCTTCGCATCGGTCACATTCGACATACACATTCCCTCACCGTTATGGTCGTGTTCACCCAACGGGTCGGAACAGGTTCCAAGGCCAGGCCCAACCCGAAAGTCTGCATTGTACAGCCTCGCGGCGTCCCGTCGACCGGACTCCGGCGTCTGAGCGTCCCCAGACTAAGGCTTGCCGCTCGCCTCGACATCAAACTCCGCCGTCACAGCCGTGTCCCGACTCACATCGATCTCCACCCGTCGCTCGCGAGACGACACCGCGCCGCTCCACTGGCGAAAGTGAAACTTCTTGCCCCCACTGGGTCGCGTAGGCTGTGAGGGATCCATGAACTGCCCCAATCGCTCCCCCGAACCGTACCCCTTCGGCGTCTTCATATCCGCCGGAATCACATCGACGATCTCCAGCGTGTGCTTCCCCGGCCTGTCCAGCGTGATGCTGAACTTGCCGAAGTTCGAACCCATCATGTAACTCGTGCCCCAGTACCCGCAATGAGTCCAGTAGTCGAATCCGTCCACACGGAATCGGACCTCGCCCAAGCCAGGGTTGGTGCTCACCGTCAACCCGGGCCCTCGCACGGACAGGTCATCGCCCCCCCCGCTCCCGAACAGGAAGACCCGCCCGCTGTAGGCCGGAATGGTCAACCGCCGATTCGTAGCCCCGACATCCACCAGCCGCCCCTGCGCCGTCACCTCCTCGAAACCGCCGTTGACCAGCAATTCCGGGCCCGTCAGTCCTCCGGACACCTCTTTCAGGGAGATATCGTCGAACCACACGGTGCCCGTGTGCCCGCGCAGCAGTACATAGAGTGACAGGCTCCGGATGGGCTTCTCCGGACGTATCGTAACCGAGCGATGTTTCCAATCGTGAGTGCCACAACTGAACTTGGCCACCTGCCCGAAAAGGAAGGTCCCATCCCCGTAAACGACGTCCACGTAGACGGAGTAATCGCTGTCGGGGTCCCCAGAGACACCCTCCGCGCGGCTCCAACCGCCGACCTCCAGCGGCACGGGCTTCGTCTGATTGAGCGTGACCCCTTGAACAAACCCACTCTGATCCGCCCCGGCAACGTCTCGGCACCGGACGCATCGCACGCCGCTCCGGGGTGAACTCCCATCGAGGTGCCCACCGCCCTTGCCATAGGCCCCCCATTGTTGTGGTGCGCTGCCGAACATGTCGTACAGTTGTGTCGTGGGGAACCCCCGTCCGATCGTCAGCGTGCCCTCCTTCGTCTTGTCCGGATTGACCACCACAAACCCCCGCTCGAAGAGGCGATAGTACAAACCGTTCTCCTGTTGTTCGCCCCCAAGCGGGGGCCCCAACCGAACTCGATAGAGAACAGCCGTCTCCGGATCCGACAACGGCCGTCCGCCGTTCCAGACAAACCCCGCGAGCCGAGCCGTCGCGTAACAGAAGAACGCGTCCTCACGAATCCCGTAGGAGGTGTGCCCCACATAGCTCAAGGCCTGTATCTGCTTGCCCGCCACCATGTATGGCTGCAGCTTCAGCCCCTGATCATGCCAGTGCTTGTGCCAGTCGAACCATCGATCCTTCGACACCCATGTGCAGATGTACGACTCGAGCATTTCGGCATCGAGATACGGCCAGAACTCTTTGGGCAGCGACAAGGGGCTGGCAGAATTCCCCAGCACCGCTCCGTCCGGCTTGTGCTCCTTGACCACTTCCCGTACCCGCTTCAACAGCATCGCGAAGGCCTGGTTCGCGTTGTCCGAAAGGTGCTTGTGCTTGCCATGCTTCACGCCGAAACAGGGCACGCGCGAGGACAGGTTGTCCACAAATACCCCGTCCGCCCCCAGATCCATAATCTTGTGAACCCAGGCCACCATGGCGTCCTGATACTCCGGCACCGCCGGACAGGTCGTGTACATGTTCTTGGCGTCTTCCGATTCCCAGAACCCCGTTCGCTTCAGGTTGCCCTGAGCGTCAATCTCGATGAACTCGGGGTGATCCTTCAGGTTGATCCCCTCATAGGTCTGCGTGGCAAAGCCCTGATAGAACGTGACGTACGGGAAGGCACGAATACCCAGAGCGTGAACCCGCGCGAAGTACTCTCGATGGATCGGACAGTGCGTGACGAACGCAACCTTGCTGCTTGCCAGCGACTCCCAATCGTTCACACTTGAGCCGAAGGCGTAGGTCTCCGATTGCACCAGCCAATCCGGCGCGGACTCACCCACGCCCATCGCCTTGGCCGCTGAGTCCCGATCACTGCGGCTCGGCCATTCAACTGCCGAGGCGGTAATCGGACAGGCCGCACAACCCCACACCATTGCCCACACCCAGACGATCCGCACCCTGTCAAACATGACCGCCTCACTTTCTGCATCGGACGAGGCAATGCTACCGAATTGCCAGTCGTCGGCAACCCCTTCCGCATCGTACCGCAGCTCAACACACCCCCGGATCCAGTCGATCAGGGGCTTTCAGCCACTTTGCACCAATCTCTGGTTGACTGTTGGTCGATAGAGCGATTAAATGGGAGTTTCGCCTATAGTGCCCGCTCTCAGATCCGGGTCTATGGCCCGTGCAGGACGGATGAATGAAGAAGCAGTACAACATCATCAACCGCAGACTCGCCGAGACACAAGGTGACAACTGTCCGGTTACCATCTTCGTGAACCCCGACGAGGCTGAGAAGAAATACCTCGTCGAGGAACTCAAGCTCGACGAGCACACCTTCAATTCCGCCCTCGACCCTGATGAGCTGTCCCGTCTCGAGTTTGAACCCGAGCACGCCGCGATGATTTTCAAGCGCCCCAAGAACTACTCCGCTGCCGAGCAGTTCCTCTTCAAGGTGGCCTCCGCGGGTACCTTCCTCTTCAAGGACCGGTTGGAAATTGTTATCTCAGAAGACGTTCCGCTGTTTGATGGCACGCAGTTCACACGTATTCATTCGCCGGCCGACGTCATCCTGAAACTGATCTCCCGTTCCATCATTCACTTCAGGGAACACCTGAAGGTCATCAGTGCGATCTCCGACGAGCTCCAGAAGGAGATCAACACCGCGATGGAGAACAAACACCTCATCAACATGTTCACGCTTCAGAAGAGCCTGGTGTACTACCTGAACGCCATCAACTCCAACGGCGTTCTTCTGGACAAGCTCAAGAACAACGCCAGCCGAATCGGGTTCAGCACCGAAGAAATAGAATTCCTGGATGACATTATCATTGAAAATAACCAGTGCTACAGACAGGCCGAGATCTACTCCAACATTCTGGCCAGCCTGATGGACGCCCGCGCATCGATCGTCAGCAACAACCTCAACGTCCTGATGAAGACGTTGAACATCATCACGATTTCCATCATGGTGCCGACGCTCGTCGTCAGTGCGTTTTCGATGAACGTCACCATCCCGTTTTCAAAACACCCTCATGCCTTCTGGATGATCATGGCGATGGCGTTCTCGTCCGTACTGCTGTTCTTCGCCTACTGGCGGCGAAAGAAGTGGTGAGAGTCTACTCCTCATCCTCCAGCGGATACCGCCCGTACTTCAGACCGGCCTCGACGAACGCCGCATAGTTGTCAATTGTCTTCTGATCCACCGTCGCCGACTGCCAGGGGCTCGATGTCGGACACAACACAAACCCCCCGCCCGGTCCACCTTCCCGAATCGCGGTTCGTACAAGCCGATCCATCCGATCCGGAGTGGCCGTGTAGAACTCACCCTGTTCGATGTTGCCCTCAAGGGCCAGGCGATTCCCCACACGCCGCCTCGCCTGTGCCAGCGTGACATCCCCCATGGGTGGCGGTTCGATCGGATTGAGCGCATCCACACCCATCTCGACGAACATCTCAAGGACGGGGCGCATCTTGCCGTGGCAATGAACCCAGCACAACCCACCGGCATCGTGGATCAGGTCGACAAGCATCTTGTCGTAATCCACGACGAATTCGCGAAAGTCCAGCGGCGACGCCAGCGGCGGAAGGCACAGCTCCGGCCCGACATATCCGAAAAATGGCCCCACGCCGGCGCTCAACTGTTGTCTGAGAAAGTCCCGCGTTCGGAAGTAGGTCGTCTCGATGAGCTCGCGAATCAGCTCGCGTTCCTCGATCAACCAGATCGCGAACAGCTCTGAACCGATGAGGGCATTGATATGGTACATCGGCTCCGGACCCAGCGGGCACATCACGATACCGCGATCTCCCATCGCACGATCCGTCGCCTCGAACGTGGAACAGTCGATCCGGGGCTCGACGTACGGAATCGACAGGTACTTCTCTGCATCCAGGATGGATTCAATGAGATACTTCTTCTGGTAGCCCGGCAGCCCCGGCTCTACAGGCTCGTAGAAGATCGAACGCAATTCGCCGGCCGGCGTCTTGACCAGCGTGATCACCTCCTTGTGACCCTCAACACGACTCGGCTGCTCCAGCGTGTGTACCGACACCGCATCGCTGGCCGTGCCGAAGACACCCATGTTGCCCGGCGACCACTCGCTCACCAGATCTGTTTTCCGAGACAACTCACGAATGGGCTCGAAACTGGGATGCGGTATCGCTCGTTCCGGCCAGACGCCCCACAACCGTATCGGCACACGGTCCGGCTGCTGGTTCTGATAGGCCGTCATCAAACGCTCACGACTCGCCATCTCTGCCATCGACACTTCCTCGTTCCCCGGATTCGCTTGCTGAACTCCAATGAGTTATTCTAGGGACATGTCGAGCACGGGGGAACAATGGGACCCCACAAACATGACCGAATCGCCGACCGAAGAGCACCCGCAACCGGAGCTCGCGCCCTCCCGCTCGCAACCGTTGCGTGCGGCCGTACTGCGTCCTCGACTGGGTCCCACCGTATTCCGCCTCTTCACGAATCTCCTCCTGCTCGGAGCAGTGATGCTGTGCTTCGACTTGCTGATGACGATCTTGGCGATTGAGGTGCCATCAGACGTTCTCTACGACATCTTCATATCCACGGTCCTCGTCATCGCGGCAGCCTTTCTTCTCTGGCTCCTCTTCGTGCATGCAAGAACCGGCATTCGAGCAGATGACGAGGGCCTGCACGACCTGGGCACGGGCGTCCGCATCCGTTGGCAGGACATCCGAAGCATCCAACTGCTCGGAGAAGTCTTTGACCTGCGCCGCAGGCAGGTGGGACTTCGCTACGTCCAGATCCTGGATGCCGCCGGGTCCGCCATACGGTTTGCGAACCTGGGCCCCCTTGCCCTTCGATCCATTGATTCCACCCGAGGCCGCATCGCCGATGTGGAACACAGCGGACTGCTGCTCGCCCTCATCGCAGATCGCACGCGGACGCTCGCTATCTTCCCGCCACAATGGCTGCCGACCGCCGTGCAATGGTCGTCCGACTCAACGGCCGATCCGTCAGGCCCTCCCATGGTGAACCCCGTCGCACCACAGGTCGCCCCCATCGGGGTTGACCCATCCCTCGAAGCCGTCTCCGATGCACCCGACAACGCGTCTGTCCGCCGCCCTTCCTCGCTCGGGCAGTCCATCTTCAAGAACGCCGGCAAGGCGGGCGCCCTCCTGGCCGTCGGATTCAAAGCGATCAAGCCCGCAACCGCGCTGGTATCCTTCATCTGCTACGGAATCATCTTCAACCGACAGTGGGAGCTGGCCGCCATGATCCTCATCCTGATCGGCTTCCACGAATGCGGCCACGTCTACGCCATGTGGCGATGCGGCGTACGGGTCAAAGGTATCTACTTCATCCCCTTCCTGGGCGGAGCCGCCGTCAGCCAGGGGCTGGCGAAGACCCGCTGGGGAAACGCCTTCATACAGATCAATGGCCCCCTCTACGGGACGGCCCTGGTCCTGCTCTCGCTCGGGATGTATCACGTCGTGCCGACTCACAAGCCGTTCTTCGCGATGATGGCGAGTTGGGGAGCCCTCATCAATCTCTTCAACCTCCTGCCGATCATGCCGCTCGACGGCGGACGTCTGCTCGGTGAGGTCAGCCAATCGCTTCACGGCACCTTCGGACGCTACGCGGTCATCGGTTCACTGATTCTCGGGGCCGTTGGTGCCTATTGGGCCGACCTGACCCTGCTCTGGATCATGGTGGCCGTCGGCATGCTCGAGTTGTCTCGCCAGTTCTCAGCCGCCACGCAGAAAGCCCTGATCGACCTCCTCAGCCAGCATCGCCCTGTGACCTACGAGGTCAATGAGTTCTTTGCCAGCGCCGCCCGCCCCCTGTCAAAACCCCTCTCGCCCGATCAGCATCAGAAACAGCGAACCCTCTTTGACATGCTCCTCACCGAAGCAAGACTCATTCCGATGACGCGATGGCAGACGGCCTTGATGATCCTCGGATATGTCCTTCTGGCGACCCTCCTCGTCCTCGTACTCTGGGGCATGAGACACGTCCCGGGAGCCGACCACGCCTTCAAGGTCTTGCAGTAGTGGGACGACGATGCATCATCCGCCGGAAGTCCGGCATGTCTCGAAGCCGATCCAGGTGGGTGTCCCTCTGAGCACGATCATAGTGCAGCGGCTGTCCCTTCAGGGCCGGTTCCAGACTCGCCAAGGCGTCCCGCAAGCGTCCCTGTCGAGTCCTGAGCTGCGCCACCGCGTACAGCACCTCGGGTGAGGCCGGGGCAGTCCGAACCAGGGCATCAACGATCTGCTCCGCCCGATCCAGCCGATTCATGTGTAAGAGAACATCTACCATGGCGGCCCGATTGAGAATCGTGTTGCCGGGCTTGGGATTGCCCTGGATGGACAGTTCGTGCGCGCGGAGGGCGGCATCATACCGTCCCAGTTGCCGGTAGCATTCGGCGAGCATGAAATACGATCGCGACATGCCCTTGGGGTCCAGCCGCACGGCGGCCTCCAGGTGTTCCACCGCCTCGGCCGACCGGTTCAACCACATCATCAGCACGTTGCCCAGCATCGCATGCGATCGTGCGTCCGTGGGATCGATCTGTATCGCCCGGAGCAGTTCCTCCTTCGCCTCATCGTGTCGGCTCTGATGAGTCAGCGCGATGCCCAGGTTGTAGTGAGCCGAGGCATAGGCCGGTCGCAGTGAGATGGCCTTGCGACAGGCCTCTTCCGCCTCGCGATTCCGATCCACCTTGCTCAACGTTGCCCCGAGGTTGCTCCACGCCTTGGCTGATGTGGGACTCTGCCGAGTGGCGTAGGACCAGAGGCTCAGGCTGTCGTGCCATACCGGTACCAGGCGGCGGGCTTCCCGTCCCAGTCCGATCACCACCAGAACGGCCGCAACCGACAGCAGAACCCTCACAGCGCGCCACAAGGCGCCCACCGGCACAACAAGCCAGACCAGCAGGAATCCCCCACCCACCAGGGCGATGATGGACAGGCTCGGAAGGTAACTGTATCGATCCGCTGCCAGCTCATCCCCCATCGTCAGAAGCCCCGACACCGGCAGCAGCGCAGCAACATAACACGCCCACGCCACCCATCCGGACGGTATCCGTTTCCGCACCACGACCAGCGCCGCCGTCAATGCCACAACCGCCAGGGCAGGCCATAGAAACTCCGGCGACGACAGATGAATCTCGGCGGGACGAGGATACAGCGGTGAGAGCCCCACCGGATAGAACGTCTTGCCCAGATAGAACATGAGGCCGTGACACACGATCGCCAATCGTTGAATCGGACCGATCTGTTCGAAAGACCTCAACGCACCCGTGGAGTACTGCCCTATGAACCCCACGACGGCTGCCGCAGCCGAAAACAGGATGTAGTCCAGTTTCTCAAACACAAGCCGACGGAGAGCCCCCAGAGCGCCGACCCCAGAAGTCCCCTTCAGCCGCCCAAGGGGATAGACATCCAGCAGAAGCAACACGATCGGCAGGCATATGGTCGTCGCCTTGCTCAACAGGGCCAGCACGCAGAAGACGAGCGACCATCGCCCCCACCCACGCCGAGACGCATCGTCACCCCCCACAGCGCGAGACCGCACGTACGACCCGATGCATAGAAGGAACATCAGACCGGACAGAACGTCTCGGCGTTCCGTGATCCACGCCACGGACTCGACGCGCTGCGGGTGGAGGGCCCATCCCAGTGCCACCAGAAGCGATGCCACTGCGATCCCCGCCGACGCTCCCAATCCACCGCCGTTCCCACCTGCCCATGCTGCGAACAAGCACACCGCCGCAAGATACAGAGCGGCCGCAGCCGCCGAATGGAGCACGACGTTCGTTGCGTGGTAGCCGCGAGGGTTCATCCCCCACAGCGTGTGGTCCAGTCCCAAGGTCATCCAGCTCAGGGGCTGATAGGGCCCCATGTGCGTCGTGGTCAGCATCCACCACAGATTCGTCGGACCCAGCCCGCGGTAGTTCGTATTCTCCAGGAAGTTCTTGTCGTCGTCCCAATCGACGAAATCGGCATCCAGACAGGGCAGATACGTCAAGAACGTAATCACGCCGACGATTGCGGCGATGAGACAATGCACCCATCGACGGCCACGCGGATACGAACCGTGCCGAAGTGCCCCAGTCGTTGACGAAACCTCGTTCGCTCCGGCACGAGGTTCCCGTTGTCCTGAGCCCGCGTATGGTGTTTCCATTCGATTACAGTTCTTCGGGGGCCAGGCCTCCAGCCTCCTCCGGCCGCTACTCATCGGCTCCCTAACGATTGTCGCCGTCAAGCAGGCCGCCCAGCCCGCCCAGGATCGAGCCTTCCTCTCTTCGACTCCCGCTACCCTTGGGGGCCGCCGAATAGATCCGATCCGCCAATCGACTGAAGGGCAGCGATTGCAGCCAGACATGGCCGGGCCCTGTCAATGTGGCGAAGAACAGCCCCTCGCCGCCGAAGAGCGTCGTCTTAATGCTCCCCACATAGGCGATGTCATACTCAACCGAAGGCGTAAAGGCCACGATACAGCCGGTATCGACACGAAGGGTCTCACCTGGAGCAAGCTCGAACTGCTTGAGCGTACCTCCGGCATGCACAAAGGCGATCCCGTCGCCCTCAAGCCGTTCCAGGATGAACCCCTCGCCGCCGAACAAGCCGGCACCGATCCGCTTGGTGAAGGCAATGCCTACCGATACGCCCCGAGCCGCGCACAGAAACGCCTGCTTCTGACAGAGCATCTCCCCGCCCAGCTCATCCAGATGCATCGGCAGGATCTTGCCCGGATACGGAGAGGCAAAAGCCGCCCGATCGCGAGCCGACCCGGTAGCCGTGAAGGCCGTCATGAAGAGGCTCTCACCCGTCAGTACCCGCTTGCCCGCGCTGAACAGCTTGCCCAGAATGCCCGAACTCTGCTGGCTGCCGTCGCCGAAGATCGTCTGCATGTCGATCCCCGGCGTCATGTACATCATCGCGCCGGCCTCCGCGATCACCGTTTCACCCGGATCGAGCGTGACCTCGACGAACTGCATATCGTCTCCGAAGATCTCGTAGTCGATCTCGTCCGACGTTCGAAGCTTCGGCGGACGCGGCGGCGCGGGCGAACCGCGCATTGCCTCGGCAATGGCCGCCACGTGTTTCGCCTCGGTCCAATCGCTCACACCCGGACCGAAGACCAGTGTCTTCTCGCCCTGAACCCCCGGAAGCAGCGCCAGAAGCTGCGGCAGGCCGACCGGCCCCTTCGACTGTCCGTTCTGCACGTAATACCACTGTTCCGTCGCGTCCATGTGATCCCCTGTCCGAACACCAACCCCCGCCCATCAGAATCCGCCCGTCACCGAAGCGCCATGCCCCGGTCACATAACGTATCATTCTCCAAATCCCAATGGCAAGCCCCGTCTCCGCATCAGCGACTTGCCGATCTCTCGCCGGCACGCGTCCGCACCAGGCAGCCCACCCCTTGCGGTCCGATCGCCGTTGTCACGACGTCGTACCCCTCTTCCGTTCGCACCGATGCGGCACGGTCCTGAAATGCATCCTGCCAACTCCACCCACTCCGATGAGCCGTCCGCAGCACCTCGCCGCGAACCGTATGATGCCGCGAATTGTAGAGCGTCCAGACCTCCTTGTCCTGCCGGGGAAAGTAATTCGCGCAGACCCCACCCATCAGAACCGGAACAAGAGGAACAGGGCAGTCCGACGTGAATGCATCCTTGTGCCGACGCAGAACCGCATGGCATGTTCGAATCTCCGCCCGAGTCTGAGCCTCGAACCATTCCTCCGCAGGCCCCTCGAGCCAGAGCCCTTCGCCGTTGAAGAATGCCCATCGAATACCGGTCGCCCATGATCCCGTCGGTTTGTCACAGATAAGGATCTCGAAGGTCTTGAAGTCGGGCAGCGCGAATCGGTACAGATTCAGCGGCACCTGGGAGTCGCGCCAGCGATGTTCGCTCAGTGCATACGTGAAGCTCCCGTCCTGATACTGGCTGGTGACATCACAGGGCGTCTCCTCGGTATAGATCGCCACGCCCGGCTTGACGGCATCCACCGACCGCCGGATGGCCTTCAGCGTCTCCAGTTCCGTCACGACCGGATTGCTCGGCACCGGATGCCCATGGCCATCGCTGTAGCAATCCTTGTCTGTACCCGTGAAACCGAACTGATCGACGTACATCCCGTCGACATCAAGCTCCTGAACCTTTCGGGCATACGTTGCCGCCTGAATGTCCCGCCATGCCTGCACGCCGGGACACACATACAGCTCCGTACTCTCCGGCCATCGCCCCCAACTCCCGTCAGCGCCCCGGACCTGCCAGGCCCGACCATACTGCCGCCCGAGCCGGCCTCTCTCATCCAAGAGATACCCCTCGATATACAATCCCACCGGAACGCCGCCACAACGAACACCCGCGATCGCATCCGCAAGGCCTCGCTGCCCCCCTCGCAGATAATCATAGGGATCCAGATCGCCGATGCGCCCATAGATCCGACCGAAGGGCCCGCAGTATCCCCAATCGAAGAGGTGCAGATACTCCGCACCACCAAAGGCGCTGTTCGCCTCCGAAATCGCCCGATCCAACCCGATCTGCCCCCTCTTCGCATCGTACAGTGGGTCGAGCCAATGCAGGAAACGCTGGCGGAAGTTGAAGACTTCGCGAAACCACGGGTTCCGCGGCTGCGCCGGCCTGTACCATGTCCTCAGCCACGATCTGTATGTGTCAAATGCCGTGTGCCAGTCGCCATCGCCAATGGCAAGCATTGTGTCGGCCAGCACCCGCGTATGGCCCGGGCCGATTGGACGCTCCGGATAACTCACGCCCATCGTCAGATCCGACCCGCTCTTCTCCAACGCGTAGTACCGCTCAATACAGGTGGTGTCCTCGGTCCAGAGGTGCAGGCCCATCCCTTCGGCCGCGTTGACCGTCGCCAGGAACTGATGAGGAAACAGGCCGCCGTACCTCTGACGTAGCTGAGTGTCCCCCTTGCCAATGTTGAACCCCCGTCCTGGAAAGACGTATTCGCTCTCGGCGCCGTCACGTCCGAGCCGATAGGGACCGATCCGGGGATACCCCATACCGACCCGGTGCACGTCGCCACCGACATTCACCAGACGAGCGCGGAATCGCAGAGCCCCGTCGCCCCGCAGATCGAGCGAAACACGGAACTCGATGCCCACATGAGCCTTCGACCGGTACACCCATTCGACGGGCCGGCCAGGGACGAGGGGTTCCGTCGCAGTGCTGCTAATCCGCTCAATCTCCTGAGGCTCCAACGGTTTGCCGTCGATCGAAAGACGGAAGAACGGTCGTGACGGGGCGGTCGACATCACATCCATCCCGCCGAGGATGTCCCGAATGCTGCAGAGGCCAATCTCCGGCCGGGGGTCCACACAGACCTCCCACAACCTGTTTCTGAATCGAAGCCTGCCGGCGCCGTCGGTGACCTCACACGCCGACGTCCCCACGTCGGGATTCTGCATCCTTCGCTTGACGACCGGAGGTGATGACGACTCATCAAGACCTCGGAACAATCGCTCGCCCTCCGTACGAGCTGTCACCGCCGCAACGACAAAGCCGGCACGAGGCGTCATGTCGCAGAGCGTGATCGAACGTAGAACCCGTCCCGAATCCGTATTCACACACAAGACCTGCGGCCCGGCAACAATCTCCCATCGCCCGGTCGACACGCTACCCGGCAGGCATTCGTCGATTGTCCCATCGTCATACTCGACCCGACAACGAAACCGATCCACCCCAACGATCCGACGCAGCTCGCCGCCTCCGTAGACGTCTTCCTCACGACCGCGAAACACACCCAGCGTCAACAGGAAGACCTGTGACACCTTCCGACCGATGGTGAGGGTCCGTTCGCCCTTCGCAACGACACCCGTCGCTGCCAGATGCCGCTGTCCCGCTCCAAGCTCAAAGGGAATATCGTTGACGGTCACCTGTCGCTCCGTCGGCCAGCCCGACAGGTCCAGAGCCCTCAGGACCGGCGGCAGGCTCTGATTCCCCGCCTCACCCACATCGACGGCCGCAAATCCGGTGAAGGACGCCCCGGTGCGAACAGGTACCATCCTGTCCAACGTGGTCGGTGGTCTGACCTGAAGTAGACCAATGCTGCCGATCTCAATAGTCGCAGGGCCGCGATCCGCCTGAACCTGTACCGCCAGCCCCGTCGCCTTGGGCAGCCGAGCAGCCGCCTCCGCCAGCCGCACGACCAACACACGACGAAGGCCATCGGCCTGCAGGTCCGTCCCACGAATCACCTCTTCCACCCCCGAGGCCGAACCCTCCCGGGTCACCCCAAGCAGGCAGATCGCGTAGTCTTCGTGCGGCCGGATGCTCCTCGCCGCATACTCCACTCGCAGATATCGCCACTGACTCAGATCAAGCCCGTTCGGCAAGCCACAGGACCATTTCATCCCCCGGGAACCCTCTCTCACCCGGAAGAGCGTGCTCCCCCGACTTCTATCGTGAACCGCCGCGGCAGGTTGCCCTGGATTGCCCAACCACCCAGGCTGTGCCTGCCAGGTCAGGACGGACAGATCGACGGACTGGTCAGGGCGAACCGGCGCCTCTGAAGTGCCTCCCACCCATCGTGCGCCCGACGGAGGAGTAGGACAAAGCCCCACTTCATCCACCCACACTTCCGCCTTTCCCATCGATCCAGCTTGAACCTGAACGGCAATCCCTTGAACCGTTGACGCGGCCGTGATCCGACGCACGTCGACGCACAACAGCTCCCATTTCCCTTCCGTATTCAAATCCTTCAGTCGGATCGGGCTGCACTGCACCCTCGCCACTCCATCGTCCAGATAGACGGCATAGTCTTCCGACCGACTGTCGATCCGGTCCGCTCGGTATCGCAGGAGAAAATACGGAGTCTCTGCGAGCACCAGTGGAGCAAATGCTCGCGACCACTTCATGCCACGTCCGGGTGATCCGACGCTGAAGCGAAGCGATCCGCCGTCGGAATGTACGGCCGCGCATGGGTCCGGATTGCTCAGCCAATCCGGCCGAGCCCGCCAGTCTGCGGCACGGCTCCCGTCGTCCATCCAACCCGGAGCGTCCTGAGCCGTAATTACATCGGCCCTGACGTGCTGCGCCGCACAGGACACCAGGCACATCGCGACCGACACGCCCAGCACGCCCTTGTCGAACGAGACGGTGACCTTCATCCAATCTCACTCCCCACATACACGGACGGATCCGTCAGCACCAACCCGTCCAATCTTCGCCAACCTCCGCCGCAGAAGAGTCGATGTCTTTGAATCGCCCCTGGCAAGCGAATCATCATGTATCCCCTGCCTGGGCGCCCGGCATTCTACCCTCGACTTGCTCCCGCCGACGAGCCTCCGTAGAATCCATCCGGATTCCTGATAGACCCTGAATCATTATGTGAGGCGTAACTGATGAACATCCTTCTGGTCGGTAGCGGCGGTCGCGAACACGCGTTGGCTTGGAAGATCAAGCAATCGCGCCAGTGCAGTCGCCTGTTCTGTGCCCCGGGCAACGCCGGTATCGCCGGCATCGCAACCCCGGTGCCCATCCAGGTCGAAGACATCGATGCCCTGCTGACCTTCGCCCGTCAAAACCAGATCGACCTGACCGTAGTCGGCCCCGAAGCCCCCCTGTGTGCTGGTATCGTCGATCTCTTCGAACAGGCCGGACTGCGGGCCTTCGGCCCTTCAAAAGCTGCCGCCAGGCTCGAGGGCGACAAGGCCTACGCCAAGCAACTCATGCGGCAGCATGCCGTGCCCACCGCAGAGGGGCGCATCTTCGACAATTTCAAATCGGCCTACGACTACATTGCTACACGCGACGAACCGATCGTGGTCAAGGCAGCCGGACTGGCGGCCGGCAAGGGCGTCGTGGTCTGTGACGAACCCGCCGCCGCCCTCCTCGCCGTCGAACGAATCATGAAGGACCGCGAGTTCGGCGATGCCGGTACCACCGTCGTGGTCGAGGAGAAGCTCACAGGACAGGAGGCCTCCATCCTGGCGTTCGTCGACGGACGCTCGATCTACATCATGGAATCCAGCCAGGACCACAAGGCCATCGGCGATGGCGATACCGGCCCCAACACGGGCGGAATGGGTGCCTACAGTCCCGCCCCGGTCGTGACCGAACCCATCATGGCCCAGATCGAGCGAGATGTCTTCGTCCCCGTCGTCGACGCCCTCAATCGAGACGGAGTCACCTATCGAGGCATCCTCTACGCCGGGGTGATGCTCACCACCGCGGGACCCCGCGTCCTTGAATTCAACTGCCGCTTCGGCGACCCCGAAACCCAACCCATCTTGATGCGGCTCAAGACCGATATCGTCGAGGTCTTCGAGGCGGTCACCCGTGGCCAACTCGATCAGGTCACCCTCCAATGGGACCCTCGCCCTGCCGTCTGTGTGGTCATGGCCTCCAAAGGCTATCCCGGTCCCTATGAGAAGGGAAAGGTCATCACCGGACTGAACGAGGCCGCGCAGCTCAAAGACGTCATGGTCTTCCACGCGGGCACAAAGCTCGACAACGGACGCGTCGTGACCAGCGGCGGACGCGTTCTCGGCGTCACCGCCGTCGGCACGACCATTGCCGACGCGCAGAAGCGAGCCTATGAAGCCGTCGATATGATTTCTTACGATGGGGCGTATGCCCGTCGCGATATTGCTTCCAAAGCCATCCTGTAGAGGCAGTAGCCTCAGGGAGCATGCAGGCTGCAGGGGCGTAGCGATCTGCAATGTGAGGTACCGATCCTCCAAGGAAAGGGCTCTCAGATGGACTCCCCCAGAATGACACGATTCCTCTGTCTGATCGGCGTGCTGACGGCCATCCCCGCAGCTCGGGCAGAATCCATCGCCCCCCCCACGACGAGCCCCTCACCCGCCCTCGACATGACAAAGGCCCGTCACCAGGCCGCCCATCGCAAGAGACGCATCATCATGAACAACGATGGCAACGACTGTTGGGGAGCCAAGAACGCCGGACCTCGAACGCCGGAGGGCTTTCTCAAGCAGCGAACGACCCCCCTCGTGGGTTCGCAGGTCGATGCGATCTTCTACTGCACCGGCGTCTTCAATGTCTACACGCACCATAGCCAGGAGACCGAATCCCGCACCAACGCCGACCG
The DNA here is from genome assembly GCA_964446835.1 of uncultured Planctomycetales bacterium. Classification (GTDB taxonomy): domain Bacteria; phylum Planctomycetota; class Phycisphaerae; order UBA1845; family JAFGLZ01; genus CAYUQT01. The sequence continues at coordinate 2,518 of CAYUQT010000045.1, read as the reverse complement.
GGGAGTGGACGACTGGGCGCACACCCTCTTTCAGACGACGGGCCGGGATTCCCTCCAGATCATGGCCGATTTCGGACACAAACAGGGATGGGAGGTCTTCTGGTCGATGCGGATGAACGACACGCACGATTCCGGCGACGCCAAGATGCTCTCGAAGTGGAAGAAGGAACACCCCCAACTACTCATGGGAACCTCCGCCGACAAGTTCCGCTACGGCGGTCGAAGATGGTCGGCGGTCAACTATGGACTGCCCCAGGTGCGAGAGAAGGTCTTTCGCATCCTGAGCGACGTGGCCACCCGTTATGACATTGACGGGCTCGAACTCGACTTCTTCCGGCACCCCGTCTACTTCAAGCCGCAGATGACCGGACAACCGGTAACCCAAGAACACTGCGACATGATGACAGAACTCCTGAAACGCGTCCGCACCATGGCCGATGAGGTGGCCGCCAAACGAGGACGGCCGATGCTCATCGCCGTACGGGTGCCGGACTCGATCGGTTACGCCAAGGCCATCGGTCTGGACCTGATCCGCTGGCTTCAGGACGATCTGATCGATCTGATGGTCGGCACGTGCTACTTCCACCTGGAGCCCTGGGAGAACTTCGTCGCTCTTGGCAAACGATATGACAAGCCGGTCTACGCCTGTCTCAGTGCGTCGCGCATCGTCAGCCCGAAGAACCCCGGGGACACCGGCCGCATTCAGGTGTGGCGAGGCGAGGCCCTGCGGGCCTGGCAGGCGGGCGTCAGCGGTATCTACACGTTCAACCGGTTCAATCCCAAGGACCCCATCTTCCGCGATCTGGGTGATCCAGAATTGCTCAAGACGCTGGATCGGACCTACACATTCAATCCCGGGCAGGCCATCGAGTCGTGGCTCAAGGACGGGAAACGGTTCCTGAAGCCCGAGACTCCCTAGGCAGGTGCGATAACCCGCGTCGTCGGACAAGGAATGACATGATGACCCGGCCGAATTGGCATGTTCTGCTCTTCCTGACAATTGGTGCATCGACCCACCCGCAACTGGTTTCTTCCCAGACCCCTTGCGCTTCTCCACCGCCACCAACATCTGCTCCCGTTCAGATCGGCGGGGTCTTCCCCCATATGACCGTTATGGCCGACGGTGTCGGCAGCCGCAGCGAAACGGGGATTGGCGCGATCATTCCCTGGGCAAACCGGCTCTGGGCGATCGGCTACGTGGCCCACATCAAGGGACAGGGCATCGGCCTCTACGAAATCCGGGATGACATGAGCATGCGACGGCACCCGGCCTCGGTCACAGGCACCTTCGCCAATCGGATGGTCCACTGGGACTCCGACCAGGTCTTCATCGGACCACACGCCATCGACCCTAATGGCCACGTCCGAACGATCGACGCACTTAAATCGCACCGACTGACGGCCACGATGCGCCATCTGTCCGACCCACGCGGCAAGGTCTACTTCCTGACGATGGAAGGCCTGATGTTTGAGGTGGACGTCAAGACGCTGAAGGCGCAGCAGCTCTACGATCTGGTCAAGGAGTTGAAGATCCCCGCCGGGGCAACGCCCCACTTCAAGGGCGCCCACACCGCGCAGGGCCGGGTCGTCGTCGCCAACAATACCTATGAGGAGCCGGAGGCCCTCGGTCGTCGCGAGGCGGGTTGTCTGGCCGAATGGGACGGCAAGACCTGGCAGGTGGTCGAGCGAAACCCGTTTGTCGAGGTCTCCGGCAAACAGAATCCCGTGGCCGGCGCCCGCTACGGCAACACGCTCTATGCCACCGGCTGGAGCCGATCCTCAGTCATCCTCCGCGTGCTCCACGAAGGGCGGTGGTCGCGGTACCTGTTGCCCAAGGCAAGTCAATCCTTCGACCATACATGGAACACCGAATGGATGCGGATCCGCGAGGCCCAGACCGAACGGTACCTCATGGACGTCCACGGGATGTTCTACGACCTGCCGCCCATGGTCTACGGCGGCAAGGTGTGGGGGATTCGCCCGATATGCAGTCACCTCCGCATCGTGCCGGACTTCTGCTACTGGCGTGGCCTCTTTGTCATGGCAGGCGATCAGACGGACAACGCTGTGGGCCAGCCGCAGACCGGATTGTGGTTCGGGCAGATCGACGATCTCTGGCGGATGGGCAAACCCGCCGGCTGGGGCGGTCCGTGGCAGGAGGCGCTCGTTCGGGCCGGAACCGTGTCAGACCCGTTCCTGATGACCGGGTTTGACAAGAAGGTCGTTCACCTGATGCATGACGCGAAGCATGAGGTGCGATTCGATGTCGAGGTGAACTTCATCGGCAACGGCACCTGGGGGGCCTATAAGACGATCGACGTTCCGCCGGCCGGCTACTCCCATCACGTGTTTCCGGACGGGTTCTCCGCACACTGGGTGCGCGTGCGCGTCGGATCGGACTGCACGGCCACGGTGTGCTTCACGTACAATTAAGCTGCAACCTATCGCCCCTGGGCGACAGACTCTCTAGAGCGGTTCACGAAAAGATGTAGCGTTAGCCGATAAGAGTAGTCATGGA
>CAYUQT010000044.1:0-81555 GCA_964446835.1 uncultured Planctomycetales bacterium | reverse complement strand
AGCCCCGTACCACGCCAGACGTTCGACCGAACGTGGTTTACGGAACGCTTACGATCGGACCGAGGGGGACGGGCACATTTTCGGGACCTTCGGTCCTGCGACCGGCGCCCTCGGAAAACGAGGCGGTAGAGTGGTGCATCACGACGCACCCTACGTGACTCGCTCGCCACCCGGTGGCTACTGTGCAGCCCTTGGGCCTGACGGGGGGGAGGCAGCATGTTGATCCGAGGCGGGCGACGCGGTGAAATGTCCTCCTTTCGGGATGGACAGGACTATGACTCGACCGCTTGAACCTGCGCAGGTTTATGAACTCGTGATCCGGGACGGTGAGGTGGTGCTCGGGAGGCTCGTGCCGCACGAGCTGGCCGAGCGGGAGGGGATACCGCAGGCTTGCGTGTATGTGGCGGTGGTGAATCCGCGGGGCGAGGTGTTTGTCCAGCATCGGGCGGCCTCGAAACGGCTATACCCCGGGCGGAAGACCATATCTGTGTCGGGACACGTTGATCCGGGGGAGACGTTTGAACAGGCCGGGGTGCGCGAGGTCCGGGAGGAACTCGGGATCGACGTATGTGCGCTCGAGGCCATCGGTGCGTTCCATGGAGAATCGCACTGCGGTCGCGTGTATGAAGCCACGTTGGACCAAGTGCCCCGGCCCAATGCCGACGAGCTGGATCCTGCCGAGAGCCGTTTCATGCCGGGCAGCGAGCTGCAACGGCTGCTCCGCGAGCCGGATCTGTTCACGCCGTCCGGGCGGAAGGCTTTGGAGTTGTGGCTGGAACATCGGGGGCTGAAAGTGGACGGGCATTGATTCGGCAGCCGGGGCGGGCGCGAACCGGGTTTCACCCAGTGGGCTGAGGCGGTCGGCCGGGGCCTGCGGGCACTCTATTGCCGGGGGTGGAACTTCTGATGGATGGCCTTCAGACGGGCGCGATCGACATGGGTGTAAATCTGCGTGGTGGCCACGTTGGAGTGACCCAGGAGTTCCTGGACCACTCGCAGGTCCGCCCCGCCCTGAAGCAGGTGGGTGGCGAAACTGTGGCGGAGGGTATGGGGAGACAGGAGCTTGCTCAGCCCGGCCCGCACGGCGTACTTGACGACCAGGCGCCAGCAGTTCTCCCGATCGATCCGGCGGCCGGTCCGGGACAGGAACAGGTGATCACAGGATTGACGTCCGACGATGTTGGGTCGAAGCCGAACCATGTATTCGTGAACCGCCTCGATGGCCGTGCGACCGACGGGGACGATGCGTTCCTTGCGTCCCTTGCCCATACACCTCAGGTAGCCGACCTCGGTATTGACGTCGCCGACGTGAAGATCGCACAGTTCGCTGACCCGCAGCCCCGTGGCGTAGAGCAATTCCAGGATGGCCTTGTCGCGCAGGAAGAGCGCGTCTTCAGGGTTGGGGGCGTTGAGCAGCGCTTCAATGTTTCGGATGTTGGCCGTTTCGGGCAGTTTCTGCCATCGGTTGGGCGTTTCCAGCTTCGAGGCGATGTCGTGGCGAAGCCACTGGTTGCCATGACAGAACCGCAGAAAGACCCGGAGGGAGGCCAGATGTCGCACGATCGACGACAGGGCCAGCCCCCGCCCGTGAAGTCCCTTGAGGAACTGCTGGACGACCGGCGGCGTCAGTTGCTCGGTGTGAAGGTACCCGGCCTGGCGGGCGGCTTCGATGAACGACTTCAGATCGCGTCCATAGGCCAGAAGGGTGTTGTCGGACAGGCCGCACTCGATGCGGAGGTAGACCAGAAACTCTTCGACGGCGCGGGAGAGACTTGTGCCCGACCCGGCAGGTTGGGTATGGGGCAAACCAACGGGGCCGCCGAGTTGCGCAGACGGCGGGTCCGGCAGTGTCGATGCGACCGCGTGAAGAACGGAGATGTCGGCCATGAAAGCGATCCGATCAAGCGGAACATCGCTGATGCCGTCGAACCTCTCGAAGGAGTTGTTCGCGACGGAGTTCCTGATGCACGCGACAGGAGAACGGATCGCCGGCGCACAGGGCAAATGCCTCACGAATGCCGCCCAGGGTGTGCCGGGACGCACATCGCTCGTCGGCGTACTCCAAGAATGGACATAACCTTCGGGTGATCATCCGTTGTGAAGCCCTCGCTCGACAGGGCCATACCGCCGCACGGCGGACAGGTGTCCTGAGGAATTATCGGTCCTCGGGACTGCTATGCTTGAGCGGCTTGCCCCGTTGAAACCCTTTGCAGGAGGCTGCCACGGACATACTTTCGTCCTGGATGGGCGGTGGATGCCGGGGCGATTCAGCAGTTCATACCGGTGCTCACGGAGGTTTGACTGGCCAGGAGGAGATGGTGGCTGGACTTGATGCACTCGACCCATCGAGGCTCGTCCTCGACCAGGCAGGCCTCGAGGGCCCCGACGACGGACGGATCGAACTGTGTCTTCGTGTGACGGCGAATCTCTTCGATCGCGTCGGGGATGGTCCGATGGGAACGGAAGATGCGGTCGGTCACCAGCGAATCGAAGGCATCGGCCACCATCAGGATCCTGGCACCGATCGGGATCTGATCGCCGCACAGACCCATGGGATAGCCTGATCCATCGAAGTTCTCTCGCTGATGACGGATGATCGGCAGCTCGGTTTGAAGGATGCGCATGTGATCCACGATGCTGGCGCTGAGTTGTGGTACGGTTCGCAGGATCGCTCGCTCTTCTTCGGTGAGCTTGCCCGGCTTCATCAGGACACGATCGGGCACACCGACCTTTCCGATGTCATGCAACATGGCTGCCAGGCGAACGCTCCGGATCATGCTGGGGCTGAGCCCCAGCCGTATGGCCAATTGCTCGGCAAAGAATGTGACGTTCTGCGAGTGACGGGCGGTGTACCGGTCGCGTGCCTCGAGCGCCTGAACCAGGGCCCAGATACTCTGCACATAGGCTTCTTTGGCCTGGGCACTCAAGGACGCCACCTGCTTGCGCAAGTGTTCGAGTTCGGAGTAGTCTGCCTCGGTGGTGGGCCGTCCGTGCCCCAGCTCCATGACCGTCGCCACCCGATTTCTGCCCAGGCGTTTGGCCACGTAGAGTGCCTGGTCCGCCATCTCGACCAGATCGCTGGACGTTGCCACGCGTGTGTCCTCGTCGCTGGATACGCCGAACGACGCGGTGATCGGATGGTCGTGAAGCTCTTGAGGGTGCACCTGATCGAGCACGCGTCGGCGAAGCCGGTCGGCGAGTTCTCTGGCCTGTGTCAGATTGGCTTCCGGGGTGATAACGGCGAACTCTTCGCCGCCGTAGCGTGCCACCACGTCGACTTCGCGAACAGCGGCTTTCAACGTGCGCCCCAATTGCTGCAGGACGACGTCACCGACCTGGTGTCCGAAGGTATCGTTGACGACCTTGAAATGGTCGAGGTCGATGAGGATCAGGGAAAGCCTCGCGCCGTATCGGCGGCAGCGGGCGAACTCGGAATCGATCACCGTGGAGAAATGGGCGTGGTTGTAGAGGCCGGTCAACCCATCGGTAATCGCGGCACGTTTCAGATCGGCCTGGAGGTCAGACATGCGCAGGCCGACGCGCACGCGTCCGGCCAATTCGTCCATCGAGCGATCGAGGCTGAAGAAGTCGTCCCCACCGGCCGCCAACGCGATGCCGCACACCTCGTGGTCGTAGTGATCGGTGACGAGGATGATGTAGCTGTCCGCGGTGGCCGGGGCAGCGCGAAGCAGCCGACAGATGTCCGACCCTCTCTGGCCTCCGACGGACCACTGGCACAGCACCAGCCGGGATTTGTGATCGCTGAGATGTTCCAGTGCCTCTGAGACACCGTGAAACGTGGCGACGGTGTACCCTTCATGCACAAACTGGTTCATCAGGTCGCTGAGACGTCCCTGCGGTTCGGCGATCACGCACAGGTCAACAGCGTTTTTCATTCTTAAGAACCCTTCCAGTCCACTCGCGAACGACGGCGCAGTATCCAACCCTTCCCAATGATGCAAATCTGGTCCATTCATCGACGAACCCGCTGTGTCAAGTTAGTTGCGAATTCCGATCGTGATGCAGGAAATTCAGCATTTTTGGCCAGAAGAAGGTGGGTCGGCCCGAATAGGGTTGAAGAGATGGCTCGACGGACCTATAAATACAGTGTCGCGGGGAAGGAAAGGCACGGAGGAGGGGCCCGTAGCTCAGCGGTTAGAGCAGTCGGCTCATAACCGATTGGTCGTAGGTTCGAATCCTACCGGGCCCACTTATGATGCTTGCAGTGACTGAGAAGGCGGCATTGGAGGCGTTGGTACTGAGCTTCCTGCTGCTGATTCTGATCATCGTGCTTGGCGTGGCGGTATTGTTGTATCGGAGACATTATTTCGCTCATAAGACGGATGCAAGCCAGGATTTTTCTTTGGCCGACATCCGAAGGATGTATAAAGAAGGGCAGGTCTCCGAAGAGGAATACGAACGAATGCGTCAGAGATTGTTGGCCAAATCTGTTGGCCACGAGGCAAGACGCGACGATCGTCGTGCGCGAATCGACGAGAAGCCGAGTGATTGATGGCGTTGAGTTATGGGCCCTGGCCATTTTCCATTGAAGCGGACTATGGGACGTTCCGATACATGAGGGTGCAGGAGCGAAATTCCACGCCCTACGGAACGGAATCGATGTTGATATCAGAGGATATGTAGATGCCAACAGACGGGCGAGGCAATTCAACGGGGAACAAAGGCGGCGGCAAGCGTCGCGGCAGTGTGTGCAGTTTCTGCGGCAAGAGCCATCGCGATACGGGCCCGATGGTTGAAGGTCCCGGCGATGTGTTTATCTGCGCGTCTTGCGTGGAGCTTTGCCACAACATCATCAAGCAGGAACGGCGCAAGGTCAACGTCAGCCAGCCGCTGTTTGGCACGATCCCGACCCCGAGGCAGATCAAGGAATTCCTGGATCAGTACGTGATCGGTCAGGAATATGCGAAGAAATCGCTCTCGGTGGCCGTCCACAACCACTACAAGCGTCTGAACCACACGGACTCGGGGGTTCAGGACGACGTGGAGATCGAGAAGGCCAACGTGCTGTTGATCGGTCCGACCGGCGTAGGCAAGACCTACCTGGCCCGAACGCTGGCCAAGATTCTGAACGTACCGTTCGCGATAGGGGATGCCACGACCCTGACCGAAGCCGGTTACGTGGGTGAGGACGTGGAGAACATCCTTCTGCGTCTGCTGCAGGCGGCGGACTACGACCTGGAGGCGGCGCAGCGAGGCATCGTCTACGTCGATGAGATCGACAAGATCGGCAAGACGACGCAGAACGTGAGCATCACGCGAGATGTCAGCGGGGAAGGCGTTCAGCAGGCACTACTGAAGATCCTCGAGGGCACCGTCGCGAACATCCCGCCTCAGGGGGGGCGCAAGCACCCGGAGCAGCAATACATCCAGATGGACACGTCGCAGGTTCTGTTCATCTGCGGCGGAACGTTCAACGGGCTGCTCGACATCGTCAAGCGGCGCATCGGGCGGAAGAGTATCGGCTTTGCCAGCGAAGCCGGCGGGGCACCCGAGACTCACACGGCTGAGAACTTCGAGATTCTCCAGCAGGCGACGGCGGAGGACCTGGTGAAATTCGGCATGATTCCCGAATTCGTGGGTCGTCTGCCCGTGATGTCCGTACTGGCCCCATTGGACGAGTCTGCGCTCGTTCGGATTCTGACCGAACCGAGGAACGCCCTTCTCAAGCAGTATCAGCGGTTCTTCGAGTTTGAGGACTGCTCGATCGAATTCACCGAGGGGGCGCTCCGCGTCATCGCGCAGAACGCGATGAAGCGGGACACCGGAGCTCGAGCGCTTCGGGCCATCGTCGAGGAGCTGATGATGGACGTGATGTACGAACTCCCCGAGCATCGCGGACGAGGCAAGTACATGCTGACCGAAGCGGTCGCCCGCAAGGAGCGCCGCCTGTTCGATTCGCTCGCTACCGAGCTTCAGAAGGAATCGGCCTGACCCCAGCAACATGGTGAGACCCGCCAGACTTCGGAGGGCGCGGTCCGAACGGAGCGTCACCGTTCGGGTCTCAGGAGGTTCCCTGACCTGGCCTCTCGATCGCCGGCTTCATGTCCGGATCCTCCCCGAGAGTGCCCGGCACCACTTGACGGTCTGATCTCACAACCGATAATTCGGCGAGAGAGTCGACCCCCGATGGGGTCTGGGGATTCATTGTGTCCTGGGAGTATCGCCATGACCTCACGCGAGCGTATCCTGACGAGCCTGGCCCACAAGGAACCGGACCGTCTGCCCGTCGATCTGGGCGCCATGCGATCCACGGGCATCCAGGCGATTGCATATAACCGGCTGAAGGCGTATCTGGGGATCACGGAAGGAAGCACACGGGTTTACGACCTGGTGCAGCAACTGGCCGAACCGGAAGAGCGGATACTCGACGCCGTCGGGGCCGATGCGATCGACGCGGGGTGGCAGTTCCCGACCCCCTGGCGGTCATGGACACTGCCCGATGGCTCACCGGCGGAGGTCCCCGACTGGTTCCAGCCGCAAGGCCACAACGGGGCATGGCGGGTCTATGTGAAGGACCAGCCGATTGCCGAGATGCCGGCCGGCTGCTTCTATCTCACGCAGACATGCTGGCCGATGCTCGATTCGCTGAGCATTACGGCGGCCCGCCTGCGCGAGGTGATGCCGTTGGTCATGTGGGCGGGCATTCCGACACCGATGTTCGCCGACGGGCTGAGCGATGAGAACCTCGGCCGGATCGGTGAGCATTGCCGCCACCTGCACGAGACGACGGGGCGAGCCCAGATGATCGGGTTCGGCGGGAACCTGTTCGAATGGTTGACATTCCTTCGCCGGATCGACAATGCTCTGATGGATCTGGTCCTCGACCGCCCGGGGGTTGAGGCGTTGCTCGACAAGCTGGTCGAGCTCCATCTGGCGAACCTCAGCAAGGTGCTGCCCGTTATCGACGGAAAGGTTGAACTGATCCAGATGGGCGACGACCTGGGCACCGAAGGCGGCCCCTTCTTCTCACCTCAGATCTATCGCGAGGTGTTCAAGCCTCGGCACAAGACGCTTTTCCAGTACATCAAGAAGCACTCGAAACTCAAGGTGTTTCTGCACACATGCGGGTCTGTGCGGGAGATCCTTCCGGATCTGATCGAGGCCGGCGTGGACGTCATCAACCCGGTGCAGATATCGGCCCATGGGATGGACCCCAAGGAGTTGAAGAGGGAATTCGGCAAGAACCTGTCCTTCTGGGGCGGCGGGTGCGACACGCAGAAGGTCCTTCCTCGCGGCACGCCGCAGGAGGTATACGACCACGTGCGCCATCTGGTGGACATCTGGGCCCCCGGCGGCGGCTTTGTCTTCACGCAGGTCCACAACATCCTGGCGGACATCCCGCCGGCAAACGTGGAGGCGATGTACAAGGCGTTGGGCAGGCTGTGACGTTGTGTTTCGCGGAGGCGGAACACAACGCTTCGATGACACGGGTCGGCGCGAGGAGCGACGGCAGAGTTGAGCCCGTCGAGCTGCCGTGTCCTCATGACGGATGGCCGGACAGAAGGAACAGCGGTGCGATGTTCGGCGGGGGTCTTGGTGCGGCGTTCAGCAGAAGGAGCGAGTCATGCTTCGAAGTTTTTCCGTTCTGATGGGAGTCGCGGGATTGTTGCTGTGCGGGTGTTCGAGAGAGCAGGAGCCCGCCAAGCCGACGGGGCCGAAAGCGGCTGAGAAGGGGTCGGCCCAGCCTGCGGGCACGCCGTCGACGGCCCAGCAGAAGCCCCAGCCTGCCGCCACGCAGGCCGGCGCGCAGGTGGTGGTCTATATGTACTCGGAGTACATCGATCCCGAGATACCCAAGGCGTTTCAGAAAGAGACCGGAATCAAGGTGCGCATCGATGTGTACGAGGCGGCCGAGGAGATGATGGCCAAGCTCCAGCAGGCCGGTGGGGTCGGCCAGTACGACGTCATCGTCGCCACAAACGAAACGGTACCGACGATGGCCAAGTTGAAGCTGATCCAGCCGATCGACGCCACCAAGGTTCCGAACGCCAAGAACATCGCCCCCCGGTTCAAGAGCCCGCCGTACGACCCCGGCAACACATACAGTCTGCCGTATCAGTGGGGGACGGTCGGCCTGGCGTATCGTAAGGACAAGATCGCCAAGATGGAGCCGTCGTGGGCGATGGTGTTCGATGCCGCCAAGCAGCCGGGGACGTTCGTGCTGATCGACTCGCTGAGGGACATGATCGGTGCGGCGTTGAAGTTCCAGGGCAAGTCGGTCAACAGCCGAAATGCCGAGGAGGTCAAGAAGGCCGGCGAACTGATCCTGGCCGCCAAGAAGAGCCCCAAGGCCCTGGGTTTCGAGGGCGGGGTGGGCGGCAAGAACAAGGTGGCGGCCGGACAGGCGGTCATGGCCATTGTCTACAACGGTGATGCCATCCGAACCATGGAAGAGGAGAAGAATCTCGGCTACGTGGTGCCGAAAGAGGGGACGATTCTATGGGTCGACTCGATGGTCGTTCCGGCCAAGGCCCCTCATGCCGAGGCCGCCCATCGGTTCATGAACTACATCCTCGACGCCAAGGTGGGGGCACAGTTGTCCAACTTCAACCGGTACGCCACGCCGAACGCCGCGAGTCTGCCGCTGATCAAGAAGGAAGACCGCGAGAATCCGGCGATCTACCCCTCGGACGACGACGTCAAGAAGATGGAGTTTCTGGAAGACCTTGGCAGCCAGACGCCGCTCTATGACGAGGTATGGACGTCGGTCAAGTCACGATAGGAGACGACCACTCCCGACCTTCACGGCTTGGTCGCTGAAGTACTCGCCGAATCGCAGGCCCTCGGTTGAGCCCGTTGGTATCGAGTGGACTTCTGGAGACACCGAGACGACTTTTGAAGTTGCACTCGGAGAGGGCTATTGGAAAGTCCACTCTCTCGCGAATGGGCTCTTACCTCACGATGCCCCCGCCTCGGGTATTCCCTCGAATGGACAGAGATTCCTATTGACAAACCCCAATCCGAAGCATTACAAAGATGATCTGGAGTGTTGGGGAGAGAGGGAAGGATGGTCACTGTATCCGGGCTTCATCGCATAGTGGCGATCGAAACGACCGGTCGTCAGGGCAGCGTGGCACTCGCCGTAGGCGATGAACTGCTCAGCATGGCGTGTTTTGGCGCCCAGCTTCGACATGCCACCGAGTTGATGCCCACTATCGATCGGCTGTGCGCCGCCTGTAACTGGCCCCCCCATACTATTGAGGAAGTCTATGTATCCGCGGGTCCCGGCAGTTTTACGGGTTGTCGGATCGGCGTGACCGTCGCCAAGGCCTTGGCGCTGGCTGTGGATGCGCAACTGATTCGCGTGCCGACGACCGATGTCCTGGCCCGAAATGCTTTGGATAGCCACACGCCCCCCAGGCACATGGTGGTGCTGCTCGACGCGCAGCGAAGACAGGTGTATTCGGCCAGGTTCGAGCTTTGCGGGAACGGCTACGTCTCACAAGGCGAGGTCCAAGCGGGTGACCCCCGGGTGCTGCTGACAGACGTTCCTCGCCCTTGCGCCGTTCTGGGAGAGGGCATCGCGTATCATCGCAGAACGGTGGAAGAGATGGATCTCGAAATCCTTCCGGAAGCGCTTTGGATTCCGCGTGCCGAGAACGTACTGCGAATCGGCCGTCAACTCGCCTTCGGCGGCGGCTACGTCGCCGCGGGAGATCTGGTACCCATCTACATCCGTCTGCCCGAGGCCGAAGAGAAGTGGCAGATGCGCCACGGTCGAGCCTTCACATAGTCGTTTCGGCGGGCAAAGCCTGTGACCCTTCGGATGTCTGAGGCCCCATGTCGACCGGTGGGTTCATTCTGTTTTCAGCATGCCGGTCACCGTCCCGGAAGGGGGTTGGGGTGTCTGGCCTGTCGGGGGGCTACCCTTGCAGAGTCCGGTCGGGTACAACCTAGGTAAGAAGCCTTGCCGTTTGACGAGACGTCACCTCAGGACCCCAGGAAGAAGGAGACTCATCCATGGCATCCCTACCGTTTGGAAAAGACATGCCCCTGACGATCGGTGAGGTTCAAAACGAGGTCAACCGCCTGTTCGGTCGTCTCTGGCACAGTGGGATCAGCATGGGCCCGCTGGACGGGCAGGACTGGGCACCGCCCGTGGATCTGCTGGACGAAGAGGATCGCTATGTCCTCAAGGCAGAGGTGCCCGGCCTGGACATCAAGGATATCGAGGTCTCCATCGGCGCCGAGGGTCTGACGCTCAAGGGATTCAAGGCCAGCGAACGCCGCGAGGGTGATGAGAAGAAGTACCTCCTGGCGGAGCGACGGTTCGGCAGCTTCCTGCGGACGCTCCCGCTTCCGGCCGGCATCGAGACCGCGAACGTGCGGGCCACCTGCAAGAAGGGGGTTCTGGAAGTCGTCCTGCCCAAGAAAGAGGAGAGCAAGCCCAAGGCAGTCCGGATCGATGTGACGGATTGAGCGGGCGACATGTGATCCGTTCTTCGGGTGTGCCCCGTGGGCTGAGGGGGTGGGATTCTGCGATCCATCGCCAGTGGCCGTCCGTCCATGATGACCGTCAGGGCGGTATAATAGACGGTTGGCACTGATGGGCGAATTTCAGATTATCTCCGAGATGACGCCGCAAGGCGACCAGCCGCAAGCTATCGACAAACTGGTCGAAGGCTTTAGAGGTAGTGTGCCCTTTCAGTGTCTGCTCGGAGTGACGGGCTCGGGCAAGACCTTCACGATGGCCAACGCGATCGAACGGCTGAAGCGTCCGACGCTGGTCATCAGTCACAACAAGACCCTGGCGGCCCAGCTCTATGAGGAGTTCAAGGAACTCTTCCCGCAGAATGCCGTCGAGTACTTCGTCAGTTACTACGACTACTACCAGCCTGAGGCCTACATCCCTCAGCGAGACATTTATATAGAGAAGGATGCCTCTCGGAACGACGATCTCGATCGCCTGCGGCTCAGCGCGACCAGTTCGCTGATTTCGCGTGAGGATGTCATCCTCGTTGCGAGCGTGTCGTGCATTTTCGGGCTCGGTTCGCCGGAGGACTACAAGTCCAGCGTCATTACGATACGTGTGGGCGATCAGGTGGAGCGAGACGACCTGCTTCGCCGTCTGGTCACATTGCAGTACGAACGGAACGACGTGGCCTTTCAGCGTGGCAAGTTCCGCGTGCGCGGCGACGTTGTGGAGATCTATCCCAGCTACGAGGAGATCGCGTATCGCATCGAACTCTTCGGCGACGTGGTCGACCGGATTGAGATGATTCACCCCACAACGGGTGAAAGCCTGGCCTCGCAGACCCAGCTCTTCGTTTACCCCGCGGTGCACTACATGATGCCGGAGGATCGGGTCGAGGCGGCGGTGGCCTCGATTCGGGCGGAGCTCGAGGTTCAACTGGCGAATCTCAAGCGGGACGGCAAGCTGCTCGAAGCCCAGCGGCTCGCGGCGCGAACGCGGTACGACATCGAGATGCTGTTGGAGGTGGGGTATTGTTCGGGTATTGAGAACTACTCACGGCACCTCGACGGCCGGCAACCGGGGGAGAAACCGTATACGCTCATCGACTACTTTCCCAAGGATTTCCTGCTGATTATCGACGAGTCACACGTGACGATCCCGCAGCTTCACGCCATGTATGCCGGGGATCGGAGCCGAAAGGAGGTGCTCGTCGAACACGGGTTCCGCCTCCCGAGTTGCCTGGACAACCGTCCGCTCCGGTTCGAGGAGTTCCGCCGGATGTGGCACCACGTGCTCTTCGTCAGCGCCACGCCCGCCAAGTATGAGCTTCAGGAGTGCGGCGGCGAGGTCATCGAACAGATCATCCGTCCGACCGGGTTGATCGACCCGGAGATTGAGGTCCGCGCCGCGCGAGGGCAGGTTCCCGACCTGCTCAAGGAGATATCGGATCGGGCGAAGGTCGGCGAGCGTGTACTGGTGACGACACTGACCAAACGGCTGGCGGAGGATCTGTCGCAGTACATCCAGGGCGAAGGCCTTCGCGGACGCTACCTCCACAGCGAGATCGACACACTGGAGCGGGTCGAGATCCTCAAGGAGCTTCGCGAGGGCAAGTTCGACGTCCTGGTCGGCGTGAACCTGTTGCGTGAAGGTCTGGACCTGCCGGAGGTCTCCATGGTCGCCATCCTCGACGCGGACAAGGAAGGCTTCCTGCGGAGCGAGACGTCCCTCATTCAGACGATCGGTCGATGCGCCCGCAACGTGAACGCACGCGTGTTGCTCTATGCCGACACGATCACGCCATCGATGCAGCGGGCGATCAGCGAGACGAATCGGCGCCGCGAGATACAGCGGAAATACAACGAGGAGAACGGCATTACGCCGGCGACGATCCGCAAGGCCATCCGCAGCGGTCTGGAATCGGAAATCTCCGCGCGCCGTGCCGCCCGAGAGGCTGTCCATCTCTCCGAGCAGTTGTTCGACCAACAGGAGCTGATCCGCTCACTCGAGCAGGAGATGCTCGAAGCGGCCGAGGCCCTCGAGTTTGAACGGGCCGCCGAACTGCGCGATCGGATCCGACGACTCAAGCAGGAACCGACGCTGGCGGGCGTATCTCAAGGGGCAGACGGCCCAAGTCTTCCGGCATCCCCGGTAGCGCCGACACCGGCGATGCCCTGGCAGCCTCGCAGCAAGAAGAAACGCCGAGCGAAGTAGCGCCTCACACCGCTTTCTCACGAATCTATCCGTTTGGGATGGGTCCATCACACATACTTGCCTCGTCTTCCTGTTTGCTGCCGAATGGCTTGCGGCAGGTCCTTGAAGGATGTGGCGAGGCCCCTCGGAGGTGAAAGCCTTCCCATCTTACGGCAAGTCGGGGAGTCTGCCGACAACGCCGGCCGGAGATGTGAGGATTCTGCCTGCATTGGAGTCCGATAAGACATGCATGCCCGGCCGGTTTGCCGAAGCTAATTGTTGTACGCGGTTCTGATCCGTTCCTGCTTCAGGAACAGTGAAGCACTGCTTGACGAGGGTGCCTGGAAAAGTCCTGGGAGAGTTGATCTGGAAATCGTTATATCTCAGGATGATATCGGCTCAAGACGATATCCCAAGCAGACGGATGAGCCCGTAGGTGTTTCCTCTAGGAGCCGATTTCACGGTTATGGGAACACATACGACTCCGCAGACCTTCAGATGACGGCAGAGAAGGTATCTATGTCCAGACTGGACACTGTGCTGACCGAGTCGCGAGCATTCAACCACGAAACGCAAGAGGTCCTTGCGGAGCTCGACGCCCAGTCTCCCGCCGCGCCCATCCCCTTCCGCAGGCATCCAAGACATCTCTTTCGAGTTCACGGCTCCTTGTCGGTGGTCTTCTACCATCCAGGCAAGTCGGCCAGCACGTGCTCGGTCGTGCCGAGAGACATCAGTGCCAGCGGCATTGGGTTCCTCCACGGCGGCTTCGTCTATCCGGGCACGCAATGCGAGGTCAAGTTGCCGACCGTCGACGGGGAGTCGACGCTTGTGGCCGGGAAGGTCGTCCGCTGCGTTCTCATTCGAAGCAATGTCCACGATGTCGGTGTCGAGTTCAACAACGAGATCAACCTGAACGATCATCTCGACACGCTGCCGGATCTGAACCCAGAACCTGAAGAGAAGAAGTCGGGTCCCCCCCACTTCTCAGCCCAAGTGCTGTATGTCGAGGAGTCTGAAGACGATCGCGAGCTGGCCGTCTTCCTGCTCAAACGGCTGGGGGTGGAAGTGGAGACGACCACCGATCCGAATGAAGCGCTGGCCCGTGCGGCACAACAGCGGTTCGATATGGTCTGGATCAGCCTCGACCTCGAAGGGCGGCTGGCGCAACGTCTGGCCGAACTGCTCAGCGATGGGTTCTGTTCCGGCCCCTTCGTCGCCTGCACCTCAGACGAAAGCCCCAAGACGAAGATCAACGCCCTGGCGGACGGTTTCGTGGCGGTCTTGAACAAACCGTACGAGGTGGATGCCTTTGTGAAGGTTCTGACGGAGCATCTGCCGAAGAAACGCGAGGCGCCCAAGCCGCCGGAACCCCTGTACAGCACGAACTGGTCGGACGAATCGATGCGGCCGCTCATCCTCAACTTCCTCAGCCGACTGGATGACAAGGTTCGCCGCATGGCAGAGGCGATGGCCGCCAAGAACGTGCCGGCCATCGGGAAGCTCTGCAGTGAACTGAAGGCATCGGCCGGTGGTTATGGTTACGCCCAGATCGGTGCATTAGCCCGCGAACTGGAGACGCTGATCGCCAACAATCCCCGCCCCGATCAGTTCCGTCTGAAGTTTGAGAATCTGGCCAGACTGTGCGGCCTGGCCTGCATGGTCCGCAGTATCGAGAAGAGCTGATCCTGTCCGGGTCGTCCGACCCGATGGACGCACGCCGGGCTACGGCCTCCAATCCGCAATCTGGGTGGCATCCCCCCAAAGCAGTTCGAGATCGTAGTAGGACCGGGCTTCGGGCGTGAAGAGATGGACGACGACGTCGACGTAGTCGGCGAGGATCCAGTCGGCCTCCTGGTAGCCTGCCAGGCCATAGCGCTTGTGGCCGAGTGAGTCGCCTTTTTGCTTAATGTGGTCGATCACCGACCGCATCTGGCGGTCGCTCGTGCCAGTGCCGATAACGAAGTAGTCGCACACCTGGCTGACCCCGCGAAGGTCGAAGATCACGACGTCTTCACAGTGGTCTTCCAGTGCAATGCGAGCCGCCTCGATCGCAAACTGACGTCCGTCGGAGGTGGGTTGTGTCTTCTTCATTCCGCCTCAAGAGGAAGAGGCCACCCGCCGACGCCGGCAGATGGCCTCTCGATTGTACAGACTTCAGAACATCAAACCCATGACTGCCACTTACTCCTTGGTGCTGGTCATGTCGGCCGTTTCGCGCTTCGACTGCCAGACCGCCCAGAACAGGCCCACGATCGCCACGGCGATGACAATCCAGAACATCTGATCCATGGCCTTGGAAGTCACCGTCACGCCGACGGTCTTGAGCTTACTGATCACCTGAGTATCGTAAGGCAGAATCAGCCCAATGATCAACAGGCTGACCATGTTCATGACCTTGATCAGGGGGTTGATGGCCGGACCGGCGGTGTCCTTCAGCGGGTCGCCCACGGTATCGCCGGTGATGGCGGCCTTGTGCTTCTCGCTGCCCTTGCCCGTGCTCTCGGTCCGAGGCTCGTCCTCGATGGTCTTCTTGGCATTGTCCCAAGCGCCGCCGGCATTCGCCATGAACACCGCCAGCAACTGCCCCGAGACGATCATGCCGCCCAGGAAGCCCGCCAGGGCAATCGTGCCCAAGCCAAACCCCACGAGCACCGGCACCAGAATCGCCAGCATGCCCGGGCCCACCAGTTCTTTCTGGGCCGACTTGGTGCAGATATCAACTACGCGACCGTAATCGGGCTTCTTGGTTCCTTCCCAGATGGCCTTGTCGCGGAATTGAATGCGGCATTCCTTGACGATCAGAAACGCTGCGCGACCCACGGCGCGAATCGTCATCGAGCTGAACAGGAAGGGCACGGCCCCACCGAGCAGCATCCCGATGAACAGCGTCGGGTCGGAGATTGTCAGCATGGAGCTGACGGCAGCGTAGACCTTGTCGGTAATGGCCGCCGATTCACCGGCACCGCCCGAACCCACCGACACGATGAAGCTATTGAACAGCGAGACGGCCGCGATGACGGCTGAACCGATCGCTATGCCCTTGGTGATTGCCTTGGTCGTGTTGCCCACCGCATCGAGGTCGGCCAGGATCTGACGGGCCTCGTTGTACTTCTGCTCGCCCATCTCGGCCTTGTCGTAGCCCATCTCACCGATCCCGTTGGCGTTGTCGGCCACCGGACCGAAGACGTCCATCGAAATCGTGTTGCCCGTCAGCGTC
This sequence comes from uncultured Planctomycetales bacterium, assembly GCA_964446835.1. Lineage (GTDB taxonomy): Bacteria > Planctomycetota > Phycisphaerae > UBA1845 > JAFGLZ01 > CAYUQT01. Next base: position 65,710 of record CAYUQT010000044.1, on the reverse strand, counting down.
AACATACCGATACCGCACATCGCCACACCGAACGCGACGAACGTGGCGTTCGTTCCGGTGTAGATCAGTACGCTGGCGAGGATGGCCACGGCGATGATGATCACGGCGAACACCGTGCTCTCATAGCCCACCGCGAAGCCCTGGATGATATTCGTCGCGTGACCGGTCTGGCACGACTTGGCGAGGCTCTTCACGGGGCCGTACTCGGTGCCCGTGAAGTACTCGGTACACTTGTTCAGCGCCACGGCCAGGATGATACCGATCAGACAGGTCCATGCCGGACGCATATCCAGGCCGGCCCAACCCAGGTTTGCCCAGAAAGGCATACCACCGAAATTCACCGACTTACCGTCGGCGGCCATCGGGAATCCGGCCGTCGCCTGCGGATACCGTGCAATGTAGTTGGCATCAAAGTGCAGATACACCAGCCCAAGCACCAGGAAGCCGGTGATGCTGATCAGCGAACCGATCACGAAGCCGCGGTTCACGCTGCCCATCGCCCCGGCGACGTTGCCCTTATCGCCCGCGCGAACGCTGTAGGTGCTGATGATGCTGGCCACGACGCCAATCGCACGGACCAACAAGGGGAAGATCACGCCCTTGTGCCCGAAGCTGGCGATACCCAGGATCATCGCCGCCACGATGGTTACTTCGTAGCTCTCGAAGATGTCGGCGGCCATACCGGCACAGTCGCCGACGTTGTCGCCGACGTTGTCGGCGATGGTGGCCGCGTTACGAGGATCGTCTTCAGGGATACCGGCCTCGAGCTTCCCGACCAGGTCGGCACCGACGTCGGCCGCCTTGGTGTAGATGCCGCCGCCGACCCGCATGAACAAGGCCAGCAGCGTGCCGCCGAAACCGAAGCCCAACAAGGCCTCATAGGCGTGCTCGCCGTAGATCAGGAAGATGATCGACCCGCCCAGGAGGCCCAGGCCGTCGGTCAGCATTCCCGTGATGGTGCCGGTGCGATAGCCCAACTGAAGGGCCCGACCGAAACTGGTCTGAGCGGCGGTGGCCACGCGGAGGTTTCCGATGGTCGCCAACCGCATGCCCACGAATCCGACTGTTCCGGAGAAGATCGAACCGATGAGGAAAGCAATCGCACGCCCATAGGCAATCTCGGGCACCGCGCCCGAGGCCTTCGCGGCAAGGTACAGGACGACCGTAATCACGGCGATCAGACAAATAACCACTCTGAACTGCCGGTACAGGTAGGCGTTCGCGCCTTCACGGACCGCGAGGGCGATCTCCTGCATCCGCGGGGTGCCTTGCGGCGCCTCGCGAACCTGCTTGACCAGCATCAACGCATACCCCAACCCCGCGATAGCAATCACCACGTTCATCAGCAGCGCGATCTTCTCATAGATCGCGTACTTATCGCTCACGAGCGGCTCGAAGAGCTGAACGCCTTTGACCTCACCATGCCCCTGGGCATTCTTTTCTGGGGCCGCGGTGATTTTCGCAGGTGCCGCCGGCTTCTCTGCCGTACCCGCGGCCTGAAGCCAGCCGGTAGCGGCCAGTGTTCCGATACACATCAGGGCCAGTACCCAAACAGGAATTCGCTTCACGGTTCACTCACTCCATAATGAAACAGCTTCGCCTCTTCTCAATACGTCCTACCGACTATCCCTCACGCACCGATGGAGCGGTGCGATCGTTTCTGAAAACGAGTGTCGTTCCTGGACAGAGGAAAGGGCCGAACAATGAGAATGACCGGAACCGCCGCGCCTTGATTTTCTGTTTGCGGAACCGATCAGGAACGGATCATCCGCGCGATCCGCTCCACCGAGGGACTCCTACATCCCAAACTGCTGTGCCCGCTGAATGCGCTTGAGCGTCTTGCGTTGTCGGCGGCGACGACGTTCAGAAGGCTTCTCATAGTAGCTGTTGCGCTTGATCTCTTTGATGAGACCTTCCTTCTCGCACATTTTCTTGAACCGTCTGAGCATCGCCTCTGCCGGCTCGTTGCCTCGCGCCTTCACCTTAATCATTGAGCCATCAGTCCTTTCTACTCCAAGGAAAACACGTTTATTGCCAAGACTGAGCCCCTTAGTATAACGCCCCCATGCCCCCCGGAGCAACAGATATCGCTCTGCATTTGGAGCTTCGCAAGGAAATGATGGTGGCCACCATTCGCAACTCTCTGTATCCACATTTTCATGCTGTTGTGCGCAAACGACTTACTGCCAATGGCCCTGACTGTAATATCCCCAACCGGATGCTCGATGGCCCGGTTGCGCTGTCCATTGTTCATCGGTCCATGGACCCAGATGGGGCGAGGCGCCCGATCGATCTGGCATCACTGGTCATTCGCGTGGCTGATCGACTGAGGGCATCCCCCCAGTGATTCCGCATCGTGATACCCGTTACCGGGCTCGAAGGGTTTACAGGGTGAAGGAAAAGTCGTCCACCACCGCACCAGGAAACCGACCGCTGTTTGTGGATCGCTGGAAGTAGGTGCTTGAATCGAGCAACATCTCTCGCTGGCGCGTGAGCCCCACTAACTTCTCGCCCAGCATACGATAGATCGTCTCATCGAAGCGCATGACGTTCAGAGGACCCACGACCCGCCCGCCTTCCACCCAGTAGGTAGCGAATCGCGTCATCCCCGTCAGCCGGCAGTTATTGTGATCGGAGAAGTTCAAGTACCAGAGGTTGTTCACATAGATGCCGGTGTCGATCTGCCGAAGGATCTCGTCGGCTGAAAGCTGGCCGCCCGCCATGTCAATTGACTCCGGGGCCTCCCACGACGAGGCCCCGTTGGTCGGCACGCCGTACTCGCGGGCCGACCGCGGACTGACCAGCGGGTCGCGAAGCCGCCCTGCTTCCATCAACACCACACGGTCCGGCCGGAGGAAGCCTGTTTCCTGGAAGTTCGGCGCCACGCCGTCGTGCGTGTTCTCGAGGAGGGTGACCGACGGGTGCAACGCAGCATGATCCTCGATCATCTTCAGCAGCGGGGTCTGTTTAGTCCGTTGCGCTTTGAGCCCAAACCCGCCGTGGCACACCATGCCGATGATCAGATACAGGGCCGTCGGCGACAGATACACGCGATAGGTTCCCGGACTGATCGTGCGGGCCGGGTGCTTCAGGGCATCCAGTTGTTCGGTCGCCCAGGACACTTTCGTCTCGAACTCGCCCTGGTTCCACTCGAAACCGGCGTAGTTGGTCTTGACGGCCTTGTCGGCGTGCAGATAGAAGCTCCAATCGAGGTTGAAGCTGTATCCGGCATACCAGTTTCGCTGCCCAAACGAGTTGGCAAACCCCGCGTAGATACCGCCCGAGGCGTAGATGCCCACGAGGTCGCGCCCGCGACCGCTCTTGAGGATGTTTGTCACGGCCTCGCCCGGTTCCGGCAGGGTGGACGGCCGTCGTCGTTCGGTGGAGTGGACTTCCGTCGCATAGAGCAGGTGCGGGTCCTCCGGAAGCTGATCGATCTGATCGCGCAGGTCGGCCAGGAGTCGGCGCAGGCGGGCCTCATCGGTCGACGCCTCGCCCGAAAGCGAAATGCCGCCCGAGGCATGGTGGTTGCCGCGGATCAGTTCCAGTGTGAGCGCGCGTTGGGTGACGCTGCCGGCCTGGCGTACCTGACTGCGGTTGAATCGGACAAAATCGGAGTCCTCCGCCGAGAAGTTGCACGTGTAGACCTCGGGTCCCGTCAATTGCCGCGAAACGGCATCCGCCAGTTCGAAGAAGTACTCCTGCATAGCACTACACGCCTCCGAAAACATCCACATCGGAGAACAGACAGCTCGGACTGCCGTGCCCGACCCGGATCATCTGGTTCGGCTCTCCCTTGCCACAATTGGGTGTGCCGAGCACGCGATAGGTGTCCCGATTGCCGACCTTGCGAAGGTTCCGCCAGAAGGTGGCCGATATTCCGCGATAGTTGGGATTCTTGACCACCGTGGTAAGGCGACCGTCCTCGATCAGCCGACCCCATTCGCAGCCGAACTGGAACTTGTTCCGCGAGTCGTCGATCGACCACGAGCAGTTCGTTTCCACGTAGAGGCCTTTCTGAACGCCGCTCACCATCTCGTTGAATGTCGAACTGCCGGGCTCCAGATTGATGTTGGCCATTCGATCGATCGGCGGCCGATTCCAGCTCGACGCGCGGGCGTTGGCGACTCCCGGCAGGCCCGAACGGACCTGCGAAATCGCGCCGCCCAGAGGTCTGAGCAGGAGGCCCTCTTTAATAAGATACTCCCTGCGTGCGGACAGCCCCTCGTCGTCGAAGGCATAGCTAGCGAGCTGATGCGGTTCGGCCGGATCGAACACCACATTCAACAGGCTCGATCCATAGCGATAGGTCCCGAACATCTCCGGCGTTACGAAGCTTGTTCCGGCATAGTTACGTTCGTCACCCAGGATGCGATCGAGTTCGAGGGGATGCCCGATGGATTCGTGGATCTGAAGGGCCATCTGATCCGGTGCGACGAGCAGATCCATCTTTCCCGAGGGGCAGTTCTGGGCCAGCAACAACTGGACGGCCTCGGAGCCGATGCGGGGCGCCACGTCGCGGAAACCCGCCTCGTCGAGGATCTCCAACCCGCCCTTCCAGCCGTAAGCGTTGCGTCCGAAAGACCGGTGCTGACACTCAGAGCCTCGCCCCGCGCTGGCGCTCATGAAGGGGATCAAGTACACCGACTGCTGTCGCACGCGCCCCCCGCGACTGGTCAGAAACAGCGTCTCGACCTCAGTGTACTGAAGGCCGCACGACCAGTCGACAATCTGGTCTGAGACCTTCAGCCGTTTCGATTCGCCCAGCAGCAAACCGGCCTTGTCCTTGAGCGACATCGAACTCCAGGGTTTGCGCACGGGTGTGTGATGCTCGCCAGTGGAATCGGGTCGCGGCAGCCGTTCCACATCGAAGACACACCGTCCGGAAGTTCGCTCGGCCCAAGCCATGGCCTCACGGACGGCCTTGCGAAGCCCGCCGACCGTCAGATCGCACGTCGCGCCGTAGCCCATCCCGCCCTTGTTGATGACAGTGATCATGACGCCGGCATCGGACGAACTCCACACCGGTTGAAGCACATCCTGCCGAACGTGGAGCCCCTGGGCTCGCTCCTCGACATACCGGAACGACCAGAAATCCGCCTTGGGCGCCACCTCGGCACATCGCCGCTCGATCTGCTCGACCATGATCCGTCTCGCTAGTTCCTCAGGTCGCCGCGTGCAGGATGCCCGCTGGGGCGACCGACATCGTGATTCGCTTTTCAGATCCCCGGCATGACATTTCCACCGCAGACGGGGATGTAGGCCCCCGAGATGAACCTCGCGTAATCCGAGGCGACAAATGCCACCACATTGGCGATTTCCTGCGCCTCGCCGCGGTGCCTCAGGGGGATGCCTTTGACGTACTCGGCGTCGGCCACAGGATCGTACGGATTCGGCTCGCTGATCATGTAGCCCGGCGCCACCTGATTGACCGTGATGCCGTGAGGCCCCACCTCTTTGGCCAGCACACGGAGCACGCCGTCCATTCCCCGCTTGCCGGAGACGTAGGCCGATTGAGTGGGCCAGCACTGCATGGCGCACTCGGTATTGATGCCGATCACGCGTCCGTACCGTCGCTCGATCATTGCGGGCACGAACGCCTTGGCCATATGGACGTTATGCAACACGCACGAACGAAACTGGCTCTCATAGTCGGCGGGCGCCTGATCCAGTATGTGAACCCACTTATACTGAATCACGGAGTTGTTGACGATGATGTGCGGATCGCCCATGGAGGCCCGAATCTTGTCGCGCATGGCCAGGACAGACTCCAGGTTCGTCACGTCGGCCTGAATGACCATCACGCGGACGCCCATCGCCTCGATTTCGCCGGCGAGCTGTTCGGCCTTCGCACGACTGTGATGATAGTTGAGAACCACGTCCGCACCGCAGCCTGCCAGCGTGCGCGAGATGGGCGCCCCCAGTTTGCCCGCCGCACCGGTCACTACCGCCAGTTTGCCCGACAGATCGATCTTCATCATGGCCTGAACCTCCTAGACCGCCCGAGTCTGATGTCCGCCGTCGACTCGAACGGTCACCCCGTTGATATAGGCGGCCTCGGGCGAGGCGAGAAAGACGACCGTGCGGCCGATGTCGACGGGCGTACCCAGCCGACCGCAAGGGATCCGTTCTCGCGCCATCGCGGCGTTTTCCGGTTTGGACCAGTGAAACTCCGTCATCGGCGTAACGATCATGCCGGGCGCCACGGCATTGCACGTGATGCCGAAGCGGGCGAGCTTGATCGAGGCCCCCACCATGAGCATCCTCATGCCGGCCTTGCTGGCACCGTAGTCCACCTGGTTCTCGTTGCTGACGTTTTCGGCCAGCGACGTGATAAACACGATCCGCCCGCCTTTGCCTCGCTCGATCATCTTCAGCGAGGCCAGTTGCGTGCAGTGAAACGCCCCCGTCAGGTTCACGTCGAGCGTTCGCTGCCAGACTTCCGGCGTCATCTCCAGAAAATCCACGAAGGGACAGATACCGGCATTGTTCACCAGCACATCGATCCGCCCGAAGATCTGGACCGTCTGATCGACCATGGCGGCCACCTGCCGCCGATTCGTCACGTCGCACTCCAGACCGATCGACCGTTGTGCACCGCACCGATTGAGTTCGGCGGCCGCCTTCGAAGCCGCTTCCGGATCGATGTCGGCGACGACCAGCGAAGCCCCTTTCTCGGCGAAGCACGTGGCGATGCCGAAACCGATGCCGCGACTGCCGCCGGTGACGATGACGACCTGATTATCCATGGGACACCTCTCTGCATGATGCATGGGCGGGGTTGCGCTGCCCTCGCCGGCCATTCCATGTTCGGTGCAACGACCCGTGACACCCGGAAAGGAAAGGGCCTATCGCCCCGCCGCCGCGTCCGGATGCGTCTTCAGGTAGATGCGAAGCAACTCGAAGAACGTCGGGGCGTCGAGCAACTCAATCGTCGGTGCCGCCGCCCGAAGCTTGTCGTGAACACTGACATACCAGTCGGGCATCTTCAGGATGTTGCGGAACCAATGGAACGGCAGCTTTCGAGCCTTGACCCGTTCCATGATCACCCGCACTGCTTCATCCGGATCGCCGTTGACGTCATGATCGGAACGCAACACCGGCATCTCACCGTGCAACAGCGAAACGGGGATCTTCTGCGGAATGATCCCATTGGGGCTGAAGCTCGCGTAGCAGTCGAGCCCCGCCTTGCTGAGCCCCGGGGCATAGCCATCAATCACAAAGCCGGTGACGGTCACATCCCACCGCTTGTAGAACACCCTGCAGTGCCGGGCCCATGCGTCCAGACCCGAAGGCAGACCCGAGACGCCGCGAGGCTCCTGGAGCATCCCCGGATTGAGGTAGCCCGCCCCGTTGTCTGCGGCGGCGAAGTAGTCGTTGGCGCTGGCCGTTCGGCGGAGGTAGTCCATCACCATGGGGGCGCGCCGTTCGAGAACCGGGCTGATGCTCCACATCAGGGGCACGCGACCGCGATCGGGGTGGTCCCACACGAGGGGCATGTACTGATACAACCAGGCCGCCGAATCATAATCACCGACGTAGAAGATGATGAAGTTGCGTCCCTCAAGACGAATCTCACCTTTGGGCGTCAGATAGCCTCGACGGATCAGGTCGTCGCGCGTGACCCATCGCTGCGGATAGGAGGCCTTCAGCGGGTAGTGCATGAAGAACGAGGCGTTGGCCATGGCGCCAAGGCCGATCGCGTCGGCATCGACGAAGGCGTTATACGCGCTGACGATCTTGCTGAACTCCCACTCGGTCGGTACGCCCCCGTGTTTACCTCCGCCCATGCCCTCGTTGGTGTACTTGTAGGCCCACGGTGTGAAGCCACCGATGTGGATCATCCGATCCTTACCGCCGTGCTGGTAGGCGCTGAGCTGAAGCGCCTTGAGCGTCCGAAGGTCCGTCCCCAGCGGTTGACTCTTGTCGTCGACCGGCACCTCGCCGGCCCACGTATTGAGGTCGAAGAACCATCCCCGTTTGGCCACGAAATAGTCGTGATTGGTCAGCGTGTGGTGGTTGGGCACGCAGGCCGTGGGAACCTTCATCCAATAGGCGTCGATGTAGAAGCCTGCGAAGCCGGCATCCACCTTCCCCGCATCGAGGTAATGGTGTTTCATCCAGAGATGGGCGTCGCACTTGGCGCTGCCCGTCGAGGGGGTCTCCGTGCCGGGAATGAGTCCTTTGCCGGTGAACAGCGGGCTGCCGTCGTCGTTCATGAGCCTGACCCTGACGGGCAGGCGTGGCCCCTCGACAACCAGGTGGTGGTAAAGGCTGCCGGGCGCGGCATCGTATCGAACGGCGATCAGGTCCTCGGCGCCAGCGATCGTGGAGGCCAAGTTGCTCGTGGCGGGCACGCGCTCATCGTAGACGACGGCGCCCTTGATGAGCGAACGGTAGTCATTGACCAGCGAAATGATGTCCGGAAGGACCTTGCGCTGGCGCCCCGCCAGCCATTGACCGGGTTCGGACATCCGATTCAACCAATAGTCGTCGACGTTCTTTCCCCCCTGGTCGACGAACCGGATGTAGAGACGCGGTTCGTCGCGGTTGACGATGCCCTGGAGGGTTGCCACAGCGTGGCAATGGTCCCACGCTGCGGCCACCTGTCGGGCATCCTTGGCATCGAACCGCAGAGCGTATGTCAGGTCGAAAAGACCGATCGGTGGCGAACCGGCACCCAGCGAGACCATCGCGCAGAGAAGTGATGTGTACATGGCGGGCAGTATCGTCTGAAGCCGACGGATCGTCAACGCTGAGGCCAGAAGACTCCCGCCCCACTTTGCCAGTGCAAGGGACCGACTAACCCCGGCCGCCCGAATAGACGATGATAGTGGGGCGGACGAGTGAGTCCGCCAGGGGAAACACCTTGTCCGCCATACAGATAGCCTGTCTTCTGACTGCGGTCCTCGGAGGGTGCATCTTCCTGAGCCTCCTGTCCAAGCAAATGGATGTCCTGGCCGAGCAGAGGAAGATCCGACGCTGGGAGGAGAATCGTGAGGCTGAGATCAAGAGGAGCGTGGAGGAACAAAGGGAGCGGCACCGCGACCCCGCCGTGGTGACAGGGGGACCACAACTGAACTGATACCCCCACCGAGAAGGGGCGACACACCTCATCCTGCGAGATTTCGATTCACGATCCCCTTTCAACGCCTGCCAAAAGTTGACCTGCCGAGGCCTCTTCCTGTTGAAGTTGAAGCGATCTTGTAGTTGAATCTGGGATTGCGTTGTTTGGCGCGGTAGGACAATGTGAATTCCTCTGGTTCCGGTCTTCTTCTAATAAGGGAGTGCATGCATGGCCTCGCAAGAGTTCTTGTCACGTCGCAGGTTCATCCAAACCGGAGCGGCGGCGGGCGCAATCGGTGTCGCCGGCTGCGCCGGACCCGGCAATGGAATCCCAGGTAAAGCGGCACATGTCGATCCGGCCAAGTCCCCGGCCACTACGGTAGCCAAGAAGGCGGTTCAAGGCGATCGGATCCGCGTGGGCTTTGCCGCCATCGGCGGTCGCGGACGGGTACTGCTGGGTGAGGTGCTGAAGTTCGACAACGTCGATGTCGTGGCAATCTGCGACATGAACGCGGACAACGCCAAGAAGGCCGCCGACCTGGTCGAAGAGAAGCACAAGGGCCGCCCCGGCTTCAAGAGGCCGGACGTCCTCGTCGGCGATGCCAACAAGTACAAAGAGGTGGTGAAGCGCGACGACATTCACGCAATCGTCAGCGCCGCCCCGTGCTTCGAGCACGCCCGGATCTACCTGGATTGCCTCGCGGCCGGCAAGCACACCTATGGCGAGAAGCCAATGTGTATCGCGGCCAAGGATTGTCGCGACCTGATCGCCGCCGAGGCCAAGAGCACGGCGATTCTCCAGATCGGTTTCCAGCGACGATGGAACACCCGCTATACCGAATCGGTCAAGCTCATCCAGGCCGGCGAGTGCGGCGAGCTGTATGACGGCCGCGCGGCTTGGCTCAACTCATGGGGTCCGCTGGTCGGTTCCGGCTGGTTCGGGCACACAAGGGAAAGCGGCGACTGGATGCTCGAGCAGGCTTGCCATAGCTGGGACGTCCTGAACTGGGCGACCGGTGGAATCGCCCAGTGGGCGGTGGGCATCGGCCGCAAGGACATATACACCAAAGTTCAAGCTGATCGCGATGTGAACGACTACTATCAGGCCATCATCGGCTGGCCGGGTAAGCTGACGGTCAACTTCCTGCACACTTGGGAGGCCCCGCCGGACGGGATCTTCACCGGGGTGTTCGAACGCGTTTGCGGCCCGAAGGGCGGCGTGGACATGGGCAGCGGCACCTTCAGCTTCCGCCGCAGCGACAACAACAAGAAGGTGGTCGGCGGTGACGTGAACGACACGTACGAGGCGTTCAAGGCCTTCTTCGACTGCTGCAAGGCCGGCAAGCAGCCCTCCAGCGGCGTGCTCAATGGCGCGAACGCGACCTATGTCGGTCTGCTGGTCCGAAAGGCCGTCTACGAGAAGCGGTTCGTCACGATGGAAGAGGTCATGAAGAAGGGGTAGCCCTTCGTTCCTGACCTGTCTGGATCGCATGCGATGAGACCCCCGTCCACCCAAGGACGGGGGTCTTATTCTTGCGCCCGAACCACCGACACGGTGCGGATGCCCCCCCTGGATCTCAATGGAAGGCGCCTGGAGACCTCCCTGTCGGACGCGGCGATCGTAACGGTCAGGGCAGGTCCGGCTCCCGAACGGCCGCCAAAGACCGGAATTCCTCAGGCAAAACCACCATTGCCGCCCGCTGGTTATAGTGTAGAATGAATCACTAGCGGCGACTTGTTCTTACCTTCGTCATTCAAGCCTTCTGTCGCAGAGGGTCACGTCCATGATCAGACAACGAAAAGCCTGTGTATTCGTCCTGTTAATCACTGCGGTGTTCCTGGCCCCCGGCAGCGATTTGGTTATCACCTGCCTTCCGAGAGATCTGGAAACGCTCGGTGGAAACACCAGTATCGGAGCTGCCGTGGACAACTTGGACCGCGTGGTCGGTGGCTCCGAGACCGCCGAAGGCCAGTGGCACGCCTTCCTATGGCAAGACCGACTGATGACCGATCTCGGCACGTTAGGCGGAGGGAACAGCGAGGCCCACGCGATCAGCCGGGGCCTCGTGTCACTCGTCGTAGGCACATCGGAAATCCCCGGCCCCAACGGTCCGAATCAGCCTGTGGATCGAGCCTTCCTCTGGCAGGAGGGCACGATGACGGACCTTGGCACGCTGGGCGGGACGAGCAGCGAGGCCTGGGGGGTCTCCGATACGGGGATCGTCGTGGGATCCGCCCAGACGCCCAATGACACGTGGCACGCCTTCGCCTGGGAAGACGGTGTCATCACCGACCTGGGAACACTCGGAGGCGACCAGAGCTGCGCGATGGGGGTCAACAGCATCGGGCAGATCGTGGGCTGGTCCATGAAGCCAGGTGCGCCGTACGACGGAAACGACCTCTATCCTACGCCGGTGCGGCGGGCCTTCCTTTGGACGGCCGCTCTTGGGATGCAGGAACTCAGCACTCTTGGCGGATTGAACAGTTCGGCACAAGGGATCACCGAAGACGGGTACGTGATCGGATGGTCGGACACTTCGGCCGGAACCGCCGGTGATCCCAACCAACTCGTCGAGAGGCATGCGGTCTTGTGGCATCCCGACGGGACGATTCAGGACCTGGGGACTCTCGGCGGACCGATGGCGGAGGGGTGGAGCATCGCCTCGACGGGGGCTGTAGGTTACGGCCTCGATCCCAATGGGGTCCTGCAAGCCTTCCTCTGGGAACCGGGCTATCCGCTGGAGACGCTGGGACAGCCCCTCGACGGCAATGGACCGGTTTTCGCCCATGGCATTGGCGGAGCATCGCATATCGTGGGTTCTGCCAACACGGCCGGCGGCGACGAGCACGCATTCCTTCGGCGCTAAGAGCGATCCTGAGGAGACCGTTCCATGGGAAGCACGCACACATCGAGATCAAACGCAAACACCGCTCATCGCGGTATCAGCCTGATTCAAACGATCGCGTCCGTCGGTACTGTCGTCGCCCTGACACTGGGGGCCTTTTTCCCGGCCCTGATAGGCCTGCGGGACCGCAACCACCAGGCCCTGTGTACGACTCGCATCGGGCTGCTGGCCCGAGCGATGGCGATGTATGCAACGGACTTCGACGAGACGCCTCCGTTCATGGGGATCGGGTGGGAGAACATTCTCTATCCCGATCAGCCCAGCAAGAGTCTTTCCAGCACGGCGGGCGCCCCCAACGACATCTCCAGCAAGAGTCGATGGGATTGGGCCGTCGCCGAGACCTGGGTGACCGCACATCCTGAACTCCTGTGGAATGGTACGCTGTCGGAGGACCAATGGGAGCAGAACGGTGTCGGGATCAGGACGGGTCTGATGTTTGCATACGCGCGGTCGGAGAGCCTCTACCGGTGTCCGGAGTTCGAAAAGCCCCCCGGCAAGGTCCAGGGTGCGTTCAACTACACGCGGACCGTGCTGGGACGCAAGTGGATCAGCGGACCGTCCGGACCCGAGGGAAAGGAACCCGACTACTGGGGAAGCAGCATGTTCGGCGCGCCGGGTCCCATCGTCAGGACGACCGGAGTGCACAATCCTGCCGCACTCGAAATGCTCTACGACGAGTGGTGGTGGCGGCACGTTGGGTCGCCCGCCGAACAACATATTCCTCCACGAAGCGGCCTCGCCTCCGGAGGCTGGATGGCAGTCGACTGTATGAACTTCCCTTTGGGTGACGAAATCGGGCGTTACCACGGTCGCACGGTGCCTTCCAAGTGGATGTCGCGAAGCTCGGACCCGATGCTGGTTCAGAGTGGAAACGTGGCTTTCTACGATAACCACGTAGAACTCCGCAGGCCGTTCTGGCCAGACATCAGCCAGAAAAGCACGGCCCAGTACATGAATGGAATTCCGGATATCGTTCGCTACATCAACCAGCAGGCCTATGCCCAGAGGGGCAAGGAGATCATGAGAGAATTGCCATAACCCGAGAAATGAATCCCACTGCCTGCAGAACAACTCGATAGAGCTCGTGGCGATCGTTGTGGGACTGAAGGCAGGATTGGGCACGTACATCCGTTGCCGGCATCTGTTCAAGATGCGGACGCGTTTTCCGAAGGATGTATGACGGGGCACCGACCCAAAATCGAAAGCTAGCAGACAGGTGTCGAATGAACGTCACGCCGATACGTCGATCTGTGCGGCCGCATGTCCGTCGGGGAACGGGACTGGTTCAGGCGATCACGTCGGTCAGCGCCGCGGGGCTTCTGATCACAGGGGTCTTCATCCCTGCTCTGATTGGCTTGCGCGACCGGAACTTCCAGGCGTTGTGCTCCACTCGCGTCGGGCTGCTGACCCGAGCGATGCTCGTCTATGCCTCCGATTATGATGAAACGCCGCCCTTCATCCTGCGGGATGCGGCCAGCGACAGTCCGCTGAATGCCGCCAACCGCCGAAAGGAGACATGGCTGGCCGCCGCATCCACCATGGAGCGGATCTTCCTGCTCAGGGAATCGGACTGGTACACGGGCGGGTATCCCAAACTGCCCAATAGCGGCGACCTGTTTCCGTATGCACGATTCGAGTCGATCTACCGATGCCCTGAGTTCGAACGTATCGTTCATCCGGACAAGTATCAGAATGCCTTCAACATCACGCGGACGATCTTCGGGAACAAGCTGAACCTGGAGGATGGCCAGTTCCGATTCGACCAGGGAATTCTCAGGCTCAGTGCCGTCTTCAAACCCGCGGGACTGCCCATGATGATTGACGAGTCCTGGCACGCCTACGTTGCATATCCCATTCAGAGGAGCTGGGTCTGGGGCGGCATCGATCCACTGTGGGATGCATGGAACTGCTGCATGGGCCAGTACCACGGCCGACCGCTCAAGGGACTTTCGTGGTACCCGAGTCTGGCTCCCCCTGGCTCGACGGAGGGAGTGGTCGAGAACGATCCCCAACGATCTGCCACGTTGGGATTCTATGACGGACACTGTGAACCGCAGCGAGATCCCCTGCCGAATATGGAAATCAACTCGCTTGGCAGGGCCCCTATGAACCCGTTCTCGGGCTACGGCCTGATGTACATGAAATGGCTTGCCCAGATGATCTACGCGCAGGTGGGTCAGCCGTTGCCATTCTGACCGTTAACCGGGGCCGCGGATTCTCAGACGGGGGATGCCCGACGACGTATGTGCCGTTGAAGGAGATCAGGCTTAGAGAGGAGCGGCCCCATGATAGACATGCCAGTCGATCGATCGATGAAACGGTATGCCCGTCGAGGAACAGGCATGGTCCAGGCGATTACGTCTGTTGGCACGGGGGTAGTCCTGCTGACGGGGGTTTTCATTCCCGCCCTGATCGGCCTGCGCGACCGGAACATCCAGGCGGTGTGTACCACCCGCATCGGGCTGCTGACGCGAGCGATGCTTGTCTATGCATCCGACTATGACGAAACCCCACCGTTTCTGGGCCGAGGATGGGAGGACACGGTCGACGCCGATCAGGATTCCCTTGTGTGGCCGGCCTTGCCCGGCGAGACACGAACCGTCGCAGACTGGAAGGCCCTCGAAGACTGGCTGATGCCCGATATGCCCTTCTACTGGTGCTCTGCGCAGAGCGATTGGCCGAATCAAGCTCGCGTGACCCACGGATCGCTATACCCCTACACGCGATCCGACCAGCTCTACCGCTGTCCCGCCTTCGAACGCGCGGTGGGCAAGTCTCAGAACGCCTTCAACTACTCGCGAACTCTGCTGGGTCGAACCTGGTACCATCGAGGAGAACCTGGAGGTGCAAACGACTCTCCGTGGTTTTCCGGCAACTGGGCAGGTGCTTGTGGACCGATCATGAGACTGAGTACGGTCTACGTACCTGCTCGGCTCTACATGATGGTCGACGAGCGATGGAACCGTCATGTGGGAGCCCCACCGGATCAATTCAGTCCGCCGGCACAGACGGGGGGCGGACTTCTTGGCGGAAGGATCAATGGGGGTTGGATGGCGGCGGATTGCATGTTCTTCCCCATGGGGGACGAACTCGGCCAGTATCACGGGCGTCCCGTGCGAACCACCGTACCTGCGGGAGCCCAGCCCTTTGTGCCCACCGTTCGGCAAGCGAACCTCGGATTCTACGACGGGCACGCGGGGCTCTCTTTCGACCCGCTGCCGGACCGAAACGTGGACCCCGCTATGGGTATCTCAAACGCCGTGGAGGTGGCGGTCGGATACCTCAACTGGGTCTTCGCTCAACTCTACGCCCAAAGGGGCGTGCCCCCTGTCGTGGACATGCCATTCTGAGAACAGAAGAGAAGCTCGCCCAATACCTGAGACAGTTCACATCGGGTCCAGATACGGGCGGAGATGCTTGTCGCTGAAGAAGGCGTCGATGCCGTCCGGTTGCCGGAGATCGTCGAACGTATACCGTCGACCAGCCAAGGACGAGACGTCAAGGCTGCCTCGTGCAAACAGGCCCAGGGCGATTTCGATCATCCGTGTATTGCACCCACTGGTACCCAGGATGCCCGCGTTGTGATAGTGCCAGACACCGCTATCGATCCGGCACGGTCCGCGCGTGCCGGCAAAGGCCATGATTCGAGCGTTGGCAGGTGCGATCAGTCGGTGGACGTTTCCTACCATCGAAGCGTCACCCGCGGCCAAGATGACGTCGTCGAACCCGCGAAAGGGCTTGCCGAACGTATTTCGATAGAGCGGCTCGTACTGAGCCTTCACCGCCGAAACGAAATCCTCCTGCCGATCGCAGCGTAGCGTCGTGACACGTTCGTCATCGAGGACGCGGTGCACCAGATCGGCCTTCTCATCGCTTCGCACGACCATCGCCACGTGACGGGCCCCTCCGATCCGTATGATCGGATCGTCCATCAGGGCCATCTTGGCCGCCATGAGCGCCATCGAGCCGCTACCCACGATGCAGACGGCCCCACCCGGCAAGACCCCCTTGCGCAGGATACTGCCCGACTCATCCTGACCCAATTCGTGCGTGGTCTTCTCGAAACAGTCCAACAGACAGGCGGTCGGCTCGGCCAATGCCGCGCATTGCAGCGAGACACCCGCCGGTATCCGGACCATCGATCCACTGCGGATCATTTCGGGTCGGAGCCGGATGCGTTGCGAGTAGGCGCCCGCCTGATTCATGGCCAGGTCGGTGATGTTTCCACCCAGGAGCTGTACGCCCGTCGCACCGGGCTCGCCGGTACGAGGCGGGTCGTAGTAGGCGACCCGAGACTGCAGTACATAGGATTCGCCCGGTTCGAAGTGGAGAGACTCCACCGACAGGTGGCGGCCGGCGAGGTAGCCGATCCCCTCTGTGAGGGTGCCCACTTTCGAGCCCACCCGCTCGATAGTCACGACGGTTTCGTGGCCAAGCACACGCCCCCAGTATCGCCGAAGATTAGCCCAGAGCGTCTGGTGTTCCGTCGGGCCGAGGCCCCTCAGAGCCTCGCCCAAACGCCGATAGAGCGGGTCTTCGATTCCGGAGTCGAACCGCCCACTGCGCAGCAGAGCCGTGTAATCCGGAAAATGTCCATCAACCTGGGGCTCGCTCAGATCGAAAATCACCCGCAGTTCGTCCAGAAGCGATTCTTCGCACTGATCCGGGCGCCCCTGTTGGTAGATCTTGACGTCGGTACCGCAGCGATGGTTTCGAATCACACGCGCCAGCACATCGACGCTGGTGCACACCACGGGGCGTTCAGGGACCACCTCGAAGTGTCCTCTTCCGAAATACACCAGCGACTCGGCCGAGCCGATCCACTCGATCGGAAAACCGTCGAGAGGAACTCCGACCTCCAACCGAGGCCATCTGACGTTCAGTGCCATGGGATGCCTCACCAGACCCACTTTCACCCGCCCAGGTGGATATCTCTTGCACCGCAGTATCCCCTAAAGGCCCGTCGCATGCCACAGAGCGACGATCATCTTGATCCGCGACCGGCAATTCGATACCGTTGGATAATGCAATCGATTTGCATCATGTATTCGGGCAAGATTCGATCGCGAGTGTGGATATGCCGGCCGATCTGAACGTCTGGGAACGATTCTGGTCCCTGCCCTTCTATCGCAACGCCCTGCTGGGATCGATTCCCATTGCGCTGGCGTGCAGCACACTGAGCGTCTTCGTCGTCTTGCGGCGAATGACGTTCATCGGGCAAGGAATCAGCCACTCGGCGTTTGGTGGAGCCGGGCTTGCGCTGCTGCTGACCCTGTTCCTTCCCACCATGCAGGCCCCGCTGGCCCGCGATGCCCTGATCGCCCTGTTCTGTGTCGGATCGGCACTGCTCATCGGGCGATTGGGCAGACAGCGGCACGTTCACGAAGACTCGGCCATCGGTATCTGCCTGGTCGGGGCGATGGCGCTGGGCCTGTTGCTGATCGACGTTCGCGCCCTGTGGTTCCAGGAGCTCAGCCGGAGCGGGCGGCTCGACTACCTCACCATGGGCTACACCCCGCCGATCCACAGCCTGCTCTTCGGTGACGTGCTCAGCATACCTCCTGGAGAGCTGCCGGTTGTCTGGGCGGTCTGTCTGGCCGTCTTTCTGGCCACCATGGCCGTCTATAAGGAACTTGTGTTCTTCTCGTTTGACGAGGAGGGCGCCCGCGTGTTAGGCGTGCGGACCTCGCTGCTCTACTACGGCTTGCTGGTCGGATTGGCGATCAGCATCGTCGCGGCGATGCGATTCCTGGGAGTGATTCTAGGCAGCGCGCTCCTGGTGCTGCCGGGGGTATCGGCCAATCTGTGTTCACGGCGGATCGGGTGGGTGACCGTCCTGGCGATTCTCTTCGGGATCGGAGGGGTGGTCATCGGGATCTTTACGGCCATCACTCTGCGGGGGCTCAGTACGGGCCCGGTAATCGTCCTGGTGTTGTGCCTCGGATTCGCCGTCAGCTACGTGGTCTCGCTACTCCGGCGGCGGATCGCCAGCCGTTGATGAGCGGCGACCTATCAGACGCACGTGGATGTGCAGAATGCAAGAACCCAGAGGAGGACACCTTCGGCCAGGATATTAGTGAGAGGCCAACCAATCAGGGATGTACAAAAAGAAAGCGACCAGAACACAAGGACGCACGCCTCCTGTTCCGGGTCGCAGTCTTTCAGAAATCACCCCCCCCATGGGAGGTTCGGGCTTACGCCCGATCCGCCAACCACTAGGAGTCTATCCGAACAAGAAACTATACCGCAGGTGCATGCGTCAAAGGCCACGACCAAGAACTTCTAATCGCCAGCCTTCTTAATTGTCCGGACAGACTCCTAGGGTAGCGAACCAGTCCTCACGCCAGATTAACCCTTGCTGACGAAGAACCAGGTGCTGGCGACTTGCTGAAAAAGCTCCTGCAGACCCGACATGTTGTCACCAGCGATCAGGCTGAACGGGAACCATTGACCGAGACCAAACATATTCGCCAACCAGCTGATTACGCCCAGAGCAATAGCCCAAGCCATAGTACTACTCCTTTCACGAGAAAGAAACGAACATCGGGGACGAACAACCGTATAGGACGGCCCGCCTGCCACAGCGAGCAACCACGTCCAACCCCGCACTTGCCAAAATCCCACGCACCTGCGGGAGTATAGCCATATTCAAATCGTTTGGGCTCAATCTTGCTGGTACCGATCGGTCACACGACGTCATGTATTCACCTGAGAAGCATCATCGATGCCTGGTGGATAGATGATCGTCGTTGTGCTCCCTCTTGGCTCCGTGTGACAAGACAACGTACTTCAGGGCATCATGTCTACACGGACACATTGCAAGATTGGCCGCGCCTCCAACCTTTAGTCCGAATTCTACTGGCTTTCCATGCCATTGCAAGCCCATTGGGCGAAAAATTTTGCCAAATCTTCGCCGTGGTCGAATCGGACCAATCCCTTCTCCGTGATGAAACCGGAGATTAGACGACCCGGAGTCACGTCAAAAGCCGGGTTACAGCAGGGGACTCCTTCGGGCACCGTACGACGCCCAAACCCGTTGGCGATCTCTGATTCGTCCCGAAACTCAATCGGAATCGATCGTCCATCACCCGTCGTCCGATCGAACGTCGAACTCGGGGCTGCCACATAGAAGGGGATACGATGTGCTTTGGCCAGCGTGGCCACTCCATAGGTCCCGATCTTGTTTGCCGTGTCCCCATTCATCGCTATTCGATCGGCCCCGGTAATTACCAGGTCGACTTTCCCCTCGGACATCAGCCAAGCAGCCATATTATCGCAAATGACGGCCACGTCAATACCTGCACCATGAAGCTCCCAGGCCGTCAAACGGGCCCCCTGCAAAAGAGGACGCGTTTCATCTGCGTATACCCGAAACTTTCGCCCCTGTTCGTGGGCCATGTACATCGGAGCCAACGCCGTGCCGTACTCTGATGTCGCCAGCCCACCGGCATTGCAGTGGGTCAACACACCACAGCCCTCGGTGATGAGCGCCTGACCCGCCAGCCCGATCGCACGACACATCGCCGCGTCCTCGTCCCGGATCGTGCAGGCCTCCTTCAGAAGGCGTTGGCGTATCTGCTTGACAGGTTGCCCCTGCAACGTGGAAGCCACCGTCTTCATTCGGTCCAGAGCCCAGAAGAGGTTGACAGCGGTCGGTCGGCTTGAAGCCAAGTACCGGCAGGTTTCCTCCAGTGTGGAGAGAAAGCCCTCCGGCCTCCCTTCCGCTTTCGCCACTCCCAGCACGACCCCCATCGCAGCGGCTACACCAAGGGCAGGTGCCCCTCGCACTCGAAGCGATTTGATCGCTTCCCACAGCGTCGAGACATCCCGGCACTCAATAAGCCTCAATTCGTCAGGCAATAGGGTCTGGTCGATGAGCCGTACAAAGCCATCGACATCCCCAACCCACTCTATGGTCTTAGGTAAGGACATAACCTTATTGGCCTGCGAGCCGCGCCTGCAGGGCCTCGTTGTTCTTATCGGTCCTATCGGCCAAAAACCTTTTGAACTCCACGAGCTTTTTGCCCAAAACGGCGTCCGACAGCCCCAGAACCTGTGCCGCCAGGATACCCGCATTCTTCGCCCCGGACTCTCCGATCGCCATCGTGGCCACCGGCACGCCGGGCGGCATCTGCGATATCGCCAGCAAGGCATCGACGCCCGCCAGTGCCCCGCTGACCATCGGAACGCCGATCACCGGCAGTGTCGTAAACGCCGCGATGGCACCCGGCAAGGCAGCCGACATCCCGGCTGCCGCAATCATCACCTGAATTCCGCGCCCCGCCGCTTGTGACGCGTACGCCGCCAAGTGTTCCGGAGTTCGATGCGCCGAGAGGATCCGCACCTCCGCCTCGATGCCGAACTCGCGCAGTTGATCGACGCATTTCTGCATCACGGGCCAGTCGGATTCGCTGCCCATCACCACCGACACTCGAGCCGCCATGGTCGTTTCCTCCAACACCGGCGCACCTACGTTAGCCGCATCTCCCATGTGACTCAAGGCCGACGCGTCTGCGACAGCCTATCCCGTTTTCAGAGCCCTCCGACAGCCAAGGCGCCCCTCACCCAACGTGAGGGTATAATGGGG
The DNA here is from genome assembly GCA_964446835.1 of uncultured Planctomycetales bacterium. Classification (GTDB taxonomy): domain Bacteria; phylum Planctomycetota; class Phycisphaerae; order UBA1845; family JAFGLZ01; genus CAYUQT01. The sequence continues at coordinate 45,151 of CAYUQT010000044.1, read as the reverse complement.
TGTTGGTCACAGTCAGGAATGCCATGACGATGTTTCGATTCCGGTTGCTGTTTCAACACGCGTGCTTGTGGGCGATTCCCACGATGCTCTACGGTCTCCTGGCCGGAGGGTGGGCTGTGGCGCGCGTCGACGGAACCCACCTCCGCGACGTTCTAGCCGGTGCAGCATGGGCGGGCGGACTCATGATTGTCTTCGGCGCCCTGGTGGGCTGCGTATCGGCCGTGCCTGTGGCATGCGTCGCACGCCGATCACCCGCCCTCTGCCGATGGGCCTGCCGCATCCAGGCCATGGTCCTGGTCCTGGCCGGAACGTGGCTCTATCTGAACCATCAGATCATGGTCAAGACCGATGACGCCCTGACCGCCGGTGCCCTGAGGTTCCTCTTCAGCAATCCCAAGGAAGTGATGGATATGGCCTGGAGGTTCGCCGGCTATCACCTGCTTGCGGTGTGTGGCGGAGCGGTGGCAATGTGTGTGATCGTGACTCGCGGGATGACTCGTTTGAACGAGTGTCTCTTGCAGAACGCTCCGCCCGCAACCGACTCACGACCACAGATCGTCGCCCTCCTGAACCGATGCCACCTTCGGCACCCCCTGGGCGTGGCCATGATCGTTCTGGCGATCCTCCCTGCCGTCCTGCTGGCGATTCAGATTCACGGAAACCCCAGCCGATACCTGGTGACGACCGCGAGGGTGTTCGCCCCCTTGCGGGCATTTCAGCTCACGCGATGGTTGACGGGCCCGATTGTTCGAGTGGATCCGCCGCCGCCGTGCGGAGCAGCCATCGTAACCGACGATGCCTATCTCCGCTCGCAGAACGTCGACCGACGACGGCTGCGCAATGTGGTGTTCGTTCTGCTGGAATCCGTGCCGGCCAAGGCGATTCACTGCTACGGCTATCCGCGAGAGGTCTCGCCGAACATCGACCGACTCGCGGCTGAGGGCGTGCAACTCGATCGCTGCTACGCCGCATCGAGCTTCAGCAGCTACTCGCTTGTGTCAACCCTGACATCGCTCTACATGCTCCGCACCGCCGAGAACGATCACTTCCGCCAGATCGATTTCCCCTACGTGGGCATCCACGATGTGCTCAAGAGCCTCGGATACGAGCTGACCTGTTTCAGCAGCGGCAACGAGGCCTGGGACAACCTCGAAACCTTCACGTCTCCGAAACGCTTCGACACGTACTTCAGCCACAATCGGTCGAACGTCGACAAGACCGACTGCAACCGGATGGACGACAAGTACGCCATGGGTGAGTTTGCCCGATGGATCGCGTCTCGCAAGGGCAACCGTCCCTTCTACTGCTACATCAACCTCCAGGCAACCCACTTCAACTACGAGGTGCCAGAACCGTGGAACTCACGGTACAAGCCGGTCCCCCCTGCCTACTCGAACGGCGACGGAGTGATCCACATTCCGCCCGAGGTCGTGCCCCTGCTCAAGAATCAGTACGACAACGCCCTGTGCTACCTCGACCACTGGGTCGGCTTCATCCGCACACAGCTCGCTGAACGCCAACTGCTCGACCAGAGCATCATCGTGGTGGTCGGCGATCATGGCGAGGCCTTCATGGAGCACGGACTCGCCCGCCACGGAATGCACCTCTGGAATGAGATGATCCAGGTTCCCGCCATTCTCCACGCCCCCGGGTTGCTCGCACCCCGGCGCGTCGCCCGCGCGACCTCTCAGATCGATCTGGTCCCGACCGTCATCGCCGCCATGGGCGTGACGCCCCATCCGGCATGGCAGGGCGTCGACGTCCTGGCCGAAGGATACGACGATCTCCATCGCCCCGTCTTCTCCGTGCTGCAACTCACACGCATTCAGGAGGCGATGATCTGGGGCACGACCAAGTACATCGCCGACCAGGATACGAGGCAGGAATGGCTTTTCGACCTGGCAACCGATCCCGGCGAAACCCGCAATCTGGCAGACCTCTCGGCCCCTTCCGAATTGCTGCTGAAGGCCCGCGTGATGCTCGCCCAGTGGCACGCCTATCAGATGGCCTACTACACCGGCAACCGACGATTGAGCCACTACGTGGGCATGCCCAAGAGTTGGTAGCCGTTCCTCCCTGAGTGGGCCCCGGCAGGGTCCAAGCCCCATTCCTGACCCCCTTTGATCCGCTTTCAAGAGCCCCGCCCAGACCGAAAGGTGGACAGATGGCCGTGACGCTCATTGACACGAATACACTCGTGTCGTAAAATGTCACACTTTGACAAGCTTGACAAGTGGGATCATCGTCATGAACCTCGCTGTGCGAGACGCTGCCAGGGTATTAAACGTCACAGAGAAGACAATATATCGCTGGATCGACGAGGGCATTCTGCCCGTCTATCGGGTCAACGAACAGTATCGGTTCAACAGGGCGGAGCTCCTGGAATGGGCGACGGCCCGCCGCATGGATGTGTCGGTTGACCTCTTTGACGAACGTGATAACGAGTCTCCCCAGGGCGGTCTGACCGAGGCCCTCAAGGCCGGCGGAGTATTCTATCGGATCGACGGACATGACAAGGCATCGGTCCTCAAGAGCGTTGTGGACCTTCTGCGTCTTCCCCCCAATGTAGATCGCGAGTTCTTCTTTCAGGTGTTATTGGCTCGTGAATCACTTGGATCAACCGGTATCGGTGACGGAATAGCGATTCCCCACGTGCGTAACCCCGTGGTGCTTCAGGTCAATCAGCCGTCGGTCGCCTTGTGTTTTCTTGAACAACCGATCGAGTTCGGCGCTGTCGACGGTCGCCCCGTCCACACGCTGTTTACCTTGATCAGTCCAACGGTTCGCACCCACCTGTTCCTCCTGTCCCGCCTGGCGTTCTTGCTGCGCGATCCCCGCGTAAAGGACGCTATCCACTCGCGTAAGGCCCAAGAGGAGATCCTTACGGAATTCGAGCGAGTGGAATCGCAATTGGAGGCCTCGGGTAAGAGCGCCTGAGGGGAAAGGTCCACCCATTCATGAGCCTCGTTGTTGTTCTTTCGGCGGTCGTATTATTGACCGGAAGCGGGTTCGTCGGCCTCTTATGCCCCGGGCGTCACGGAGCCGGCCAGTTCCGAGCGAACGTCTTCGTGCAGTTTGCTGCGGGCATTGGGTTGGTGGGGGCCGGTATGGCTCTGATTGGCGGACGTCAGGACCACTTTTCGCTGCCCGAGTTCGCCCCCTGGGGCGCGATGTCACTCGGACTCGACGCCCTCAGTGCCTGGTTTCTCGTGCCCGTCTTTCTGATTCCCTCGCTCGGTTCGATCTACGGTCTGGGGTACTGGCGAGAATCGGAACATGCCGAAACCGGCAACAAGCTTCGCCTTTTCTACGGAATCCTCGCCGGCTCGATGGCCATGGTAGCCCTTGCCCGCGATGGCGTGGCCTTCCTGATGGCCTGGGAAGTGATGGCTTTGTCGGCATTCTTCCTGGTGACCACCGAAGACACCGATCCGGATGCCTGTCGGGCGGGCTGGGTCTACCTCCTGGCGACGCATGTCGGAACGCTCTGCCTGGCGGCCATGTTCGCCTTGATCCGTTCGGCCACCGGCTCGTTCAGCATCGGCATGGTGGCATCCTTGCCGCCTGCCACCGCCACGGCCGTCTTCATTCTGGCGGTGGCGGGTTTTGGGCTCAAGGCGGGCATCGTACCGTTTCACGTGTGGCTGCCCGGGGCTCACGCCAATGCGCCGACGCATGTCTCGGCCATCCTGTCCGGCGTCATGCTGAAGATGGGGATCTACGGCATCGCGCGAATCGCAGGGCTCTTGCCGAACCCGTCCGCAAGTTGGGGCGTCGCCCTGCTGGTACTGGGAGCGACCAGCGGGCTCCTCGGTGTCGTTTTCGCCATCGGACAGCATGACATCAAGCGGCTGCTGGCCTATCACAGCATTGAGAACATCGGCATCATCCTCATGGGGCTGGGATTGGCCATGGTCGGACGATCGCTGCACCACCCCATCTGGATCGTGCTGGGGCTGGGTGGCGCTTTGTTGCACTGCTGGAATCACGGCCTTTTCAAGTCGCTGTTGTTCTTCAGCGCGGGGTCTGTAATCCATGCGGTGGGCACGCGGCAGATCGACCGCATGGGCGGTCTGGCGAAGCGGATGCCTCTCACCGCCGCATTCTTCCTGACAGGAGCCACGGCCATCTGTGGACTGCCTCCGCTGAACGGTCTGATCAGCGAGCTGCTGATCTACCTCGGACTCTTTCGAACGATCGGGAGCGCCGGCGGCAATGGGTTCTTCGCGGCGGCCTTCGTCGCACCCATTCTGGCCATGATCGGCGCCCTGGCGGTTGCCTGTTTCGTCAAGGTCTTCGGAGCCGCCTTTCTCGGCGAGCCTCGCGAGGTTCCGACGGATGACGGCCACACGACAGACCCTCACCCGACCGGCAATGTCAGACCGACACCGCACGAGGCCCCGAAAACGATGCTCGTCCCCATGGGCGTCCTGGCCGGCTGTTGCCTGGTCATCGGGCTTGCTCCGTGGTCGGTCGCGCCTCTCCTGGATCGAGCGGCCGGCACCTGGACATCGACGGGTGGTGCCAGCCTGCCGACCGTTGGCTCGCTGGTTCCCCTGGGTTGGATCAGTATCATCGGCAGCCTGCTGATTCTGGGAGGCGTCACGCTCACCCTCTGGCTGACCCGGAAGATGCAGGCAAGCGACTTTCGAACCGTGGGGACCTGGGATTGCGGCTACGCGGCCCCCACGCCCCGTATGCAATACACGGCCTCGTCCTTCGGACAGATTCTGGTCGACCTGTTTGGATGGATGTCCCGTCCCCGGGTGCATCGCCCCAGACTCAAAGGCCCGTTCCCGACGCCGCAACACTTCGAAAGCCACGTGGACGACACCATTTTGCGAACCGCCGTTGAGCCGGCCTATCGGGCGGTCGAAGCGATTCTGCTGAGGTTCCGCGTTCTCCAACAGGGAAGGATCCAGCTCTATATTCTGTACATCGTGGCGATCACGGTCCTGCTGTTGACGTTTGCGCTGAGCAAGGCGGGGAGACTCGGATGATCCACAGTCTGCTTCACATCGTCGTGTTGATGACCTTGCCCCCGTTGTTGCTGGGAATCATCACCAAGACCAAGGCCTTCTTCGCCGGCCGTGTGGGGGCCCCCGTCCTTCAGCCTTACTACGATCTGATCCGGCTGTTCCGGAAGGAGTCCGTCACCAGCCAGACGACCACCTGGGTCTTCGCGGCGGGACCGGCGGTCGGTCTGGTCACAACCCTCCTGGCCGGCCTGATGGTCCCGATGGGCGGGTTCCATGCCCCGTTGCACTTTACCGGAGACCTGATCCTCGTGGCGTACCTTCTGGCCCTGGGCAGATTCCTGACGGTGGCCGCCGCCTTGGACACCGGGTCGGCCTTTGAGGGGATGGGCGGTGCCCGCGAGGTGAGTTTCGCCTGTCTGGCGGAACCCGCACTGTTCTTCGCCCTGCTGGCGCTGGCCCGCCTCAGCGGCTCGCTGAGCTTGTCCGATATGCTGGGTGCTCCCCTGGCCAGGAATTGGGGGGCCTCCATCGCCCCGCTGGTCCTGATCGCCGCCGGGTTGTTTATCGTGCTGTTGGCGGAGAACTGCCGCATCCCCTTCGACGATCCGAACACCCATCTCGAACTGACGATGATCCACGAAGTCATGGTGCTGGATCACAGCGGACCTGCGCTGGGGGTCATTCTTTACGGGGCATCGGTGAAGCTCTGGGTGATCGGAGCGATCGTGATGAGAGTGCTGTTGCCCTTGAACGTCGGTCAGGGGGCAGCGGCATGGGCCGTGCTGGCGGCCGGCATGATCGTCATGGCCGTTGCCGTGGGCGTGGTCGAATCGGTCATGGCGCGTCTGCGAATGGTGGACATCCCCAAGCTCCTGATCGCTGCCTGTCTGCTGTCGGGCTTCGGATGTCTTCTGCTGGTGAGGGCCTCATGAGTACCGTCACATTGGACACCCTGCTGGTCGTCCTGATGCTCATCAACTTTTTCGTGCTGGGCGTAAGCCGGATCCGCGCGCTGGTTCACGCGATTGCCGTTCAGGGGCTGATCCTGGGCCTGATGCCGCTGCTGGTTCACGAGCAGTTCGTCGCACGGGTTGTGCTGATCGTACTGTTCACCGTCCTGCTCAAGGGCGTGATCATCCCGCGCATGCTCTCCAGAGCCCTGCGCGATGTGACGACGCACCGTGAGATCCAACCGCTGGTCAGCCCCACCTGGTCGCTGGTTTTCGGGGCCATCGGTACCGGACTCGCCCTGGCGTTCGCCCGGCACGTGCCGGTAGCAGGAGTGCATCAGGCCGGCCTGCTGGTGCCCACGTCGCTGTCGACCGTGCTGACCGGCATGCTGATCCTGACCACACGCGTCAAGACCATCACACAGGTGGTGGGCTATCTGGTCCTTGAAAACGGCATCTTCATCTTCGGCCTGCTGCTGCTGGAACCGCTGCCGCTGCTCGTCGAGATGGGGGTCCTGCTCGATCTGCTGGTGGCCGTCTTCGTCATGGTCATCCTCATCAATCAGATCAAGCAGGAATTCTCATCGTTGAACACCGAGCAACTCTCGGCGTTGAGAGAGTGATCATGACCTCTTGTGCGATCCTTATCCTTCCGTTCCTGATGTCGGCGGTGGCCTTCGCCTGGGGATCCAACGATCGTCGACCGATGCTGCTGCCCCTGACGGGACTCGTCTATTTCCTGCTGGTGCTGCTGGCGCTGAGCCAACCGGTGAGCGTATCGAGCGGCTGGATCGGCCTGGACGACATCGGACGGGTCGTTCTTCTGCTGGTCGGCATCCTGTTTCCGGCCTGCGCGGTCCATGCCTACGGGTATCTGCGGCACGAACCCGAAAAGTCGAATCGCGTATTCTGCGGATGCCTCCTGGCGTTCGTGGGAGCCATGACCTTGCTGGCCTATTCGGCCCACCTGGGGCTCATGTGGGTGGCGATGGAAGCGACGACGCTGGCGAGTGCCCCGCTGATCTGTTTCCACCGATCCGGCTTGTCGCTCGAAGCGACCTGGAAGTATCTGCTGATCTGTTCGGTGGGCATCGCCCTGGCGCTGCTGGGCTCGTTCTTTCTGGCCTACGCCCTGGTCTCCAGCGGCCTGCCGGTATCTCTGCTCTTCAGCGACCTGCTCCGTTCGGCACCCCGACTGGCAGGTCCCTGGCTGGGTGCCGCGTTCGTACTGTGTCTGGTGGGGTATGGAACAAAGATGGGACTGGCGCCGATGCATACCTGGCTGCCCGACGCCCACGGTGAAGCACCCGCACCCATTTCGGCCATGCTCTCGGGGGCGCTGCTGCCGTGTGCGTTTCTTCCGATTCTCCGAGTGTATCGTGTGTGCGCGGCGGCCGGCCAAGCGGTGTTCGCCCAACGGATCCTGGTGGTGGTCGGGCTGCTCTCGATTGCCGTGGCCGGTGCATTTGTCATCCGCCAGCGTGATCTGAAACGAATGCTGGCCTATTCCAGTGTGGAGCACATGGGCATCCTGGCGCTAGCCATCGGGATCGGCGGGGCGGCCACGTTCGGCGGCCTGTTCCACCTGATCACCAACGGGCTGACCAAGTGCCTGCTGTTCCTTTCGACCGGCAATATCGTCCACGCTTACGGCAGCAAGTCGACCGAACGGGTTTCCGGCCTGTTGCGGCGGCTGCCGCTGACCGGAGCGATCTTTGTGGCGGGCTTCCCGGCGATCACGGGTTCCCCGCCGTTTGGTGTATTTCTGAGCGAATTCACCATCCTGAACGCGATCATCGGGCAGGGAAGATTCCTGGTTGCCGCAGCCTTCCTTGGCCTGCTGTTCATCGTCTTCATGGGGATGGGATCCACCGTGCTGACGGCTGTTCAAGGACGGTGCGAAGAAGAGCCTCGTCGTAGCGGCTACCGCGATGATCTCCTGAGTACGGCCCCGATCCTGGTGCTGTTGGTAATGGTCCTGCTGCTGGGTGTGTGGCTACCCGTTCCACTCCAGAATCTGTTGCACGGCGCCAGCCGACTGCTGGAGGTCCGACCATGAAGAAGGAAACATCATGGATTGAGGCGATCAACGGGCAATCCGTCGAGGATCGAAGTATCCCCGAACTGGAGTTCTGCGAACTGCGACATGCCCTGATGAATGCGGTGCGCGACGGGCAGCGAGTCTCGGCACTGTTCGCCCATGTGCCGGCCGGAGAGGAAGCCCCTGTGATCACGGCCGTGCTGGCCGATGACGCCGAGGGACGGCTGGGAATCCTGCGGGCACGCGTCCCCGGAAACCGCTACTACTCACTGACTCAGGACTGCCCGCAGGTGCACCTCTTCGAGCGCGAGATGGCCGAACAGTTCGGGTTGTCTCCCTCGGGACATCCATGGCTCAAGCCTGTGCGATTCCACAAGCCCTACCACCACGCGGCAGAGACCCCTGTCACGACCGACCACGACCCGGCCATCGGCGTGACCGACTTCTACCGCATCGAGGGCGAGGAGGTCCACGAGGTTGCGGTCGGCCCCGTCCATGCGGGGATCATTGAGCCGGGACACTTCCGCTTTCAATGTCACGGCGAAGAGGTCTTTCACCTGGAGATATCGCTGGGCTATCAGCACCGGGGGGTGGAGCGGGCCCTGGTCGGCGGACCCGATCGGCGTTCGATCCACTATGCGGAAACCCTCGCGGGCGACACCACAATCGGACATGCTACCGCCTACTGCCAGGCGGTCGAGGGGCTGACGGGCAGCCGCGTTCCGCCACGGGCTCATGTGTTGCGGAGCGTCGCCCTGGAGCTCGAGCGTTTGGCCAACCATACCGGCGATCTGGGAGCGTTGGCCAACGACGTCGGCTTCCTGCCCACCGCATCCTACTGTGGGCGGCTCCGCGGCGACTTTCTGAACATGACGGCACAGCTCTGCGGCAACCGGTTCGGGCGGGGTCTGATCCGCCCCGGTGGTGTGGCCTTTGACGTCGATGAGGCGCTGGTGGCCGACCTCCAGTCGCGACTTCAGGCGACGATGGCCGACCTGACCGTTGCAGCCAACCTGCTGTGGGAGACCCCGTCGGTGGTGACACGGTTCGACGATACCGGTGTGGTCACGCCAGAAACGTGCGAGGCGATTGGACTGGTCGGACCGGCGGCTCGAGCGTGTGGAGCCCAGAGAGATGTCCGCCGCGATCACCCCTGGGGCATCTATCGCTTCAGTCAGATCCCCGTCTCGACGTGGCAGGACGGCGACGTCTTTGCGCGGGCCTACGTCCGCTGGCTGGAGGTCCAACACTCAGCCCGATTCATTGCCGAACAACTCGATGCCCTGCCGATGGGGCCGATCCGAAGCGACGTCGGACCGCTCGCGCCGAATCGGATCGTCGCCTCGCTGATCGAAGGCTGGCGCGGCGAGATCTGCCACGTGGCCCTTACCGACAGCAACGGGCGTTTCGAGCGCTATAAGGTCGTCGATCCCTCGTTCCACAACTGGACAGGACTGGCGATGGCCTTGCGAGATCAGCAGATTTCAGACTTCCCACTGTGCAACAAGAGCTTCAACCTTTCGTACTGCGGGTACGACCTGTAGGGGACCGACATGTTTAAGGTACTATCCGCTCGTTTCAAGCAGGGTCACCGGACGATCGACTTTCCCTGTGAACCCCCCAAGCTGCCCGAACGCTTTCGGGGCCTGCCCGTGCTCGATACCTCCCGGTGTCCGAAAGACTGCCGATGCTGCGCGAACGTCTGTCCGACCCGCGCCATCGTGTGCCAGGACGGCGGCATCCGTCTCGATCTGGGACGATGCCTTTTCTGCGGTGCCTGCGTCGAAGCCTGTCCACAGAAGGCCATTCAGTGGACACGAGAGCATCGTCTGGCCACTCGAACCCGGGCCGACATGGTTCTCAACGGACGGGCATTTCAACTGGCGGAGGCCTTGGATGCCAAGGCCCACCGGCTGTTCGGACGATCGCTGAAGCTTCGCCAGGTCAGCGCCGGCGGATGCAATGCCTGCGAAGCAGACGTGAACGTACTGAGCACTGTGGTGTTCGATTTGGGACGCTTCGGCATCCAGTTTGTGGCGTCACCCCGGCACGCCGACGGACTCCTGATTACCGGACCGGTTCCGGAGAACATGCGATTGGCCTTGCGAAAGACCTATGAGGCCGTGCCTTCGCCGAAGATCGTCATTGCGACGGGGGCCTGTGCCATCTCCGGAGGACCCTACCTGGACCACCCGGAGGTCCACAACGGCGCCGGCGCGGTCGTTCCAGTCGACCTCTACATCCCGGGCTGCCCGCCGCACCCAGCGACCATTCTCGACGGCCTGCTTCGACTTCTCGGACGGTGTCCCTAGTGTCCCTCTATTTGCCCTCCAGAAGACACCGATGAGCAAATGATCTCTCGGGTGAAACGGGGACAGAGACTCGATCCCCCGCTCGCGATACGGATTGAAAGCGGCTTGGTTCGCTTCCTGCAATCCGCATGGTCCCATTTCGCCTCCTCATGGAACACACGTCGGAGAGGGTCTGTCGCATGAAAAGAGCCCGAAGGCGTGTTCGCCTTCGGGCTCGGTATCTCTTCACTTCCAGGTTCGTTCGCCGCTGTTAGCGCTTCACACGACGAATCACCGGAATGGCGCCCAGCATCAGCAGGGCGATGGAGACGGGTTCAGGCACAGCAACATGCCAGGCATAGGCAGCCATCCCGATCTCAAACACCGCACCGCCCGATGTGTCTGCCTTCTTCGGATAGGGCGAACCGGGATACGCGAGCATGTAGTTGGTATCCACGGGGCTGTAGACGTTGTTCCAGGCGATGTCTATGTCACTGCCGATGTCACCAATGAAGTTGTAGTGGGACGTGTCGGCATCCCTGAACGCCGAGTGAGAGACCTCATACATCTTCCAGGACGACCCGAAGGGCGTGCTGAGCGGCGTCTCGTAGAACCAGCCGTTGCTGTCCAACTGATAGAAGGCTGCACTGTAGTCGCCGTCGTTGGCCTTGTCGAACTCTTCAACCTTCAGACTGTTGACGGTGCTGCCCGTCTTGAAGGTCAGGTTGTCGATGTACACATTGATGTCGCCCGACCCGCTCATGTCGAACAGGGGGCCCTCACCCGGAATCAACGGGTTATTGGGCGTGCTGGCACGAACGACAAACCCGAAGGGGCCGTCAGGCACCTCGGTGTTGTAAACCCATGCCGCGAAGTACAGAGTGCTCTTCCCGTCAGGGCTCGTCCCGATCGGAATGTAGTTCAGGCCGTTGAGGGGATCCCATGCGGGTATGTCCACGTGGGTCGTTCCGACAATCGCCTCACTCCCCTGCCAGATCGAAATGTCCAACGACGTCGGACGCCCAATCGACCCCCCCAGGGCGAGTCCAGAAAGGCAACCCAACGCCAATACCGCCTTGATCACCGTCGCTCGGTCTCTCATGATTTGGTTCCTTGTCCCCAACCAGCCTTCAACAAGAATACGCCACCAGCCACTGGAGAGGCTGTATCCCCAAATGATACTATTGTGGCATATTAGCCACGAATACAATACGCAGGTTACCAAGCCGTAGGAGAAATACGGCCCGCAACCTCCCCGAGAAGCTTTACACTGAGTTACGGCGAGAGAACTCTGAGGCTGGTAGCCCCACCCCGATTGCTTCAAACAAAGGATACGCCTCAGAAAAGGCAGAGTCAAAGTGATGTTCATTTTTATTTGAGAATCGTATCTTACCAAGGTTCATATAACTTATGTCAACATGGGGGAAGATACGGCAACCCTCAACCATAGAGGACTATGCAAGAACACAAGCAACATGCTGTTACACATATCCTTAATATCCGTAGTACGGATTAGCCTTGATCCGTACGGACCTCGGCAGGACAATCACTGTTTACACTCTGTGTGTATTTTCCGATTGTCATAATCCTATTCTTCGTTCAGACGTTATCTCTGTACGGCATGGCTGAATCTGCATGGGTCCCCGCCGCGCCCAGACTCGCGGCACCTCATCAGCATCTTGACTACGGGCTCGGTTGAGGGGACTCTGATCACGTGATGATGGCACGAACCACACGTCGATCGGCCTGGGGCTTGATGCTCGGGGTGTTGGCCACACTTAGCGTGCTGACGCTCTATCGGACAGGCGCTATGGACCGGTTTGAGCTGATCACACTGGATTGGCGGTTTCGATACTGCAACCCGATCCCCAGCTCAGACCAGATCGTACATGTAGATATCGGCGACGATGCCCTGGAGCGGATCCACCGCTGGCCTTGGCCAAGACGTCTCCATGCCCAACTGATCGACACATTGAAGGAACTCGGCGCCCGTGCCGTGGTCATGGATATTGTCTTCACCGAACCCCAGCCCCCTCGGGTCCCGCTTCCCGACGCAGACTCCGTCGAAGACCTGATCGAGAAGGCCCCGACCCTGTCGCCTTCAGACGCCGTCTTCGACGACCGTGAACTCCGTGATGCCATTGCCCGAGCAGGAAACGTCTATCTATCAATGTTCTTCGAGATGGAGCAGAACAACCGACAGACCACGTTCACCCGAAGAATCGCCGCCTCATTGGAGAATCGCTTCGGGCACGACGCCAACACCCTGGCCGGAGAACTCGGAGGAGATCGCGCCGCGATCGAGAGGGTCCTCCCGGGGATCAAGAAGACCGTCGCCAGAATGCAGGTACACAAAGTCCTTGCGACCCAACCGACGATCACATCGGAACAGGCCATCGAGGCCCTCCTGCCGGATGTGAACCGCGATCCGCTGGATGTCATCGACATCACAGCCGCCTGGGAGACGGAGCGGGGCACTCAAGCGGTCCTATCGAGATGCCCGGCAATCCCTCCGGAACGGCAAGGACTGTACCCCCTCGTGGTTGGTACCACCCCTCCGCTGGGCCCCCTGGCGGAGGCAGCACGGGACAACGGGTTCGTGGTCTTCGAGCCGGGCAGCGTGGACGGGGTCCTCCGCGAAATCCCTCTGGTGGGGTGTTATCGGGGGCGACTCCTGCGACAGTTGGCGTTTGCCGTTGCCTGCGACGTCTTGAATGTGCCGCCGAACCGGGTGGAGATGCACGAGGGCGGCCGACTGGTGCTCCGAGCCGCAAGCGGAGCCGAAGGCTCTGCCCCCAAGGATATCGTGATCCCCGTCGACGAACGGGGACGCTTGTTGCTGAACTGGTACAACCGAGGGGGGCGATGGGAGGCCAGCTTCCGCCACCTGGCGGTCGGACGCGTGCTGGAGATTCCCCTGAATCGCCGGGCGCTGCGGAACACTCAGGATCGCCGGCAGGCCGCTCGATCCGCAGCGGTCCGATTCACCACACGATCGGCCGGAAGCGTATATGACGAGTACCTCACCTTGCTCAAACAGCGGACTGCGACCGGAACGAGCGATCCTGCTCGGTCCACCACGAGCCCGGCATCCCGAATCGAGCAGATCGAGAACCGTGCAATTGAAGCAATTCGCGCCCTCCACCAGGAAACGCTCACCACCCAACCCGCCGATGACGAGGAGCGCAAGGAGTTCCTCTCGATCCGGAAGATCCACCGGATGTTGACCGACGTGTCCGCAGACGCTGCGTCGGAGGACCAGCGTCTGCGTCAGCGTATCGAGGATCGCCTGAGAGAATTGAAGCCGCTCATCGCAGGCAAGGTGGTCTTCGTCGGCTACACCGCCACGGCGGTGGCCGACTTCGTGACCACCCCCGTATTTGACCGGGCCCCCGGCGTCATGGCGCACGCCAACTTGATGCACACGATCCTTGCCCATGCCACATTGACCCGGGTCCCCGAATGGCTCAACGTCCTTCTAGTCATCTTTGCGGCGCTCGTGGCAGGCATGACAACCGCTCGACGAGGACCGATCTTCAGCGCCCTGGTGGTGGCCGTCGGCCTGAACGGGGTGATCGTGGTTGTCGCGCTGGGGCTGTTCTACTTCGGCCGAATCTGGATGGTGCTTCCCACGCCACTGGCAGCCGTTCTAGCCAGTTGGGCGGTCATCACGGTCTACCGCCAGTTGACCGAAGGGCGGGAGAGACGATTGGCTTTCAACCGGCTGGGGCAATACACCTCGCCGGCGCTCGCCCGACGCCTGGCCGATGACCCGCAGGCCCTCAGCCGGGCCGAAATGCGAGAAGTCACCTGCTACTTCAGCGACCTGAGGGGGTTTACCTCCATCAGCGAACGGCTCGGCGCCGAGCGGACCCAGGCCCTGCTCAACGTCTACCTGGAACGTATGAGCGAGGTTCTGAATCATCACGAGGCGTTCATCAACAAGTTTCTGGGGGACGGCGTTTTCGCGTTTTTCAACCCGGCGATCAACCCGCAGCCGGACCATATCCGTCTGGCCTGCGAGGCGGCCCTGGGAACCCTGGAGGGGCTGGAACACCTGATCGCCGAACAGGCGGAGCGGGGCGGCGACGAGGCCTTCGGACACCTTCGTTGCGGCGTTGGACTGGCCACCGGACGCGTCGTCGTCGGCAATTGCGGCAGCGAACGGAAATTCGATTACACCTGCATCGGCGACTCGGTGAATCTGGCAGCCCGCCTCGAATCGGCCAACAAGGCGTTTGGAACCCGGATCCTGGCTTCTGAGACCACTCGCCAAGGGACTGGAACTCTGTACGAATGGCGGTGTGTCGGCGGACTGAGGGTGGTGGGAAAGGCTCAGCCGGTGCAGGTCTTCGAGTTGCTGGGGCGCCGCGGGGCTGTTCCGGCTGAAACGCTTGAATACGCCGCTCGATTCGAGCAGGGCGTCCGACTGTATCAGCAACAGCAGTGGGGCGACAGCAGCGTCCACTTCGCACGGATGTTGGCGCGCCGCCCCGACGACCCCGGCCTGATGCTCTACATGGATTCCTGCCGACAGTACGAACAGTTCGGCCCTCCGGAGGGTTGGACCGGCGCTATCGAGCTGAAGGAGAAATAGCCGATAGGGAATTCAAGGGCTCCCGGCGAGCCCGGAGAGGGTCGAAGTCACGGAGGACGCCACGATGACGGATGCAAAGCCCTTTCTGAGGGGCACGACCCATATCCTGTCGGCCGGGTTGTTCACCCTGGCGCTGACATGCATGATCGGTTGTGAACAGGAAGAGCTTCGGACACGGGTGATGATCCCGAGCACCCAGTCCGCCGCGCCTGCGTGTTACTTCATCGTTGTCCCCCTCGAGCTTCCGAACGGCAGTCCCACCGACACGCAGAGGAAATCACTGGAGCGATGGATGGCCGACCGTGCCGGTGGTTATACGCGCCTCGGCCCCTGTCACGGCGGATGGCGTGACGGAGACCGTATCGTCGAAGAGGACCATGTCGCCTACTTTCTCCGAGGCCCTGCGGGGCTGAAGCCCGAGCTGGAAAGAATCATTACCGAGGAGTTCCAGCAGCGCGAACCGTTCGTCGTTCCATGGTGAGGGTCGCAAAGGCTCCCCCATGGGTGGTCATCCTCGTACGCACCCGCTTCACCACAAGCCAAGATCCGATGGCCAGAGGGTTTGATTCGAGTCAGGTGACATCGTATAGTTGTCGTTTTGCGATGCCGCCGGAGGATGAAGGCACCACGCCGACCTGCCGAAGCATCAAGTTCAACCCATCCTATACGGACCAACCGAAATGGTCAGGAGATGTCTGTCACATGAGTAGTCACACGTCGCACTATCAAGGTGTATGGCCCGCAATGGTCACCCCGTTTAAGGACGACGATACGGTCGACATGGCCACCCTGGACCGACTGACCGAGCGTCTGATCCGGGAAGGAGCCGACGGGCTCTACATCTGCGGAAGCACCGGAGAAGGCCCCCTGATGACCGTGGACGAGCGCAAGGCCGTGGGCGAGCGAGTGATGAAGGTCACCGCCAAGCAGATTCCGGTGATCATCCACGTTGGCGGGGGACGTCCCGGCGACGACATCGAACTCGCTCGACACGCTGGACGAATCAAGGCCGATGGCGTCAGCAGCGTGCCGCCCGTCTACTACCCCTATCCGCCGGAATCCGTTTTCGAACATTTTCGTAAGATCGCCGAGGCCGCCGAGGTCCCCTTCTATGGGTATCACCTTACGGGACAATCCTCTCGCCCCTTGAGCATGGATCAGTACGTCGAGGGGCTGATGAAGATCCCACACGCCGCCGGCATCAAGTACACCGGGCACAGCTCCACCGACATCGCGATGCTCAAGCAGCTCAGCGGTGGCAAGCTGACGGTATTCAGCGGCGCCGATGAGTGCTTCCTCGGCAACATGTCGCAGGGCGCCGACGCGGCCATCGGGTCGTTCTACAACATCTTCCTTCGCGAGTGGAAGGCGATTCTGAAGTACGCGCAGGAAGGAAACTGGATTGAAGCCCGGCGGCGGATGACGATTGCCAGCCACGCCATCATGCGAATGGTCAGCTTCGGTTTCGGCATCTCCAAGTACATGCTCCGCAAACACGGGATCGATTGCGGATCGGTTCGGCATCCGTTGCGGCGAATCGAGTATCCTCACGCCGCACTGGAGAAGGTCTGGGACCAACTGACCGAGTTCCGCAAGAACGTGGAACAGAGTTCCAAGTAGCCACCTGCAACAGGCCATCTCAGGGGAGGGCATGGCGTCTGAATCGCCGCGACGGCTGTCCTAACCGCGGCGCACCAGGCGCTTGCTCTCCCTTGTTCATGGGGTGACCTCGCCTGAGAACGCCGTCGCGAACGTCCAGGGTTCCCCGGCACCCTTTGACAGCCGACGATACCCACCCCTATCATGTTGGCCATGAGCGGCGGAGCCAAACGAAACGATACCAAGTCGGCCAAGGCGTTTCAGGCGGCCAGCAAGATCCTGCCGGGCGGAGTCAATTCGCCCGTAAGGGCTTTTGGGGCGGTCGGCGGAACACCGCGATTCATCGAGAAGGCTGAAGGCGCCCTCCTCACCGACATCGACGGCAATTCATACATCGATTATGTCGGATCCTGGGGCCCCTTGATCCTGGGACATGCGGACGATCGTGTGGTCGCCGCCCTGAGCAAGGCGCTCGACAAAGGCAGCAGCTTCGGGGCCCCCACAACACGCGAAACGCGTCTGGCCGAACTGGTTATCGAAGCGGTCCCCAGCATCGAGATGGTACGCTTTGTCAACAGCGGGACCGAGGCTACGATGAGCGCGATTCGGCTGGCTCGAGGGTTCACGCACCGCGATGCCGTCGTCAAGATTGAGGGCTGCTATCACGGTCATGTGGATTCCCTGTTGGTCAGCGCCGGATCGGGGGCTACCACCTTCGGCACCCCCAGTTCTCCGGGAATACCCGCATCCGTGGTCAGTTCAACGCTGGTAATCCCCTACAACGACCTTGCGGCGGCCCATGCCGTGTTTGAGGCCCACGGCGACCGGATCGCCTGTCTGATCATTGAACCCGTTGCCGGAAACATGGGCTGCGTTCCCCCTCAACCGGGTTATCTCCAGGGGCTCCGACAACTTTGCGACCGGAAGGGAAGCCTGTTGATCTTTGATGAAGTCATGACCGGGTTCCGAGTGGCCTTTGGCGGCGCACAGGCCCTCTGCGGCATTCGCCCGGATCTGACCTGCCTCGGCAAGATCATCGGTGGCGGACTGCCCGTCGGCGCCTATGGCGGAAGACGCGACATCATGAATATGATCTCGCCGCTGGGACCGGTGTATCAGGCCGGTACGTTGAGCGGGAACCCGCTGGCGATGGCGGCCGGCATTGCCACACTCGAAGCCCTGAAGGAGCCTGGATTCTACGAGAGTCTTGATGCCGCTTCGGCGCGACTGGCCGCCGGGTTGGAACGAGCGTCGCAGAAGTCCGGCCTGTCCCTGTTCCACACGCGGGTCGCAAGCATGCTGTGCATGTTCTTCACCGGTGGCCCCGTGACCGATTACGCCTCGGCCAAGCACAGCGACACCGCCGCCTATGCACGGTTCTTTCACGGGATGCTCGATCGCGGTGTTTACTTCGCTCCGTCCCAGTTTGAGACGGCGTTCGTCTCAGCGGCGCACACGGACGAACTGATCCAGCGCACGATCGCAGCGGCGGAAGGCCTGTTCGCCTCCTGGTAAGCGCGATTCCATGGACCCACAACCGACGTCAGAACTGAATGTCTTGCGCGACTATCTCGGAGCCCTCCTGGCCATCCAGCGTGCCCGTTCGATCTTCGTCACCCTGATCATCCTGAGCCTTGTGATGCACATAGGGGCCTATGTCCTCTGCCGATGGGGAAACCAGCTCCAGGAGAAGCTCCACGAAGTGACCGTCACGTCACCTGTACCTCCGATCCCTGATGCGATTCGCGGACGAGGCATCCCACTCATCCCTTCCACCCTGGAGAGTGAATCGCCTGCGACCCTGCCGATGGGTACGACGACCCGACGGACCTCCTCCGCCCCGTCGTCGGTCCCCACATCCGCCTCATCGCGTCCCGGCATCAAGACGCCTCCGGCGATGGGGGCTATCACGCCGACCGCACGGCCATTAACCGCAACACGCCCGAAGTTGCCCGAACGTCGCATGAGGACCTGGATTGCCTCGGCCCTGCCCCTGGCTCGGCTGACAGGGCTGGCCGCCGCCACCCTCCTCGTGCTGACGTGCCTGATCGGAGTCAACATCTGCCTGGCCGGCCGAATGGGCGGCATCGCCCAAGCCACCTCGGCCTTCTTCTGGTCGATCGTGCTCATCGCATTGCTCGTACCCTGGAGACATCTGGTGCCGGGCGAAGCGATCGAGTTGCCCGATGCCTTCTTCGATGTCCACCAGCTCTGGCAAGGGCTTCGCGAACCGATGGATACCCCGTTGATCAGAGTGCGCCACTATGCCAGGTTCATCGGGTGCCCCGTGCTGGCCATGCTGGTTTCGGTAGCCTGTGGTGTCAGGCTCTGGCTGGCCTATCGGCAGGTCAAGCGGGCCGTCGAACCCTTGGTTCCGTTAAGGGGGCTCTAAGTGCAGAAACACCCCTTGCCCACCCTCGCCTATGGAATTGCCCTGATCCTGGCGGCCTATGTCTGCCTGTTCGCCGTGGGAGGCAACCTCCGAGCGTTGCCGATGATGATCCTGGCCTCGGTGGGCTGCATCGCGGCGGTGGGCATCGGAGCAGGAATGGCCGGCGCCGTCCGTCACCAGTGGCCGGTGCCGATTCTCGTCGGACTGTGCCTGACCGGAGTGATTCTCACGGGCGTCATCATCGCGGTCATGGCCGATACATCGCAGGAAGGACCGCTGCTCGACCGGGTCTGCCGACCCGATGGGCAGTTCAACCGCTGCCAGCAAGCGTTTCAGAGCCGGTGGGCGAACATACCGCTCGGCCGAGGAGAGAACCCACCCAAGATATCCAGCGTCGTTCTCGGCATGGGGTTTTACAGCACCCTGCTGATCTGGTTCGTGATCGTGGGACGCCCGTCGCACACGCAAAGGCGTCAGCACTGTATCCCACTGCTGCTGACACTGGCCGGTGCGGCGATCGCGGGTGTATTGATGTATATCATGCTCACCCGCCTGGCCTACACCTGCAATCTCTGTGTGGCTTCCCACGCCGTCACGGGGGCCTTACTGCTCGTTACGGCCCTGGCGTGGCCCCGGCAGAGTCTCGGCGCCGAGACGACCGAGCCTTTCGAATCGCCGACATGGCATCGCCCCGTAACGGCGCTGTTTGTCGCGGTACTCCTGTTCTTCTGCTTCTCGCAGGTTCGAATGAATCAGACTCTCCAGCAATCGTCCGCACAGTTTTCGGCGGCCTATCAACAGCTCACCGACGATGCGGACTACATCCGATGGGATTTCGAGCGGCAACCCGTGCAGAAGATTTCGCTTCAGGCGGATGACTCCGTAATCGGACCCGCCGGCGCCCCATGGCTGTTGATCACCTACGGGGACTTCCAGTGCCCGCAGTGCAAGGCCCTGATGCATCGGATCGAGGAGGTCGCCAAGGAATACCCCCATCGGCTCCGCGTGGTGTTCCGCCACTTCCCGCTCGACCGCTCCTGCAATTCGCGAACGACAACCTACATGCACGCTTTCAGTTGTCAGGCCGCCCTGGCGGCCGAAGCCGCCCGTCGGGTCGGCGGAGACAAGGCCTTCTGGAAGATGCACGATGCACTCTTCGCCTCGCAGTCGATCCTGGATGAACGTCCCTACGCCCGGCTGGCGGCCCAGATCGGCCTGGATGTCGGCCGCTTCGAAGCGGAAATCGCCCATCCGGCCAGCGGGCAGCGAATCCAGACCCAGATCGAAGGTTCGGCCGCCTACGCCGTGTCCAGCACACCGGCGGTCTTCCTCAACGGCCGCCGTCTGCGCCAGTGGGACAACCCCAGGTTCTGGCGGGCGATCTTCGAAGGAACGCCGGGCACGCCCACGACGACCCCCCTGAGCACGAGTCGTCCCTGATCGCCCGAATCCCCCCGGCAAGAGGCTGCAAAACCAACCTGCTCGTTGACGGCACTTGAGGGCCACGATAAGGTTTAAAGTAGTCTGGTTCAGGCGGTGTCACGTAGGATTCGACACTCAAGCGGGAGTGATTCATGCGCTGGGCGGCAACGGCGGCTATCGGATTGGTCGGATGTCTCCTCTGGGCGGGCTGCCGAGAACAACCGGCCCAACTCGCCAACGAGCAGAATCTGGGAGAGAAGCAGGGTGAGGTTCTGATGCCCGTCGCCGCTCCCCCGGCCGATCCTCGTGTCCTTATGGACCAGAGCCAGGTGACCGAGCCCACCTTCAGTGCGGCTCGGCGGGCCGAACGCCCCGCCGAAGGGACAGAGCAGGAAGGCGCCGCCGATCGCACCCGCTCGAAGGCCTCGGCCAAGACGGCCAAAGAGGGCGGAGCCGAGGGTGCGACCAAGTCGCTGGCAGACCTGGTCACCCAAGCACAACCCAAGAAGGAAGAACCCGCCACCAGCCAACCGGCGTCCGCTCCGACCAGTGCCGCCGCGTCTCAGCCCGCTCGGATCATCGAGCAACTCTCGTTCTCACTGCCGGCGCCCTGGAAGACCTTCAAGCCCACGGGCGCCGACGGACTGGTCATCGCCTACGTACAGAAGGGCGTCGGAGAGGTCGGTGTGTTCTCCTTCGAGTACCCCAAGGAACTCGATCCGGCAATCGCCCAATCCGACATCGGTCGCTCGCTGCTGCCCATGGTGCTCCAGAAGGAAGCGAAGAAGCGGTTTGAAACGATCGACAAGTGGACGCCCGGGGCTCGCACGATCGACCTCCAGGGCGCCAAAGTGATCGAGACCCGCTGCTCCCTCAAGAAGGGTCCCCTCGCCGAGGTCGAAGACACCGGCGAAGCGACCTGTCTGGGCATCGCGGGCAAGACTCGCGGCTATCTGATCGTCTACCGGATTCCGACCGCCGGTGCCAAGAAAGCCGTGGCTCTGGGCAAGGAGATCCTCGGCGCGATTCAGGTGAAGTAACCGCCGACCCTGAACCGCCGGGTCACCCCGATCCGGAAGGATATGTTACACCCATCTTCCATCCCTAAGCCGCCGGCGGTTGTCCTGTTGAGCGGCGGTATGGATTCAACCACCTGCCTGGCGATTGCGCGAAGCGAAGGGTTCGCCTGCCACGCCCTGTCATTCAACTATGGTCAGCGACATATCCGGGAGCTTCAGGCCGCTCAAACCGTGGCCCGACACCTGGAAGCCGCCGACCACAAGATCGTCACCATCGATCTGCGGACGCTCGGCGGATCGGCCCTGACCTCGGATATCGCGGTCCCCAAGGATCGCCCGGACAGCGACAGGAACGCGATTCCCATCACCTACGTCCCTGCCCGCAATACGGTGTTCCTGGCCTATACCCTGGCCTATGCCGAGGTGCTGAGTGCCTGGGACATCTTCATCGGAGCCAACGCGGTCGACTACAGCGGATACCCAGACTGCCGACCGGAATACATCGAGGCCTTCGAGCGAATGGCCAATCTCGCCCTCAAGGCGGCGGTACAGGGACAGGGGCAGATCCGAATTCATGTGCCCCTGATATCGATGACCAAGGCAGAAATCATCCGCCGCGGCGTCGAGTTGGGCGTCGACTATGCCCTGACACACAGTTGCTACGATCCAGCCCTCGACGGCAGGGCCTGCGGTCATTGCGATGCTTGCCGGATCCGGCGCAGCGGCTTTGAGCGGGCCGGCGTCGCCGATCCCACCGAGTACGTCTGATGCGAATCGCCGAACTGTTCTATTCGATCCAGGGCGAAGGCAAACTTGCCGGCGTACCTTCCGCCTTCATCCGAACCGCCGGCTGCCACCTGCGATGCCGCTGGTGCGATACGCCCTACGCCCTCGATGCCTCGGCCGGAAGGACCATGACCGTAGATGATATCCTCCGCGAAATCTCCGCCTGGCCCGCCCGCCACGCGGTCATCACCGGAGGCGAGCCCTTCCTCCAGCCCGATATCGTCGAGCTGACCGAAACCCTGCACCGTCGGGGCACCCACATTACCGTGGAGACTTCGGGCACCGACGCCCCGCCGGTCGCTTGCGACCTGATGAGCATCAGCCCGAAGCTCGGCAATTCGACCCCATCCGATCCGACGCTCGCGCGTCAGCACGAACACCGTCGGCTTCACATCGAGAGCCTGCGAGAGCTGATCGCGCGGTATCCCTATCAGCTCAAGTTCGTCCTCCGCCAACCGGCGGACCTGGAAGAGGTGAACGAGCTGCTCACCCGCCTGGGCGCGATAGACCCCGCAGACGTCCTCTTGATGCCCGAAGGCACCGAACGCGAAACATTGCGCGATCGCTCCGAATGGATCATCGAGTTGTGCAAGGCACGAGGATTCCGGTACTGTCCACGATTGCAGGTTGAACTCTATGGCAACCGGCGGGGCGTCTGATCCGCCGACGACGGCCGGAGGACCCCGGCCATGGGAGGCCCCAACCGTGTATCGCGTCTGCAAGGTCTTCGACATCGAAAGCGGCCACATGATCAGCAAGCATCCCGGCCGATGCCGCTACCCCCACGGTCACACCCGCCGAATCGAGCTGGTGCTCACCGCCCGGGAGCTGAACGAGCAGGACATGGTGGTCGATTTCAAATGGATCCGCCTGGCAATGGAAGAGCTTCTGAACCGGCTCGATCACGCCATGTGCATTAACTCGAAGGACCCCTACCTGGACAACCTCCAGCAGATCAGCCGGCGGGTCGTGATATTCGATGGCGTCGATCCGACCACCGAGGTGTTGACCAGGTATATCTTCGACTATCTTGACGCCAGGATCCGCGACACGACGCCGACAGCCGACGCCAACGGCGGGTATGCCATCGGGCCGAACGTCCGCCTCGAACGCGTCCGGGTCTGGGAAACACCGACCACCTGGGCGGAATACGTGAGGGAATCATGAAATATCGCACCGTCAGTATGGACCACACCAAGAGGGTTGCCCTGTTGGAGACCTTCGACAACCCCCACCCACGGCGGGAGTATGAGATTGAGATCGTCCAACCGGAGTTTACGTCGGTCTGTCCCAAGACCGGCCAGCCCGACTTTGCGGTGATCACCATCCGTTACGTGCCTTCCCGAAAGTGCGTCGAGCTCAAGAGCCTGAAGTTTTACCTCCAGAGTTACCGCCGAGAAGGCATTTTTTACGAGGACGTGACGAACGTAATACTGAACGACCTGGTCGACCTGCTGGCCCCCAAACGCATGGACATCGTCAGCGAGTGGACGCCCCGAGGGGGTATCCGTACCACCGTCCGGTGTACCCACCCGGTGGCACGTCTCAGAAGACGGACCTGAGCGAGTTATACTTGGCCAAATGTTTGATTTGTCGCGCAAGGTTTCCTATAGATGATGTGGAAGCTGTCGTGTCCCCTTTAGACTGGCCCGCGAGTTCCCGGAAAACTCGCGGGCCTAATTTGTGCGCACCGACAGCACTTATCGGACGGCGGCGGCTCCGACCGTACCGCCGTCAGATATCACGCGCGGAAGTTCGATGACGGAATCGTCTCGAAAAGCCTCTGAGTGAGATCAGTCTTCCTTGCTCCCCGCCGGTACGGGTTCGCCCGCTTCCTCCTTGACAGGATCCGTCCATCCCTTGCCCGCTGCCCCCAGGGCCAACTGGGCGTTGAGCAGACCGCGATCCTGGCGCCACCAGTGTTGGAGGATCTCCTCGATGTCGTCGTTCGGCCGGGCGGTGGACCACCGCTTGAAGAAATCCACGTCGGCACTCCGCGGCATGCGACCGGGCAGGTCGATCAGTGTTCGCATGGGCATCAGCACGGCGTCGCCGATGACGAACCCCTCGCCGGGACGAAGGACCGGCAGCATCCTCATCTGACTGGTGAACTGGTCGCTGACCACCTTGCTCATGTACTGCTGATCGTCGGGGTTGTTCAGCCGCATGACGATCATGCTGTTGCACTGAGAGATGACCGTTTCGCTCAGTTCGCTGGGGCGCTGGCTGACCACCATCAGCGAAACCCCGTACTTCCGCCCTTCCTTAGCCACGCGCTCGACAATGTGCCGGGCGAAGCTCCGCTGGTCGAGGTGCCGCGAGATGTAGTTGTGGGCCTCCTCGTAAACCATCAGCATCGGATGCCGCTGTTCGAGCGGGCACCAGAAGTTGTACTCAAACAGCGTCCGGGTCAGCACCGCCACGACGATGTCCACCACCTCGTTGGGAACTCCCGACAGATCGATGATGGTCAGGTTGCTGCGGATCGGCCAGCGACCCGTCAGCAGCCGGATGAGATAGGTCATCACCCCAGACAGTTCCGTCGGCGTGCTCGACGATTTCAGGATCGTCTTGAAATGCCGCGACGTGGCCGCATGCTGAACGGGACGAAGCATGAAGTCATACCGCCGATCGTTCAGACGCGTCTGGAGCTTCGTCAGCATGCCCTGGAGCTGTCCATAGAATTGCGGGTGAGGCACTTCCCCCTCGGCCGCGCCTTTGTTGAACTGCACCCGCTGCGTCGTGACCAGCTTGCGCTGCTCGTCGGGACGCATCGAGCGAAGGGCCAGTTTGCTCAGCGCGAGCTGATCCGTGTTCAGGACGTACCTCGCTTCGTTCATGTTCTCGGCGTAGACCTTCAAGCGTTCCAGCGACCAGTAGATGGGCGTGTCGAGGCTGAACTCGTTGGTCAGGTTCATCTCGGCCGCGGTCTCCTGCTTGAGTTCCTGGAGCGCCATTTTCAGGAAGGCCACCTGGTTCGTCGTGTACAGCGGGTTGGCCTGATCGACGAACATCGCCTCGAGTTCCTCATAGCGGAGAAGCCAATAGGGCAGGATCAGGTCCTGCTCTCCCAGGTAGGTCACATTGGCGTCGAGGCTGCCGTCCTCGTCGCTGAACGCCGCGGCATACTCGCCGTGCAGATCGAACATGATGATCTGCGACTCATCGAGTTCGGTGATCTCCTGGATGATCTTGGCGGTCGTGCAGCTTTTTCCCGAACCGCTGTTGCCCACCACCGTGATGTGTTTGCTGAAGAACTCCTTGCCGAGCACGTGGACGTCGAAGTCGGTGTTCAACGCGAACCGTCCCAGGCGGAATGACCGGGGGTATTTGCTCCCGGCGATCATCTTCTCAAACGTGCCGAAGATCGTCTCGAAATCGCTCCGGCAGGCAAGGGTCACCGGATCGCCCAGCGTCGGATAGCTCTCGATGCCGCGATCGAATCGATCGCTTTTGATCATCCCGAGGAGCTGAACCGCAATCAGCCGCCTCGTGGGCGATCCCAGTGCCGCCGGATCCCGCCGCGCGACGCCCGTGATGTACCCGATCAGGCGCATGTCCTCCATGGGAATGGCCACATACGTCCCGATCTGTCCGAGACGAACCTTGCGGCCCTCATGCTCCACGGACATCCCCTCGCTGGTGATGACCGCCTCCAGCCCTGATCCGTCGACCGAAATGACTTCCGCGATTCTCTGCGTATCCATACCGGTTGATACACTCCATGTTTCGGCGCGCACCTTCGCACGCTGATCTCTGTACTACTTATCGTTTCGTCGGAGCACCCACCGGAGTCTCGAATGGTCCCCAGGTCCACACACGGGGCCTGGGCGGGCGCCCCAGGGGGGGCCGCGTATGCCGGAGGACTGGCGGTTCCGATAATACGCTGGGAATCCCTGGACATGCCTCCCCCGTCCCTCACCCCATCGCTACCGCGATCCGACGCACAGGAGAGCCGTCCGACGCCTCCGGGACGGCCGAGCGCCCGACCCGCACGTGCCCTAGCGCTTGCGAAAGGCCGCCCCTCTGAGTACAACGTGGCCGCCTGGAAAGGAGACGTTCGATGGATGCCGATGCAAGGTCCTCAACCGGTTCGACACGAGTGGTTCGCGACACGCTGGGCGAGATGCGCGTGTCTGCGGATGCCTACTACGGCGCGCAGACCGCTCGGGCGATCGAGAATTTCCCCGTGTCGGGTCAACCGGCAAGGTGGGAGATCTTCCAGGCAATGCTGATGATCAAGAAGGCGGCAGCCCTCACGCATGGCGAACTCGGGCTGATCGACCCGAAGGTCGGCTCGGCCATCGCCCAGGCCTGCGACGATCTGCTGGCCGGTGCCCACCGTGACCAGTTCGTCGTCGATGTCTATCAGGCCGGAGCGGGCACCAGCCTCAACATGAACGTCAATGAGGTCGTCGCCACACTGGCCGTTGAAAGACTGGGGCAACCGCGTACGCGAACCGATCTGGTTCACCCCAACGACCACGTGAACATGTCGCAATCGACCAACGATACGTTCCCGACCGCCAGTCAGCTCGCTTTGCGCATGGGGCACGCCCGACTCGGCCAGGCGCTGGCCGACCTCGCCGTTGCCCTGACCGACCTGGCCTACCGGGCTGCCGGCGTCTGGACGGCCGGACGTACGCACCTTCAGGACGCCGCCACGGTGCGAATCGCCGATCGATTCACCGGCATGAGCGTCGCCGTGTCACGATGCCGTACGGACCTGGAACACGCATGCCGACTGCTCAATGAACTGCCGCTCGGCGGCTCGGCGGTGGGCACGGGGCTCAATTGCCACCCCGACTACGCCCAGGCAACCGTGCGCCGACTGGCACAATGGACGAACCTGCCGCTGACCGTCGCAAACCACCTGCCGTCGGCGATGCAAAGCCGCCTGCCCGAAGCGGCCTACTCCGGCCGGATGGCCGACCTGGCCATGGAGCTCGGGCGAATCGCCAACGATCTGAGGCTGATGGGCAGCGGTCCTACCAGCGGCATTGCCGAGATCCGCCTGCCGCCCGTTCAACCCGGCTCTTCGATCATGCCCGGCAAGGTCAACCCCGTCATGTGCGAGTGTCTCAACATGATCTGCTTCCGGGTCAAGGGTAACGACCTCGCCGTATCGCTGGCCGCGGGGGCCGGCCAGTTTGAGCTGAACGTCATGATGCCGATCATCGCCCACTGCGCGATCGAATCGCAATCGATTCTGGCGAACTATCTGCCGGTATTCCGCACGAAGTGCATTGAAGGAATTGAGGTGGATCGCGACGCCTGCCGCCGATACGCCGAGCGCACGGTGGGACTCGGGGCAGCGCTCAACCCGGTCATCGGCTACGAGCGGGCCGCGCAGGTCGTCAAGCACGCCGTCGCCCACAACATCACGATCCGTGAGGCCGCGGAGGCCATGGGTGGCATCGATATGAGCCAGGTCGACGCGGCCCTCAAGGCCTGGATGCCGTAAGACCGCACGACTCGGGACGGATCACTCCAGCGCCGGACCGGCAATACGCTCGCCGCGCAACTGACGGGCCTGATCCGTTGGATCGAACGTCCCGTAGAAGAGCCCGTTCGCGTCCATCCATGTGACTATCCGATCAAGGTCTTCAGGTGCCAGCTTGACGTCGTAGTGCCCCTTGTCCAGCAGGGCCATCAGGCTCGAAGCGCGGGCACCGAAGAACCCCGGCCGGCTCAGCGGTTCGCTGTTGACGACTCGGAAATCGCCGGGCTTGCCTCCCCACGAGGAGAAGGAAACCTTCGGGGCCAGGGCATTGTATGAGGCCGTATAGCGCCCGGCCGGCCGACCCGTCAGGACGACCTTGCCGCCGGGTTTCTCGTCGCTGTGACACCGAACGCAATACTTGTCCAGCACCGGCTGAACGAGAATGGGGTAGCTCAGAGGTTTGCTGCCGTCTGGACCTGGCTCGATGGTCGACGGTCCTCGCGCCAGTGCCTTGGCCAGTCCGGGCCGGGGAGGGGCGGTGGCCCGCGACTCGTGACATCCGACACACGACGCCGACTCACCCGGTTGAAGGTACGTCACGCTCCGCATGACCTGAACGGCCAATCCCCGCTCATCGAGTGCCTGAAAAGACAGAGGGGTGCACGCCGGGGCCCGGAAGCAGGCCGAACCGTCCGACTCCACCGGCACCGTGCCGAGAACCTGTTTGCCGGGCGATGCGTTCGCCAGCCCCACCGTCGGGTTGTTCGCACCCGGCGTCGATTTTGGCAGAACCTGGACGATCCGCAGCTTCGTCACTTTCGCCTTCGGCAGCTCCGGCAAGCTGGCATAGACATTCTGAAGGAAATACACACCGGTCTTGTCGGCCGTGCGAACGGCCGGTGAAGGCACCACCGCAGGCCGCGGGCGAGGCTGGACCGGCATCGGCCAGACGCTCGAAATGTTCAGGTCGCGGTGAAGCAATTCCTTGTTGCCGAAACGATCCATCAGATAGAGCCCGAACGTGTTCGGCGGAGGCGCATCCGGCTCGCCGATCAGTGGGTCGTAGCTGTAGGCAACGATGAAGGTGTCCTCGCTCAGGGGATAGGGGCTGCGATAGCAGTGCCCCGGCCAGCGAGCCTGTTCGACGGGTACGGTCGGCGGCTTATCGACACCGACAGGGTTGTACCATCCACTGGGTGCAACGGCGCATTCGCTCTCTGGAAACAGCGCATCGGGCGTCAACCGCGTGATCGGCGAAAGCCCTTCGCGACCCCGAGTGACGTCGACGAGGATGATCGAGCCGGCGGTCATGGCATGGTGTGCCGCCGCAGTGGCCATGATCAACTTCGAGCCGGGTACCTGCCGAGGCTCCCACGTGCCGACGGGATTGAATGTGTTGTTGCCGTAGAAGGCTGTCGGGGCGCTGCCGTCGGGCAGAACGGTCCAGAGCTGCTCATAGAAGACGGCGTGCCGATCGACATAATCCCACCGGGAGTAGATCACCCGTCCGTCGTCGAGAACGGCCGGATCCCACTCTTGCGTTTCGTGGAAGGAAACCGGATGCGGCTGGCTCCCATCGCCTTCGGCAATCGCCAGGGTATAGTTTTCGCAGCCGGGGTTACCGCAGCGATGCCAGCCCTGCCGCCGAGTCGAAACGAAGATAATCTTCCCGTTCGGCAGATAGCGCGGGGCGAAATCGTCAAACGCCCCGTCGGTCAATTGTCGAAGGTTCGTCCCCCGGGCTTCGACTTCGTAGAGGTGATAGTACCGGCCATAGCCGCTCTTGCGATCCTTCCTGGACGGAGCCTTGTCCACCTTGCAGTACGCGAAGAGGATCCGGTCTCCTTCGTACGAAACATCGAGACTCTGATAGCTCCCCGCAGGCAGAGCCTCCGCCACGAATGGGCGAGCATTCATGGACTCGCCCGGACGATCGAGTACAAAGACGCCGCCGCCCGGCCGTGCGAAGTGCCCATAGACCTGCGTCAATTGATGACTGAAGACACCGGGAGCCTGTTTGATGAACGCCAGCGGTCCGACGGCCGCCAATGGACTGTTCAACATCCGGCGCCGAGCGATGTGGACGCGACGCCAGAGGTCCTCCCACTGCTGAGTCGACGTTGACGCGTCGGACGATCGCTGCCGATACTCCGCACTGAGGGCCTCCCATTCTGCCGCCGAATTCCCCGACGAAATCCCGGCACCGGCTCGATGACGAAGCAGGGCCTGGCCACGCCCCAATGTCCGCTCGACTGCAGCCGAATACGTGCTCGCCGCCCGCGGCGTGCTGATGCCGTCCTGCATCCGCCAATCCCATTCGATCATCGCCTGCTCGATCGCCGGATGAAGCGTTCGCATCGTGGGAATCGGGCCATCCGAAGCCGGCAGCGGAGCCGGTCGAAGCGGAACTGGATACGATACGCCATCCACCACGCACTCGATATTTCGCCAGCGAACCACCGCGGCCCCGGACGAGGCGGAGGTGATCAGACGAAGGGTCTGTTCCGTAGCCGTTGACGAAATGGGTACCTCCAGACGAACCGCCTCAGAACCCTGGATCGCCTGCGCCTTCACATCCTGGCCCGCTGAGAGGGTGACGTGAGCAGCCGTCCCGGCCACCAGCCGAACCTCCACACGAATCGTGATCGGTTTGCCGCTTCCCGCCAGTGGGATCGCCAAGGCAACATGCCCACGATCCGCCAGACTGATCACCGCCGACGGAGGCGCGCCTGTGCAGGCCACCTGCGAGCCGCCCTCGTCGGCCAACACGGCCAGTCCACACACCGTATCGCTCGCCGTTGAAGCGAGGCGGTCGCCGAAACTGATCTGCATGCTTCCGAACGTGACAGGGTCTTTCGCCTTCGTTGAGGTCGGCGCGCCGGGCTTTGTGGTATCGGCCCCCAGAGCAACCCTCGCCCCCATACAGCACATGACAAACGGACACAGCGTGGAAATCGTCAGAATGCGGCGCATCGGGAAGAACTCTCTCATCGTGCTGTCTCTCCCATGATCGAATGTCGGGTGGCCCCTCAGGTATCCTCACGGGGCGTCCAACATCAGTATAATAGCGGCGGTACAGCTCGAACCCTATCCCTGGTTCGCCCAATGTACTTCGCACGAACGCGAATACGGCGACGAACCGCATTTCAGGCTGAAACGGAGAATGAAAGGATGAAGGCTTCCAGCGAAATTCTGTATGAGGTGCCCGACTTCTATCGCATCATTTCCTTGAAGGTCCTTCGCCGAACACCGGGCGTGTTCTTTGACATGATTCCCATGGCTGCCTTTTCTCACATCGACTCGATCGATCGAGTGATCCACGAGCACGGAGCGACCTCACCGGGCCCGATCGGTGACGTGGCACATCCCTGGTATATGCATCCGTCTCAGGAGGACAATCTGCTCGTCCTGCACGGCACCCGCCATGTCGACATCTACACGCCGGGACACGGACAGATCGAGAGCTTCATCGTCACGCCCCAACGGATCGAGAAGGATGGACAGCTCCTGGTGGATGGACCGGCCATGCTCGTGTGGCCCTGCGGGGTCTTTCACCGAGTGCGAAGCTGCGAGAAGGCGGGATCGGCCTCACTGAACTTCGCCGTACACCATGACGGCTTCGACCTTCGTGCCAATTTCAACATCTATGACATCGATACGGTGACGGGACAATACCGCGTCATCCGCGAGGGGCACCTCGACCAGCCGGACTGAGCCGCCCTCCGCTGCCGATCCACACACCGAGCCGCCCGGCGAGGCTTATCGAACCTGGAAGATGTATTCGCCGCCACCCGCGGAGAAGGACCCGTCGCCCGTCCGCTTCACGGTTCCCGCCGATCGAACGACCTCAATGCGTTTGCCGGCACAGATCGGCGGCATGACAATCTCTGCCTGAACGCCGCCGGGAATCGTCGTTTCGAGCCGCCACTGCTGCGGGTCCCAGTAAACCCAGACGACGCCCTTGGGCGTCATCGTGTGCCCGGCCACATAGGGCAGACCGCCGGCGTCAGGTGCGATCCGAATTGCATTCCCACCGGGAGCCGTAATCGTCACGCCCAGCAGTGTGTCATGGAGCCAGAGCAGCGGAACCGCCCCCCAACCGTGCGACCCCGTCTCGTCGTCGGGTTGAGTCGTGTTCTTCTGATCGGGCCGAAGCTTCAGATCCTCGCGGCTCACCCAGTATTCAGGCAACGGCCCCCCATAGGGACCCTGCAACACCGCCGGAACCGGGTTTCGCGGATGTCGCGGCAGATACGGGGCATATCGCTCGACCAGATGGGCCACCGCACGATCGCAGAATCCCACAGCCGACATCGCACGCAAGGCACGATACCCGTAGGTCGGATTGTTCCACCGCGTCACCCCCTCTGGGGGAGACCCTTCGGGGGCTGGAAAGGCATACTGAACGTCGGCCAAAGCCTCCTCGCTCGTCAGCAGACCCGAGGTGATCGCGATGGTCTGACCGGCCTGACTGTACCCACGAGGCGAGCCAGGCTTGTCGGGGTTGTACGCGTCCGCCACGTGCGCCGGCACGTCGCCGGCGGCGGGCAAGACATGGTACTTCCGAAACGCCGCCTTCATCCGATCCGCGGTCTCGCGCCACGCCTTCGCCTGGTCGATCTTGCCGATTGCATCGGCCATCTCGGCGCTCCAGCGAAGCCGCTCGATCATCCACGGAGTAACCATGCCGCTCGATCCCTTGTCGGTCGGACGAACGCCGATGCGAATATCCGCCAGAACGTGGCTCGTCTGCCACAACCCTTCTGAATCGACATGCGACAGGGCACGATTCCAGAACCGGCACAGGGGCTCCCAAGTACGGGTTACCAGGTCGGTGTTGCCGCTCCACATGTAGTCATCGTAGATGCAGGCGACCCACTGCACGGCCCAGTCATAGCTGGCCGTCAGTTCCCCATGGTGGGGGAAGTTGCTCGGCGAGAACGGGTGCAGGTGACCGTCCTTGTGCTGACCCTGGGCGTGCGTTCGAATGAGGAATTTCCTCAACAGGTCGTCGCCGAACCACCGCGCCGCGATCAGGGCCCGCGGGCGATCGTCCTCAATCCACTGGCCGTCCTCACGCCCTGTGGTATCCACATAAGCGTCAGACATCGTCACCTCGGCATGGATCAGGCAGAGCTTGACGATCTGATCGATTCGTTCGTCACCGCACGCGAACGATCCCACCGGCTTGATGGGATACTGACTCTTGACGAAGCCGCAGTCGCGAATCGCCAGCCGCCCGTCGGTTTTGAAGTGGATATGTAACGAAAACCAACGAGCCGTCCGCTCGTCGGGCATCTCCACCGACTGGATGCCGCCGCGCGTGATGCACCGGTCGGCGTAGCCCGGCCCCACGACCCCTTCGGGATTGATCCAGCCGCTGGGATCGACGTGCATCTTGCCCGTACAGAGCGACCTCGCCAGTTCGCAGTAACCGAAATCGATGACCGTGCCTTCGGGGGCCTCTGTGAGATCCAGATAAGGATAGCCGTGCACGGGACGGGCGAAGTCGAAGGTGATGTAGTGCGCCTCGCCCGCCTTGCCTTCGATCACCGTCGGCCGCCCTCTCAGCACCTGACCTGCCTGTCGGCAGGCGGCCTCATCGGGCAGACACTTTGCCAATCGAATACCCGCCGCCATCGACAACGGGTTGTCCGACAGCGACTGGCCGGGCTCAAGACGCCCGGCATTCAGCACCGACAGGGGGCCGACACGATGCTCTCGCTGACCGGGTGTCTCGACGTCGTCGGGCCGGCCGGGCCAGGGACCGTTCTTCACCGCAATCGCCGCCGTCCAGGAACGATCGTCGAAATCGGGCGAGTGAACATCCCCCGTCGGCGCCTTGCGAAGATCGACCACCTGGGAATATCGAATC
Organism: uncultured Planctomycetales bacterium; assembly: GCA_964446835.1. Classification (GTDB taxonomy): domain Bacteria; phylum Planctomycetota; class Phycisphaerae; order UBA1845; family JAFGLZ01; genus CAYUQT01. The sequence goes on along the minus strand of CAYUQT010000044.1, from coordinate 11,757 downwards.
CGGCGGTCGCCGATCAGACCGACGACCTGCTTCTCATGTGGCAGAAACTGTGGAGCGGTGAGGCATCGCCAGGACGTATCGCTCCCGACAAACGTGCTGTCGACATACAACCCGGCATGAACATTGCCCGTTCGTTGGAAGGTGATCAGATCGCCCCAGTTGTGGTGCAGCACGACAATGACGTTCTTTCCGGCCCGCAGATAGGCTGCCGCGTCGATCACCTCGCACGTGATGAGTGGTTCGTGATACCGTGCGACCTTGCGGCGGACGCACTGGCCGTTGATCCACAGTTGCCCATTGCTGTCGGCCGCGAATCGCACCACGGCCTCCTTCGGCACCTCGTTCAGATCGACGACCTTTCGGAAGTACGTGAAGCGGTTTTTCGGTGCCGGGGCCGCCGCGTCGCTCCAGATCCACTCGGCCGCTTGACTCATGCCGACAACTCCGCAGCTAATGACCAGAAACGAGAGAACCCCAAGGCACCCTCTCCGATGTCCCACAGCGGACGGCGTAGTCACGACAGCAAACCTCCTTCGGTGATGCGAAACAGACAACGGTGAGCCGGTGCCGGTACCCCGGCGGCCCAATAGCCGGGATCAGGCACCCGATCGACCGGACTTGTTCCCGGCACGAATGCATGGCCGCATAACGCGGAATTCGTGGCCGCACCATCGCCGCCGAATCGCCAGACGCGCCGCTACAGTGCACGAGCCAGCAGCTTGATCGTGTCGTCGATATGCTCGCGCTTCTCGAAACCGATCGTGGCGGCATCGACGGAGCCCAGGCCAAAGACGAACTTGAGCGACTCCTCGCGCATATTGAGCAGTTGCCCTTCGCCGTAGACCTTCATGCCGACGACACCCTTGCCGGCGTCGTGAATCTCTTTGAGCACAGGCACCACCTGATCCGGCGGTGCATCCATCTTGTTGCCCTTGGGATTGATCCGGGCCATCACCACATCAACCCACGCCGACGAGGCCACGGTCTTCAGCGCCACGAGGCTGTGGCACGACACGCCCACCGCGCGGATCTTCTTCTTGGCCTTGAGATCTGACAGCATGTCCCGATACGGAGTCAGCTTCTCCTCCCAATCGGCCTCGGTAATGCAATGCAGCAGAACGATGTCGATGATGTCTGTGCGCAGCTCGTGCCGCATCCGCTCGATGATGGTCCCGGGGCTTTCGCCCCATCGCCACCACACCTTCGTCAGAAGGGTGACCTTGTCGCGAGGTACCGTTCGCAGTGCCTCTCGCATGTACAGATGGCTGCCGTAGAGATCGGCCATATCGTAGAACCGTACGCCCGCCTCGTAGGCGTAGCGAAGGATCGGAACGAATGCCTCAAAGCCCATCCGCGTCTGGTTCGATGAACGCTCGTAGCCGGATGTGCCGGTGCCACAGGCCAAACGCGAGACTATCACGCCGGTCTTTCCCAGCGGGACCATGTCGGTCGGCGTCCGTTTGGCGGCGGATCCGCCCGCCTCCTGCCCGAAGGCCGCCTGTCCCAGACCCGCCAAGCCCAACGTCGCTCCCGCGGTCGTCCGAAGAAAATGCCGGCGATTGACCCCATCCAAACCCATCCGCTCGGACATAACATCGTTCTCCTTCCTGGCACCAAACAGGTGATTGTCACGACGGCTCGTTCAAACCGAAGTCTAATCCACTCGGAACCGAGTTACCAGCCCGCTGAGGGCCACACCGGTGACGACTGCCCAAGAACTCGGTATAAGGATGCACCAGGACGTCGAACAGCAACCGGTTCATCAGGAGGTCCCCATCGATGACTCGTCATACTTGCGCGGTGATCGGGCTGGGCGTATTGTCACACGTGGCCGCCGCCTCCGAGACCGGGCGGTCCTGGAACCTCAAGACGGACGACACCGTTCTGACGCTGACCGTCGTCGATCACCGGCTGACCATTACCCGTCTGTCTGCCGCCGACGCCGACCACAACTGGGCCGGAACCGGCATGGCCGTGCCGTGGCTGAACGAAGCAGTCGTCGACTCACGCAAGTGCCCGCTGAAGTGGACATTCCAAGGCGCCGCCGAAAACGCCGCCGCAGGCACCCTGACGATAACGTTCACATGCGACGCGCCCCCGCTCACACTGCAATCCGTGTGGCGAGCCCGCCCCGGCCATGGTCCCGTCGAACACAGTATCCATATCCTCAATCGATCGAAGAATCGTCTGACGCTGCCGCACCAGGACAGCCTATCGCTGACGGGCCTTCGAACCGGTGCACCCTGCCAATGGTGGTGGATCCAGCGAGGAGGCTCCGACGCCCAGACCCAGGGCGGCACCCACATCGATACGCCATCGGCCGGCCGCGAACTGGTGCTCAAGAGCAATTGCGAAGATGGCGCCAGCCCCGTCCCATGGCTTGCCGTTCAGGCCGGAACCGACCGCGGCTTGTACGTCGGTTGGGAGTTCTCTGCCCTGGGACGGATCTCCGCCAAGGCCGGAGACGACGTCACCCAGCTCAACCTGTCCGTCGGCCTTCTGCCCGATTTCAAGACCGACATCGAGCCGAACGAGACCTTCGTCGTCCCGACGGCCTTCGTCGGATGCTACGCCGGTGATGTGGACGAAGGCAGCTATCGCCTCCATCGCTTCGTTATCGAGAAGCTCCGGCCTGCCGTGCCCGCAGGCTGTCCCGACCCGATCCTCGCCTACAACCTGTATCTCGACGCCGGCGGCACCGAGGCCCGGGAGGCCGACGTGCTCCGATCGGCAGCCTTCTGCCGCGATCTGGGCTTCGAGGCCTTCATGCCCGACGCGATGTGGTTTCCGCACACGGGCGACTGGCGGTGGGACCCCAAGCGATTCCCCACCGGAATCGCTCCTATCGAGAAGTTTGTCCACGAACAGGGCATGAAGCTGGCGCTCTGGTGCGCCTGGACAAACGGCGGAATCTCCGAACACGCTGACGCACTCAGCGTCCGAGGCCCCGTCGGGCATCCCGACTGGTTCAGCGGCGACTTCGATGCCTCGTGGAAGCCTGCTGCCTTCTCCGGCGGCCAGGTCTGCCTGGCCTGTCCCGAAGCCCGGCAATGGGAGATCGCCAAGACGCAATGGCTTGTCGCCCACCACAAGCTCGACTATCTCAAGCACGACTGCGGACCGATCGTTAACCAGTGCAACAAGAAGACCCATCGCCATCGCTACGGAGTCGACGCGAGCTATTGGGTGACGAAAGGCTACTACGAGGTGCAGGAGAAACTTCGGGCCGCCCATCCCCATGTGATCCTTGAGAACTGTTCCGGCGGGGGACACATCAAGGACTTCGGAGTCATTCAGTTTACACACTACACGGTCACGACCGACACCCTGTCCAACCTGCCCGATCGCCAAAGCATCTATGATTCAACCTTCGCCATGCCCCCCCTCCTGCTCCAGGCCTACACGTATGACAATATCTATCCCGTCAAGGGCGACAACCCCGGCACCTTCCTCTGGCGAAGCGCGATGATGAGCGCCTGGCAGATCGACCCGACCGATACCGTCCGCTGGACGGCCGAAGAGAAGATCGGCACCCAGCGATCCGTTCAGATCTACAAGGACTGGGTCCGACCGATGCTCGCCGACGTGAAGGTACACCACATCCTGCCGCGACCCGACGGCAAACGCTGGGACGGACTGTTCTACTGGTCTGCGCCTCTCAAACGAGGAACGCTCTACGTCTTCCGCCCCCAATCCGACGATGCGGTCAAGACAATCTTCCTCAAGGGGCTCGACGCCGCCGCCCGCTACTGGGTGTGGAGCGAAGACGGCTCCGTTGCCTCCGGAGCGAGAACGGGAAGCGACCTGATGAGCCAGGGCCTGATCGTCCGCCTGGACCAGCCCTACACGTGTGATCTGATCTACGTGCGTGACGCCGCATTGGGCCGACCCGACGGCCTCGCCGAACCCGGGGAGTTCCGTCTGAACCCAACCGCCTGCGAAGGCGGATTCTTCTCCGTCCGAACACAGCTCTCATGGCAGGCCAGCACGAATGCCCGCAGCTACATGGCAACCATCGTCGATCCGAGCGAGGGTGATAAGGTGATCGCGCGAACCGCTGCGATCAACGCGAAGGCCGACTTTGACGGACTTCCCGCCGATCGGGAACTCGCCTGGAACGTCGAGGCGATCTCATATGGCGGACGTCGCACGAACGCCGGCGGACCGACGCGGTTCAGGACGCCGCCGCTCAAACCGCTGACCGACGTGATCTTCGCCTCCGACCTTCCGTGGATCAGCGCCACCGCAGGGGCCGACAACCTGGTGCGACGAGATGTCAACTACTACGGGAAATCCATTCGAATCGCCGGCAAGACCTATCCCAAGGGCCTCTGGACGCACAGCTTCAACGATGCCACGCCGGCCGACATCGTCTTCGACATTGCCGGAAAGGACTTTGCCCGATTCGCCGCCTCCGCCGGCATCGAAGAGTCCGCCGGCGCCGGCAGCGTCCAGTTCCAGGTACTCGTTGATGGACAGCCGCGTGCCGAGAGTCCCGTCATGCGAGCCGGAACGGCGCATCGCTTCGACGTCGACGTGGTCGGGGGCAAACAGGTGACGCTGCGCGTTCGCAACGGTGGTGACGGATACGTCTGCGATCACGCGGCATGGGGCCTGGCGAGGTTCCTCAAGAAGACCGCAGCCCAGGACCCGTTGAAGGACTACTGAATCGACTCACTTGGACTCATAGGCCCCGATGTCCGGCGCCTTGCCCTGTGGAACCGGTGTGCCCTCATAGTCGCGCCGGATGCCGACATCAACCCCCGCGTCGATACAGGGCGATGAACCCGTCAGGTGAAAATCCTCTCGATCGGGGGCCGCCAGCAACGGCTTGGCCACGATGGACCGATCCTCCATCTTCTGCTCGGCCTGATAGGCGGCGAACTGCTCCATCGTGTAATCCCTGCCCTTGAGATGAACCATGATCCCCTTCGATTGATACCAGCAGTTGTTGTTCATGATCAGGCCATCGAGCTTGGCCCGATCGTATGAAGGGGCATAGAATGCGTTGCCCTTGGCCTCATAGAAGATGTTGTTGCGGATGATGATCTCCCGCGCCGGCGCGGTGGAGCCGTAGAAACACAGGTGCCGCCCGCTCGGGTCCGGCCGCTGCGTGTGCCCCCATCCGTAACCGGCGTTCAGGCAGGTGTTGTTTTCGAAGCGGATGTTGAACGTTTCGGAATCTTCCGGGCGATTCCAGTATTCGAACGAGTACTCGCAGTTCCAGATCAGGTTGTGGCGATAGGTGATGTTGTACTGCCGGGTACGAGGGCCGCCGCTTTGGTTCGTCAGGGCGGCATCATAAACCTCCCACAGCCGGCAACGCTCGACCAGACAGTCATGCCCCCCCGCCCAGAACTCGATGCCGTTGCCGTAGCGAATCGTTCGGTCGCCACCGCACTGATCGCCGCCTCCGATGAAGCCGAAATCACAGTCGCGAACGATGATGTGATGCGTATTGGCGCCCCCGACGCCGTGCGCAGCACCGTACATCAGGGCCAGATTCTCATAGATCACGTAACTGCGGTTGGACTGGTTGATGATGTGGGCCGTCAGGGCACACTCGATGTCCGAGTAGTGCTCGGCCGGGTTTCGGGTGGAATACACCTTCACGACGTTGCGATCCTCGTCGTACCAGTATTTCCCCTGGGCATTCAGGTCCGACTCCTTCCACATCTTCACGCCGCAGACGGCTCCGCCATTGAAGATGATGTTGCCCACGTCGCAGGTCAGCGGGTTGTCGCCTTCACACGGTGTGAAACTCAGACTGTCGATGTGAAGCGTGGCCCCCTCCGGCAGATCGACGCCCAACAGGAAATCCAGCCGTGCGTCCTCGGCGGTGGTGTTCGCAATATAGCTGAATGTGTAGCTCGCCCACGACGTGCCGACGCGAACATGTCGCGGCCAGGGTCCCTGGCCATACGAATCCCAGGGCGGACCGTTCTTGAAGAACCCCGGCCCTTTCAACTCAAACTGCCGGCTGCACTTGGCCCGAAACGACAGTTGGTATCGCCGTCCGGTAACTGTCTTGATCGGCCCGGTGTAGAACTGAATGTCCGACCCGGTCTTGCCCGTCTTCTTGCAGAGGATGCGATAGCTCGCCGGGGCCGAATCACAGTCCGAGGTGTCCCGCGCCCCTTGAGCAACGGCGCCGTGTTCCCAGTAGAGCCCCCAATAGGCGTCGTCCTTCGAGAAGCTCGGGTTGACCAGCAGCTCCGCACCACGACGCACACTCGACTCAACGCTCATCCAGATGTTGTTGCCCTCGGCCTTCCAATCCGATGCATTGTTCCTTCGAACCGAACCCAGCAGAAGGGGTTTGGCGCCGCTGCCGTATGCGCCATAGGTGACAAAGGCATCCGGCTTGCCGCTCTTGGGCGAAAGGGACTCTCGCCACACATCGCCTCGGCGCAACAGCACCGTATCCCCTGGCGCGATCGCGGCGCTGCCGGCCTTCGCGAGGCTCCGCCACGACGTCTGCGGACTCTTGCCGTCGTTCTGATCGGACCCGAGCGTTGAGACATAATACGTAGACGACATCGCCTGCGGAATCGCCACCGCACAAGAACAGAGAACAGCGGCAGCCATCGACACCAACGTGCTTCGACCGACCATGAGACTCTCTCCGAGAACACCCGACTGGGACTGACAATACTCCGCCATCTGGTGGCTGCGACCCGGTATCCCAAACCGGTGCCGCCTGGCAGATCATACGAGAAGAAACGGGGTGGTGAAAACAGCTCAATGGAAGTCCCGACCTCGCCTTCACGGGCGATTCTCGCAGAATCTTGGACACAGGAGCGAGGATTCAAGAGCAGGCGGAGAATGAGAAACGCGAAGGGCCGGGAAAAAGATGGGCCCCTGCCGACCCTCGTAGGTGATCACGGGTACGACAGGGGCCAGATTTCTCCCACCGGTCAAATGCGAACGGGTCGAGACCTACGCCTCAAACCCTTAGTGCGCGCGAAGATGGGACCCGCGGGTTGGGCCGGGTCCCATCTCAGTCAGACATCGCAAGCGACGTCCAGCGGCTGTCTAAGCACGCTACTTAAACATACATTACGTTCCGGCAACCGGCAAACGAATCGGCGTAAAAACGCTGAAGACCCGTGGTCAGCGGGTCTTCATCTGAAGGAAAGGTATCGCGTTCGTTTTGCTAGATCGTAGGCGCACCGATACCGAAGTCAAATGACCTGCCCGTATTTTACCAGAAAAGCCTGCCGAACAAGTACAACATCCCCGACGCGCAGAGATCGCACCGCGCGTCAGCTCTCCGGACTCGGTGGAAGGATACGCCGTCGAACCTTCCCTGTGCCCGGTCGAATGCGAGGCCTGACCGGCGTGGCCTCCGATACGGATTTCTCCGCCCGAACCGGTCGCGACTTCTTGATCACCGGACCGGGCTTCGTCCCAGCCGCCTTCGGCCGAACGCGACTCGTCCATCGACGAAGCTCCTCCACCTCTTTCGGCAGGAGAGGACGGCACCGCCCCACACCGAGCCCCCGAAGGCTCAGTGGACCGATGCTGATTCGGATCAGATCGCGAACGCGATGTCCCAGCTTGGCCAGCATCCGCCGGACCTGACGATTGCGGCCCTCATGAAGCGTCAGCTCGATCACGCTGTGCATCGCCCCGCCGTAGATCAGCTTGACTTGCGCGGGCTGTGTCTTGCCGCCGCTGAGCCAGATCCCCCGACGAAGCAGTTCGAGGTTCTCCGGAGTGATTCGCCCCGGCAGCCACGCCCGGTAGGTCTTGGGGATGCCGTATCGCGGGTGCGTCAGCCGGGCCGCCAGATCGCCATCGTTGGTCATCAGCAGCAGACCCCTGCTGTCGGCGTCGAGCCGCCCCACCGGATACACCCGTTCGCGAATCCCCTCCAGCAGATCGACGGCCCGCTTGCGCCCGGAAGGGTCGTACTGCGTGCAGAAGACGTTCTTTGGCTTGTTCAGCAGATAGTAGACCTTGCGCTCGGCCTGAATGCGGCGCTGATCCACGAGAATGGCGTCCCGCTCCGGATCGACCAGCACCGGCAACGTGGCCGCAATCCTGCCATTCACACGAACCCGACCCGCAAGGATGATCTCCTCACACGCCCTTCGTGAACCGTACCCCGCCGCGGCCAGCACCTTCTGAAGTCGTTCGGTCATGTCTCGCAATCCAAGTGATTCAACCCCACAGCCACCGGCGCTGCCCACCGACGTACTCCATGCCGTCGATCCCGATGATATACTACCGGATCGTCATGCGGATTTCCCAAGAACACCTCGTTTCTGTCGCCGGTCTTTGGGCATTCACAGTCGTCGCCGTCACTCTGGCGGCGCAATCCCAAACCACGTCCTCTACCACCACCACTCGGCCGGCCGACAACGAAAACCTGCTCTACGCCGACACGTCGTTCGAGCTGGGCGATGTCGATTGGTGCGTCTCAACTCGCCGCGAAGACGACCTGCAGATGGGACTTATAATCGACACCCGAACCGCCGCCCACGGAACGTGCAGCGCCGTCCTCATGGTCGAGCCAGAGCAGAAAGAAACCACCCTGCGGATCCCGCTGCCGATGGACAACACCAACTCTGAACCCAACCGCTGCATCAGTATGTTCCTCAAAGCGAGTGAGCCGCATTCGGTCCTGGCGGCCATCTCGACCGGAAGCGCCGCACAACTGTCCCGCTTCAAAGTCCAGCAACAGTGGAAGAGGTTCAGCATCGCCTTCAAAACCTCGCGACAAACGGCTCCCAGCCCGCTCATCCTCACGCCGGAACGAGCGACCGAACCGTATCTCCTGTGGTTGGACGCCGTGAAGCTCGAATCCGGTTCGGCCCCGACCGCCTATCAGCCCTGCCGGCGACCTCTGGTGACGCTCTCGGTGCCGACCACCTCCGGCCTGCTCTACCACCAGCAACTATTCGAAATCAAAGCGGGATTTCGCTGTGATGACTCACCCGTGTCGCAGCGAACGCTCCGCTGGCAACTCGGAAGGGCACCATCGGCCGAACGCTCGGGCGAGGTGACCATCACGCCGCAGACGACATCACCCCTCGTCCTCTGGAAAGGATCACTCGAACGCGGATGGTACCCGTGTACCGCCGAATGGATCGACGGAACCACCCCCCTCGCACGCCCTCGGCCTCTCGAGTTCGGCGTCGTTCGCCCCATTGCCCCCCGTCGGCAAGGCGCCCCGGCGGGCTTTCAGGTGCTCGTTCCCCCACATGGACCGCGATCGGATGCCTGTGCCCGTGCCATAGGCCTGACCGTCCTGCGTGAGAGCACGACCGGCCTTGCGACAACCCCCTCCACTGCAACGTCACCCATCCCCCCATCGGTTGACCAGACCATTGCCTCCTTCACACGTCGACGGGCCGCCGGAGACCCCCGAGCTTTCTGGGCGTCGGCATGGAACGAGCTGCTGGACGATCGTGGACGATGGCAGCCGATCGTCGTCGCGACGAATGTCTGGCTCGATCTCCTGGACGGCACCGAACCCCTGCGAAGTATCCGCTGCAATACCGGTCACCTGCGAATCGAGGTCTTCAGTCGTCCGGACCGGACAGTGGCCGTGGTATTGCCGTTGCAGCCCGTCTCCGGCACGGAACGGTTGCTGGCCCATCTGCCGTCACCGTCGGTGCAGGCGATGGATCTGCTCGGCTCCCCGATCCGCATCGCCGATCATGAGGGTGGGCTCGCCGTTGACCTGAGAGCAGGGGTTCTCTACCTTGTGGCCAACACAACGCTGACACGAGGGCGGTTCGCCCTTGAGCTGGAACGGGCGCGTGTGGTCGCATCGCCGTAGATCGACCGCAATGCCCGTCGCAAATGCGAGGCCTTATCGCGAGCACTTGACGGACAGAAGGAGTTCTGAGATGGCATGTCTCCGCAGGCACGGCCCCCGGGTCCATACGCACTATCTTATCGACGGATATGAGCACGTGATCCTGGAGAACGAGATCCTTCGCATTTCCGTGAACATCGAACGTGGCAGCATCATCGACGAGTTCGTCCACAAGCCCGCCGACATCGACCTGATGTATCACCACCCCGGCCGACGGCACCGCACGGCCTTCACTCCATCCAGTTTCTCGACGGCTCCCTATCGCGATTTCGGCGCCGGCGGTTGGATGGAATGCTTCCCCTCCGGCAGCTTCGAGGTGAACTACCACGGTGCAATCATCGGCTTCCACGGCGAGATGTGGGGCCTGCCGTTCACCTACAGGGTGCTCTCCGATGGCCCGAACGAAGCAACCGTCGAATTCTCCTGCGAGATGCTCCGGACGCCGTTCGCCCTCACCAAGACGTTGACCCTCAAGAGCAACGACCCCACGCTGTACATCTCCGAGGAGGCGAGAAACCTCTCACCCCAGCCGCTGGGCGTCATGTGGGGCCACCATCCGGCCCTGGGCGAGCCCTTTCTGGCACCGGGCAACATCATCGAGGTGCCGGCCCGCCGCTTCCTGCCGAGCCTCGAAGCGACCGAGCCCATCGCCTGGCCGACCGGTCCCGACGGCCTCGACTACTCCGTCGTCCGCGGACCCGATAGTCGAACCGACAAGATGGTCTTCCTCGACGACCTCGAACGAGGCCTGTGCCGAATGATCAATCCCGATCGCAAGCTCGCCTTTGAAATGACCTGGGATGCCTCGCTGTTTCGCTGGTTCTGGATCTGCGAAGTGGCCGGCCAGATCGACGCACCCTGGTGGGGACGAAGCTACCTCTGCTGCCTCGAACCGTTCTCCTCGATGCCCAAGGCACTGGAGACCGGCCAGAACGTCGTCGACATCCCGGCCGAGGGATCCGTGCGAACGCAACTCACGGCGGCCGTGATCAACGTCTGACCGCCTGACTACGACCCGCCGTCGACCTTCAGCTCGAAAGCCTGCTCTGCCGTCCGCGGGGGCAGGTTGTCTTTGAACGTGTCCTTGCCGCTTCGCGGCTCGAACGTAGCCGTCACCACGATGCGAACTGGACATCTCCCGCCGCTGCCGACGGGAGGAGTGCCGGACAATACGCCTGTGGCCGGATCTATCCGAAGCCAAGAAGGTCCCTGCGCCAGCGCAAAGCTCAGGCGCTCCTGTTCCCAGAAACCCTGTTGCACCCCTTCGTACCGATACTGCAAGTCACCCATGATGCGGGTGACCTTCGGCTCGTAACGATACGGCCGACCGATCGTCGCAGCCGTCGCCGGCCGGCTCCAGATAAACGGATGCGGCAGCTCGGCGTAGTCGCTGCAGATGCTATGTGTCCCCTGGCCGTCCACGGCCACCACTCGGTAGTAGCAGCGGTTCAGATTCTCCGCCCGTTCAACGCCGACCGGTTTTCGATCCGCCGCAGCGGCACCTGCCACTACCATCTCCGTCGATGCCGTCCGGCCCAGATAGTTGCCCGCCAGTTTGCCCAGGCTGGGGATATCGTGAGGCTCCTTGTTGACGGAGAACCCCTTGATGTCGCTGCCGTAGACCTCGTAGGCCACCGGCCGCTCGCCCCGAGGGTTCGGTTGCCATCGCAGGGTGAAGGTCTCACCCGATTGGCTCACCGCCACTCCGATCGGCACGCGAGGCCCCTGCCACTGAAACGTTCGTATACCGCTCCATTCGCCCCAGATCCCCTTGTCGTTCCGTGTCCGCACCCGCCAGTAGAACGCTGTGTCCGGAGCGTAGATGCCCCAGAAGGGCACGGCAAACTGCGCGGCCGGCTGCACCACATCGAGGCTAGAGCGGTTCACGAAAAGATGTAGCGTTAGCCGATAAGAGTAGGCATGGAAAC